>JBBRYA010000001.1:0-149781 GCA_038238015.1 Solirubrobacterales bacterium
CGTGGTCATGTACGTCAACACCACCGCTGAGGTCAAGGCCGAGACCGACTACTGCGTGACCTCCTCCAATGCCGTCGCGGTCGTCGAGCACATCTACCGCGAGCACGGCGAGGACACGGAGATCCTCTTCGGCCCCGACATGTTCCTCGGCGCCTACGTGGAGAAGATGACAGAGCGCCCCATGCGCGTGTGGGACGGCGAGTGCCACGTGCACGCCGGCATCCGCCCGAGCGACATCGCCGCAAAGCGCGCCGAGCACCCCGGCGCCGACTTCCTGATCCATCCGGAGTGCGGCTGCTCGACCTCGGTCATGGAGTACGTGGCGGCGGGCGACGTCGCGCCCGAGGGCGTCCACATGCTCTCCACCGGCGGCATGCTCGGCTACGCGGCGAGCGCGCGGCCGGGAAGCACGGCGATCGTCGCGACCGAGGTGGGGATGCTGCACCCGCTGCGCGAGGCCGCGCCGGACGTCGACTTCATCGCCGCCAACGAGGCCGCGAGCTGCCGCTACATGAAGATGATCACGCTGCCCAAGCTGCGCGACGCGCTGCGCGACGGCGAGCCGGTCGTGCAGGTCCCGCGCGCGATCGCCGACCGCGCGCGGCGGCCGATCGAGCGCATGGTCGCGATCGGCTGAGCCGAGGCTCAGCCGCGCGCGCCGGTCAGCACGATCGAGACCAGCTCGAGGTCCTGCGCGGACGCGTCGACGACGGCCTCGTGCACGATGTCGCCGGCGGCGAGCGGCTGGGCGCACACGGCCGCCTCGTCGTCCGAGCTGTCGGCCGCGGCCGAGCCGGCGTCGGGTGCGTCGTCGGGCAGGAAGAGGGGGTCCTCGTCGGCGGTGGAGCTCGCTGCGGCGACCGGATCGGCGTCCTCAGCGGGACCGCCGGGCGCGTCGTCGGGTGCGCAGCCGGGCGCGGCGTCGATGCCGGCCGTCAGGCGCCCGCCGGCGGCGAGGGCGATCGTGACGGTGCCGTCGGCGACGCGGATGACGCGGCCGGCGTGCTCGCGGCCGTCGCGGATTCCGTCGCCGTCGCTGTCGCGATCGCCCGGGTCGTTGCCGGTGAGCATCTCGGCGGCGTTGGCGAGCCCGTCGCGATCGGCGTCCTCGCGGCCGTCGCGCACGCCGTCGCGATCGGAGTCGGCGCGCTGGGGGTCGGTGTGCGAGAGGTACTCGCCGAGATTGGAGAGCCCGTCGTGGTCGGGATCGCGAGCCGCGTCGTTGTGGGCCGGGTCGAGGTGATGGCGCAGCTCCCAGCGAGCCGGCATGCCGTCGTGGTCGGCGTCGGCCGCCGCGGCGGGCGCCGCGAGGACGAGCAGGGCCAGCAGGGCGGCGAGAGTGGTGGCGGCGCTCCGGCGGG
Source organism: Solirubrobacterales bacterium (assembly GCA_038238015.1). Classification (GTDB taxonomy): domain Bacteria; phylum Actinomycetota; class Thermoleophilia; order Solirubrobacterales; family Solirubrobacteraceae; genus DASQFQ01. The sequence goes on from JBBRYA010000001.1 coordinate 1,362, forward strand.
ACATCCGATTCCTGCATCGGCGCACGCACGGCGCGATCAGCGGGGGCGAGAGGTTCCCGCCGGGTCCTGAGAAGCTCGTGTCCCCGGTGGGTGGTTTCGGCTACCCGGTGAGAGCTTTAAATGGAAAGAGGGGCGGCCCGGCCGGGCCGCCCCTCGTTCGTGCTGCTGACCCTCTGGTGACTAGCTGCCGAGCTCGAGCTTGACGAAGCGCTTGCCGTCCGAGGTGGCCTGGAGGTCGGCCTCGTCGACGGTGGCGCCCGTCGTCAGGGCCGCGGTACCGCAGGCCTGGCCCTCGTCGTGGCCCTGGTCGTCCGTGCCGGCATCGTCGGTGCCGTCATCGTCGCCCGCGTCGTGGGTGGCGGGGTTGGTGCCGCTGTCGTCGCTCTGGTCGTCGGTCGCCGGGTCGTCGCCGGCGGTGCCGGTGCCCGAGGCGCTGTCGTCGGAGCCGTGGCTGGAGCTGTGCGCGTCGGCAGAGCCGCCGCACTCGATCTTCGTGGCGCTGTCGACCGTGGCTGACAGCTCGCCGCCCTGAGCCAGGGTGATGGTCAGGACGCCGCCCGTGAAGGAGGCGATCGTGCCGGCGTGCTCCTTGACGTCGGGAGTGCCGTCACCGTCGCTGTCGGCCTTGCGGGGGTCGGTACCCGCGCGGAACTCGCCGAGGTTCTTGAGGCCGTCCTTGTCCTGGTCGCGGCGGGCCTCGTTGACCTTCAGCGACAGGTGGTGAGCACGCTCCCAGCGATCCGGGATGCGGTCGTGGTTGCGGTCGCCCGAGCGCGCTGAGGCGCTCGTGGCGAGGGCCATCGCACCGAGAAGAGCGACAGCCGTGAGGAGGAGGAACTTACGCATGGGACGTGCTCCTTTGGAGCGTGGGGGAAGGGACCGCTGTTGAGACACGGCGACCCGATGGGATGTAACGGAGGAGATTCAGCCGGGGCCGGAGCTGCCGTCGCGCGAGTCCTGCAACGCGCGTCCCGAGCCGCTGTGGGACTCGGTCTCGGGCGTGACGGTGGGAACCGTCGTCACGATCGGATCGGGCGTCGCGACGGCCACGGGCGCGCTGTCGCCGCCGCCGGGGCCGCTGTGCGAGTCGGAGCCGCTGCTCGTGCTGCCGCTGACGCTGCCGCTGCCGCTGGAGCCGCTTGCGCTGGAGCCGCCGTCGTCGCCGCCGCTGCTGACACTCCCGCTCGAGCCCGAGCCGGAGCCGCTGCTGCCGCTGTGGTCGTCGCCACCGTCGCTGCCGCTGCTCGGGCTTCCGTCGCCCGTGCCGCCGCCGCCGTCGTCTCCGTGGCGCGAGCCGCCGCTGCGACCGCTGCCGTCCTCGCCGCGGTGCTCGGGCGCCCGGTCCTCGCCGCTGCCGCTCCCGCCGCTCCCGGAGCGGCGCCCGTGGCCGCCGGCTGTGCCTCCTGAGCGCTGCTTGGGCCCCCCGGCTCCAGGCCCGGGACGGGTCGCGGCGCGGCGCACCGCGGCCGGGAGGTGCTGCGGCGTCGAGCCACCGGCGTTCGCGGCGAGAATCGGCCGCGCGGGCTGGGCTGCCGCCACCGCGACGCTGTCGCTGTGCGGATGGTGCGCGACGCGCTCCACGAGCCCGGGGCCGGTGAGCGCCGTAGTGGCCAGCACGGCGACGGTGCCGACCTTGGCGAACGCGGCCGCCGCGCCCGCGGGCGCCGCGCCCGCGGTCAGCTCGGCGATGCGCTGGGCGAACGGGGACGAGTCCGAGCCCGCGGTCAGGAACCAGTGCACGAGCGGCATCGGCGTGACCGCCGTCGCCGCGGCGCGCACGCTCGAGCGGGCGCGGTAGACGAGCTGGCGCAGCGCGTTGTCGGACATGCCGAACTCGCGCGCGATCTGCTCGTGGGTGTAGCCGCCGACCGCCGTGGCCAGCAGCGCGTCGCGCTGGCGCTCGGGAAGCGCCGCGACGCTGGCCAGGGTCAGGCGCACGACGGCGCGGCGCTCGAGCTCATCGCCGGAGGCGTCGGTGATCCGCAGCGTGTCCTGCAGCTCGTCGTAGTCGTAGCCCGAGACGCGCAGCGCGTTCAGCGAGCAGTTGTGGATGATGCGAAACAGCCACGGGCGCAGCTCCCGCACCTCGTCGCCGCGCCCGAGCGCCGCCCAGGCGCTCATCAGCCCCTGCTGGAGGGCGTCCTCGGCACGGGCCTCGGGCAGGACGCGCCGCGCGGCGCGCAGCAGCGGGCGGCGGTAGCGCTCGACGATGGCTTCGAAGGCACGCTCGTGGCCTTCACGCGCGAGCGCCACCAGGCGCTCGTCGGACTGGGTGCGCAGCAGGGTGAGAGAGGGCAGGGGCATCTAAGAGGGGGACACGCTCGCCCCACCGTGTGTTACGGACGCGCGCTCAAGCCGGTTCGGGAAGCAGCTCCAAGCCTTCCTCGGCGGCGTGGCGCACGATCTTGAGCTGCTCGCGCTTGCGCTCGAACTCTTGTGGGGTGTAGCAGTGCAGATCAGCTGGAGCGCCCATCTCCAGCCCGTCCCACAGGCTCCCGGCCTGGTAGACGCGCTCGAGCCACGGGACGCCGTCGAAGTGCTCGGAGACCAGCACCACGACGTACTCGGGGCCGCGCTCGCGCTGGGGGCCCGCACCGCGCGAGTCGTCGAGGCGCGCGCCGGCCAGCAGCGCGCGCTGGACCGGCCAGCGATCGGTCACCCGCTCGAGGTAGCGCTCCAGCTCGCGGCGGTTGAGCTCGGCGACGGTCACCCGCTGCCGATTGTCACCCACGATGCGGCGCACCCGCAAGGGCGCGCGTGGTCAGCGCTCGAACTCCCCCTGCTCGTGGGGGCCCACGCAGGCCACGGAGGCCTGCTCGGAGATGCCCCGCGCGACCTCGGCGACGCGCTCGATCGTTGTCTCGTCGAGCAGCGCGATCGCGCGGTCGGGGTCGATGTCCTCGCCGTAGACCACGCTCTGATTGGCCGCGTAGCGCGCGACCGCGTTGGTGTTCTCGAACGCCAGCACGCGGCGCCCGGCTGCGTAGGCGCGGGCGCGCTCGAACTCGTCGGCGCGCGGGCCGTCGGTGCGCAGCTCGCCGACGATCTCGCGCATGCGCTCGAACGCCGCGGTGCACTTGGTGCTGTCCAGGCCCGCCGAGAGCTGGAGGATCGGCACGTCGGCGTAGGAGTGGTCGACGGAGTAGACCGAGTAGGCGAGCCCGCGCTGCTCGCGGATCTCGTCGAACAGCCGTGAGCCCATGGAGCCGCCCAGCAGCGTCGAGTAGACCGTCATCGCCGCGCGCTGCGCGGGGTCGCGCGGGTCGATCGAGGGCCGGTAGGAGATCCGCAGGTGCGACTGGTTGGACTCGCGCGTCTCCACCAGCGTCTGCGGGTCGAAGGCCGGGGCCGCCTCGTAGCCGCCGTTGGGCTCGATCGCCGGGAAGCGCCCGAAGTACTCGCCCAGCTCGGCCTCCTCGGGGAGGTGCGACAGGTTGCCGACCAGGAAGGCGCCGCCGCGCGAGCCCGCCCACTGGCGGCCGCGGAACGCCACGATCGCGTCGCGCGAGAAGCTCTGGATGTGCTCGGGTGGGCCCAGCACCGGGCGCCCGAGCGGATGGTCGCCGAAGGCGGCGCGATCGATCAGGTGCTCGGCGAGCACCGACGGCTGGTCGTTGGCGCGGGCGATCTCCTGCACGACGACGCCGCGCTCGCGGTCGAGCTCGTCGGCGTCGATCCTCGGGCGCCCCACGAAGTCGGTCAGCAGGTCGATCGCCTGGCCCACCACCTCGGCGCGGCAGGTGATGTGGAACGCCACGACGTCGTGGGACGTGTAGGCGTTGAGCATCGCGCCCATGTGCTCGGCGGTCTCGTTGACCTTGCGGTAGTCGTCGTAGCGCTCCCCGCCCTTGAACACGAGGTGCTCGAGGAAGTGCGCCATCCCGTTCTCCTCGGGACGCTCGGTGCGCGCCCCGGCCTCGAAGGCCACGAGCACGGTCACGGCGCGCGTGCCCTCGAGCTCGATGCGGTGCAGGGGCAGCCCATTCGGGAGGCTGGAGGAGTGGATCGTGGGCATGGCTCTGAGGCTAGACGATGGCCCCTGCAGGCCTTTTTGCGGAGCTGTGGAACCCCCCTCGGTACCCTCCGACCCGCCGATGGCCGCCACCGATCACAGACCCAGAAGGGCTGCACCTGAGCCCCGTCGCAGCGTCCTGCCGCCGCCCGCGGAGGGCGCGATCGTCGACCTGCGCTCCGTTTCCAAGCACTACTCGAAGGCCGATGTCGGCCTCGAGGACGCGACGTTCTCGATCCAGCCCGGCGAGTTCGTCTTCATCGTCGGCGCCTCGGGCTCGGGCAAGTCGACGCTGATGCGGCTGCTGATCAAGGAGTCCGAGCCGACCTACGGCTCGATCACCGTGGCCGGGCACGACCTCACCCGCATCCCGCGCGGCCGTGTCCCCTACTACCGCCGCAACATCGGCGTGATCTTCCAGGACTACAAGCTGCTGCCCACCCGCACGGTGCACGACAACGTCGCCTACGCGCTGCAGGTGACCGGCGGCACGCGGCGCGAGATCCGCGAGAAGGTGCCCGACATCCTGCGTCTCACGGGGCTCTCGACCAAGCTGCACAACTACCCCGACCAGCTCTCCGGCGGGGAGCAGCAGCGCGTCTCGGTCGCGCGGGCGTTCGTCAATCACCCGCCGCTGCTGCTGGCCGACGAGCCGACCGGCAACCTCGATCCCGAGACCTCGATCGGGATCATGCAGCTGCTCTACCGGATCAACCGCACCGGTACGACGGTCGTGGTCGCCACGCACGACAACGCGATGGTCGACCGCATGCGCCGGCGGGTGATCGAGCTCTCCAAGGGGCGGATCATCCGCGACGAGCGGGTGGGGCGCTACTCGACGTGAAGGTCGCGTTCTTCTTCCACGAGGCGGTCCGGGCGCTCACGCGCAACGCCGTGCCGTCGTTCGCCGCGATGGCCACCGTGCTCGTCACCGTGCTGGTGCTCGGCGTGTTCATCCCGGTCGTGGAGGCGACGACCGGCGCCGCCAACGAGGTGCGCGCTCGCGTCATCGCCGACGTCTACCTGCAGCCGCGCGTCACCGACCGCGACATCGAGCGCGTGCGGCGGGTCATCGAGACCCAGACGCCGCACGTCGCGCGCGTGCAGTTCATCTCCAAGGAGGCCGCCTACGCGGAGCAGAAGCGCCGCAGCCCCGAGGCCTACGACCTGCTTGGCGCCAACCCGCTGCCCGACACCTTCCGGGTCTATCCCGACAAGCCCGACAACATCGCCGCGGTGCGCGACGCGCTCGCGCCGCTCTCGCCCTCGGGCGGGCGCACCGTGATCGACCCCGCGATCGACGAGGTCCGCAACCGCGAGGAGGACACGAACAAGATCCTCTCGGCCACCCGGGTGGTCAAGTTGACGATGGGCCTGCTCGCGGTGCTGCTCTGCGTGGCCTCGATGCTCCTGATCGCCAACACGATCCGGCTCTCGCTCTACGCCCGCCGGCGCGAGGTCGAGGTCATGAAGCTGGTGGGCGCGACGGACTGGTTCATCCGCTGGCCGTTCGTGCTGGAGGGCGTGCTGGTGGGCGCAATCGGCGGCATGCTGGCCGTCCTGCTGCTGGCCGTGGTCAAGATCGCCCTGGTCGACCCGCTGGCCAAGGACTTCGCGCTGATCGCCGCACCGGAGACGATGAACTTCGGCCTGCTGATCGTGGTGCTGCTCGGCGCCTCGGTCGCCGTCTCCGCGGTCGGCTCGGGGCTGTCGCTGCGGCGCTTCCTGCGGGTCTAGCGAGGCTTATCGCGCCCACATGCGGCGCAGTACCGTGTTCTGACGTGCCCCGCCGCCGCCGCTCGCCGCTGCCCCTGCTGCTCCTGCTCGTCCCCGTCCTGCTGCTGGCCGGGATCTGGCTCGGCGGCCATCCGTCCGTGCTGCCCGGGCCGGTCCGCAACGCGTTCGTCAAGGACACCAGCGGGCGCCTCTACGACGAGGCGGTGGATCGCATCTCCACGGACTACTACCGGCCCGTGAGCCGCGGGCAGCTGCTGGACACCTCGCTCAGCGCGGCGGTTAAGTCCCTGCACGACCGCTTCTCCAACTACTTCGATCCCAAGGCGTACCGCGGCTTTCAGGACACGACCGAGGGCAAGTTCGAGGGCGTGGGCATGACCGTCGAGCAGGTGTCCGCGGGGCTGCACGTGCTCACCGTGTTCAAGGGCTCGCCGGCCGCCAAGGGCGGCCTGCGCCCGGGCGACACGATCACCGCGGTCAACGGCCGCACGATCAAGGGCGCGAGCTCCGAGCAGGCGACGACGATGATCAAGGGCCGCGCCGGCACCGCGGTGCGTCTCACCCTGAAGACCGGCAAGCGCTCGCGCGACGTGCGGCTGCGCCGCGCGCGCGTCGACGTGCCGGTGGTCGAATCCGAGCTGGCCAAGGCGCCGAACGGGGCCGAGATCGCCCACGTCAGCCTCTCGAGCTTCACCTCGGGCGCTCACGGCGAGGTCGACCAGGCCGTGCGCGGGCTGCTCAAGCGCGGCGCCAAGGGCGTCGTGCTCGACCTGCGCGACAACGGCGGCGGCCTGCTCAACGAGGCGGTGCTGATCTCCTCGATCTTCATCCCCGAAGGCCGGATCGTCAGCACCAAGGGTCGCTCGCAACCCGAGCACGTCTTCCAGGCGACGGGTCACTCGATCTCCGCGAACGTCCCCATCGTGGTGCTGGTCAACGGCGAGTCCGCCTCGGCGTCGGAGATCGTCACCGGCGCGCTGCAGGACCGCGGTCGCGCCAAGGTGGTGGGGACGCGCACGTTCGGCAAGGGCGTCTTTCAGCAGATCCAGCAGCTCTCAAACGGCGGCGCGCTCGACCTCACCGTGGGCGAGTACTTCACCCCCAAGGGGCGCAACCTCGGCGGCGGCGGCCCCAAGCGGGGCGCCGGCATCACTCCCGACGTCAAGGTCAAGGACGACCGCGCCACCAAGCGCGACGAGGCCCTCACCGTCGCACTGCGCACCGTGACGCGCGCGAAGGCGTGAGCCGCGCCGCTGCGCCGACGGGCGCTCCCGTCGCGGCACCGGTGGTCGGCGTGCTCGAGAAGCGCGGGCGCTTCTGGGCCGCCACGCCGTTCTTCGCGCGCGGGCGGCGGCTGACCGTCGACAAGCCCGGGCGCGAGGTCCGCGCCGGCGACATCGTGCTCGTCTCGCCCTCGGGTCCACGCGCCGGCCATGGCCGCGTGCTGCGCCGGCTCGGGCGCCCCGACGTCGCGCGCGACGTGATCGAGGCGCTGATGTTCGACCGCGGGCTGCGGCGGCGCTTCGACCCCGCCGTCGAGCGTGCCGCGCGCGCGGCCGCCGAGGCGCCCCCGGGCGGCGAGGGCGCCGCCCGCCGCGACCTGCGCGATCTGCCGACGTTCACGATCGATCCGCCGAGCGCACGCGACTTCGACGACGCGATCTCCGCCGAGCGACTGCCCGACGGCGCCGCGCGCGTGTGGGTCCACATCGCCGACGTCGCCGCGCACGTCGCGCCGGGCTCGCCGGTGGATCGCGAGGCCCACCGCCGCGCCACCAGCGTCTACGTCCCGGGCGCCGTGGAGCCGATGCTCCCCGAGGCGCTCTCCAACCAGGCCTGCTCGCTGATGCCCGGTGCCGACCGCCTCGCGGTCACCGTCGAGCTCGAGTTCGACGGCGCGCGGCTGCGCCGCAGCGCCTTTCACCGGTCGCTGATCCGCTCCGACGCGCGGCTGGACTACCCGCAGGTCGACCGCGTGTTCGCCGGCGAGGAGCCGGCGGCCGCGCCCTGGGCCGAGCCGCTCGACGTGGCCCGCGCGGTGTCGGCCGCGCTCGCCGCGGAGCGGGCCCGCAAGGGTGCGCTCGCCGTCGCGTCGGTCGAGCCGGAGTTCGCCTTCTCCCGCGAGGGCCATGTTCGCGCGCTCGAACCGACCGAGGCGACGGAGTCCCACCGCCTCATCGAGTACCTGATGATCGCCGCCAACGAGGCGGTGGCCACGCTGCTGGAGACGCGCAGGCTGCCCGCCCTCTATCGCGTCCACGAGCGCCCGGAGGCCGCGCGCGTCGTCGCCCTCGCCGAGAAGCTGGCCGCGCTCGAGGTGCCGACCCCGCCGCTGCCCGTCCCGATGTCCCGGCAGCAGGCCGAGGACGCCGTGGGGGAGATCTCCCACATGGTGGCCGCGCACGTGCGGCGCACCGGGCGCGGGCGCGCAGCGCTGACCTCGCTCGTGCTGCGCTCGCTCAAGCAGGCCTACTACTCGCCGGTCAACCTCGGGCACGCCGGGCTGCGCTCACCGCGCTACTGCCACTTCACCTCCCCGATCCGGCGCTACCCCGACCTCGTCTGCCACCGCGCGCTGCTCGCCGCGCTCGGCGCCGGGGAGGACCCGCCGCCGGCCGCGGGGATGGCCGACGTGGGCGAGTGGTGCTCAAAGCGCGAGCGCGATGCGATGTCGATCGAGCGTGCCGCCGACGACATCGCTCGCTGCTTCCTGCTCGAGGCCGCGCTGCTGGAGCGCGGCTGGCACGCGGAGTGGACGGGCGAGGTGACCGGCCTGATCGGCGCGGGTGCCTTCGTGGCCTTCGGCGAAGGGTTCGAGGGCATGCTGCCGGTCCGGCGGCTGCGCGGCGACTGGTGGGAGCTCGACGCCACCGAGACGATGCTCGTCGCCTCGCAGTCGGGCAAGGCGATCCGGCTCGGCGACCCCGTCACCGTGCAGGTCGACCGCGTCGACACGGCCCGTGGCCGCGTGGACCTCTCGCCCGTGCAGCTATAAGAGAAGGCCATGGCCGCGAAGGGAAAGAAGAAGGTCGCGCCCGGCGACGTCGCCACCAACCGCCAGGCGAGCTACCGCTACGAGCTCTCAGACCGCTGGGAGTGCGGCCTGGTCCTGCAGGGGACCGAGGTCAAGTCGCTGCGCGAGGGCAAGGCCCAGATCAAGGACGGCTACGCCGCGGTGCGCGACGGCGAGGTCTGGCTCTACAACGTCCACATCCCGCCTTACACCCCCGCCTCGCGCGAGAACCACGAGCCCGAGCGCCCACGCAAGCTGCTCATGCACCGACGCGAGATCGACCGGCTGCTCGGCTCGACGCGCGAGAAGGGGCTCACGCTGATCCCGACCCGGCTGTACTTCTCAGACGGCCGCGCGAAAGTCGAGATCGCGCTGGGGCGCGGCAAGGACGTCGGCGACAAGCGCCAGTCGATCAAGGAGCGCGAGATGAAGCGCGAGATGGAGCGGGCTACACGCCGCTGAGCGTGCGCACCACATGGGTCATGTTCATGCCCACGGCGCAGACCGCGATCAGCCCGAGGTAGGTCGCCCCGACCAGGAGCCGTTGCGAGGGCTTGACGCGGTAGTAGGCGGCGTTGCCCTCTTCGCCCGACTTGCGGTTCTTGAAGCGGTGGTAGCTCTGGTAGCCGCCCAGCAGGACGATCAGGATCAGGACCGGACTGGGGATCACGAACAGCAGCGCCACCATCACGGCAAAGCCCACGAACCACATCCAGGGCGTCATCGCCGCCATCGCGCGCCCGCCGTCGAGCGGCACGATCGGCGCGAGGTTGAGGAGGTTGAGGAAGAAGCCGGTGAACGCGAGCGCGCGCCAGAAGTCCGAGTCGGTCGCGCCGATGATCGGCAGGATCGCCAGGCAGCCCAGCGTGCCGAGGACCGGGCCGGCCAGGCCGACGCGCGCCTCTGCGACCGCGCTGCCGCCGAGCGAGCGGGCGCCGACGACGGCGCCGAGGAAGGGGATGAACAGCATGCCGCTGGGCGTGACGCCCTCACGGCGCAGCTGGATGTAGTGACCCATCTCGTGGACGAACAGCAGCACGACGAAGCCCGCGGCGAACTTCCAGCCCCAGATCAGCGAGTACGCCGCCACCGAGACGAGCATCGAGGCCGAGGTCGTCAGCAGCTTGAGCTTGGGCAGGACGACCAGCAGGAACTTCAGCTTCGCGGCGAACTTGAGCACCACCGCGCCGGCCACCAGGAGTGGGCCGAAGATGCGCTTGAGCAACGGCTCGCGCCGCTCCTCGTAGGGCGGGCGCGGGGCGGGGGCGGGCGGCTCGGCGGCGGGCGCCGGAGGCAGCCACTGGGTCTGGGGCTCCATCGAGATTCAGTGTGGCAGGGGTATCTAAGGGTGGCTTTTGCGCGCAGAATGCGAACTCTTCATCGGCAGCATCTTGCGTTCGGAGGAGGCTCTCCCTAACTTCCTCGCCAGACGCGAAGGTCGTAGCTGCAGAGAGCGAGGCTTGGGGACGAAAGGCCCGCCGCCCTGATAGTCGAAACGCTTCGGCGTATCGACAGGAGGGCGCCCCGAGCAGCTCCCTTCGCGTCTGTTTTGCGTTAATGGGCACATGCCGATTGACGCTCTCGACCACGTGCAGGTCGCGGCCCCGCCGGGCTGCGAGGCCGAGGCGCGGCGCTTCTACGGCGGGCTGCTCGGCCTCCGCGAGCTCGAGGTGCCCGAGGGCCTGCGGTCGGGCGGCGGCGCGTGGTTCGCCGCCGGCGCGTCGGAGCTGCACGTCGGGGTCACGGAGGCGTTCGGCCCGTCGCTGAAGGGCCACCCGGGATTCCGCGTCGACGGCGTCGCCGAGCTCCAGCGCCTGGCGGCGGTGCTCGAGCAGGCGGGCGCGGAGGTGCGCTGGGACACGCGCCTGACCGACCGCACCCGCTTCTATACCGACGACCCGTGGGGCAACCGGGTCGAGCTGCTCAGCTACTGACCGTCGGTCACTCGTCCTCCTCGTAAGCCTCCATCAGTTTCAGCCAGATCTCGCTGCGGGTGGGGAACGAGGGGACCGCGTGGCGCAGGCGCGCCATCGGCACCTCGCCGACGATGGCGATCGTGGCCGCCTGCAGGAAGTCGGCGACCTCCGCCCCGGTGATCGTCGCTCCCACGATCAGCTCACGCTCGCGGTCGACGAGGATCTGCGCCGTCCCCTCGGCGTTGCGCCCGTAGAACGAGCCGCCCGCGTTGCCCGACGTGGAGACCTCGAGTGCCCGCACCTTCAGCCCGGCCTCCTCGGCCGAGGCCGTCGTGTGGCCTACGGCGGCGACCTGCGGGTCGGTGAAGATGACACGGGGCGACTGGCGGCCGTCGGCACCGTGCCGCACCGCGGTGTCCTCGCCCTGGATGTGGTTGGCGACGATCCACGCCTGGTACTTGCCCATGTGCGTGTAGAGCGCCCGGCCGTTGACGTCGCCGATCGCGTAGAGCCATGGATGCCCGGCGACCTGCAGGTGCTCGTCGACCTCCACGAAGCCCTTGGGCTCGAGGCCGATCGAGTCGAGCCCGAGATCGCTGGTGTTGGGCGTGCGCCCCAGGGCGGAGATGAGCTGGCCGCACTCAACCGTCGAGTCGTCGTCGAGGGTAACGACGAGCCCGCTGTCGCGCTGCTCAACGCGCTCGACCCGGCGCCCGGTGCGGATGTCGACGCCGAGCTCGCCGAGCGCGGTCGTCACCTGGTCGCACGCGAACTGCTCCTCTGAGGGCAGCAGCCGCCGGTCGCCCTCCACGAGCGTGACCTGCGCGCCGAGCGACTGGTAGGCCTGCGACAGCTCCGAGCCGACGACGCCGCCGCCCATGACCACGATCTTCTCGGGGACCTGCTTGGCCGTGGTGGCCTCGCGGTTGGTCCAGGCGCCTGAATCCTTCAGCCCCTCGATCGGCGGCATCGAGGCGGTTGAGCCGGCGTCGAGGATGACCGCCCGGCGCGCCTCGAGCTCCTCGTCGCCGACCTTGACGCGCTGCTCGCCGGCGAGCACGCCGTGGCCGCGGAAGAGCGTGATCCCGCGCTCCTCGAGCCACGGGAGCTGGCTGGAGTCGTCGAGGTCGTGGATGATCTCGTCGCGCCGGTCGAGCACGGCTTGGACGTCGAGGTCGCCGGAGGCGGCCTCCGCGGCGCCGGGGATCCGCCGCAGCTCGCGCAGCACCTCGGCCGGGCGCAGCAGCGCCTTGGACGGCATGCAGGCGTAGAAGGAGCACTCGCCGCCGATCAGGTGCTGCTCGACGATCGCCACCTCCAGCCCCGCGTCGGCCAGCCGCCCCGCGGCCACCTCGCCGGCGGGCCCCGCGCCGATCACCACCACGTCGAAGCTCTGCATCGCTCCCCCATCCGCTTGCTTGGGGGCCTACAATGGCATGAGCAGTACCCCCCGGGGACGACAGGCTTCGACGTGGTCGGTTCGTGGGGGTGGTTGCGAGTCAAGGTGTCGGAGGCCTTGTAAAACCCCGGCAAAACAACAAGTGCGAAGTCTCACGACTTCTCGCTCGCCGCTTAGCCGAAACTAAGCCGTGAGTCCCGGCCCCCGCAGCCTGCGGCGGGAATCGGCCGGGTCAGAAGCAGGCTCAACTTCCGCGAGGCCCGCCCGCGCCAACCGGAGGGACACCCAAGCGGGCTGGCCACTGCACAACCCCGCCGGCAAGGCGCGTGCAGGGCGAGACAAAGAGCGCCGGCTACGCTCGTAGACGCCACCCTTTACGCGATTGCGGACGTGGGTTCAATTCCCACCGTCTCCACTTTGGACCGGGCTCTGCCGAAGAGCGCGCGCAGCGCCGGCAGGTTGCCTTCGACGGCGATCGCTCCCGCCGACAGGGCGGCGTCAAGGCCGTCCGGGTCGGCGAGCAGGGCGTTGAGCGTCTTGGGGTCGGTGCGGAGTGCGACGTCGGCGTTGATGGGCTCGCCCTGCTGCACGTCCACTTGGCCATCGGCGGTGCGGACGGTCCAGACACGCTCGTCAAGCTCGACGCGATAGACGGTCGGCGCCGCCTCGGGGTCCAGCTGGACGGCGCCGCGCAGGAACAGCATCACGGACGTCGCGCTGAGCGTGGGCTGTGGGGGGAGTGGAACGCGAGCGCCCCACTCGCCCAGGGTGAGCACGATGGGCTCGAGCTCTCGTCCCCAGTCGGTCAGCTCGTACACCGACGAGCCGGCCGGGGGCGGCAGCTTGCGACGGCGGATGACGCCGCGCGCCTCAAGCTCGCGTAGCCGGTCCGCGACCAGGTTCGAGCTTGCCTTGGGCAATGCGTGGCGCAGGTCGGAGAACCGCTGCGCGCCGAACAGCAGCTCGCGCACGATCAGCAGAGCCCACCGTTCCCCGACGACGTCGAGCGCGCGCGCTGTGGCGCAGCCATCCCCGTAGCTGCGATTGGTCGGCATGCCGTTCAGTCTAGCCGGGTGGTATTTAATAACAACGCTATGATTGTTTTTAACATCCCAGCAACGGGAGGGCTAGATCATGGGAAACCCAGTCGTGCACTTCGAGATCATCGGCAACGACCCGCAGCGGCTCCGCAGCTACTTCGGCAGCCTGTTCGGGTGGGAGTTCGACACGAGCGGGCCGGTGTCGCCGGCCGTGTCGGAGGCGGGGAACTACGGGTTCGTGAGCAACTCCGACGGCTCCGGAATCCCGGGCGGGGTCGGCGGAGGCGCGGGCTACGAGGGTCACGCGATGTTCTACGTCGGGGTCCCGGACGTCGAGGCCGCTCTCCAGAAAGCTGAGAGCCTGGGTGGAACGCGCCACGTGGGTCCCGAGACGAGCCCAGGGAGTCCCTTGGTGATCGGCCACTTCACCGACCCGGAGGGCCACTTGATCGGCGTCGCCGGCGTGGCGTAGCGCGCCTCCGTCAGGAGGCGAGGCGCTCGCCTCTCCGCCTGGCGCGCCGGCCGTAGGAGATCATCCACGCGGTCAGGAGGGCCGCGACGGCGTAGGGCATCACCCTGGAGATGCTCAGCGCACTGCCCGTCGAGGTCGTCTCGACGATGATCACCCTTACCACCGCCTCGGCAAGGTAGGCCAGCCCCCAAACCAAGGTGATGACTTGGAACGCGTGGCGAAAGCCGGCGTGTCGCCATCGGTCGGCGAAGCCGCGGCCGCTGGGAGTGTCGGGACCGTAGAACTGGAGCGCGAAGCGGAACATCAACGGACGCCGTGACCGCAGCGAGCCCAGGCACACGGCGCCGAAGACCGCGGTGGGAACCGAGTCTTCGAGCAGGACCAGCCGGGAGCTGCCGCCCGCCAGGCCGAGACCCGTGCCGACGGCGATGCCGACCAGCACCAGCGCCCCGATCGCATCCAGCCGCCTGTTGCGCGCATAGGCAAGCGCGACACCGAAGGCGGGGAAGATGCCGCTGAGCGCGAGTGCCGCCACCGTGGTGAACCCGTTCGAGCGCAGCAGCGAGTAGGCCGCCAGCGGCCCCGCGATGTCGAATACGACGATCGCCGCAAGCGACCGCAGGCGACTGAAGCTCGACGGCGGTCGTCCGGTGCCGTCACGCGCTCCCGTCATGCCGTGCACGATAGGTCCGGCACCGGAAGCCCAGCCAACGGCGTGGCGGCCCGGTCAGGCGGCGGCTGCCTGAGCGAAGGCCTCGAGTGACCGAGATCGTCGAGGTCCCCGGCCGTGGGCACGCGCTCACGGTCGACAGCGGCCGGCGCGAGTGTCGCCGACACCGCGGCTCGCCTTCGTCAAGCGCTTCCTCTGAGCGCGCGGCTCGGACGGGGTGGGGGCGAGATCGCCCGGCCCGGTCCTATCGCCTGGCATGGGCATTCGCGTCGAGCACCAGGAAGGGGCTATGTAATGCATATCGCTATGCTAAACGCATGACGATGCAGCTCGTTACGCGTGTACCGGACGAGCTCGTCGACGCGGTCGACCACCTCATCGAAGAGGGCGTCTTCAGCTCGCGCTCGGAAGCCGTGCGGGTTGGGCTGACGGTCGTCATCGACCGCCGGCGCCGCGCGGCCGTCGGGCGAGCGATCGCCGACGGCTACCGCCGTGTTCCACAGGGTGCTGACGAGCTCGGGTGGTCCGATGCGGCGAGCGTCGCGATGATCGACGAAGAGCCGTGGTGAGCGTGCCGCGTCAGGGCGAGGTGTGGTGGGCCGAGGCCGAGGACAAGCGCCGGCCCGTGCTCGTCGTCACGCGCAGCGACGCGATCGGCGTGCTCAATCGGATCATCGTCGCGCCACTGACGCGCACGGTCCGCGGCATCCCGACCGAGGTTCGCTTCGATGCCAAGGACGGGCTGCCGGGTGAGTGCGCCGCGACGTTCGACAACCTCCAGCCGATCAGCCGCCGCCTCCTCACCGACCGCCTCGCGGTCATGGACGCCGCGCGACGTCGCGAGATCTGCGCCGCGCTCGCCGCGCTCGCCGACTGCTGAAGACTTCTCCGCCGGAAGTCGTCTCGCCGAGCCGACCGCCGGGTACCCCACCTGAATGGCGGCCAAGGGGCAGACCCGCAAGCAGCCGGCGCGCAAGCAGCCGGCCCGCAAGAAGCCGCCGACGCGCAAGCAGCAGGCCGACCGCTTCGCCGCGCAGTCCAAGAAGAAGGTCGAGGCGCGCCGCGAGGACGCCGACGGCGTCTCCGGCTGGGTGGCCGAGCGCGCCGGGCAGTGGTCGCTCGACGGGCCCGACAGCGTGTTCATGGAGCGCCAGAAGTACTTCTGGAACCCGCTGGTCGACTTCTACTTCCGCATGGAGATGGATGGCTGGGACCTGCTCCCGAAGCCCCCGGCGCTGCTGATCGGCATCCATTCCGGTGCGCCCTTCGTGTGGGACGCGTGGACGGTCGGGATCCAGTGGTGGCGGCGCTTCGGCGACGATCGCCCGCTGCACGGCACGGCGCACGACGCGCTGATGGCGGCGCCGCTGGTCGGGTCCTACTTCCGCCGGATGGGCGTGCTGCCGGCGGCGCCCGACAGCATCGCCGCGGCGCTCGCCGACGGGCACGACGTCGCGCTGTGGCCCGGCGGGGAGATCGACTCGCTGCGCCCGTGGACCCGGCGCGACGAGGCGGTGCTGGCCGGGCGCAAGGGCTTCATCCGCACGGCGATCAAGGCCGGCGTGCCGATCGTCCCGGTCGCCACCGTCGGCGGGCCTGACTCGATGCCGGTGCTGTTCAGCGGCCGACGGCTGGCGAAGGTGATGCAGCTCGACAAGCTCGCGCGCCTGAAGACGTTCCCGATCGTGCTGAGCGCCCCGTGGGGGATCTCGCCCGCGCTGCTTCCCGAGATCCCGCTGCCGACGAAGATCCGGACCGCCTTCCAGGCGCCGATCGAGCTCGACCGCGACCCGGCGCGCGCCGACGACGACGCCTACGTCGACAAGATGTATGAAGAGGTGCGGGGCAGCATCCAGCACGGCATGGACGCGCTGGCGCGGCGCCGCCGCCTGCCGCTGTTCGGCTGAGTCAGACCACGAGGCGCTCGAGCGCCGTGCGCAGCGGGAGTGGGATCTCGATCGGCTTGCGCGAGCTGCGCTCCACGAACACGTGGACGAACCAGCCCTCGGCGGCCGGCTCCGCGATTGCCTCGGAGAACAGGCCGATCTCGTAGCGGACGCTGGAGCGCCCGAGCTTGCCGACGCGCAGCGCGGCCACCACGGTCTCCGGGAAGGTGAGCGCGGCGCTGTAGGCGCAGTGCGACTCGGCGCATAGCCCGATCACGTCGCCGGCCGCGATGTCCAGCCCGCCCTCGCGGATCAGCCACGCGTTGATGACCGTGTCGAAGAACGCGTAGTACTCGACGTTGTTGACGTGGCCGTAGACGTCGTTGTCGGCCCAGCGCGTGGGGATCGACAGCACGTGGGCGTAGTCCTCGCGGCGGCTCATGAAACCGGGATGTGTAGCGTAGGGCGGCCTGTGACGGCCGAGCCGACCCTCCTACAGCGGCAGCTGCGCGCCGGCGAGGAGCCGCGGCGACCGACCGCGCTGGACGCCTTCCGGCTCGCGCGGCGCAAGTTCCAGGTGCCCGAGCGCATCGACATGAGCGCGCTCGCCGAGGAGCTCGGCGTCAACCGCGTCACGTTGTACCGCTGGGTCGGCTCGCGCGAGCGGCTGCTGGTCGAGGTCGTCTGGTCACTCGGCGAGCGCACGCTGGACACCGTCGCCGCGCGCGTGCGCGACCGCGGGCCCGAGCGCATCGTGCAGATCGTCACGCGCTTCCTCGAGGCGGTGATCGCCCACCCCGGCATGCGCCGCTGGCTGGCCGAGGAGGGAGAGTTCGCGATGCGCCTGCTCACCCGCCATGACACGGACTTCCAGCCGCGCTTGATCGGCGCCGTCCACGCGCTCCTGCTCGAGGAGACCGAGGCCGGCGAGCTCGACCTGCCCGTCGACCTGCACGAGGTCGCCTACGTGATCGTGCGCCTGATCGAGTCCTACACCTACCTCGACCTGATCACCGGCGAGCAGCCCGACGCCCGGCGCGCCGAGCCGATCCTTCGCCTGCTGCTGCGCCAGGGATGACCCGGCCGCTCTCCGAGCTCACGACGCTGCGCCTGGGCGGGCCGGCGCGGCACCTGGTCGAGGCGGCGACCGAGTCGGCGCTCGTCGGTGCCGTGCGCGAGGCGGAAGAGCCGCTGCTCGTGCTGGCCGGAGGGTCGAACCTGGTCGTCGCCGACGACGGCTTCCCCGGAACGGTCGTGCACGTCGCGACCAGGGGCGTCGTCGAGCGCTCCGAGGACGGCCGGACGCTGCTGGAGGTTCAGGCCGGAGAGCCGTGGGACCCGTTCGTGGCGCGCGCCGTCGCGGCCGGGCTCGGCGGCGTGGAGTGCCTGTCGGGGATCCCCGGCACCGTGGGCGCGTCGCCGATCCAGAACGTCGGCGCCTACGGCCAGGACGTCGCGGAGACCGTCGCCGGGGTACGCGTGCTCGATCGCCACAGCGGCGAGGTGCAGGACCTGGCGGCCGCGCAGGCGGGCTTCGGCTACCGCACGAGCGTGTTCAAGCAGACCCCCGGCCGCTGGGTCGTGCTCGCCGTGACCTTCGGGCTGGAGCCGCGCGAGCTCAGCGGCCCGATCGCCTACGCCGAGCTGGCGCGCGCGCTCGACGTGCGCCCCGGGGAGGGCGCGCCGCTCGCCGCGGTGCGCGAGGCGGTGCTGGCGCTGCGCCGCGGCAAGGGGATGGTGCTGGATCCCGCGGATCCCGACACGGTCTCGGCGGGCTCGTTCTTCACCAACCCGATCCTCGACGAGGACGCCTTCGCGCGCCTGCAGTCGCTCGCCCCGGAGGGCTCGCGGCCTCCGCGCTTCCCCGAGCCCGACGGCCGCGTGAAGACCTCCTCGGCGTGGCTGATCGAGCAGGCGGGGTTCGCGCGCGGCTACGGCGACCCGGAGGGGATCGCGATCTCCTCCAAGCACACCCTCGCGCTCACCACCCGAGGCTCCGGGACGACCGCCGAGCTGCTCGCGCTCGCCCGCGAGATCGCGGGCGGGGTGCGCGAGAGCTTCGGCGTCGAGCTCGTCCCGGAGCCGGTGCTGGTCGGCGAGCCCTGGCCCTAGAGTCGCGCCGTGCTGCACATCACCAACGGCGACGCCACGCTCCCCGAGCTGCGTCGCACCGGGCTGACGGGCGATCTGCTGCCGTGGCGCGACGTCCTGCACGAAGGGCCCGTCCCGCTGCTCGATCCCGGCGAGCTGCGCGCGTCCGGGTGCGCTTCCTCTCGGGCGGCGAGGCCGACGAGCGCGACGCCGCGGCGCAGCTGATCCAGGCGGACGTCTACCTCGGCACGCTCTCGGCCGGGCAGCTCTTGGAGCTCTGGCCCGAGCGCCGGGCCGTCAGCGCCGCCCAGGTAGCGAGCGCCCGCGAGGCGTGGGCGGCCTTCCGCGGCGAGGATCCGCGGGTGCTCGCGGCTCTCGCCGCGGCGGGCGACCACGAGCTGCCGATGCTCGCACCCGCGCTGCAGCGCGTGCTCGAGGAGCTTCCGGGCACCGGCGCCGGGCTCGCCCGCACCGAACGCCAGCTGCTCGAAGCGGTGGCCGGCGGCGCGCAGACGCCGGTCGAGGCGTTCCTCGCCAGCCAGGCCCGCGAGCAGGCCCTCTCCCTCGGCGATCTGCACGCGTTCGGGCGCATCGACGAGCTCGCCGGAGGCGAGCGTCGGCTGCTCGACGCCGCCGGCGGCCGGCTGCGCCTCACCGCCGACGGCGAGGCCGTGCTCGCCGGGGCGGCCGACCGCGTCGCCCTGATCGGCTTCGACCGCTGGCTCGGCGGGCTGCACCTGAGCGCGGATGCCGGACTGTGGCGCTGGGACCCCGCGCGCGGCCTGCCGGTGCGCGACGGCACCCGCTAGCGTCAAGGCGATGGCAGATACCGGCCCGCTACGCAGCCGCCTCGACGCGGCGCTCCCCGATCGGCCGTTCGCTCTCGCGCTGTGGGACGGCAGCCGCTTGGAGCCCAGCAACGGTGTCGCGGGCCCGACCGTCATCGCGCGCTCTCCCGACGCGATCGCCCAGCTCCTGCGCGCCCCGGGGCAGCTCGGCCTCGGCCGCGCCTACGTGTCCGGTGCTCTGGACGTCGATGACCTCGACGCCCTGATGGCCCTGCTCGACGACTGGACGCCACCGCCGCTGGACGCGCGGGCGAAGGCCGCCCTGGCGGCCGCCGCGCTGCGAGCGACCGGTCCGGTCCGTCCGCCGCGGCGCCCGGTCGCCGAGCTCGCTCCGCGCGGGCGCCGCCACTCGCCGGAGCGCGACGCCCGGGCGGTGCGCCACCACTACGACCTCCCCGCCGAGTTCTTCCGCCTCTTCCTCGGCCCGTCGATGACCTACTCGTGCGCGGTCTTCTCGCGCGGTGCGAGCACGCTCGAGCAGGCCCAGGACGAGAAGCACGAGCTGATCTGCCGCAAGCTCGACCTGCAGCCCGGCCAGCGCGTACTCGACGTCGGCTGCGGATGGGGATCGTTCGCCCTGCACGCGGCGACGCGACACGATGCGCACGTCGTCGGCATCACGCTGTCGGGGCGCCAGGCGGCGCTCGCGCGGCAGCGCGCCGAGGAAGCGGGAGTGGCCGATCGCGTCGAGATCCGCGTGGCGGACTACCGCGAGCTCGGCGGCGAGCGCTTCGACGCGATCGCCTCGATCGGCATGGTCGAGCACGTCGGGGGCGCCCCGATGGACGAGTACGCCCGGCGCCTCTCGGGGGTGCTCGCGCCCGGCGGGCGGCTGCTGAACCACGGCATCGCCAACCTTCGCCAGTCCGACCCGCAGCCGGGCGCGTTCTCCGAGCGCTTCGTGTTCCCCGACGCCGCGCCGCAGCCGCTTTCCCGCGTGGTCGGCGGGCTCGAGCGCGCGGGTATCGAGGTGCAGCACGTCGAGGGCTTCCGCGAGGACTACGCCGAGACGCTGCGTCACTGGATCGAGGCGCTCGACGCGCAGCTCGAGCCGGCGATCGCCATCGCGGGAGAGGAGCGCGTGCGCGTCTGGCGCCTCTACCTACGCGCGGCGCGCAACGGCTTCGCGACCCGGTTCACCTCGATCTACCAGGTGCTGGGCTCCCGCTAGTGGCCGACGGCCACGGGATCGTCAGGTTCCGGCGCGGGAAGCTCGTCGAGAGCGAGCACCACTTCGCATGGGCCGTGAGCGACGGTGACGGTGCCGGCGGCGGCCGAGCGGTGTTCGCGCGCTCGTCGGCAAAGCCGTTCCAGGCGCTGGCCGCCATGCGCGCCGGGGTGCACGACCGGCTGCGCCTCGAGCCTCGGCACCTCGCGCTGGCCTGCGCGTCGCACGGCGGCTCGGAGGAGCACGTCGGCGTGGTGCGCGAGATCCTCGCGGCCGCCGGCCGTGGCGTGCAGGACCTCGAGTGCGGCGCGTCCGAGCCGCGCGACCCCGCCGCGGCAGCGGCCTACCGCGAGCGCGGCGGCGCCCCCACCGCGGTCCGCCACAACTGCTCGGGCAAGCACGCCTTCGGCATCGCGCTCTCGGTCACGAGCGGCTGGCCGGTGCACGGCTACCTCGAGCACGCGCACCCGCTCCAGCAGGCGATGCGCTCGGCCGTCGCCGACGCCACCGGCCTGCAGTTCGGCGACGTCGGCGAGGCGACCGACGGCTGCGGGATGCGCACCTTCGTGGTGCCGCTCGGCAGCCTGGCCGCGGCGTTCGGCCGGCTGGCCGGCGGCGGCCTCGGCGAGCACGGCGACCGGCTGGCCGCGGCGATGTCCTCGCACCCCGAGCTCGTCGCCTACGCGGGCGCGATCGACACGGAGCTGATGACTTCCGAGCCCGGCGCCGTCGCCAAGATCGGCGCCGAGGGCGTGCTCGGCATCGGCCTGGCCGACGGGCGCGGGGCGGCGATCAAGGTGCTCGACGGCGCCGAGCGCGCGCTCGAGCCGGCCGCCGTCCTCGTCGCGCGCGAGCGGCTCGGGCTCACTGCGGGCGGCGCGGCGCTCGAGCGCCTCGCGGCCCCGCCGCTGCGCAACTCCCACGGCGCGCGCGTCGGCTTCGCCGAGGCCGAGCTGCTCGAGGGCTAGGCTGGCGCTCGTGGAGGTCGGCATCCTCATCTTTGACGGCGTGGAGGAGCTCGACTTCGCCGGCCCCTGGGAGGTGCTCGCCGCCTGGGCCCAGCACTTCCCCGGCGACGGCGTGCGCGTCCGGCTGCTCGCCGAGCAAGCCGGCCCGGTGCAGGCGGCCAAGGGCATGCGCGTCCTGCCCGACGCCACCCCCGCCGACGCCGGTGCCCTCGACGTCGTCGTCGTGCCCGGCGGCCAGGGGACGCGCGCGCTGCTCGGCCCCGGCGCGCTGCACGACTGGCTGCGCGGGCTGCACGAGCAGGGCGCGCTGGTCACCAGCGTGTGCACCGGCGCGCTGGTCCTCGGTGCCGCAGGCCTGCTGCGCGGCCTGCGCGCGACGACGCACTGGGGCGCGCTTGACGAGCTGCGCGCCACCGACCCGAGCATCGACGTGGTCGACGACGAGCGCTTCGTCGACGAGGGCGCGATCGTCACCGCCGCGGGCGTCTCGGCCGGGATCGACATGGCGCTGCACCTCGTCGCGCGGCTGCACTCGGTCGAGCGTGCGCGCGCGGTGCGCCGGGAGATCCAGTACGACCCCGCCCCTCCCGTCTGAGTGGTCGACCCCGAGGCGCTCGCCCGCGACACCTCCGCGCTGGTGCAGGTCCCGAGCGTCACGGGCTCAGAGCGGGCGGTGCTCGAGCGTCTCGGCGAGCTCGCCACCGCCCTCGGCCTGGAGGCTGAGCTGCATGAGCACGACCTCGCGGCGCTGCGCCGGCACCCCGGCCAGCCCGGCTGGGAGGCCGAGCGCGACGAGCTCGTCGGGCTGAGCGTCACGTTGCACGGCGGCGCGCCCGGGCGGCTGTGCCTCAACGGCCACGTCGACGTCGTGCCTCCGGGGGAGGAGCGATGGAGCCATGGCCCCTGGTCGGGGCGTCTGGAGGGCGGCTTCGTCCACGGGCGCGGCGCGCTGGACATGAAGGGCGGGGTTGCGGCGGCGCTCCACGGGCTGGCGGCGCTGCGCGACGACGCGGAGGCCGTGCCCACGGTCGTCCTGCAGGCCGTCGCCTCCGAGGAGGACGGGGGGATGGGCGCCTTCGCCGCGCTGGAGCGCGACGCGGACTTCGACGCCTGCCTGAGCACCGAGCCCACCGGCTTCGCGGTCGTCTGCGCCCAGGCCGGGGCGCTCACGTTCCGCGGCGTGGTGCACGGCCGCGGCGCGCACGCGGCGCTGCGGCTGGCCGGCCGCTCGGCGCTGGACCGCTACGTGCCGCTGCATCAGGCGCTGCAGGCTCACGAGCGCGAGCTCAACCGCGAGGTCGCGCATGCCGCCATGGCGGCGCTCGAGCTGCCCTATCCGGTCTCGGTCGGCCGCGTGCGGGCGGGCGAGTGGTCGAGCTCGGTTCCCGACCGGCTCGAGTTCGAGGGCCGGCTCGGGGTGCGCGTCGGCGAGGACGTCGAGCAGGCTCGCTCCGCACTACTGGCGGCGTTGCAGGACGGCGAGGACCCGCCGGTCGAGATCGAGTGGACCGGCGGCCAGTTCGCCTCGGGTGAGACTCCGGTCGAGCACGCCTGGGTCCGCGTGGTCGCCGCGGCGGTGGAGGCCGAGCGCGGCGCGCCGGCGCGGCTCGCGGGGGTGTCCTACGGAGCGGACATGCGCCTGTACTGCGCGCGCGGCATCCCGACCGTGATGGTCGGGACCTCCGGCCTCGAGCTCGCCCATGCCGTGGACGAGCGCGTGCGCGTCGACGACCTCGCGGCGCTGGCGCGGATCGTCGCCGGCGCGGTGCGCCGCTATCCGGCGAGTGCGTCTCCAGTGGGCGAGCGCGCGTAGAGCACGACGCGGCCGACGCGATGCCCGCTCGCCAGGCCCGCCGCGCTCAGCACCGCGAGGTGCTGAGACACGCTGCCGGGGGAGAGCTCGAGGGCGCGGGCGAGCTCGGTCGTGGAGCGCGGCGCGCTCAGGGCGGTCAGGACAGCGGCCCGCCGGCGACCGAGCAGCGAGGCCAGCGCCGCGGATGGCGCGGTGGGCTCAGGCTCCCACAGCAGCGCGAGGCCACGCGCGGGGTAGATCAGCGCCGGCTGCCATGGCGGCTCGGTGAGCACCGCGGGGCGGATCCACGCGAACGCGCTCGGGATCAGCAGCAGCCCCCGCCCGGCGAGCTGCGCCGTTGCGTCGAAGGGCATGTCGACGGTCAGCGCGTCTCCGGCGAAGCGCACCTCGGGGTGGATGTCGGCGAACAGCCGCTGGGCGCCGCCGTCGGCGATCTGGCGCGCGCGGTAGAGCACGTCGCCCTCCAGCAGTGCGCGGATGCGGGCCCAGTCCGGCGCGAGCGCGCGCCGCCAGTACTCGCGGGCGAGCGCGGCGAGCTGCGCCACCGCGGCGTCCGGCTCGTCGAGGAAGGCGCGCAGGACGGGCGGGACCTCGCCGCCGGCGTAGGCGCGGAGCACCTCCGCGCGGACCCGGTCGCGCGGGGTGGCGGCCATCTCCGCGAGCTCCTCCTCGAGTTCGGCCAA
Source organism: Solirubrobacterales bacterium (assembly GCA_038238015.1). GTDB lineage: Bacteria > Actinomycetota > Thermoleophilia > Solirubrobacterales > Solirubrobacteraceae > DASQFQ01. Next base: position 25,078 of record JBBRYA010000001.1, read on the forward strand.
CGGCGTGCCTGGCGGCGGGTTGATGAAGTCCGGCGTGTAGGCGGACGAGGGCTGGAGCGCTTGCAGGACGCCGATGTCCAGGCCCTCGAGGCGCTCGCGGGCGGCCGTGATCCACGGCAGGTGGATGGCGCGCGCGTCGGGCCGGTCGAGCACCCGCACGCTGAGGTGCAGCTCGTTCAGCGGCGAGATCGCGAAGCGCACGTTGGCCAGGTCCTCAGGGCCGAAGTGCAGGATGACCATTCAGCTCAGTCTAAATCTCTTCGTGACGAGGCGGGCACCGGCGAGGGTCCCGGCATGCCCATCACCGAAGACCGGCACCTGCATTGGGACGGCTGCGCCAACGTCCGCGACCTCGGCGGGCTGCCCACCGCCGCCGGCGGCGAGACGCGGCGCGGCGCGCTCGTCCGCGCCGACGCGCTGAGCCGCCTGACCGGCGACGGCTGGTCCGCGCTGCTCGACCATGGCGTACGCACCGTCATCGATCTGCGCAACGACGACGAGCTCGAGCCCGACGTCGCCGCGCGCCCGCTCGAGCTGACCACGGTGCACGTCGCGCTGGACGGCATCGAGGACGCGGAGTTCTGGGCCGCCTGGACCGGCCGCGCGGCGTTCGGCACGCCGCTGTACTACCGGGCGTTCCTCGACCACTTCCCTCAGCGCCCCGCGCGCGTGCTGGCCGCGATCGCCCACGCCCGGCCCGGCGGCGTCGCGGTGCACTGCGGCATCGGCCGCGACCGCACGGGGCTGATCGCGATCCTCGTGCTCGCGCTCGCCGGGGTCACGGCGGAGGACATCGCCGCCGACTACGCGCTCTCCAGCGACCGCGTCCGCCTCCTGCTCGCGCGGCTCGGCGAGCCCGACCACGTGGCGGAGATCGACGCGCTCTACGACCGCGAGGGGACGACCGCGGCGGCCGTCGTCATCGGCCTGCTCGCGACGCTCGACGTCGAGGCCTACCTGCGCGCCGCCGGGCTCGGCGTGGGCGACCTCGCCGCCCTGCGCGCCCGCGTGGTCGAGAGCTAGGTTCCTAGAGTCGGCCGGCGTCGCGCGCGGCGGCCTCGGCGTCGTCGAGCTGGCGCTCGACGAGGGCCAGACCGCGGTCCCAGAACCCGGGGTCGGCGAGGTCGATGCCGACGATCTTGCCGAGCTCCTCCGGCGAGCACGAGCCGCCCGCCGAGAGCAGCTCGAGGTAGGCGGGGACGAAGGACTCGCCCTCCTCCTCGTAGCGGCCGTAGACCGCGAGCGCGAGCAGCTGGCCGTAGGCGTAGGCGTAGACGTAGCCCGGGACGCTGAGGAAGTGGTGGACGTAGGACCACCACGTGGCGTACCCCGGCGTGACCTCGACGGCGTCGCCGAGCAGCTCCTCCTGGCACTCGACCCAGAGGCCGTTGATACGGTCCACCGAGAGCTCGCCGCACTCGCGGCGCGACGTGTGGGCCAGGTGCTCGAAGCGGTTCATCGCCACTTGGCGGAACACCGTCGCAATCGAGCCCTCGATGCTCTCGGCCAGTAGCGACAGCCGTGACTCCGGCGTCTCGGCCTGCTCGAGCAGACGCCCGAAGACGATCGTCTCGCCGAACACGCTCGCGGTCTCGGCCAGCGTGAGCGGCGTCGCCATGTGGTAGACGCCCTGGCTGCCGCCGAGCGCCGCGTGCACGCCGTGGCCGAGCTCGTGAGCGAGCGTGAGCACGTCGCGGCGGCGCGAGGTGTAGTTGAGCATCACGTACGGGTGCACCGAGGGCACCGCGTAGGCGCAAAACGCGCCGCCGCGCTTGCTCGGGCGCACGGGCGCGTCGATCCAGCTCTCGTCGAAGAAGCGCCTGGCGAGGTCGCCGAGCTCGGAGGAGAAGGCGCCGTAGGAGTCCAGCACGAGGTCGCGCGCCTCGCTCCACGGCACGCTCACGTCCTCGTCGGTGACGCCGGCCATGCGGTCGTAGTCGGCGATTCGGTCGAGGCCGAGCAGCTTCGCCTTGAGGCGGTACCAGCGGCGCGGCAGCTCGCTGCGGGCGCGCACGGCGGAGATCAGCGCCTCGACCGACTCGTCGGAGGCCTCGTTTGAGAGGTTGCGGCTGGCCAGCCAGTGCGGGTAGTGGCGCAGCCGGTCGTCGATGCTCTTGTCGGCCAGCAGCGTGTTGAAGATGTAGCCGCGCGTGCGCAGGCCCGGTGCCAGCGCCTCGGTGACGCGCTCGGCGGCGTGGCGGCGCACGTCGCGGTCGGGCGAGTGCAGGCGCGAGAGCGCGACCTCGAGCGAGACGGGCACGGCGCCCTCGTCCAACCTGACCTCCAGCGCCGCCGTCTGCTCCTCGAACAGCCGCGACCAGGCGTTGCTCGAGGTCAGCGACTTCTCGGCGAGGATCTTCTCCTCGGGCTCGGTGAGCAGGTGCGGGCGGTAGCGCCGGGCGGTCCGCAGGTGGTGGCGCGCGAAGTCCAGGCCCTCGGTCGCCAGCAGTGCCTCCGCGCGCTCATCGTCGAGCGCGGCCCATTCGAGCTCGAAGAACAGCAGCTTGGTCTCGATCGGGGTGGCCTTCTCCTGCACGCGCTGCAGCAGCGCGCCGCGGGCGGGGTCGGCCGTGTCGGTCGAGAAGTGCAGGCCGACGAAGCTGCCCACGCGCCCGACGAGCTCCTGCAGGTCGCCCAGCTCGCGCATCGCCTCGATCAGGCCCGGGCCGTCGAGCTCGGCGACCCGGCCGGCGTGGCGCTCGGCGAAGGCGTCGGCGCGGCTCTGGGCGTCGGCGAGCATCGCGTCGACGGCCGCCTCGGGCTCGGCCGGATCGCCGTCGAGCAGCGGCGAGAGGTCCCAGGCGACCGTGCTCAGCTCAGGATCGACGACGTTCGCGGCGCTCATCGGGCGACAGACTACGAGACAGGCAGGGCGCGGAGCCCGTCGAGCATCAGCTCGAGGTAGCGCCGCCAGCGATCGCCGTCCTGCTGCATCACGCTGCCCAGGCCGCACATCATCAGCTGGACGTCCATGGCCGAGGCGTCGGCCCGCACCGCGCCGGCGGCCTTCACCCGGGTCAGCAGCGCCTCGATGCAGTCGTGCAGCTCGTGGGCGTCACGAGCCGCGCGGAACTTGCGGTCGGCGACCGCCTCCATCAGCGCGCGATCTGACGCCTGCAGTTCAGCGGAGCGCCAGATCAGCGCCCTGAACGCCTCCCAGGGGTCCGGGGCCTCCAGCGCCTCGCGCGCCCAGCCCGTGATGCGCTCGAACTGCTCGACGGCGAGCGCCTCCAGCAGCGCCTCCTTGGTCGGGAAGTGCCGGTAGACGGTGCCGACGCCGACCTTCGCACGCCGCGCCACGTCGTCGATCTGGGCGTCCCGGCCCTTGTCGGAGAAGACCGCGCGCGCGGCTCGCAGGACGCTCGCGCGGTTGCGGCGCGCATCGGCGCGGAGGGGGCGCTCCGGAGGACCCGTGACGATTGCCACGTTCACAAGGTAGGGGTTGACAAGCGGAAGTGCAATTCCGTATTGTCGGATGCGTAACCGGAGTTCAGCTTCCATTTCGTGCAAGGAGCGCATCTGTGACCACATCCCAGCCAACCATCAACAAGGGACTCGCGCTCGTCCTCCTGGCCTCGGCGCAGTTCGTCGTGGTCCTCGACGCATCGATCGTCAACGTCGCGCTCCCCTCGATCGGGCGCAGCCTGCACTTCTCCCAGCAGGACCTCTCGTGGGTGGTCAACGCCTACACGCTCGTGTTCGGCGGGTTCCTGCTGCTCGGCGGCCGGATGGCCGACCTGCTCGGCCGCCGGAGGCTGTTCACCGCGGGCCTGATGCTGTTCGGGATCGCGTCGCTGCTCGGCGGCCTGTCGGCCAACGAGGTCCAGCTGATCGCCGCACGTGCGCTGCAGGGCCTCGGCGCCGCGATCTTGTCGCCGGCCGCCCTCTCCATCCTCACCACTACCTTCGCCGAAGGCGCCGAGCGCAACCGGGCGCTGGGCGTCTGGGGCGCCGTCGCCGGCTCCGGCGGCGCGGTCGGCGTGCTGCTCGGCGGCGTGCTCACGCAGTACCTCGGCTGGGAGTGGGTGCTGTTCGTCAACGTCCCGATCGCGTTCGTCGCGGCCGTGGCCGCGCAGCGCATGCTGCTCGAGAGCAGCGAGGAGGGCCCGCGCCACTACGACATCGCGGGCGCCGTGTCGATCACGGCCGGCATCGCCCTGCTCGTCTACGCGCTGGTGGACGCGGTCAACTCCGGCTGGGGCTCGACGACGACGCTCGTCAAGATCGCCGTCTCGCTGGTGCTCATCGCGGGCTTCGTGGCGATCGAGCGCCGCGCGCGCTTCCCGCTCATCGACTTCGCGATCTTCCGCCGGCGGACGCTGACCGCGGCCAACATCGTCGGCGTCCTGGTGGCCATGTCACTGTTCTCGATGTTCTTCTTCGTCTCCCTGTACATGCAGCAGGTGCTCGGCTACGACGCGCTGAAGGCCGGCGTGGCCTATCTGCCGCTGGCCGTGGGGATCATCGTGTCCGCGGGCGTGGCCTCCCAGCTCGTGACCCGCGTGGGCTTCAAGCCGATCATGGTCGCCGGGTTCGTGTTCGTCTCGATCGGCCTGCTCTGGTTCGCGCAGGTCTCGCCGGGCGGCACCTACGTCGGCGACGTCCTGTTCCCGTCGCTGCTGGCCGCAGTCGGGCTCGGGCTCGTGTTCGTGCCGCTGACGATCGCCGCCGTCGCGGGGATCTCGGCCGCCGAGTCGGGGCTGGCCAGCGGGCTGATCAACACGTCCCAGCAGGTCGGCGGCGCGCTCGGGCTGGCGATCCTCGCCACGATCGCCAACTCGCGCACCAAGGACGTCATGACCGCCGCGCACGGCAACCCGCGCCAGCTGCCCACCGCGCTGACCGAGGGCTTCTCCTCGGCGTTCTACGTGGGCGCGGGCTTTGCGATCCTCGGCGCGCTGCTGACCGTGGTGCTCGTCTCCAGCCGCACGAGCCGTGAGCACGCCGAGGCGGCGCGCCGCGGCGACGTCGACATCGTCCCCGTCGCCGCGTAGCCCAGCCCCGGCGGGGCGTAGCCGGGCGGTGCTCGGCTTCGCCGCCTTCGGGCTCTTCTGGGGCAGCTGGGGCGCCGTGCTGCCCGCGGTTCAGGCGTCCGCGCGGGCGAGCCAGGGCGAGCTGGGGCTCGCGCTGCTGTGCATCGGCGCCGGCGCGCTGTGCACCATGCGCGCGGCGGGAGCGCTCGTTGATCGCTTCGGCACTCGCGTGCTCCCGAGCGGCGTGGTGCTGTTCGGCGCGGCTGCGGTGACGCCCGCGCTGGCCCGGTCGCCGCTCGGCCTGGCGGCCGCGCTGCTGGCGCTCGGGGCGGCGTCGGGTGCGCTCGACGTGGCGCTCAACGCCGAGGGCGTGCGCGCCGAGTCCGCCGGGCGACCGGTGCTGAGCCTCGCCCACGGTGCGTTCTCAGCCTTGGTGGTCGTCGGCAGCCTGGCGACCGGCGGGCTGCGCGGCGCGGGCGCCGGCCCGGGGCTCGTGCTCGGCGCGGTCGCGATCGCGCTCGTGGTCCTCGCCGCGGTGCTCGCGCGGATGCGGGCGGCGCCGGTCGCCCCGCGCGCGGCGACGGCGAGGCGCGGGCGCGTGCCGCGGGTGCTGCTCGTCCTCGGCGGGCTGACCGCGCTGGCGTTCTTCATCGAGAACGCGTGGCAGAGCTGGAGCGCGCTTCACCTCGAGCGCACGCTCGGAGCCGGGGCAGCGGTCGCCGCGCTCGGGCCGGCGCTGTTCGCGGCATCGGCGGCGGCCGGGCGCCTGGGCGGGCACCCGCTGTTCGGGCGCGTGGGCGAGCGCGCGCTGCTCGTGACCGGTGCGCTGGTCGCGGCAGCGGGGACGGCGCTCGCGGCGGCCGCGCCGAGCGTCGCCGTGGCGCTGCCCGGGATCGCGCTCGCCGGGCTCGGCACGTCCGTGTGCGCCCCGACCCTGTTCAGCCTCGCGGGGCGCACGCCCGGCGTCGAGCAGGGCGCCGCGGTCTCGACGGTCTCGACCCTCGGGTACTCGGGCTTCCTCGTCGGGCCCGCCGCGGTGGGCCTGGTTGCCGGCGCCGCGTCGCTGCGGTGGGCGCTCGGCGCCGTCGCGCTGCTCGCGCTCCTGCTGGCCCTGCTCGCTCAGTCGCGGCGAACGGCGCTCGCCCAGACCCAGGCGATCAGCAGCGCCTGAAGCGGCAGGCGCAACCACAGCAGCGGCTCGGGGATCGAGCGGAAGCGCGAGGCGTTGACCGCCATGTTCACGTTGGCGGGGAACACCGCGACCAGCAGCGAAATCAGCCACCACCCTGCCCAGCGCGCGCTCTCGCGCGGGAGCAGCGCGAGCGCGCCGGCGATCTCGGCGGCGCCGCTGATGTAGACGATCTCCCGGTGGGAGGGAAGCTGGTCGGGCACGATTGCCTCGTAGGGCCCGGGCTTGACGAAGTGCAGGATCCCCGACCCGATGAAGAGCAGGGCGATTGGGAGGCGGCGGCGCATGGGGCGGCGGAGCCTAGTGGAGCGGCCAGAACGGCTGCAGTGAGGATCAAGGGCCGGGCCGTCGCGGCGGTGTCGCCGAGGCGGTCGCGCCGAGACCGCGGTTGTTCATCTATGCGATGAACAAGTGCGGTCTCGACCCCTCGCGGCGGCCCCGCAAACGTCACAACCCTGCCACGCGATCGGCACTCCTCCTCACTGCCGCCGTTCGCCGGTACTCACCGCACCGCCGGCCCTCACCGCCCGACGTATCAGCCCCGCGCCGGCAGGTACAACCGCACGTTGCGATCCGCCGCTGTGCCCGCGTAGTTCCTCGGCCGGCCGCCCTGGGCGTCGAGGTAGGCGAGGTCGCGCGACTCGCCCGCGAGGCCCGCGCCGTCCTGGTCGAGCATCCAGGTCTCGAGCACGAGGCCGCCGCCGCCGGCGCGGCGCAGGCGGAAGGCGCGCGCCTGCTGGGGGTAGTCGGCGAGCGAGGCCGTCTCGATCAGCCAGTAGCCGCCCTGGCGCCTCGGGGCGATGTGGTTGCGATGGCGGTGGCCGGCGATCGCCGCGATCACGTTGGGCGAACGGTCGAGGACCTCGAGCACCGCCTCACCGCCGTCGGAGCCGTCCAGCGGCTGGTGGGAGAGGACGATGACGCGGCGCGTGCCCGCTCGCGCGAGCTCGCCGCGCAGCCACGCGAGCTGCGCCGGGAGCACCTGGCCGCGCGAGCCGCCCTGGCGGTTGACCGCGTCGAGCACGACGGCCCGCACCGAGCGCCCGATGTCGAACGTGTACTCCAGGCGCCCGCCGACCCCGCGGCGCTTGAGGCGCCGCAGCAGCTCCGGCGCGGAGAGCAGGCGCCGGGTCGGGTCGGCCGGGACGCGGCTGACGCGTCCCGGGAGCTCGTTGGAGAGCAGGGCGTCAACCACCGCCGACGCGCTCACGTGGCGGTCGGGCCTCACGCTCGGGTCCAGCGATTCGAGCTCCCGCGAGCCGGTGGCGAAGGCCTGGATGCGCGGCGTCGGCGCCGCCTCGCCCTGGGCGAGCAGGTCGTGGTTGCCGGCCACCGGATACCACGGCGCGTTCAGCCCGGGGGAGCTGAACGGCCGCTGTGCCGCGGCCAGCAGGCCCGGATAGCGCGGCGCGTCGTTGTCGGGCCGGTAGATCAGCGGGTCGGGGTTCGACGCCTGCTGGACGCCGTCGTAGCCGCGGGTGCCCGAGTCCGGGTTGGCGCGGCCGCCGTTGAGCACCGTCGTCGCGAGGTCGAGCTCGTCGCCCTGGGCGTTGTCGGCGAGGTCGCCGGTCACCAGGACGGCCTGCGGGTGTATCCGGTTGACCGACCGCACGGAGGCCGCCAGCACCTGGGCCGACAGCGCCTCCTGCGGGCGGAAGGCCGACGTGAACGGGGAGCCGAGGCGGTCGAGGAACGGCACGCGGGCCGGCGACTCCTCGTCGCGCACGTGCGCGTCGGTGATCTGGGCGAACGTCGCCAGCACCTGGCCGGGCGGGCCGCCTCCGCCGCCGAGGTCCGTGCGGTCGCGCAGCGGCTCGCCCGGGCCGCGCTCGAGCACGCCGTCGCCGTTGCGATCGACGAGCGTGGACTCGAGCGTCGAGCCCGTGCGCCCCGGGCCGGCGGCGGGCGCCTCGCTCCCGCACCCGCCGAGCACGAGCAGGAGCGCCGACGCCGCGACCGGCAGCGCAGATGGGCGGCGGCGCATCACTCCTCCCTCAGCCCGGCGATCGGGGGCTCGCGCATCACGCGGCGCGCGACCAGCGCGGTGGCGAGCGAGGCCAGCGCGGCGAGGCCGCCCACCACCAGCACGACCTGGCCCACGGTCGGCGCGAGCGGCAGCGCGGCGAAGCCCGCCGCGAGGGCCGCGACGAGCGGGCCGAGCGCCACGCGCTCGAGCACGACACCGAGCAGCGCGGCGGGGACCGCCACCGCGAGCGCCGCGCCCGCGAACACCAGCGCCACGGTCAGCGCGTCGCCGCCGGCCGAGCGCAGCAGCGCCACGGCCCCGCGGCGCTCGCGCGCGGTCATCGCGAGGGCCTGAACCAGTGCGTATAGGCAGACCAGCCCGACCGCGAGCCCGACCCCGCGCAGCACCGCGGCGAGGATGCCGAGGAACTGCCCGTTGCGCGTCGTCGCGCCGCCGACGCGCTGCGGCGGCGCTCCGAGCGCGGTCAGCCGGGCGGCGATCTGCGCTCGATCGGCGTTGGGCTGCACGCGGATCGCGATCGTCGGGCTCACCTCCGGGTCGGCGGCGATCAGGCGGTCGGCGCGCACGTAGGCCATCCGGCCCTCGTTCTCCAGCGCGCGCACGACGCCGCTGACGCGGAAGCGGAGCTCCTGGCCGCTCTGGGTCTGGACCGCCAGCGGCGAGCCGGGGCGCAGACCGAGCGCGTCGGCGAGCCCGAGCCCCACCTCGGCCTCGCCCGCCGAGCGCACGCGGCGCCCGCTGGCCAGAGGCGGCGCCTCGAAGCGCGTGTGGTCGCCCGGGTAGGCGATCAGCCGCAGCGGCTCGCCGAGCCGGAAGGAGTCGGCCACCTCGGCCTGGTAGCGCGGCGCGGCGTCCGCGACGCCGGGCAGCGCCTTCACGGAGGAGACCTCGAAAGCATCCAGCTTGGCCGTCAGCTGGTAGTGCTTGCCCACGGTGCCGGGGTCGTCGCGCAGGCGCTCCAGCAGCGAGGCCAGGGCGAGCATCAGCGTCACCACGCCCGCGCAGATCGCGATCGTCGCCACCGACGCCGCCCAGCGCCCACGGGCCGCGAGCGCGAAGCGCGCGCCGACCCCGAGCATCCCGCCCGAGGCGCCGCCCCCGCGCCGCGGTGCGCGCGCGAGGTCGCCGCCGCGCAGGATGCTCGCCGGCGAGCGCCGCGCCGCCCGCCACGCCGGCAGCGTCGCGGCGGCGGTGACGAGCGCGACGACGCCGAGGCCGGCGAGCGCGAGCACGAGCAGGAGCGAGGCGCCAGGCGGCTGCTCGTTGAGCGCCGCGAGCAGGTCGGCGGCCGGTCCCGAGACCGCGGCCCAGCCGATCACCAGCCCTACGGCGGTGGCGGGGAGCGCGACGAGCGCGGCCTCGCGCGCGTGCAGCGCGGCGATCCGCCCCGGGCCGAAGCCGAGCGCCCGCTGGACGCCGATGCCGCTCAGGCGGCGCTGGACCTCGGCGTGCGCGCCGGCCGCGAGCATCGTCCCGGCGGCGGCGAGCGCCACGACCGAGAACGCGATCAGCAGCGAGATGATGATCCCGGCGGCCTGGGAGAGCAGCACCTGCACGCCCGCACGGGTGATGAACGAGAGCGAGCCGATCCCGAAGGACACGGCGCGCGCTTGGGTGAGCGTGACGTCCGCGCGGGACGGGTCGTTGAGCCAGAGGAGCGCGAGGTTGGGCTCGATCTCGTCGCCGAAGCGGAACGCCTCGTGGATCTCCTGATCGCCGACGTAGACCCGCGGCGCGCGCGAGAGCGGGTAGGCGACGTTGTCGGGGGAGACGGCGATGCCGACGACCCGCAGCTTCCCGACGCGTCCCACGTCGACCGTGTCGCCCAGCTTGACGTTCCAGGCGCCCGCCAGCCCGCGCTCGACCACGACCTCGCGCGAGGCCGTCGTGAGGTCGTGGCCCGCGACGATCGCGTAGCCGCCGCGGGTGTCGTGGAGGATGTGCAGGACGCCCTGGCGGGTGAACTGGCCGGGGCGGTCCTCGTGGTCGAGGAAGACCTGCTTGATCTCCGTCCGGTAGGAGCGCGACTGCAGGTTGGGCAACGCGCTCACGCGCTTGTCGAGCGAAGAGCGGCTCTCGCGGTCGAAGCGGGCGATCACGTCCGGCAGGTCGGCCTGGCGCGCGGCGCGGTCAAAGCCCGTGGCCAGCCCGAAGCCCACTGTGGCGCACGTCCCTACGACGATCGAGGCCGCGGCGATCCCCGCCGCCGCGAGCAGCCTGCGCGCGCGGGCGCTCATGCCTCGTCCAGCCGCCCGGACTCCATGCGCAGGACGCGGTCGGCGATCCGGGTGGCCGCGGTCTCGTGCGTGACCATCACGACGGCGCGGCCCTCGTCCGCCCCGGCGCGCAACAGCGCCAGGACCTCCGCGCCCGCCTCGACGTCGAGGTTGCCCGTCGGCTCGTCGGCGAGCAGCAGCATCGGGTCGTTGACCAGCGCGCGGGCGATCGCGAAGCGCTGCTGCTCGCCGCCGGAGAGCTGGTGGGGCAGCGAGCCCGCGACGTGGCGCAGGCCGAGGCGGTCGATCAGCTCGCCGCCGCGGCGCGCGGCCTCGGGGTCCGCGCCGCGCACGCGCCCGGGCAGCAGCACGTTGGCCTCGCCGGTCAGCTCGGGCAGGAGGTGGAAGAACTGGAACACGAACCCGATGCGCCGCCGGCGCAGGGCGCTCAGCCGCCGCTCGGACACCCCGGTGACCGCCTCGCCGGCCACCTCCACCGTGCCCGCCTCCGGGCGGTCCAGCCCGCCGAGCAGGTGCAGCAGCGTCGACTTGCCCGACCCCGATCGCCCCAGCACGGCGACGACCTCGCCGGCCTGGACCTCGAGGTCGGCGCCATCGAGCACGCGCCTGGCGGCCCGGCCGGCGCCGAAGCCCTTCACCAGCCCCTGCGCACGGACGACGGTCATCGCGCTCCACCGTAGGAGCAGGACCTAAGCTGCGGCCCAATGCCCGCGACGCACACGCTGCTGGTGTTCGGGGCCGCGAGCCTCGCGTTCGTGATGGTCCCCGGCCCGTCGGTCATCTACATCGTCTCTCGCAGCCTTGCCGAGGGACGCGCCGCCGGGCTGGTCTCAGCGCTTGGCATCCAGGCCGGCGGCCTGCTGCACGTCACGGCCGCGACGGTCGGGCTCTCGGCGCTGCTGGCATCGTCGGCGGCGGCGTTCACGGTGGTGAAGTACGCAGGCGCGGCGTATCTGGTCTACATCGGCGTTCGCCGGCTGATCTCCGGCGAGGGCGGTGAGGAGGACGCCGGGGAGGCCGGAGCGCGCCGCTCGCGCCTGTTCTGGCAGGGCGTCGTGGTCAACGGGCTGAACCCGAAGACCGCGCTGTTCTTCCTCGCGTTCCTCCCGCAGTTCGTGGACCCCGGGCGCGGCGCGGTGGCTCCGCAGGTGCTCGTGCTGGGCGGCTGCTTCCTCGTGCTGGCGATGCTCAGCGACGGCACCTATGCGCTTGTGGCCGGCACGCTGCGCGGCCGCCTCGGGCGGTCGCGCAGGCGCCGGATCGCGCGGATCAGCGGCTGCTCCTACGTCGGGTTGGGCGTGCTCGCCGCCTTCTCGCCCGTGTCGAGCTCGAGCGCCGCGGAGTTGATGCAGTAGCGCAGGCCGCCCTGGTCGGCCGGGCCGTCCTCGAAGACGTGGCCCAGATGCCCGCCGCAGGCACGGCACACGACCTCGGTGCGGCGCATGAACAGCGAGTTGTCCGAGCGCGTCTCGACCGCGGCCGCGACAGCGGGCTCGGTGAAGCTCGGCCAGCCCGTCCCCGAGTCGAACTTGGTGCCGGAGGCGAACAGCTCGGCACCGCAGCCCGCGCAGCGGTAGACGCCGTCGTCCTTGACGTTCCAGTACTCGCCGGAGAAGGCGCGCTCGGTCCCGCCCTTGCGCAGCACGTCGTACTGCTCAGGGGTGAGCTCCTCGCGCCACTCCGCGTCGCTCTTGGTCTTCTGTTCAGTTGCCATGGGGCCAACCTTTCGCTCGGTCGCGTGTCTCCACCTAGAAGGGTATGACGACGCCACATCGAAACCCACGCCAGTTTTGACGCACGCACGGACGCGCATCAACTCCGGCCACGGACGCGGCCACACCGCCGCCGACGTGCTGCTGCGCGCCCTCGCGTCCGGCGAGCCCTCCGTGCACGAGCACGTCCGCGAGGTCGCCGGCCTCGCGCGCGCGGTCGCGCGGGTGCTGGGGATTGGCGAAGAGGCCGGCGAGATCATCGCGCGCGCCGCCGAGCTGCACGACATCGGCAAGCTGGCGATCCCGCCGGAGATCCTCGCCAAGCGCGGGCCGCTCGGCCCCGACGAGGAGGACCTGATGCGCAGCCACACGGTCCTCGGCGAGGCGATCATCGGGGCGGCCCCGACCCTGCGCCCGGTCGCCGCACTGGTGCGCGCGAGCCACGAGCGCTGGGACGGCCGCGGCTATCCCGACGGGCTGAGCGGCGAGCAGATCCCGCTCGGCGCGCGCGTCGTCGCGGTGTGCGACGCCTACAGCGCGATGTGCGAGGAGCGGCCCTACGGGCGCGTGCTCTCGGAGTTCGAGGCGGTGCTCGAGCTGCGCCGCTGCGCCGGCAGCCAGTTCGACCCGGCGGTCGTGCGGGCGTTCTGCCGAGCCCGCCGGGCCGGCGCCGTCGCCGCCTGACCGACCGGCCGTCTCAGGCGGCGCCCGACCGGGTAGCGTGGCGGGCAACGTGGCCCCAGTCACCGGGATCCAGGCCCATCTGCCCGCCGAGCTCGAGCAGCCGGTTGCCGACCGGCTGGCCGCCGCCGCCGATCAGGACGTCGTCGCCCGCATCGGCCGTCGCGACGGCACGCTGTGGGCGCCCGAGGGCACGCCCGAGGTCACCGACCGGCTCGCCTGGCTGACGATCGCCGACGAGATGCTCGAGCAGGCCGGCGAGCTCGACGCGTTCCGCGCGATCTGCCTGGAGGCCGGCTACACCGACGCCGTGCTGCTCGGGATGGGCGGCTCGAGCCTCGCCCCGGAGACGTTCCGCCTCTCCTACGGGCCGCAGGACGGCGGCCTGCGCCTGCACGTCCTGGACTCCACGGACCCCGACCAGATCGTCGCCGTCGAGGGGGCGATCGACGTCGAGCGGACGCTGTTCATCGTTTCGACCAAATCGGGCGGCACCATCGAGACCCTGTCGCTGTTCAAGCACTTCCACGCGTTGCAGGACGATGGCGAGCACTTCGTCGCCGTCACCGACCCAGGGTCCTCGCTCGAGGACCTCGCGGCCGAGCACGGCTTCCGCCGTGTCTTCCTCAACGAGCCCGACATCGGCGGCCGCTACTCGGCGCTGTCCTACTTCGGGCTCGTACCGGCCGCGCTCGCGGGGATCGACGTGCGGCCGGTGCTCGAGGGCGCGCAGGCCGCCCAGCGCGCGTGCGCGCAGGAGCAGGACAACCCCGGGCTCTGGCTGGGCTGCGCGCTCGGAGAGCTCGCCCGCAACGGCCGCGACAAGCTCACGTGGGTGGCCGACGAGCCGATCGCCTCCTTCGGCGTGTGGGCCGAGCAGCTGGTCGCCGAGAGCACCGGCAAGCAGCGCCGCGGGATCCTCCCGATCGCCGACGAGCCGCTGGGCGGGCCAGAGGCCTACGGCAACGACCGCGTCTTCGTCCACCTCCGGGCCGACGGCGGGCCCGGCCTCGGCGAGCTGGCGGAGGCCGGGCACCCGGTGATCACGATCCCCGCCGCCGGGCCCCAGGACCTCGGCCGCCTGTTCTTCCTGTCGGAGTTCGCCACCGCGGTCGTGGGCTGGGCGCTGGAGATCAATCCGTTTGACCAGCCCAACGTCCAGGAGGCCAAGGACGCCACCAAGAAAGTGCTCGACGAGGGGACGCCGGAGCTCGAGGACGGCGACCTCGCCGAGATCGCCGACGGGCTCGCACCGCCCCACTACGTGGCGATCATGGGCTACCTGCCCTACTCCGCGGAGGTCGACGCCGCCTTCGCGCGCCTTCGCGCCGCGATCACCACCAGCCATCGGGTCGCCACGACCTACGGCTACGGCCCGCGCTTCCTGCACTCGACCGGCCAGTTCCACAAGGGCGGGCCGGCCGTCGGGCGCTTCATCCAGCTCGTCCACGACTCGCAGGCGAGCGCCGCGGTCCCGGGCGAGAGCTTCGACTTCGGCACCCTGATCCGGGCGCAGGCCGACGGAGACCTTCAGACGCTGCGCGGCCACGGGCTCACCGCGGTCCGGATCCGCCTGTCCTCCGGGGACCTCGCCCGGGCAATCGACGACCTCAAGGGGAACTTCTGATGCAGATCGGCTTCGTCGGGCTCGGCAAGATGGGCGGCAACATGGTCCACCGCATCGAGCGCGACTCCGACCACGACGTGGTCGCCTTCGACTTCAACGAGGACACCGTGCACGAAGCCGAGGAGCACGGAGCCTCGGGCGCCTCCTCGCTGGAGGACCTCGTCGGAAAGCTCGACGCCCCCCGCCACGTCTGGATCATGGTCCCGGCCGGCGAGCCGACGCAGAAGACCGTGGACGAGCTCGCCGACCTGCTTGAGGAGGGCGACACGATCGTGGACGGCGGCAACTCCAACTGGCACGACGACGTGGCCCGCGCCTCCGCGCTGATCGAGCGCAAGATCCAGTACGTCGACGTCGGCGTCTCCGGCGGCGTCTGGGGCTTGAAGGGCGGCTACTGCATGATGGTCGGCGGGCATCCGGACTCCGTGAAGGAGCTGACGCCGATCCTCGACGTCCTCGCCCCGCCGGAGGGCTGGCACCACTTCGGCGACGCGGGCGCCGGGCACTTCGTGAAGATGATCCACAACGGCGTCGAGTACGGGATGATGCAGGCCTACGCCGAGGGCTTCGAGCTGATGCAGAAGTCGAAGTTCGAGATCGAGCTCAAGGAGGTCGCCGCCCTCTGGAACCGCGGCTCGGTGGTGCGCTCGTGGCTGTGCGAGCTGGCCGAGCTGGCCTTCGAGGCCGAGGGCAACGAGCTCGAGGGGATCAAGGGCTCCGTCGCCGACTCCGGCGAGGGCCGCTGGACGATCGTGGACGGGATCGAGCACGAGGTCCCGATGCCCGTGCTCAGCGCCGCGCTCTACGCGCGCTTCTACTCGCGCGGCGAGGGCGACTACACCGCGCGCGTCCTCGCCGCCCTGCGAAACCAGTTCGGCGGCCACGCCGTGGAGCGGGCCGCCGGGACCGGCGTCTGATGGCCGCGACGGCGACCGACACAGCGAGAGAGCAGGCCGAGAACCCCCTGACCGAGGGCCTCGAGCGCCTCCCGGTCGCTCCGACGACCATGGTCATCTTCGGCGCCTCGGGCGACCTCGCGCATCGCAAGCTGCTGCCCGCGCTCTACAACCTCGCCCACGAGGGCGCGCTGCCCGAGCGCTTCAACATGGTCGGCGCCGCGCGGCGCGAGCAGACCGACGAGGAGTTCCGCGAGGTCGCGCGCGAGGCGATCGAGGCAAACTCGCGCCGCGAGCCCGACGCCAAGGTGCTCGACGGCCTGCTCGAGCGCATGCGCTACGTGGCGGTCCCCTTCGACGACTCAGAGGCCTACGGCAAGCTCGGCGAGGTCATCGAGGAGCTCGACGACGAGGCCGGCCAGCCGCTGGCGCGCATGTACTACCTCTCCACCGCGCCGGAGTACTTCTCCGTGATCGCCGACGAGCTCAAGAAGGCGGGCCTGCACCGCCACAAGGGCGCCGACGTCCGCGTGGTGATCGAGAAGCCCTTCGGCACCGACCTCGCGTCGGCGAAGGCGCTGCAGGAGGACATCTCGAAGGTCTTCCGCGAGCGCCAGGTCTTCCGCATCGACCACTACCTCGGCAAGGAGACCGTCCAGAACGTCCTCGCCTTCCGCTTCGCCAACCTGATGTTCGAGCCGGTGTGGAACCGCAACTACATCGACCACGTGCAGATCACCGCGGCGGAGGACATCGGCATCGGCTCGCGCGCGGGCTACTACGACCAGGCGGGCGCGCTGCGCGATCTCGTTCAGAACCACATGCTGCAGCTGCTGACCCTGCTGTGCATGGAGCCGCCGGCCAGCTTCGACGCCGACAAGGTGCGCGACGAGAAGGTCAAGGTGCTCGACGCGATCACCCCGCCGACGCCCGAGCAGGTGGCGCAGATGACCGTGCGCGCGCAGTACACGTCGGGCATGGCCGACGGCGAGGAGGTGCACGGGTACCTCGACGAGGACGACGTGCCCGACGATTCCGAGACCGAGACCTACGCGGCGCTGCGCCTCGAGGTCCACAACTGGCGCTGGGAGGGCGTGCCGTTCGTGCTGCGCACCGGCAAGCGCCTGTCGCGCAAGACGACCGAGATCGCGGTGCAGCTCAAGCCGGTGCCGCACCTCGCCTTCCAGTCCCACGGCTCGGTCGGCGTGCAGCCCAACCTGCTGATCCTCGCCGTGCAGCCCAACGAGGGCGTGTCGCTCTCGCTGGGGGCGAAGATCCCAGGCTCGCGTATGCGCATCCGCCCGGTGAACATGGAGTTCCTCTACGGCTCGGCGTTCATGTCGCAGTCCCCCGAGGCCTACGAGCGCCTGATCCAGGACGCGATGCGCGGCGAGGCGACGTTGTTCACGCGCTCCGACGAGGTGATCGCCCAGTGGTCGATCATCGACCCGATCCTGAAGGCGTGGAAGGACGGCGACCTGCCGATGGCCCACTACGAGGCGGGGTCGCCGGGGCCGCAGGAGGCCGAGGACCTGATCGGCGAGGGCCGCTCCTGGCGCGGGCTATGACCGAGGAGGTCTGGCGCGAGCGCGACACGACCCCGAGCAAGATCGAAGCGGCGCTGCGCAGGCTGCTGATCGAGCGCTACCACGACCAGGACGCCTTCGTCCCCGCGCGCGTGCTCAACCTGATCGTCGTGGTCGACCGCGAGTTCCGCGGAGAGGTCGAGAACCGCCTGGAGCGCGTCGGGCGCTACCACCCCTCGCGGCTGATCCTGTGCTCGGTCAGCGACCGGCGCAAGACGATCGACGCGTGGTGCAGCGTCTCCGACGACGCCGGCTCCGCGCCGGGGAAGATCGCGATCGGCCGCGAGCAGGTCGAGCTGGACATCGGCGAGCGCCACCTGGCCTCGCTGGACTCGATCGTCGACCCGTTGCTGGTGAGCGACCTCGCGACGGTCGTGTGGGCGCCGCACTCGCACGAGATCGCGGTCGACGCGCTGCGCCGGCTCGCGCAGGTCGTGCTGGTGGACTCCCAGGACGAGCCCGAGCTGGGGGCCGCGCTGGACCGCGCCGAGGATCTGCTCGAGAACGCCTACGTGGTCGATCTCGCGTGGCTGCGCTCGACGCCCTGGCGCGAGCGCGTCGCCGCCGCCTTCGACCCGCCCGCGCTGCGGCGCAGCCTCGGCGAGATCTCCGCTGTGACCGTCCGGCACCGCGCCGACTCCGTCGCCGCCGCGGTGCTGTTCTGTGGCTGGCTGAGCTCGCGCCTGGGCTGGAAGGCAGGGTCGCTCTCGGGTTCCGGGGAACGACTGAGCGGGCGCGCCCGGGCGCGCCGCGGCGAGATCTCGATCAAGCTCGAGCACGTCGAGCAGCCGGGTGCGCCCGGGCTCGCCGGGGTGACGATCGAGATGGCCTCAGGCCGTTCGCTGTCGCTGGACCGCACGGAGGGCGGGCTGCGCTCGGTGCGGCGCGAGCGCGACGGCAAGGAGATCGCCTGGACCGTACTCGGCGCGTCGCGTGGCGAGTCGGGGATCCTCGGCGAGGGCGTCCGCCAGGCGCTGCTGCGCGATCCGACCTACCGCCCCGCGCTGACTGCGGCGCGCGCGATGGTCGCGTAGACGCCGGGTTCGCGCCGATCTGCCAGGAGTCGGTTTGTGCTCGATTCGAGGGGGTAGGGCCGCGATCAGGAGGGGGACGAGCGGCGAGGAGACACGATGATCGGCAGGGCGCGCGCAGGACGTTCGGCACGGTGGTTCTGCCGCCGGATCGGGATTGTCGCCGGGGTGGTCGCCGCTGTCTGTGCCGCCGGTCCGGCCGTCGCGCAGACGACGGGCGAGTTCTCGCAGCCGTTCGCGGAGCCGACTATCGACGGCCAGCCGACTGACAGCAAGTGCATCCGTCGCGCGCCGCGGCCGGGGCTCGAGCCGAGCGGTCCGCTCTACAACCCCTACTGGGCGTGCAAGCCGGCTGCGGCGTCCTCGAGCGTCACCCCCGTCCGGAACCGGATCGTGTACTGGAACGCGCTCGAGGGGACGGAGAACATCAACGCGTCGATCGCGGGCGAATTCGGGGCGGTCGCCGTCAACGACCAGACCCGCAAGCTCGACCTCAATCCCTCCGATCCCATCCACTCCTCGTGGAGCAACCCGACGCCGGTCGACGGCGGCGCGAACCCCCCGCCCGAGGGCAATCCCGACAAGGAGTTCCTCGGCGTGCCCAACGACGTGGGCCGCAAGCTCGACCCGGCCTACAACGACGGGTCGCTGTTCTGCTCCGATCAGAACTTCCTGCCCGACGGCAGGCTGCTCGCCACGGGCGGGACCACCTACAAGAACGACCCGCCCACCACCACGGGCTCGACCCCGGGCGCCCTCGAGCTCCAGGGCATGCGCAACTCCCGCGTCTATGACCCGCGAACCAACCGCTGGGTCCAGACGCCGAGGATGAACTTCGGGCGCTGGTACCCGACGCTCGTCACGCTCGGGGAGCGGGGCGGGCAGGCCGGTGACACCTTCGTGGCCAGCGGCGTCAAGAATCTGCTCAAGCCCTACGACAAGCCCACCGAACCGGGGATCCCACCGCAGCCCGGCCCGCTGCCCGGCGAGGTCACGTCGAACCGCTCGGGCGACAACGTGCAGGAGACCGAGGTCCGCAACGCCTGCTCGGGCCGCTGGGAGCTACAGGGCCCGAGGGACGCGCAGGATCCGTCGGACCGCGCGCTGCCGCTGTTCCCACGCCTGCACCTGCTGCCCAACGGCCACGTCTACTACAACGGGGCCGGCCAGGCGTACAACCCGCAGGGTCAGTCCTACAACGAGGCGCTGTGGAACATCGCCGCCACCTTCGATCCCGCCACCCGGCGCTGGAGCGACGTCGGCGTCCCCGGCTCGGGGCCGGGGATGAACCCGGCGTTCGCCGGGTTCCGCGGCTCGACCTTCTCGATCATGCTGCCGCTCCGGCCCGACGCGTCGGGGCGCTACCGGCGAGCAAGCTTCCTGACCGCCGGCGGCGTGCTCGGCACCACCCCCGGCTCCTACCAGGCGATCACCGACAGCCGCATCGACACTATCGACACCGGCGTCACGACACCCGCGAGCCCCGGGGGCACCCTCAGCTCGGAGAAGGCGGGCGACCTCAACCATCCGCGCTGGTATTCCTCGGGCACGCTGCTGCCGACGGGCGAGGTGCTGGCGACATCGGGCGCCGAGCAGGACGAGGTCGTCGCGCCGGGCTTCGAGACGCCGGTGCAGGAGGCCGAGATCTTCGATCCCGAAACGCGGCAGTGGCGCAGGGACTCGACTGCCCATCGGCTGCGCACCTACCACAACACCGCCGTCCTGCTACCGGACGCGCGCGTGCTGGTGGGCGGCCACGCCCCGATCTCGATGGGATACGGCCGCAACGGCGTGGGACAGGATCCGCAGAACCCGACCCGCCCCTACGCAGGCGGGATCGAGGGCCAGTACAACCAGCCGAGCTCGAAGAACGACGGCCGCGACCCGACGTTCGAGATCTACACGCCGCCCTACCTCCGCACGGGGCAGCCGCAGCCTGCCGCGCCGGGGGTCGACGCTCGGCAGCGCCGCTACGGCGGAACGACGGAGATCCGCCTGAGCCACCCGGCGTCCCAGGCGGATCGCGTGGTGCTGGTCCGCAATGCGTCCTCGACGCACCTCGTGGACGGCGACCAGCGCACGGTTGAGCTGCCGATCGTCGCGCGTCACGGGAACACCGTGACCGTGAAGGGGCCTCCCGACGCCAACGTGGCGCCGCCCGGCCCGTACATGCTCTTCGTCAACCGCCAGACCCCGAGCGGTCCGGTGCCGTCCAAGGCGGCGCAGGTCTTCGTGGGGTCCAGCCACTGCAGCGCCAACAACGGCAACGGCAACGGTGATGGCAACGGCAACGGCGACGGGACCGGCAACGACAACGGCAACGGCGGCGACGATCAGGACCACGACTAGCGCGCGGGTCTGCGCCGCCCTGGCGGCAGTCGCCGCGGGCGCATGGTCGTCCTCCGGCGCACCGCCGGCCGGGGCCCATGGGGAGACCAGTCCGCTCATCCGGACGGTGATCGACCGTGTCGATCCGGCGCTGCCGGGCGTGCGCGTCGCCGCCGTGCGCGGCACCGCCTCGCTCCTGCAGATCGTCAACCCGACTCAGCGCGACCTCGAGGTGATCGCGCCGCGCGGGGAGCCGTTTCTCCGCGTCGGTCCGCGCGGGACGTTCGCCAACCTGGAGTCAGGCTTCTGGTACCAATCCGGCAACCCCGACGGCACCGGCGGCCTACCGCCCAATGCGCGGCGCGGTCCTCCCCGGTGGCAGCTCGTGTCGCGCGCGCCGGCGTGGTCCTACTACGAGCATCGCCTGCATCCGGCACAGGTGCGCCTCCCACGCGCCCAGCGGGGGACCCGACGCGTGCTGCGGCTCCTGGACTGGACGGTTCCCCTGCGCTACGGGGGCGCCCCCGCGCGGATCGAGGGGCACATCGAGTTCCGGCCCGTCCTGGGCACCGTCGCGCCCGCGCTTGTGTCCTCGCCGCGGCCACTTCCCGGCGTGAGCGTCTCGGTCCTGCCGGGCCGGTTCCCCGGGCTGCTGCTCCAGAGCGCGGCGAAGGGGACGGTGACCGTGCGCGGCCGGGCCGGCGAGCCGTTCGCGCGCATCGGCCCGGCCGGGGTTGACGTCAACCTGCGGAGCCCGACCTACGCCGACGACCAGCGCGCACGAGGTGAGCTGACCCGTGTGGCCGTCGACGCGCACGCTGCGCCCGCGTGGCACCAGGTCGCCACGACGCCCTCGCATGCCTGGCTGGACTCGCGTGTCGGCTACGCCCCCGAGCAGCCACCGGAGGCGGTCGTGGCCCGCAACCAGACCGCGCGGCTGAGCAACTGGAGCATCCCGATCGAGAGCGGGACTCGGCGCGTCAAGATCCGCGGCACGACGGACTGGGTGCCCTCGGGGCCGAACGGCCTGCCCGACGCCGCTGCCGCCCCGGGCGGCCAGGCCAGCCCGCTCTGGCTCGCCGCCGTGCTCGCCGGCATCGGCCTGCTCGCCGCCGCGGCGCTGGCCCTGCGGCGGCGATGACGGGGCCACCGCGGGGCGTGGCCGGCGACAACCGGTTACGGTCCGCCCCATGAGGGAGATCCGGGTGGTCCAGGACCCGGCGGCCGAGGTCGCCGATCGTCTCACCGAGGTCGCCGAGGCGAGCGGGCAGATCGCGCTGGCGGGCGGGTCGACGCCGCAGCGCGCCTACGAGCTGGCCGCGGAGCGCGACGCCGACTGGAGCGGCGCCACCGTCTGGTTCAGCGACGAGCGGGCGGTCGGCCCGACCGACCCGGACTCGAACTTCGCGATGGCCGACGCCGCGCTGCTCTCGCGCCTCTCGCGCCCTCCGCGGGTCATGCGCATCGAGGGCGAGCTGGGGCCGGACGCGGCCGCCGGCGCCTACGAGGCGCTGGTGCGCGAGCACCTCGGGGGGGAGCCGCGCTTCGACCTGCTGCTGCTCGGGCTCGGCCCCGACGCCCACGTCGCCTCGCTGTTCCCCGGCAAGCCGGCCCTGGAGGAGCGCAGCCGCTTCATCGCCGCCGTGCCGCAGGCCGGCATGGCGCCGCAGGTCCCGCGCGTGACGTTCACGCTGCCGCTGATCAACGGCGCCCGCGACGTGACGCTGCTCACCGCCGGCGAGGACAAGGCGCAGGCGGTGGCGCGCGCGTTCGGCGACCAGCCCGACGCGTCCGTGCCCGCGGCGCAGGTGGACCCGAGGGCGGGCAGCTTCTTCGTGATCCTCGACGAGGCCGCGGCGGCGGGGTTGTAGTGGAGGGTCAGTTCATCGGGCTCGACGTGGGCGGCACGAAGATCGCCGCCGCCACGCTGCAGGACGGCAAGCTCACGCCTGGCGAGACCGTCAAGACCGAGCTCTCGGACTCCGACGCGCTGGTCTCGCAGGTCATCGGGCTGATCGAGCGGGTCCGCAGCGACGAGACCGTCGCGGTGGGCATCGGGCTGCCGTCGATCATCGAGTTCGAGACGGGCCGGATCCTGCACAGCGTGAACATCCCGCTCGAGGACCTGCCGCTGCGCAAGCTGCTCTCCGACAAGGCCGGGATCCCGGTCTACGTCGAGAACGACGCGTCCTGCGCCGCGCTCGCCGAGGCCTACGACGAGGCGGGCACGCTGACCTCGCCGAACCTCGTGATGTTCACGGTCGGCACCGGCGTCGGGGGCGGCCTCGTCCTCGGCGGGCGCCTCTACCGCGCCACCACCAGCGCATTCGAGGTCGGCCACACGGTGATCGGGCTCGACCTCGACGAGGGGGTGCCCGAGCCCGAGGGCAAGCACCCGCTGCCGGGCACGCTGGAGTACCTCGCCGCCGGCCGAGCGCTCGACCGGCTGGCCGAGCGCGAGGCGCGTGAGGAGGAGGATTCCTTCCTGGGCAAGCGCCTGCGCGACGACGGCGAGGTGACCGGACACGACGTGGTCGACGGCGCCAAGGCCGGGGACGCCGACGCGCTGCGGGTACTCGACATCCTCGGCCAGCGGCTCGGGCTCGGGATCGCCAACGCGATCAACCTGTTCGACCTGCCCGAGATCGTCGTCGGCGGCGGCGTCTCCACGGCGGGCGACCTGCTGATCGAGCCCGCCCGCCGGATCGCGAAGGCCTACACGGTGCCCGGGCTCGGCACCCGCACGACGATTCGCCTGGCCCGCCACGGCGTGCAGGCGGGCGTCCTCGGGGCGGCCATGGTGGCCGCTCACGAGGAAGAGGACCGAGGCTAGTTGGCCCGGGCGGGGGAGCACGAGGGGCGCTACCTGCCGATTGCGGAGCACGGCCTCGTCGGCGACCTGCACACGGTCGCGCTGGTCGGCACGAACGGGACCATCGACTGGTACTGCTGCCCCGCCTTCGACGCGCCGAGCGTGTTCGGCGCGATCCTCGACAAGGAGAAGGGCGGCTTCTACTCGCTGCGGCCCGACTGCGACGACTGGACCTCCAAGCAGCTCTACTTCCCGGACACCAACGTCCTGATCACGCGCTTCTTCACGCCCGACGGCGTGGGTGAGGTGCAGGACTTCATGCCGATCGACGCGGCCGAGATCGACCAGCACCGCCACCGGCTCATCCGCCGCGTCGTCGTCGTCCGCGGCCATCTGCGCTTCGTGCTCGAGCTGCAGCCGCGCTTCGACTACGGGCGCGCGGAGCACGAGGTCGAGATGCATCCGCACGGCGTGCTGTTCCGCTCTCCGGACCTGACGCTGGCCTTCGAAGGCGCGATCGCGCGGACGATGGGCTCCGAGCAGCGGCTCACGCGCCACGAGGGCGGCATCCGCGCGACCTTCGAGCTCTCCCACGGCGACTCCCAGACCTTCGTGCTCGAGCGCGTCCCGCAGGACCACATCTGCCGCCCGGTGCCCGAGCACGTCACGCTCTCGGCGTTCGACGCGACCGTCGCCTATTGGCGGTCGTGGGTGAACCAGTCGCGCTACAAGGGGCGCTGGCGCGAGATGGTGCTGCGCTCGGCGCTCACGCTGAAGCTGCTCACCTACGCGCCGACCGGGGCGCTGGTAGCGGCGCCCACCACGTCGCTGCCCGAGTACCTCGGGGGCGAGCGCAACTGGGACTACCGCTACACGTGGATCCGCGACGCGGCGTTCTCGCTCTACGGCCTGCTGCGCCTCGGCTTCACCGAGGAGGCGGCGGCGTTCATGGGCTGGCTCAACGACCGCATGAGCGAATGGCGCTCGGGGCCGAGCGGCCCGCTGCAGATCATGTACGGGATCGACGGCCGCGCCGAGCTGCCCGAGTTCACGCTCGACCACTGGGAGGGCTACCGCGGCTCGTCACCCGTGCGCGTCGGCAACGCCGCGACCGAGCAGCGCCAGCTGGACATCTACGGCGAGATGATCGACTCGGTCTACCTCTACAACAAATACGGCTCGCCGATCTTCGCCGAGACGTGGGACAACCTGCGCAGGATCGTCGACTGGCTGTGCGAGAATTGGGACCAGGCCGACGAGGGCATCTGGGAGGTCCGCGGCGGCCAGAAGGAGTTCACCTACTCGCGGCTGATGAGCTGGGTGGCGCTCGAGCGCGCGATCCGCATGAACCGCGCACGCGGGCTCCCGGGCGACATCGTGCGCTGGCTGGCCGAGCGCGACCGCATCTACAACCAGATCATGCAGAAGGGCTGGAGCAACGAGCGCCAGGCCTTCGTCCAGCACTACGGCTCCGACGTGCTCGACGCCTCCGTCCTGCTGATGCCGCTCGTGCTCTTCATCGCCCCGCACGATCCGCGCTGGCTCTCCACGCTCGACGCGATCCGCGACGAGCTCGTCTCGGATTCGCTGGTCTACCGCTACAACATCGAGGCCTCGCCGGACGGGCTGCGGGGCGAGGAGGGGACGTTCTCGATGTGCTCCTTCTGGTACGTCGAAGCGCTGACGCGCGCCGGGCGCATGGACGAGGCGCGCCTGGCCTTCGAGAAGATGCTCACCTACGCCAACCACCTCGGCCTGTACTCCGAGGAGGTCGGGCCGACCGGCGAGGCGCTCGGCAACTTCCCGCAGGCGTTCACGCACCTCGCGCTGATCAGCGCGGCCTACAACCTCGACCGCGCGCTCGGCTAGCGCTGCAGCTCGACGAGCAGCGCCGAGTGGTCTGAGAGGCCGCTGCGGCGCCAGTCGTGCGCGTACGCGCTCGCGACGGGCCGGAGGCCCTCGACGAGCACGTGGTCCAGGCGCCAGCCGCCTCGGTCGTGCGCGAACGTCCAGCTCGCCTCGCGCTCGGCGTAGCCGTGCAGCGAGCGGAAGGCGTCGACCCAGCCGCGCTCGCGCAGCCCGTGGACGAGCGAGCGCTCGGCGCGGTCCCAGCGCTCGCCGCGCTCGGGGCGCAGGCGCCCCGAGCTGGTGTGCGCGAAGCTCAGAACGTCGCCGTCGGGCAGCTCGCGCCGGGGGGTGTTGAGGTCCCCGCACAGGATCCGCGAGCCGGCGGGGGCGGCGGCGAGGTAGGCCGCGACCGCCTCGTGGGTCCGGACCTTGGCGAGCTCCGGGGCGGGGGCGATCGGCGAGTGCACGTTGACGACCTCGATGCCGGCGACGCTCGTGCACAGCACGCGCTCGGGCCACGGCACAGCGGGCGGCGCCGACAGGCGCTCGACGGGCTCGCGCGCGGCGGTGAGGACGCCGAGCGGGCGCCGCCCCGGCGCCGCCGGCAGCCCCTCGAGCGCCGTCTGGCATTCGGTCAGCCCGGCCTCGGCGAGCGCTTCGCGCCACAGCGGCAGCGTCCGCGCGGTCACCTCTTGGAGCGCGACGATGTCGGCGCGAGCCGCCGCGACTACGGCGGCCTGCTCGGGCTGGCGGGTGACCCGGCCCGCGACGTTCCAGGTGACCAGCCGCACCGGCGCCATCATGACCGCGATACTGGCGCGGTGAACGAGCGCAACGTGCTGGGCGGGGAGCTCGAGGCCTGCGGCAGCGACCCCGTGACCGGCTTCTACCGCGACGGGTGCTGCAGCACCGGGCCCGACGACCGCGGGAGCCACACGATCTGCGCGGTGGTGACCGCGGAGTTCCTCGAGCACCAGCGGGCGATCGGCAACGACCTCAGCACCCCGATGCCCCACTACCGCTTCCCGGGGCTCACGCCCGGTGACCGCTGGTGCGTGACCGCCGTGAACTGGCTGCGCGCCCACCAGGACGGCGCCGCGGCCTACGTCGTGCTGGCCTCGACCCACGAGCGGGCGCTCGACATCGTCCCGTTCGCGGCGCTCGCGCAGCACGCCGTCGACGTGCCGCCCGATCCCGGGGCGATCGGGGCATGAGCGCCGCGCCCGGCGCGGTCAGTCCAGCCGCGCCGGCAGGCCGGCGCGCTCGAAGTACTGCGTGACCCGCTCGGGATCCTGCGGCTGGGTCGGCCAGTTGGCGTAGTAGTCGGGATCCTGCCCTTCGGTCGAGCGCGTGATGAAAGAGGTGATCTCGCGGATCCGCGGGCCGTCGAGGGTCAGCACGTCGAGCGCGAAGGGGAGGTGGCACTGCTCGGCCTCGTCCCAGCTGTAGACCCCGACCGCGGCCTGCCCGTTGACCCGGGCCGGGAGGTGGCGCCAGACCCACTTGCCCGAGAGCGGCGAGTTGGTCAGGAACAGCCGGATCTGATCGAGGCCGCCGAACCAGGCGGCGGCGGGCGGCATCGACCACGCGGCGTCCTTCACCAGCATCCCGACGACCGCATCGACGTCGCCGCGGCGCATCGCGTCCATGTAGCTCTCGACGAGAACGCGCAGGCGCTCGTCGCCGAGCGAGCGCAGGTTCGCCTGCTGGCTGCGCTCGGGCAGGCGCTGCTCGACGGTCTTGCGGGCGCGCTGCAGCGCGCTGTTGACCGACGCCTCGGTCGTGTCGAGGGAGTCCGCGACCTCGCGGGCGGAGAAGCCGAGCACCTCGCGCAGGATCAGCACGGCGCGCTGGGTGGCGGGGAGGTGCTGGAGGGCGGCGACGAACGCCAGCTCGACGCCTTCGCGCTGCTCGTAGCGCGCCTCGGGCGCGGCGAAGCCGTCCTCGAGGCCGATCGCCTGGTCGGGGTAGGGCTCGATCCAGACCGACTCCACGAGCGGGAGCCCCGGGCCCTCGCTGGGGTCGGCGGCCGGCCCGTGATCGAGCGGCAGCATGCGCTTGGGCCGCCGCTTGATCAGGTTCAGGCAGGCGTTGGTGACGATCGTGTAGAGCCACGAGCGCAGCGAGCTGCGCCCCTCGAAGCGGGCCAGCCCGCGCCAGGCGCGCAGCATCGACTCCTGAAGGGCGTCCTCGGCGTCGTGGACCGAGCCGAGCATCCGGTAGCCGTGCGCGTGCAGCTCGGGCCGGTAGGGCTCCATGAGACGCCGGAACGCGTGCTCGTCGCCCGCCCGAGCGGCCTCGAGCAGCCGGGGCTCCAGCGCCGTCGCGCTCGTCGAGGAGGTGGCCATGCGCGCAGGTTAGCCACCCGCGCGATGAGTTCAGGGGCCGCCGGTGGTCTGTATTGCGAACCCGATGAAATGGAGGCAAGCCGTGACCGCCGACACCGACCGCTCACGCTGGACCGCGCTCTACGTCCTCTGCGTGGGGATGCTCATGATCGTCCTCGACGCCACCGTCGTGAACGTGGCGCTGCCCACGATCCAGGACGACCTCGGCTTCTCCCAGTCGAGCCTGGCGTGGGTCGTCAACGCCTACCTGATCGCGTTCGGCGGCCTGCTGCTGCTCGCCGGGCGCCTCGGCGACCTGATCGGCCGCAAGCGGGTCTTCCTGGCCGGGCTCGCCGTCTTCACCGGAGCCTCGCTGCTGTGCGGGCTGGCGCAGAGCCAGGAGCTGCTCGTCGCCGCGCGCTTCCTCCAGGGCCTGGGCGGGGCGCTGACCTCCGCGGTCATCCTCGGCATGATCGTCACGATGTTCCCGGAGCCGCGGGAGCAGGCGAAGGCGATCGGCGTCTACGCCTTCGTCGCCTCCGCGGGCGGCTCGGTCGGGCTGCTGGCCGGGGGGGTGCTGACCCAGTCGATCAACTGGCACTGGATCTTCTTCGTGAACCTCCCGATCGGGGCCGCGACCGCCGTGCTGGCCCTGCGGCTGATCAAGCCCGACAAGGGGCTGGGCTTCGGCCGGGGCGCCGACATCCCGGGCGCCGCCCTGATCACGAGCGCGCTGATGCTCGCCGTCTACACGATCGTCAAGCCCGCGGCCGACTACGGCTGGGGCTCGGGCCGCACGCTGGGGCTCGGTGCCGTCTCGCTGGCGCTGCTCGCGGCGTTCGTCGCACGCGAGGCGCGGGCCGCCGACCCGCTGATGCCGCTGCGGATCTTCCGCTCGCGCAACGTCGCGGGAGCCAACGTGATCCAGGCGCTCTCCGTCGCCGGGATGTTCGGGATGTTCTTCCTCGGCTCGCTGTACCTCCAGCGCGTGCTCGGCTATGGCGCGCTGCAGATCGGGCTCGCGTTCCTGCCGGTGACGATCGTCATGGGCGGCCTGTCGATCCGCTACTCCGAGCGCCTGATCATGCGCTTCGGGGCCAGGACGCTGGTGCCGGTGGGGCTGGCGCTGATCGCCGGCGGGCTCGCGCTGTTCTCGCGCGCGCCCGTGGACGGGACCTACCTCCAGCACGTGCTGCCGGTGATGCTCCTGCTCGGCGCGGGCGCCGGCATCTGCTTCCCGGCGCTGATGACGGTCGCGATGTCCGGTGCCACCCAGAGTGACGCCGGCCTGGCCTCGGGCCTGGTCAACACCTCGGCGCAGGTCGGCGGGGCGCTGGGGCTCGCCGTGCTCGCCACGCTCTCGGCGACCAGGACGGTCAGCCTGCGGGCGGGAGGCGCCGCCGGCTCGGATGCGCTGAACGGCGGCTATCACCTCGCCTACGCGATCGGTGCGGGCCTCGTCCTGGCCGCGATCGCGATCGCGCTGCTGGTGCTCGAGCCGGCGGGCAGGACCGACGCCGCAGCCGTGCCGGCGCCGGCGCACGCCGACGCGGCCTGCTCGGAGGCGGCGTGAGCGTCCAGTTGGCGCACAGGCCCGGTCAAGCCCTGAGAGGATCGCGCCGATGCACAAGCGCGCCATGCCCCAGGACATCCGCCTCTCCGAGGTCATCTCGGCGCTCTCCTACGCCCTTGACGTGACCGAGGGCCAGCCGATGGGCCACGCGGTGCGCGCGTGTGCGATCGGCATGCGCGTCGGCGAGGAGGTCGGGCTGGGGCCGGAGGACCGCTCGTCGCTGTTCTACGCCCTGCTGCTCAAGGACGCCGGGTGCTCGAGCAACGCCGCGAAGGTCTGCGCGCTCTTCGGCGCCGACGACATCGAGGTCAAGCGCGACCGCAAGCGCGTGGACCACCTGGATTCCGCGGAGTCGCTGCGCTACGTGGTGCGCAACGCCCGGCCCGACGGCTCGCCGCTCGCGCGCATCAAGCAGCTCGCGACGATCGTCCGCAGCGGCGCCGAGGGCTCGCGCGCCATCACCGAGCTGCGCTGCGAGCGCGGCGCGGAGATCGCGCGCATGATCGAGCTCTCCGAGGACACCGCCCAGGCGATCCGCGCGCTCGACGAGCACTGGGACGGCAAGGGCTATCCGGACTCCCTGGAGGGTGAGCAGATCCCGCTGCTCGGGCGCATCCTGTGCCTCGCGCAGACCTCGGAGGTGTTCTTCGCCGAGGGCGGCGTGGAGGGCGTCCTGGACGTGCTCGAGGACCGGCGCGGCACCTGGTTCGATCCCGAGCTGGTCGACGCGCTGCACTCGACCATGGGCGACGTCGGGTTCTGGGCGTCGCTCGCCGGCGCGGAGCCGCACGCCGTCGTCCAGGCCTTCGAGCCCGAGGACCGCGTGCTGGTCGCCGACGAGGACCGGCTGGATCGCGTCGCCGAGGCGTTCGCGGCGATCATCGACGCGAAGTCGCCCTACACCAGCCGCCACTCCGTGGGGGTGGCGCGGATCGCGGTCGGGATCGGCGACGTCATGGGCTTCGACGCCGGGCAGCTGCGCGACCTGCGCCGCGCCGGGCTGCTGCACGACATCGGCAAGCTCGGCGTCTCCAACCTGATCCTCGACAAGCCCGGCAAGCTCGACGAGGCCGAGTGGGTCCAGATGCGCCGCCATCCCGAGCTGACCGCGCGGATCCTCGAGCGGGTGGCGGCGTTCCGGCCGCTCGCCGACGTGGCCAGCGCGCACCACGAGCGCCTCGACGGCCGCGGCTACC
This sequence comes from Solirubrobacterales bacterium, assembly GCA_038238015.1. Classification (GTDB taxonomy): domain Bacteria; phylum Actinomycetota; class Thermoleophilia; order Solirubrobacterales; family Solirubrobacteraceae; genus DASQFQ01. The sequence continues at coordinate 55,081 of JBBRYA010000001.1, forward strand.
ACCGCGGCCTGGGCGCCGAGCAGCTCGGCACCGAGGCGCGGATCCTGGCCGTCGCCGACGTCTGCGAGGCGCTGAGCGCCGACCGCCCCTACCGCGGCGCGCTGCCGCGCGACGAGATGCTGGCGATCATGCGCCGCGACGCCGGGCCGGGCCTGTGCCCCACCTGCTTCGAGGCGCTCGAGGTGTCGCTCGACCTCGGCACCGCGACGCTGGCGCCGGAGCCTGCGCGAGCGGCCTCGGCGCACGCCTGAGCTCGCTACGCGAGCGCGGCCTCTGGGTCGCTGATCATCTCGAGCTTGGTGTCGAGCGCGGCGAGTGCGAACAGGCGCTCGATCGACTTGCAGCCGCGCACCACCATCAGGCGCCGGCCGTCGCGGGTGGCGCGGCGCTGGAGGGCGAGCACCCGGCTCAGGCCGGCCGAGTCGACGAAGTGCAGCTCACGGAGATCGAGCACGATCGTCGCCGGCTTCGTGGCCTCCAGACGGCGCATCTCCTCGTCGAACGTGTAGGCGCGGGCGAAGTCGAGCTCACCGCTCAGGCCCACCTTGACGGCGTCCTGCCCAAGGCGATCGATGGTTATCCCCAGTGCGTCCACGTGACCCTTCCTTGTCGCGGATCTGACAGCTCGGCGGCAGCTCCCTACCCCGGGTGAAGGTACCGCAACCCAACCTTCTGGGAGTGGAGCTCGCGCGACGTGCGTCTGCCGTCGCGGCCTGAGCCGGCGTCAGGCCAGCGCGCGCCTGAGCGCGTCGCGGCCGCGTTCGAGCACCGGCTCGCCGTGGGACACCAGCACGCGCTCGACCGGCAGGTCGAGCAGGGGGAGCAGTGCCGCGCGCAGTCCCTCCAGGTCGACATCCACATCCTCGAGCCAGGATGCGGGGCACAGGCGAAGCCCGCTCTCCGGCGTGCTGATGAGGCGGTCACCCGGGGCGAGCGCCGCGTGCTCGGGCAGCCAGTACATCGTCTCTCCGGCGCCGTGCACCAGGAACGGCTCGACGCCGTCCGGAATCGACTCGGTCGCGCCGTAGCGCTGCGTGACCGCGTCGCGGCTGCGGCGGTGCCAGCGGATCGTGGTGAGCACGCGCACCGGCCGCCCGGCGATGCGCTCGTCGAGCGCGGGCCACAGCTCGCCGGGGTCGGGAGGCAGCAGCGGATCGATGAACGCCACGGCGTCGAGCGTCTCGGCCAGCGCACAGCCGACCGCCTGCGGCCAATCCTCGCGCTGCCGGGCTCGGCCCCCGCCTTCCAGCCGGGGTGCAGCGCGACCCAGCGCCAGAGGCCCGGAGCGACGCTCTCCAGCGGGGTGGCCACGGCGGCCGTGTATAGCATCGCGGCGGTGAGCCCGGAGCCCCTCGTCGTCACCGGTCCCACGCTCACGCTGCGCTACGCCGAGCCCGATGACGCGCCCGCGCTGCTCGAGCTCGGCTCGGACCCGGCGGTCACGCGCTTCTTCTCTTGGGGTCCGTATCAGCGGGTGGAGGAGCCCGCCGCCTACATCGCCGGACTCGCGGGCAAGCGCGAGCGCGGCGAGATGCTCGAGTTCCTCACGGTGCATCCGCAGGACGGGCCGATCGGGGTGACCGGGCTCTCCGAGCTCTCCGCGCGCGACCGGCGGGCGACGGTCGGCTCGTGGTTCGGCCAGCGCTGGTGGGGCACCGGCACGAACCTCGAATCCAAGGCGATGATCGCCGCGCTCGCGTTCGAGCATCTCGGGATGGAGCGCCTGACCGCCTGGGCGAACACCCGCAACGGCCGCTCCCAGGTCGCGCTGGAGCGCGTCGGCTTCCGCCGCGAGGGCGTGCTCGCGGGCTGGCACCGCCACGGCGACACGCTGCACGACGTCGTGGTCTTCGGCCTGCTGCGCTCGGGCTGGGAGGGCTCCGAGCTCGCGAAGCTCTCGGTGCGCGTGCAGGGCGACGCGCCCCCGGCCTTCAAGGTCGCCTAGTCGCGCCGCGCCTCCCACGAGAACCCGCGCACCGCGAGCAGGACGCCGACGACCGCCCACGCGCCGAGCACGAGCAGGGCGGTACCGTTGTCGGCGAGCCCCTTGCCGTGGACCATCGCGCCCGAGAGCCCGTCGATCAGGTGCTTGAGCGGCAGCACCTGGGCGACGTCGCGGATCAGCGCCGGCGCCGCCTTGGCGTCGTAGAAGACGCCGGAGATGAAGATCACCGGCAGGAACACGGCGTTCACGTAGGCGGGCGCGGACTCGAAGTTCGGGATCGCATGGGAGAGCGCGACGCCCAGCGAGGCGAAGCAGATCACGCCGACGACGACGAAGACGACCATCGCGAGCAGGTCGGGCGGCCACTGCAGGCCGAACACGAAGCGCCCCGCGAACGTGATGATCAGCATCTGCAGCGCCGTGTTGGTCACGGCGCTGCCGGCGATCCCCGCCAGGTAGGCGGAGGTCGGCAGCGGCGTGCCGCGTATCCGCTTGAGAATGCCCTGCTCGCGCAGGAAGGTCAGGTTGAAGGCGAGGGCGCTGAACGTCGTGGACATGACGCTCATCCCGGCGATCCCCGGAACGATCACCTGCAGCTGCGCGCGGTTGCCCGACACGATCGCCCCGAACAGCGCGAGGAACATCAGCGGCAGCAGGAAGTTGAAGAACGCCGCCGTCGGGTTGCGCCAGAACGTCCTGCGCTCCAGCCGGTACTGGCGCCAGGCCAGGGCGGTCAAACCGGCACCGGCTCGGCCGTGAGGTCGAGGTAGACGTCCTCGAGGCTCGGGCGCGTCACGCTCAGGTCCTCCAGGCGCTCGCCGCGCTCCAGTGCCGCGCTCGTGAGCTCGTGCAGCAGCGCTGTCGGGTCGTCGGTCTCGCGCTCGACGCGCGGCTGCTCGCCGATCCGGTAGGCGATGCGGTAGCGCGGGGTGGCCGAGCCCAGCGCGCCCGGCGCGCCCTCGGCGAGGATCGAGCCGTCCTTGATGATCGCCACGCGGTCGGCCAGCGCCTGGGCCTCGTCGAGGTAGTGCGTGGTCAGCAGCACCGTCTTGCCGAGGTCGCGCAGCGAGCGGATCGTCTCCCACGCGGTGCGCCGCGCCGCGGGGTCAAAGCCCGTGGTCGGCTCGTCGAGGAAGATCAGCTCGGGGTCGCCGATCAGCGCCAGCGCGAAGTCCAGCCGCCGCTGCTGTCCGCCCGAGAGCGCGCGCGTGCGCTTGCCCGCGGACTCCTTGAGCCCGGCGAGCGCGATCGTCTCGTCGACGTCGCGGGGATGCGGGTACATCGCGGCCCAGTGGGTGAGGGCCTCGTGCACTGTCAGGTGGCGGTAGAAGCCCGAGCTCTGGAGGACGATGCCCACGCGCGCCCTCAGCCGCCGGTCGCGCTCGCCGGGGTCGAAGCCGAGCACCGACACCCGGCCGCCGGTGCGGCGGCGGTAGCCCTCGAGGATCTCGACCGTCGTCGTCTTTCCCGCCCCGTTGGGGCCGAGCAGCCCGAAGACCTCGCCGGGCTCGACCGAGAAGTCGATCCCGCGCACGGCCTCGTGCTCGCCATAGGCCTTGCGCAGGCCCTCGACCTCGATCGCCGTCACGCCGTCCATCATGGCAAGATCGCTGGGGTCCCATGCTCTGCGCCTGCATCGACATCGGGTCGAACACGACTCGCGTGCTGGTCGCCGAGGCGATCGACGGACGCCTGACCGAGGTCATGCAGCGGCGGGCGTTCACCCGCATCGGCAAGGGGCTCAAGGCCGACGGCGCGATCCCGCGCAAGAAGATCGACGAGGTCGCCCGCGTGGTCGCCGAGCACCGGCGCCTTGCGGAGGGCCTCGGCGCGCACCCCGTGCGCGCGGTGGCGACCGCGGCCATCCGCGCGGCCGCCAACCGCGACGAGTTCGTCGCGGTGCTGCGCGACACCGGCGGCGTGGAGGTGACGATCCTCGACGGGGAGGAGGAGGCGCGGCTGGCCTTCCTGGGCGCCACGCGCACGCTCGGGCAGGACCTCGAGGGCCGCGTGGGCGTGGTCGACGTGGGCGGCGGCTCGACCGAGCTGGCGATTGGCACGGTCCCCGAGGGCGCCACGTGGTCCTCATCGTTCCGGATCGGGTCGGGCTTCCTCTCGGACGCCTACGGGCACACCGACCCGCCCTCGGCGGTCGAGCTGAACGCGATGCGCCAGCACGCCCACGGCGTCTTCGAGGGCCTCGAGCTGCCGGCGGTCGACGCCGCCGTGGCGGTCGGCGGCAGCGCCGCCTCGCTGCGCCGGCTCGTCGGCGCCGTGCTCGAGCCCGAGACGCTGCAGCGCGCGCTGCGCGTGCTCTCCGAGGGCCCGGCGCAGCAGGTCGCCCAGCGCTTCGGCGTCGACCCGGAGCGCGTGCAGCTGCTCCCCGCGGGACTGCTGATCCTCGACGCCGCGTCCCACGCCTTCGGCCGCCCGCTGCAGATCGGCCGCGGCGGCCTGCGCGAGGGCGTGCTGCTCGAGCTCGCCGCGGCGCCGCCCCGGTAGCGTCCCCGCCCATGGCCAAGGCCGCCGACATCGACGTCACGCCCGAGGAGCCTTACGCGGTCGCGGGCGCGCGCATCGTGCGCGTCCGCACGCAGGAGCTCTTCAGCCACGGCGAGGGCGTGCTCGACACGGAGGACATCGAGCGCGTGCACGACATGCGCGTCGCCTCGCGCCGCCTGCGCGCGGTGCTGGAGATCTTCGCGCCGTGCTTCCCGCGCGCGGAGTTCAAGTCCGCCCTGCGCGACGTCAAGCAGCTCGCCGACGCGCTCGGCGAGCGCCGCGACCCCGACGTGCACATCGCCGCGATGCGCAGCTTCGCCGCGGCGGTGACCGCCGCGCAGCGGCCCGGCGTCGAGAGGCTCGCCGAGCGCCAGCGCGAGCGCCAGGCCGAGGGCAACCGCGTGCTCGCCGAGGCGCTCGAGGACGTCGAGGCGACCGGCCTGCGCGGGCGCCTGCTGGCGCTCGCCGACGCCGCCGAACCGGGCGCATGAAGGCGCGCCAGGTCAAGGGGCTGGACCCCGCCGCGCCGCTGGGCGACAACGCCGAGCGGATCGTCCGCGTGCGCCTGGACGAGCTGTGCTCGTTCATGCCGCGCGCCGCCGATCCCGCCGAGGTCGTCGCCCTTCACGACATGCGGATCGCGGCCAAGCGCCTGCGCTACATCCTGGAGATCACCGGGCCGTGCTTCGGGCCGTACGCGACGACGGCGGTGAAGCTCACCAAGGACCTGCAGGACGTGCTCGGCGAGATCCACGACTGCGACGTGCAGCTGCCGGAGCTCCGCGTCTTCGCCGAGGAGCTGGTCGTGCAGGACGCGCGCGCGATCGCCGAGCTCGCGGGCGCCGCCGGCGATCTCGACCCGGCCCTGCTGCGCCGCGCCCCCAACCGCTCCGCCCACGCGGGGCTCGCCGCGCTGGCCACCTACCTCCAGGGCCGCCGTGAACTCCTGTTCACCCGCTTCCTCGAGCTGTGGGAGGAATACGAGCGCAAGGGCTTTCGCGCGCGCCTGGAGTTCGCGGCCGGGGAGCGCGCGGGCGCTACGATCAGCCCCGCGTGAGCACCGTCGAACATCCCCTCGCTCCCGAGGAGATCGACCTCGAGGATCCGGGGCTCTACTTCAATCGGGAGCTCTCCTGGCTGCAGTTCAACGCGAGGGTGCTCGAGCTGGCCGAGGAGGAGGGCGTGCCGCTGCTGGAGCGGCTGAAGTTCGCGGCGATCGCCTCCAACAACCTCGACGAGTTCTTCATGGTCCGGGTGGCAGGCCTGCACGACCAGATCGACGCCGGGATCGAGACCACGCTGCAGGACGGGCGCACGCCGCTGGAGACGATCGCCGAGATCCGCCGCATCGTGCGCGAGCACATGACGCGCCAGAGCCTCGCCTTCGGCACCCAGCTGCGCCCCGCGCTGGCCGAGCACGGCATCCGCATCGTCGGCATCGACGAGGTCTCCGCAGAGGAGCGCAAGCTGCTCGACGAGCGCTTCCGCCGCCAGATCTTCCCTGTCCTGACGCCGCTGGCGGTCGGCCTGGGCCGGCCGTTCCCCTACATCTCCAACCTCTCGCTCTCGCTCGGCGTCCTCGTGCAGGACCCGGTGACCCACACGCAGGTCTTCGCGCGCGTCAAGGTGCCCACGGAGATGCTCCCGCGCTTCGTGCCGCTCGGCGACGGGCGCACGTTCGTGCCGCTCGAGGAGCTGATCGCCAAGCACCTCGACCAGCTCTTCCCGGGCATGGAGATCGTCGGCTGCGACATGTTCCGCGTCACGCGCGACGCGGACTTCACCGTGTCCGACGAGGCCGACGACCTGCTCCAGGCGGTCGAGGACGAGCTGCGCGCGCGGCGCTTCGGCGAGGTCGTCCGCGTGGAGGTCGGCGCGGGGATGAACGCCGACATGCGCGCGCAGATCGAGCGCTCGCTAGAGGTCCATCCCGAGGACGTGTTCGCGATCGAGGGGCTGCTCGACCTCTACGACCTGATGGAGATCACCAAGGTGTCGGGCTTCGCCGAGCTGCGCGAGCGCCCGTGGACCCCGGTCACCCAGCCGCGGCTGCAGCCCCAGGAGGCCGAGGAGCCCGAGGTGATGGCCGCGATGCGCGAGGGCGACGTCCTGCTGCATCACCCCTACGACTCGTTCGCCTCCTCGATGGAGCGCTTCGTCGAGGAGGCGGTCGCCGACCCCGACGTCCTCGCGATCAAGCAGACGGTGTACCGGACCAGCGACGACTCGCCGCTCGTCCCCGCGCTCATCCGCGCGGCCGAGCGCGGCAAGCAGGCCGTCTGCCTCGTCGAGCTCAAGGCGCGCTTCGACGAGCGCGCGAACATCAAGTGGGGGCGCGCGCTGGAGGAGGCCGGCGTGCACGTCGTCTACGGCCTGCCCGCGCTGAAGACCCACGCGAAGTGCATCCTCGTGGTGCGCCGCGAGGGCGACGGCGTGCGCCACTACGTGCACGTGGGCACCGGCAACTACCACCCCAAGACCGCGCGCCTGTACACCGACTTCGGGCTGCTCACCTGCGACGACGAGATCGGCGCCGACGTCGCCGACATGTTCAACTTCCTCACCGGCTTCGCCCGCCCGCGCGGCTACCGCCAGGTGCTCGTCGCCCCGGCGCACATGCGCGACGGGATCATCCAGGAGATCGAGCGCACGATCGGCGCTCACCGCGACGGCCGCCAGGCCCGGATCGTCATGAAGCTCAACTCGCTGGTCGACAAGCGCTGCATCCGTGCGCTCTACCGCGCCTCGCGCGCCGGCGTCGAGGTCCAGCTCAACATCCGAGGGATCTGCTGCCTGCGCCCCGGGGTGCCCGGTGTGTCGGAGAACATCCGCGTGACCTCGATCGTCGGGCGCTTCCTCGAGCACTCGCGCATCTACGGCTTCGAGCGCGACGGCGAGTGCACGGTCTACATCGGCTCGGCGGACCTGATGCCGCGCAACCTCGACACGCGCGTGGAGCTGCTGACGCCCGTCAACGACCCCGAGCTGCGCGCCGACCTCACCGACACGCTCGAGCGCTGCTTCGCCGACGACACCAACACGTGGGAGCTCGGCGAGGACGGCGAGTGGTCGCGCCGCACTCCCGGGCCGGAGCCGCGCAGCGTCCAGCGCCAGCTGATGACCGGCCACGCCGCGCGCGCCGTCGAGGCCGCCACCAGCTAGTGGCCGGCTGAGTGGACCTCGGGCTCGCGGGCTCGCGGGCGCTCGTCACGGGCGCCTCGGGCGGCATCGGCCAGGCCGTCGCGCGCGCGCTCGCGGCCGAGGGCGCGCACGTCGTCGCGCACTTTCATCGCAACGCCGAGGGCGCCGCGGCGCTGGCGCGCGAGATCGGGGGGACCGCCGTGGGCGCCGACCTGCGCGAGGAGGCCGAGGTCGACGCGCTGTTCGCCGCCGCCGGGCCGCTCGACGCGTGCGTGGCCAACGCGGGCGTGTGGCCGGAGGAGGACGTCCCGGTGGCCGCGATGACGCTCGAGCGCTGGCGCGCGACGCTCGACGCCAACCTCACCGCGACGTTCCTGACCGCGCGCGGCTTCGCCCGCGGGCTGGCCGGCGGCCCCGGCGCCCTCGTGCTCGTCGCCTCGACCGCGGGGCGCTTCGGCGAGGCCGGCCACGCCGACTACGCGGCGGCCAAGGCCGCGATCGCCCACGGGCTCGCGCTGTCGCTGAAGAACGAGCTGGCGCCCGCGCGCGTGAACGTCGTGGCGCCGGGGTGGACGGTGTCGCCGATGACGGCGGACTCGCTGACCGAGGACCTCGTCGCGCAGGTCACGGCGACGATGGCGCTGCGCAAGGTCGCGCAGCCCGAGGACGTCGCGCGCGCGGTGACCTTCCTCTGCTCGCCCGCGGCGGCGGGTCACCTCACCGGCGAGCTGGTGACGGTCGCGGGCGGCATGGAGGGCCGCCTGCTGCACGCGCCGCCTGCTACCAGTGCACGCCCTTCATGAGGTGCGCGAGCGCCATCGCCTCGTTGGACGGCTTGTCGCCTTCGCCGTCCTTGCCGTCCTTGTCCTTCTTGAAGGACTCCGGGAAGACCTTGTAGGCCATGTGCAGCACCTGGTCGATCGCCTTCGGGGCGAGCGCGTAGGCGACCTCGCCGAAGGTGCCAAGCCGCGTGTTGAGCTGCTTCGGCTTGGAGCGGATCGCCTCGCACACGAGGTCGGCGGCCTCGTCGGGGGAGATCGTCGGGAACGAGTCGTAGATCTTCGTCGGCGCGATCATCGGCGTGCGCACGAGCGGCATGTGGATCGTCGTGAAGGTGACGCGATCGCCGATCGTCTCGCTCGAGGCCACGCGCGTGAAGGCGTCCAGCGCGGCCTTTGAGGCGACGTAGGCCGAGAAGCGCGGCGGGTTGGTCTGCACGCCGATCGAGGAGACGTTGACGATGTGGCCCGACTTCTTCTCGCGCATGTGCGGGAGCACGCCGATGATCATCTTGATCGTGCCGAGGTAGTTGAGCTGGACCGTGCGCTCGTAGTCGTGGAAGCGGTCGTAGGAGACCTCCACCGAGCGGCGGATCGAGCGGCCCGCGTTGTTGACGAGGACGTCGATGGAGGCGTGCTCGCCGAAGATCTGCTCGAGCGTGGCGTCGATCGCGTCGGTGTCTGAGAGGTCGCAGGAGTAGGCGTAGGCGGTCCCGCCGTCGCGCTCGATCTCGGCCTTGACCTCCTCGAGCTTCTCCATCGTGCGCGCGACCAGGATCGGGATCCCGCCCGCGGCCGCGATCTTGCTGGCGGCTGCCTTGCCGATGCCGCTCGAGGCGCCGGTGATGATCACCGTCTTGCCGTTGACCGCGCCCTCGAAGGAGCGGTCCTTGAACAGGTCGGGATCGAGGTTGCGCTCCCAGTAGTCCCACAGCTTCTCGGCGTAGGACTCGAGTGGCGGGAGCTCGATGCCCGAGCCCCTGAGCGCGCGCTGGGTGTCGCGGGCGTCGAAGGTCGCGGTCAGGCCGATGTACTCGAGCACCGAGTCGGGGATCCCGAGATCGGCGAGCAACGTGCGCCGGATGTCCTTCAGCGCCTGCAGCTTCATCGCGTAGGACAGCACGCCCTTCGGGAGCATGTCGGTGAGGCCCTTGTCCACGCGCAGCACCATCTTGGGCGCGTGGGCGGCCTCGGCGAAGGTGTTGATCACGTCGCCGGCCGCCTGGGCCTTGGGGTTGACGAGGTGGAAGGCCTGGCCGTCGAGGTCGGGCAGGTGCGCGATGTGGTCCATCGCGGCGGCCACGAAGTCGACGGGCACGATGTTGGTCTTGCCGACCTCGATGCCCACCAGCGGGAACCACTCCGGCAGTGCGAAGCGGGCCTTCTGGATCGCCTTGAAGAAGTAGTAGGGCCCGTCGATCTTGTCCATCTCGCCGGTCTTGGAGTTGCCGACGACGACGGAGGGGCGGTAGACCCGCCAGGCGCCCGACACCTTCGCGCGCACGAGCTTCTCGGCCTCGTACTTGGTCCGGTGGTAGGGGTGGGCCAGCTTCTGGTCGACGTCGAAGTCGTCCTCGGTGAAGTGCCCCTCGTACATGCCGGCCACCGCGATCGAGGACGCGTGGTGGAAGGTCCCCGCGCCCAGCTCGTTGGCGAGCTCGACCGCGTTCTGGGTGCCCCCGACGTTGAGCTTGGCGTTGCGCTCGTCGTCGGCGGTCATGTCGTAGATCGCCGCCAGGTGGAAGAAGTGCTCGACGCCCTTGAGCGTCTCGCGGTCGGCATCCGAGACTCCGAGGAGCGGCTGGGAGAGGTCCCCCGTCACGGGCTTGATTCGCTCGGGCTGACCCCAGCCCTCGGTCAGCCGTGCGAGCTTGTCCTCGGAGCCCTCGCGCACGAGGACGTGGATGTCCCCCTCCCGCTCGAGCAGCCGCTCGACGAGATGCCGGCCGATGAAGCCGGTCGCACCCGTGACGAAATAGCTCAAGTTCGGTCTCCTTCCAGGTGAATCTGGTCCGAAGGAGGGACCCTACCTGTCCGGCGGGGCGCGCCGGACGGCCCGAGCTCAGATCCCGGTGCCGCCGGCGCCGCGGCCCTCGCCGCCGGCGAAGCGCAGCGCGCCCTCGCGCGCGACCGCGGTGCGGTCGCGGCCCAGCCGCGCCTCGAGCTCCAGCGCCCGCTCGAGCGCCAGGCCGAACCCCTCAAGCGCGGCCTGGCGGTCGGAGAGCATCGTCTCCTGCGGGAACGCGGCGATCCCCTCCGCCATCGCCAGCGCCCGCGCCACGTGCGCGCCCGGGGCCACGACCTCGGTGAGCAGGCCCATCGCGAGCGCCTCGGGGGCCTCGACGACGCGGCCGCTGAGGATCAGGTCGAGCGCCCGGCCCATCCCCACGATCCGCGGCAGGCGCTGGGTGCCGCCGTCTATCAGCGGGACCCCGAAGCGCCGCTCGGTGAAGCCGAGGCGGGCGGTCTCGGTCCCCACCCGCAGATCGCACCACAGCGCGAGCTCGAGCCCGCCGGCCAGGCACCAGCCGGAGATCGCGGCGATCGTGGGCTTCGGCGAGGCCAGGCGCGTGAAGCCGAGCGGCCCGGCGCGGCTCTCGAGCCGGTCGCCGAGGGTCTCCAGGGCCTTGAGGTCGGCCCCGGCGCAGAAGGCCTCGTCGCCCTCGCCGGTCAGGACGAGCACGCGCGCCCCGTCGTCGGCGCAGAAGCGGTGGAACGCTTCCTCGAGCGCCGCGGCGGTGTCGCCGTCGACGGCGTTGCGCCGCTCCGGGCGCGCGATGGTCAGCAGCGCGGCGGCCCCGACGCGCTCGTAGCGCAGCACCGGCGCCGAGTCCCGGCGGAGGCGGCTACCAGCCGCCGCGCAGGTCGGCGCGCGCGCGCCGTGCCTTCTCGGCGGCCTTGCGCGCGTCCTTGCGCTTGTCGAAGTGCCGCTGGAGCATGCTCATGATGAAGATGAACAGCGGGAAGGCGCCAATCAGGATGAATCCCGCGTTGGTGACGACCTTGTCGGAGGTCTCGCCCCACAGGCCCTCGCCGCCGTCGCCCCCACTGGCGGCCAGCGCCAGGGGCGCGTTGAGCGCGAGCAGCGCGGCGGACAGAATGAGGGTGCGGAGCGCGAGACGCATCGTCTGCACGATTATATGGGGGTGATGCGAGGTCTCGCCGTTCTCCTGGCCCTGATGGTCGTCGTCGCGCTGAGCGCGGGCGGTCGCGCCGCCCCCGCGCCCGCGCAGGGCACTCCGACGCCGACCCCGACCGACACCGCGACGCCTGTGCCCACGGAGACGCCCACCCCCACCGAGACGCCGAGCCCCACGCCGGAGCCGACCGCGCAGCCGGCAGCGCCCGCTCCCGCGCCGGTGGCGGACAAGCCGTCCGGGCCGCCGGCGTCGATGCTGCTCATCCCCGACCTGGCCAGCGACGAGTTCACGAGCCCGCGGCTGACGCTGCGCTGGCGCGGGCGCGGCGCCGACGACGCGCGAGCCCAGGGCTTCAAGGTCGACGTCCGGCCGGTGACCCTGCGCAGCCAGGCCGACTGGCGCGCCCTGGTCGCGGGCGCGCCGCAGCGCCAGACGGTGTTCACCGGCGCCGCCGGGGTCACCTACCAGGTTCGGGTGGCCGCCCGCGATCGGCCCGATTCCTACGGGGGCTTCGCGCTCGACACCATCACGGTCCCGTTCGACGAGCGCGACCGGCACGTCCTTCTCGCGGGCCGCTGGCAGCGGGTCCACGCGGCCACCGCATGGCAGGGGACGCTGGCCCGCGGCGCCGGGCGCGGGGCGAAGGCGACGCTGCGCTTCAGCGGCCGCCGCCTGCGCGTTGTGGCGCGCCGCTCCCCGGGCGCGGGGCGCCTCGCCGTCGTCCTCGACGGTCGGCGCCATACGGTCTCCACCGCGGGCTCGTCGGCGCCGCGGCAGGTCGTCTTCGACGCGCAGGGGCTGCGGGCGGGCCGCCACCGCGTGGTGGTCAGCCCGTCCGGCGGGCGCGTCGAGCTCGACGCGATCGCTCCGTCCTAGGCTCTCTTCCATGGCCGTCGTCATCGCCTCAGACCTCGCCAAGGACATGGCGGGGGAGCCGCTTCTGCGCGGCGTCTCCTTCCGGCTCGAGCGCCGGGAGCGCCTGACGCTGTCCGGGCGCAACGGCAGCGGCAAGACCACGCTGTTGCGGATGCTCGCGGGCGAGACCTCGGTCGACGGCGGGGCGCTCGTGCTCGCCAAGGGCACGCGCGTCGCGCTGCACGACCAGCGCCCGCCGCGCGAGCGCGAGCTGTCGCTGCGCGACTACGTGCTCAGCGGCGCCAAGGAGCTGCTGGCGATCGAGGACCGGCTCGCCGCGCTCGAGCAGGCGATGGCCGACGGCGCCACCGACAGCGCCACGCTGGACGCCTACGCGCGCGCGCAGGCGCGCCTCGAGCACGCCGGGGGCTACGGCTGGCGCGAGGGCATCAACGCGACGCTGCACGGGCTCGGCTTCCGCGACGAGCACCTCGGCCGCTCGCTGGCGACGTTCTCCGGCGGCGAGCTGACGCGCGCCTCGCTGGCGCGCGCGCTGGCCGGAGATCCCGACCTGCTGCTGCTCGACGAGCCGACCAACCACCTCGACATCGAGTCGCTCGAGTGGCTGGAGACCCACCTGCAGACGCTCGACGCCGCCGTCATTCTCGTCGCGCACGACCGCTGGTTCCTCGAGGCGGTCGGCACCGCCGTGCTCGAGCTCGAGGCGGGCCGGGCGCGCTTCTTCAAGGGCACCTGGCACGCCTGGCGCAAGGAGAAGGCGGCGCGCGAGATGGCGCTCGGACGGGCGATCGAGCGCCAGCAGGACGAGATCGAGCGCCTCGAGCGCTTCGTCACCCGCTTCCGGGCGGGCACGCGCGCCCGCCAGGCCCAGGCGCGCGTGAAGAAGCTCGACAAGATCGAACGCGTCGAGCGCGACCCGCGCGACGGCAAGGCGCTGGGCTTTGCCTTCAAGCCGCCCGAGCGCGCGGGCCGCGTCGTGTTCGAGCTCTCGGGCGCGACGCTCTCGATCGGCGATCGCACACTGTTGCGCGACGCCGAGCTGTGGCTCGAGCGGGGCGAGCACGTGTCGCTGGTCGGCCCCAACGGCGCCGGCAAGACGACGCTGATCTCCGCGCTGCAGGGTCAGCGCGAGCTCGACGCGGGCAAGTTGCTGCGCGGGCACAACGTCAAGCTCGGCGTGCTCTCCCAGCACGCTGAGGAGCTCGACTCGACCGCGACCGTGCTCGAGGCCGCGCAGCGCGCCACGCGGCTGACCCCGAACAAGGCGCGCGCCCTGCTCGGCCAGTTCCTGTTCTCCGGCGAGGCGGCCGAGAAGCCAGTGGATGGGCTCTCCGGCGGCGAGCGCCGGCGGCTGTCGCTGGCGATCTTGGTGCACTCCGGCGCCAACGTCCTGATCCTCGACGAGCCCACCAACCACCTCGACCTCGAGAGCCGCGAGGCGCTCGAGGAGGCGCTGCAGGGCTTCCAGGGCGCGGTGCTGCTGATCTCCCACGACCGTGCGCTGCTGGATGCGGTCGGCTCGCGCACCGTCGCGGTCGAGCAGGGCACGCTGCACTCCTACGTCGGCGGCTGGGCCGAGTTCCTGCGCGTGCGCGAGGAGCGCGTCCAGGACGAGCGCGCCGCCAAGCGCGGCAAGCCCGCCGCGCCCGCGAAGCCCGCCGCGAAGGCTCCGGCGCCGGCCCTGGCAGCTCCGTCGAAGAATCAGCGCCGCGCCGCGGCCCGTCTCGAGGCCGACATCGAGGCGGCGGAGCTCGCGCTGCGCCGGCTCGAGGAGGAGCTCGGCGACCCCGCGGCCTGGAACGACCCGCGCACGTCGGAGAAGTCCACCCGCCGCCACGAGCAGGCCAAGGCGCAGCTCGCCGAGCTCTACGAGCGGTGGGAGGCCGCGCTCAGCGCAGGGCGCGCGTGAGCGAGGCCTCCCCCAGCAGCCTTCCTACCGCTCGTTGTTCCCCTGCTGGTAGTCGCCGTTCCCCCGGTTGCGGCTTGCCGCCTGGATCACCTCGAACGTCGGGTTGTCCCCGTGCTGCTGGGTGTAGAACCAGCGCCACCCACCCTTGAACAGGTTCGGCGTCTGCGCGCCGAGGATCCCTCGCACGCCGGGGTCGCCGTCGGAGACGTGCACGCCGGTGATCTCGTTGTCCCCGTCGTTCTTGCCTCCGAACCCGGCCTTGTCGGAGTCGATCGTCGCTGACGGGTCGCGGCCCTCGGCCAGCCACCGGGTCGGGCGGCTTCCGGGCTGCGAGTAGTCGGTGCCGACGTCGAAGACGTAGCCCGAGTCCAATGCGTTGCGCTGCTTGTGCAGCGTGTCGCCCGCGTCCTCCACGAACGTGACCTTGTCACGCGAGAGGAAGGCGTTGTTGTCCAGGCCGGTGTGCTCCTGGTCGCCGTAGAAGAACAGCGAGAGCTTGCCGGTCTGGGCCGACGGGTCGCGCTGGACGAGCTTCTGGATGCCGCCCCAGCCGCCGGCCGTCGGGTTCTCGGGGCCCGTGTTGTTCGTGTCGCCGGTCTCGTCGAAGTAGAACTCCGTGAAGTGCGAGCCTGGCCGGAAGAGCCCGTTCTCCGGGCGCTTGAACGGCGTCGCGTCCACGCCCTTCGCCTTCGCCGCCAGGTTGGCGTTGAAGGGCATGTTGCCGTTCGTCGCGGTGTCGTGGACCGTCACCCAGCGGGTGTCGAGCTGGTTGCCGTAGGAGTGGTCCTGGACCTGGTCGGGAGCCTGGAGGGCCGCCTGGGACTCCAACGTGATCTGCTGCCCGCTCTTGTTGAGCACCTGGAGCGCCTCGAGGCGGCCGTTGTGCAGGTCGCCGGGATGCTTGGGCACGTAGCGGTACACGAACGAGTTGGGCTGCCGGGCGGTCGTGCCCTGCTTGTTGGGGCCGCCGATGTCCTCGACGATCCAGATGTTGCCATCCGAGTCGTTCTGGATGCTCTCGTAGCCGCCGCGACCGAGCGCGCCCGAGACGTCCTCGACCGTGGACGGGTAGTCCGCCGTCGCGGCGTAGGTGGGGGCGTCCTGGCGCTCGGTCGTGAACAGCAGCCGCTGCGCGAACGGGTCATAGGTGGAGCCGTCGATCGGGTTGATCGGCTCGCCCTTGGTGTCCTCGGTGGCCAGCAGCGTGACGCGGTGCTGCGCGTCCGCGTCGAGGTTGATGCGCGTGATGTAGCCGCGCTTCTTGCCGCCGACCGTCGCGGCGAGCTCGTGGCCCTGGTAGAGGAAGTGCGTGCCGTAGTCGTAGGAGCCGTCGGGGCCGGAGAGGCCGCGCTTGAAGTCCAGGTAGGTGTTCTTGTCGGGCTCGGTCTTTTGCGCCTCGGTCGGGTTCGCCGTCGTGGGCAGCATCTGCGGGAACGTGGGGTTGTCGGCGCTGGGCACGTCGTTCTCGTAGCCGTAGAAGCTGATGATGTCCTTCGGGTTCTCAAGCCGCGTGGAGCCCTGGGCCCACGTCACCTGCTGGAGCTCGGCCGAGAGCCGCGACGCGGGCGCGTAGCCGGCCGCCTTCTGGTTGGCGGTGGGCACGTCGGACAGGTTCGGGCCGTGCGAGGGGTCCGCCAATCCGAGCGCCGCGAACGACGCGCCGCCGACCGTCGCGACGACGGCTCCGGCGGCGAGCGCGCGGGTTCTGAGCTTCCTGGCCTTCAAGGTCAATCCTCCCGTGGGTCGGCTCCGGCACGCTGCCGGTGCGGTCTGGCGGGACGCTAAGCAGGCGTCCCCCAACGCATGTGACCGTGTCGTGACCTTCACACGACGGTCACCTGAAAGCTTGTTTTGCAGGGAAAATGCCTCGCATGAGCACACACCCGACGCGGGTCGACCTGCATTGCCACTCGACCGCCTCGCAGGTATCCAAGCTCGGCGTGCAACGCGCCCTCGGCCTGCCCGAGTGCGCCACGCCGCCCGAAGAGGTCTACGCCCTGGCCAAGCGCCGCGGCATGGACTTCGTGACGATCACCGACCACGACACCGTCGACGGCGCGCTCGCCATCGCCGGCCGGCCCGACGTCTTCCTCTCTGAGGAGCTGACCGCGAGCTTCGCGGGCGAGCCCCAGGCCGTCCACGTGCTCTGCCTCGGCATCACCCTCGATGACCACGAGTGGCTGCAGGCGCACGCCCACGATGTCGAGCAGGTGGCGGAGTACCTGCACGAGAACGAGATCGCCTGCGCGCTCGCGCACCCGTTCTACTCCGTGGCCGCGCCGCTCACCGCGCGTCACCGGCGCCCCCTGGCGCGCCTGTTCGACGTCTGGGAGGTGCGCAACGGTGCCCGCGCGCCCGAGCTCAACGGGCCGGCCGCGGTCTACATCGACACGCAGGGCGGCACCGGCGTCGGGGGCAGCGACGACCACGCCGGGGTCGACATCGGGCGCACGTGGACCGAGGCGCCCGCCGCCGCCACCCCCGCCGAGTTCCTCGCCCACGTCCGGGCCGGGCGAGTGCAGGCGTGCGGGGCGCAGGGCTCGGCCGCGAAGTGGGCCCACGCCGCCATGGCGATCGCCGTGCGCACGCTCGGCCGCGGCGGCCCGGCGGCGGCGCCCGACCCCACGGCGGTCATGCGCATGGTCGAGCGGGTGATGACCGAGGGCGACGCGCGCGGCGGCGCGCTGGGCGCCGACCTCGGGCCCGAGGACGCGCGCGCCCTGCTGCGTGGCTGGCTGGCCGCCGTGGACCTCGATCTGTCCAACGACGATCTGCTCGCCCACCTGCAGGCGGACGGCTTCAGCCACGGCGAGCTGTTCCGGCACGCGCGGCGCTGCCACGAGCGCAAGCTCGGGGCGGCGGTGGGGCGCGTCGCCGCGGCAGCCGTCGACGGCGTCGACGTCGACCTGGGCGCCGCGGCGATGGAGATCTTCGAGGCCTGCGTCCCCGCCGTCCCTTACGCGCCGGCGGTGGCCTTCCTGAGCCGCGAGCGGCGGCGGCTCGCGCCGCGCGAGGCCGAGCCGCTGCGCGTGGGGCTCGTCGCGGACGGGATCGGCTCCATGCACGGCGTGACGCGGACGCTCGAGGAGCTGCGCGATCGCGGTGTCCCGGGCTTCGAGGTCGAGGTGATCGGGACCGACCCCAACGTCAACCGGCGCCTGACCGCCGTCGCCGAGGTCGAGGTCCCGCTCTACCCGGGCCTGCGCGTGGGCGTTCCGAGCCTGCCCGCGGTGGTCGAGGCGCTCTCCGACGGCCGCTATGACCTCCTGCACGTGTGCACGCCCGGGCCGGCGGGCGTCGCCGCGCTGCTGACGGGGCGGATCCTCGGGCTGCCGACCGTCGGCTCCTACCACACCGAGTTCGGCGCCTACGCGGGGCTGCGCTCGGGCGACGCCCGGCTGGGGCTGCGCACGCAGATCGCCCTGGCCGCCTTCTACGGCCAGTGCGACGTCGTGCTCTCGCCCTCGGCCAGCGCCGACGCGCGCCTGGGCGAGCTCGGCATCGAGGCCGAGCGCATCGGCCGCTGGGATCGCGGCGTGGACCTCGCGCGCTTCTCCCCGGGCAGGCGCGATGCCGGCCGCGCGACGCCTGGCCGCATCACCGTGCTCTACGCGGGCCGGCTGACGCGCGAGAAGGGCGTCAACCTGCTGGCCGACGCCTACCTGGCGGCCCTGGGCCAGGACCCGCGCCTGCACCTGGTGCTGGCCGGCGGTGGCCCGGAGGAGGCCGTGCTGAAGGAGCGGCTGGGCGACACCGCGACCTTCCTGGGCTGGCTGGAGGGCGACGAGCTGGCGGCGGCCTACGCGTCGGCCGACGTCTTCCTCTTCTGCTCGCAGACCGACACCTACGGGCAGGTGGTGCTCGAGGCGCAGGCCTCGGGGCTCCCCGTGCTGGCCGTCGACGCCGGCGGCCCGGGCGAGCTCATCACCCACGGCCGCAGCGGCCTGCTCTGCCCGCCGGACCCCGAGGTGCTCGGCACCGCGCTGACCTCGCTGGCGCGCGCGCCGAAGATGCGCGAGCGGCTCGCCCTCGGGGCGCTGGCCGGCGTCCGCGAGCGCACCTGGGAGGTCGCCAACGAACGCCTGGGAGACGGATGGCGCCGCGCTCTGGCCCCCGCCGCGACCGCGGCCTCCCGCGCCGCGTAGCGCGCGCCTCAGCGGCGGGCGCGCTTGAGCGACATCCCCTCGAGCACGTTGGCGACGGTCTCGCACGCGTCGACGGCGGCCTCGAGCGTCTCGAAGATGTCCTTCCAGCGGATCACGACCATCGGGTCGATGCCCTGGGCGAACAGGGAGGCGACCGCCGCGCGGACGATCCGGTCACCGGCGTTCTCCAGGCGGTGGATCTCGATCAGGTCGGCGGCGATCTCGCCCCCGTTGCGCAGGCCCCGCAGGCTGCGGGCGACCATCTCGGCGGCAGCGACGAGGACCTCGGCGATCTCCTGCGCCTGCTCCATCGTCGCCTCCACGCCGTAGCGCCCGAGCTGGTCGGCGGCCTCCTCCGCATAGTCGACGACGTCGTCGAGCGCTCCCGCGAGCGCGTGCACGTCGGCGGCGTCCATCGCGGTCCGGCGGGCGCCCTGACCGGCGAGGCGGTGCAGGATGTCGTGGGCGATGCGGTCGCCCTCCTGCTCGCAGAGGACGATCTCGCGCATGGCGCCCGCGCCGTCGGGGTGCTCGGCGATCAGGTCGCGCAACACCAGCGCGGTGCGCTGGACGTTGCGGCCGGACTCCTCGAAGAGCTCGAGCAGCAGGGGGTCGGGCCTCTGACGGGGGAGCAGCCGCACGGGGCCACGAACCTAGCCGCGCCACGGCCCCCCGCCCCCGTCGTTCACGAGGCTTTCACACGGAGTTCACCGCTCGGTCACCAGACGGGCCAAGCTCGGCGTGAGGATCGGCAGCCATGGAAGCGAGCCGCGACGACGTCCTGAGAATCGGCGAGCTGGAGATCCGGCCCTCGGAGTTCCTCGTGCTCGCGGGGGGCCGCGTGCTCTCGCTGTCGCTCCGCGAGTTGCAGGTGCTGAGCGCGCTGGCGCGCCGCCAGGGGCGGATCGTCCCGCGCTCCGAGCTCTACGCGACGGTGTGGGGCTCGCCGCTGCGCGTCAGCGACCGCTCGGTCGACGTCTACGTGCACCGGCTGCGCTCAAAGCTCGACGAGGCGCTGCCGGGCTGGAGCTTCATTCACACGCACTTTGGGTTCGGTTACCGCTTCGAGCCCGAGCATTCACATCCTTTTCACAAGACGGCCACACCTTCGTAACAGGCTCCCGGCGTGGTCCTGCGACCGTCGCCGCCGCACGACCCACCCAAAGAAGGAAGGCGCATGACACACACCCGCATCCTGCTGGCCCTCGCCCTGACCGGTGCACTCGCACTCGGCGTCGCGGCGTGCGGCAGCGACAGCAAGTCCAGCAGCAGCGGCTCGTCGAGCTCGTCGAGCTCCGCGAAGCTCGGCGGCTCGCTGAACGGCGCCGGCGCGACGTTCCCGGCTCCCGTCTACCAGGAGTGGGGGGCGCGCTTCAAGGACAAGACCGGCACCGCCGTCAACTACCAGGCGATCGGCTCCGGCGGCGGAATCGCGCAGTTCACCGCCGGCACCGTCGACTTCGGCGCGTCGGACTCGGCGATGAAGGACGAGGAGATCACGGCGGCCAAGAAGAAGGGCGATCCGGTCCACGTCCCGACGGTGTTCGGCGCGGTCACGGTCTCCTACAACGTCAAGGGCGTCGCCAAGGGCACCAAGATGGACGGCGCGCTGATCGCCGACATCTTCCTCGGCAAGGTCAAGAAGTGGAACGACCCGGCGATCGCCAAGGAGAACGCGGGCGCCAAGCTGCCCGCGACCGACATCACCGTCTGCCATCGCTCCGACGAGTCCGGGACGACGAAGAACTTCACGAGCTTCCTGGTCGCCTACTCCAAGGAGTGGGCGGGCGGCCCGGGGTCGGACAAGTCGATCAAGTGGCCCACGGGCACCGGCGCCAAGGGCAACGACGGCGTGGCCGCCTGCATCAAGCAGAACGACGGCGCCATCGGCTACGTCGAGCAGGCCTACGCGCTGGCCAACAAGTTCACGTATGCGTCAGTCAAGAACAAGTCCGGCCAGTTCATCGAGCCGACGCTCGCGTCCACCTCCTCCGCCGGCGACGGCCTGAAGGTGCCCAAGGACCTACGCTTCAGCCCGATCGACGCGAAGGGGCCGCAGGCCTACCCGATCACCGCGGCCACGTTCCTGCTCGTCTACCAGGACGTCTGCAAGGCCGGGCTTGACGCGGCCAAGGCGCAGCGCCTGAAGGCCTGGCTGGACTACGCCGAGGGCGACGGTCAGGGCGTGGCCAAGGAGCTGTTCTACGCCAAGCTCCCCGACGCCATCCACACGGCGGCCCTCGAGAAGGTCAAGGGCCTGCAGTGCAACGGCCAGCCGATCAAGGGCACCTGAGCCGAGGCTGATGGAAGCGGCGACGATCTCAAGCGGCGGCAGCCCGGCTCTCGGGCGGCCGCCGCTGTCGCGCCTTCCCGATCGCCTGTTGCGTTGGGCGCTGACCGCGATCGCGCTCGGCGTCCTCGCGCTGATCGCGTACTTCTTCGTTCGGCTCTACCTCGAGTCGCGCCCGGTGTTCAGCAAGTACGGGGTCCTGGACTTCACCTTCAAGGACGCCTGGGTCCCGTCCAAGGGCCAGTTCGGAGCGCTACCGCTGATCGTCGGCACGCTCGTCACCTCGGGCATCGCCCTCTGCATCGGCGTGCCGGTCGCCGTCGCGTCCGCGCTCTACGTCACCGAGCTCGCGCCGGCGCGTGCGCGCCAGCCGCTGACGATCCTCGTCGAGCTGCTCGCCGCTGTCCCGTCGGTCGTCTATGGCCTCTGGGGGGTGTTCGTGCTGATCCCCAAGCTCAAGCCGGCCGAGCAGTGGTTCAGCGACACCTTCGGCTTCATCCCGTTCTTCGGTGGCTCGGTGGCCGGCCCGAACTACTTCATCGGCGGGCTCATCCTCGCGATCATGATCATCCCGATCGTCGCCGCAATCTCGCGCGAGGTCGTGGCGACCGTGCCGGTCGAGCACAAGGAGGCCGCGCTGGCGCTCGGGGCCACGCGCTGGGAGATGATCCGCATGGCGGTGCTTCCGTACTCCAAGGCCGGCATCTCCGGCGCCGCGATGCTCGGCCTCGGACGCGCCATCGGCGAGACGATTGCCGTCACGCTGGTGATCGGCAACGCGCCGGAGATCGCCAAGAGCATCTTCGGCCAGGGCTACACGCTCGCCGCGGTGATCGCCAACGAGTTCGGCGAGGCGGCGTCGGACGAGACCCACCGTGCGGCGCTGATCGCGGCCGGCCTCGTGCTCTTCGTCCTCACGCTCGTCGTGAACTTCATCGCCCGCTACTTCGTCAACCGCTCCCAGCGGGCGATGGCGCGCAGCGTGCCCGAGGGGATGGCCGGATGAGCGCGCTCGCCGCCGTGGCACCGCGCCGCCGGCGCGCCGATCGCGTGATGCGCTCGCTGCTGCTCGCCGGGACGCTGCTCGCGCTCGTCCCGCTCGTCGCGGTCGTCTACTACCTGCTCAAGCAGGGCGCGGGCGCGCTGAGCTGGAGCTTCTTCACCAGCGACCCGACCGGGCGCTTCCTCGGCGATCCGGGCGGGGTGCGCTCCGCGATCGTGGGAACTGTGCTGATCGTCGCGCTCGCCTCGGCTATCGCCGTACCGCTGGGGATCGGGCTCGCGCTCTACCTCGTGGAGTACGGCAAGGCCTCGCGCTTTGCCAACGTGGTCCGCTACTTCGTCGACGTGATGACCGGCGTGCCCTCGATCGTCTTCGGGCTGTTCATCTACATCGTGCTCGTGCTCAGCGGGATCGGGGGCAACTTCGCGGGCTGGAAGGGCTCGGTCGCGCTGGCCCTGCTGATGCTGCCGGTGGTGAGCCGCTCGGCCGAGGTGGTCCTGAACCTGGTCCCCGACTCGCTTCGCGAGTCGGCGCTGGCGCTGGGCGCGCCGCGCTGGCGCGTGCTGACCCGGATCGTCCTGCCCACGGCGCTGCCGGGCCTGGTGACCGGCTCGCTGCTCGCCGTGGCGCGCGGCGCCGGCGAGACGGCGCCGCTGCTGTTCACGGCCTTCGCCGTCAACACCACGACGTGGAACCTTGGGTCGCAGATGAACTCGCTCCCGATCCAGATCTTCAACGACGTGCGCCAGGCGCAGGCCAACATCGTCGAGCGGGCGTGGGGCGCCGCTCTAACCTTGGTCGGGATGATCCTGGTGCTCACCCTTCTCGCCCGCCTCATCCAGCGAAGGAGCCGACTCGCATGAACACCCGAGCAGGAGAGAGACACGTGGCGGCGGAAGAGCGCTCGCAGGCCGGGACCTCGTCGACGGCGACGAGCCAGGTGCTACCCCCCGAGCGAGCCCGCTCGCAGGCCCGCAAGGTTGCGCCCCGCGTGGTGCTCGAGGACCTGCACGCCTACTACGGCGACCAGCACGCCGTGCGCGGCGTGTCGCTGACCTACGAGGCCAACCAGGTCACGGCGATGATCGGGCCGTCAGGATGCGGGAAGTCAACGCTGGTGCGCTGCATCAACCGGATGCACGAGGAGGTGGCCGGCGCGCGGGCAGAGGGCAGGGTGACGCTCGACGACGCCGACGTCTACGCCGAGGACGTCGATCCCGTGTCCGTCCGGCGGACGATCGGGATGGTCTTCCAGAAGCCCAATCCGTTCCCGACCATGTCGATCTCCGACAACGTCGCCGCCGGGCTCAAGCTCACGGGCCGTCGCGGCGACGTCTCCGAGCGCGTCGAGCGCTCGCTGCGCGGGGCCGGGCTCTGGGACGAGGTCAAGGACCGCCTCAACCGGCCGGGCATCGGCCTCTCCGGCGGCCAGCAGCAGCGCCTGTGCACCGCCCGCACGATCGCCGTCGAGCCCGACTTGATCATCAGGGACGAGCCCTGCTCGGCCCTCGACCCGGTGGCGACGCTGCGCATCGAAGAGCTCATCGAGGAGCTCAAGAAGGACTACACGATCATCATCGTCACGCACAACATGCAGCAGGCGGCGCGCGTCGCCGACCGTACGGCGTTCATGCTCACGGGCGAGCTGGTCGAGTTCGCCGACACGAGGACGATCTTCACCAACCCCGATGACTCGCGCACCGAGGAATACGTGACGGGCAAGTTCGGCTGAGCGCATGACCGGCGGCTCGACGCGCATCCACTTCCGCGAGGAGCTGCAGGGGCTCGAGCACCAGGCGCTCGGCGCCCTCGACCTCGTGGTGTCCGCGCTGGACCGGACGATGGAGGCGCTGCACCACCAGGACATCGAGCTCGCGACGATCGTCATCCACGACGACGACCGGATCGACGGCCGCTATCTCGAGGTCCATCAGGGGATCCTTTCGCTGCTGGCGCTGCAAGCGCCCGTGGCCTCGGACCTCCGCGTCGTCGCGGCGCTGCTGCACGTCATCAAGCACGCCGAGCGGATGGGCGACCAGTGCGTGAACATCGCCAAGGTGCTGCCGCTCTCGGGCCACGAGCCGCCCGTCGACGCCGAGATGATGAGCCGCATCGAGCAGATGGGCCGCTGCGCGCGCGCCCAGGTGGGGCAGGCCAAGCAGGCCTTCCTGCTGCGCGACGTCGTGCTCGCCGAAGACCTCGTCCAGCGCGACGAGCAGATCAACCGGCTCAACCGCGAGTGCTTCCAGCGCGCGGTGGAGATCGGGACCGACACCGACGTGCGCGAGTGGGCGATGGCGATGATGCTCGTCTCGCGCGCGCTGGAGCGGATCGGCGACAACGCCGTCGACATCGGCGAGCAGGTCGCCTTCGTCGTCACCGGGCTGTTCCGGGAGTTCTCGGACGCTTCGCGCCCCTGAGCGCCGAACCCCGGTATTTGCGGCCACGGCCGGGCCGCTTGTGATCAACCCGTTACCAGAGCGGGGGGTGCCGGTAACCACGTCGCGGTCGCGGTCTATTGTCCTGCAACCGATGGCACCTCGTACCGGCCAGCCTCCCGTCCGCCTCGCGGTGATCGATTCGGACTCGGGATTCCTGCAGGTGCTCTCCAACCGCTTGGAGAGCGCCAGCTTCCAGTACCGCGTGCTCAGCACGCCGGTGCCGCTCGACGCGCTGACCAGCATGCGCCTCAACGCGCTGGTGGTGGACCTCGAGGTGCTCGGCCCGCAGGGGTGGAGCTACCTGGAGAAGGTCTGTCAGCGCCTCCCCGGCCTCGGCGTGATCGTGTGCACGGGCCGCTCCTCGGTCGCCCAGCGGGTCCGCGGGCTGCGCTTGGGCGCCGACGACTGGATCACGAAGCCCTGCCATCCCGAGGAGCTGATCGCCCGCGTCGAGGCGGTCGTGCGCCGGCGCAAGCGCGCCGAGGCGCGTGCGGAGGAGCCTCCGGTCTCCGCCGGCGAGGTCGAGGTCCGCGCCGATCAGTTCCAGGCCTTCGCGGGCGGCGCGAGCATCGATCTCACGCGCCGGGAGTTCGAGCTGATCCAGCTGCTCGCCGACGCCCAGGGGCAGGTGCTCCAGCGCGAGGAGATCTACCAGAGCGTGTGGGGCTACGCGATGGTGCACGGCGATCGCTCGGTCGACGTGTTCGTGCGCAAGCTGCGCCAGAAGCTCGAGCGCGCGTCGCCGGGCTGGCGGTACATCCACACGCACTTCGGCGTCGGCTATCGCTTTGCGGCCGAGCCGGTCGAGGCGCCGGTACCGGCGGTGCCCGCGGCAGCCGAGGTCGCGCCGGCGCCGCAGCAGGCGCCCGCACCCGCACCCGCACTGCTCGCCTGAGCGAGCCCACTATCGTTGGGTCGCGTGGGTCCCGACCGCCGCACGCACGTCCGCAACGCCCTGATCGTCCTGGCGCTGGCCGCCGCGGTATGGCTGCTTCCGGGCGGCGGCAAGGGCAGCGCGGTCATCTACACCCTGCTCACGGTGGTACTGACCGCCGGCCTGGTCTTCTTCGGCTACCGGCTCTACATGGAGCACCGCGCGACGCTGTTCGGCCTGTCTGACCGGATGCGGGCGATCCTCTACGGCTCGATCGCGCTCGCGACGCTGGCGATCGTCGCCACGGGGCGGCTGTGGAACCAGGGGGGGCTGGGCGCGCTGCTGTGGGGCTGCCTGATCGGCCTCGCGGTGTGGGGCGTCTACAGCGTCTGGCGGTCCTACCAGGAGTTCTGAGCGGGGCGGGGGCGTGGCGGGGCCCGGGTGAGTGCCCGGGCGAGCGCGGGTTGAGGCCGAACCGCGGGGTTGGGCTGGGCCCCATGACGGGCTCAACCCTGATCTCGATCTGAGCGGCTCGTGGGGGCGGGCTTTTTTCACGATCCCGCGCCTGAACTGTGACCGTCGCGTCTAGTCCCGCGTGCACGCCCGCCGCGAGGCTGCCGGAGTGCGCGTCGGCGGTGGACAGGACGGTCAGGCGGGGGTCGAGATGGTCGCCCTCCTGCCGCTGGCCGTCGTCGTCCTGGCCGTCGTGTGGCAGCTCGCCGCGGCGGGCCACGCCACTTGGGAGGCGGCCGCCGCGGCGCGCGCCGCCGCCCGCGCGCACGCACTCGGCCACGATCCGGCCGCGGCCGCGCGCGCCCACCTCCCTCGGGTGCTGGAACGCGGCCTGCGCGTGCATCCACGCGCCGACGGGGCCGTGGAGGTCGCGGTCCGCGTCCCGTCGGTGCTCGGCGTGGTGGACCTCGGACACGCTTCGGCGAGCGCGCGCTTCGCGCCGCAGCGATGAGGCGGCTGCTCGGCGACTCGGGTCAGTCGACGGTCGAGCTGATCGGCCTGCTCCCGTTGCTGCTCGCCGCCGGGCTCGGCGCGTTCTCCCTGCTCGGCGCGGGCGCAGCCGCCGAGGCAGCCGGCGAGGCCGCTGAGGCGGGCGCGGTCGCGCTCCTGGAGGGTCGCGATGCGGCGGGCGCCGCCCGGTCGGCGCTGTCGGGCTGGCCGCGAAGCGACACGAGCGTCCGCGTCCGCGGGCGCAGGGTGACGGTCCGCGTCGTGCCCCACGGCCCGCTGGCCGCGCTCGACGAGCACCTGGCGGGGTCCTCCACGGCCGACGCCGGGGACCCCGCGCCGTGAGCGGCGGCCTGCTCGCGCGCGCCGCGGCGACCTTCGTCGAGCCCACCGCCGCGCCGTCTGTAGCGGCTGCGCCGCGGGTCGCGACGCGCGCGGTCGTGCTCGGCCGGCCGGACGACGCGGTTGCGCTGGCCGCGGCGCTCGCCGGCGAGCTTCGGGCGCGCGATCGTGCCTCTGCCGCTCTGCTCGCGGTGTGGCCCGGCGAGCGTCGCCTCACCGCTCTGGCGAGCCCCGGTGCGCGGCGGCTGGTCGCGCGGCTGGAGGGGCGCGGGATCGAGGCCGCTGCGCGCGGAGGGCTCGCCTGGCTCGCGCTGAACGGCTCTGCGGAGGAGGCCTGCACGAGCCTCACCCGGGCGCAGGCCGCGACCGACGGTCCGGCGGTGCTCGCGGTCTGCGGGCCGCGCTGCCCTGCGATCGACTCGATCCTCGACGACCATGACCTCGTGATCCTCGCCGCGCCGCCCGGGGGCGACCCCGCGCTCGCGGATCTCGCGGTGGCCGACCTCGCCCACCGGCCCGCGCCCGTCGTCGTCTGCCCCGCCGTCGCCACGCTGCCCGCCCGGCTGCTCGCGCTCGCCGGCCGCGGACGCCTCCGGCAGCTCTGGCCCGCGCTGCTCGAGGTCCCCACATGACCCGTTCAGGGCCGGCATCGAGCGAGCGCGGGCAGGCCTCGATCATGCTCCTCGGCGGCCTCGTGGCCGTCGTGCTCGGCGCGCTCGTGCTCGGGGTCGTGGCGCGCGGGGGCGAGCGCGAGGCGGCGGCGCAGCGCGCGGCGGACCTGGCCGCGCTCGCCGGCGCGCAGGCCATGCACGCCGCCTACGGCCGCCTCTTCGAACCCGCCTACGCGGACCGCTCGCCGCGCGCGGCCCACCTCGACAAGGCCGCCTACCTGGCAAGCGGGGAGGCCGCGGCGGTCCGCGTGGCGGCGGCCAACGGCGCACCGGCGCCGCAGGTGAGCTTCCCCGACGCCCGCTCCTTCGCTCCGGTGCGCATTCGCGTGCGGGTGACCGACGACTTCAAGGTGCACGCCGGCTCGACGCGCCGCGTCGCCCGCATCGCGGCCGAGGCGGAGGCCGAGCTCGCGCCGCCTGCCGGCCTTGCCGTCTCGGGCGGAGGCTACGACGGCCCGCTTGCGCACCGCCAGGGCAAGCCGATGCGCCCCGACGTCGCCCAGGCCTTCGATCGCATGCAGTCGGCGGCCAGCGGCGACGGACTCGAGCTGATCGTCACGAGCGGCTTTCGCTCCGACGCCGAGCAGGCCGTGCTGTTCGCCCGCCATCCCGACCCGCGCTGGGTCGCCCCGCCCGGCCACTCCCTGCACCGCAACGCCACCGAGCTCGACCTCGGCCCTCGCGCCGCCTACCCATGGCTGGCGGCCCACGCCGAGCGCTTCCACTTCGTCAAGCGCTACGCCTGGCGTTCCGCGAGTTCCCCTGAGGCGATGGCCTCCGGCGCTTCGATCGCGCGCAATGGCGGCACGATCCGCTCGGCTCCGGTCGCGAGGATCGGCGCCAACCCCTCGACGCGCACCGGCTCGCCGCCGTCGAGCGCCTGCGCGAACGCCGCGCGCTCGGACTCCGGGACGTGCACCAGCATCAGCAGCTCGTCGGGCTCCTCGGCCGGGCCGAGCATCACGCCCGACACCGCATCGGGGACAGCGTGCGGCCACGCCTCCACGCCTCGCATTAGCCGCGTCGCCGTCGCGGCGCTCACCACCGGCAGAATCGACACGCCCACCGGCGAGCGCTCAAGCACGAACGCGTCGAACAGCTCCGCCAGCGCGTCACGAACCCGCAGCATCGACTCGGCGCCGTCCAAGCGCCCGCGCACGGCCCCGCTGAGCGCGTTGTAGAAGTCGAGCATGGCGTCCGCGGGTGCATCGCTCGGAACGGCCGCCAACGCCGCCTGCGCAGCCTCCAGACGCTTCCCGGCGGCCTCCACGTCACCGCGGCGGCGCGAGAGCAGCGGCAGTACCGCGCGCGCCTCCTCGCCGCTGCCCTCGATCAGCAGCCGCTCGTAGTCGGCCTCGATCGCCGACGCGGTTCGCTGCACCTTTGCCACCGCAGCGCCCGCGCGGTCGACCTCGCGCTCAGCCCGCTTGCGCTCCGCAACGTGCCCCGCCTCGATGTCGGCGCGCCACGCCTCGAAGTCGCCGAGGTAGCGGTCCAAGTTCGCGATCACGGCCCGGTCGACCAGCTCCGCGTCCAAGCCCGGCGCCGAGCACAACCCCGTGCCCGCCTTGACCTCCGCGCAGAGGTAGCTGCGGGCGCGTGTGCCGTCCTTGCGCCGGTAGGTGCTCGTGACCGGCCGCATCGGCGCCCAGCAGGTCCCGCAGCGCGCCAGCCGCGCCAGCGCGTGATTGCTCGCCGGGCGCCCCTTAGGCGACCGTGCCGACCCCGCCGCACGGTCGCGCAGCGCTCGCTGCATCACCAGCCAGTCGAAGCGGCCGGGCTCGATCAGCGCCGGGTGCGCGCCGTCGCGGACCTCCTGCTCCGGCGTGCCGCGGTGGCGCACCACGCGCCCCGCGTAGAACTCGTTCGTCAGCGTGTCCTGCACCCGGCGGCGCTCCCACGGGCGGCGCGACTTCGTGCGCATCCCGCGCCGATTCAGCTCGCGCGCGATCGACGGGTCACCCATCCCCTGCTCTGACAACTCGAACGCCACTCGCACCACGGGGGCACGGTCGGGATCGAGCCGGTAGACCCGCTCCACGACACGATCACGCCCGTCGCGGCGCACCAGCAGCTCGTAGCCGTCCGGCACCGGGCCGCCGCCGCGCTCGCCGCGCTCGAAGCTGCGCCGCAGTCCCGACCTGACAGCCTCGC
Source organism: Solirubrobacterales bacterium (assembly GCA_038238015.1). GTDB lineage: Bacteria > Actinomycetota > Thermoleophilia > Solirubrobacterales > Solirubrobacteraceae > DASQFQ01. Next base: position 84,253 of record JBBRYA010000001.1, read on the forward strand.
TCTTCCGGCGCGAGTCATCGTGATTGCGCTCGCCCATCAGCACCGCGTGCACGAAGTCGTCGAAGGTGCCGTCGTCCTGCACGCTGCGGAGCTGCACGCCCGCCTTGCGAGCCCACAGCACGTACTCGATCAGGTGCGCCGCCGCGAGCCCGTCTCCGCGCGCCAGCCGGTCGGAGTGCTGCACCCACAGCTCGCAGCCGCCCCGCTCGTCAGCTAGGCGCTCAGCGTGCTCACGAGCCCTCAGCAGCTCGTCGCCGCGGCTGCCCTTGTACGCCGACGCCGCCTCGTCGGCGAACGTCTCGATGACCTCGCGCCCCTCCCGCTCCGCTGAGGTGCGGCAGTCCGCGAGCTGTGTCGCGATCGATCCGCGCGGGTCGCTCGTGCTCTTGGCCCCGTACAGCACCGCGGGCATCCGCGGCTCGGCGTTGCGCTCAGGCTGCGACATGCGCCGCCACCACGTAGTTCGCCGCGCCGTCGAGCGCGTCGCGCTGCCGGTTGTAGCGCTGCGTAGTTCTCGGATCGGCATGCCCGGCGCCGACCTGCACGATGTGCAGCGCGCACCCCCCGTCGAGCGCCTGCGTCACCCATGAGTGCCTTAGCGAGTGCGGGCTAACGGTGTGCTGGATACCCGCACGGCGCGCGAGCGCCCGCACCGTCCGCTGCGCCCCGTGCCGATCGAGCCGACGGCCCGATCGCGTGATGAAGATCGGCCCGACCTCCCGGCCCGCCACGAGCCGGTCGATCGCTTCCGCTGCGCGCGGCGGCAACGCGATCCGCTGCAGCTTCCCGCCCTTCCTCCGCAGCGCTAGCGTCACGTGGCCGCGCTCGGCGCCCACGTCCGCGATGTCCGCGCCCAGCGCCTCGGAGATCCTGACGCCGGTCAGCACCAGGAGCGTCACGAGCGCCTCATCCCTCACCGACGACGCCGCCGCAGCCGCCAGCAGCTCGCGCAGGCCGTCACGGTCGACGCCCATCCTCGGGCTGTCCTCGCTGACTTTCGGGCGCCGCACGCGGGTCACCGGCGAGCGCCCGATCAGATCCTCGTCGAGCGCGTAAGCGTAGAAGCCCGCCAGCGTCGACAGACGCCTCGCGACGGTCGCGGGCGCGGCGCCCTGCTCCTCCTGCCCGCGAGCCCAGTGCTCGACGTGCGCGCGGTGCGCGTCGAGCACGCCGACGCCCTGCCCGGACAGCCACAGCCCCCAATGCCGGAGGTCCCGGGCGTACGCCTCGCGCGTCGCGCCGGAGTAGCCGATCAGGAACGCGGCCGCGAGGTCGTCGGCGGTTCGGATCGGAGATGAAGCGGCTGCGTTGCCGCTGGAGGACACGAGCGCGAGCCCGTGGATACGGTTTCGGTGCATCAGGGGGACAGCTCCCTTGGTGTCGGGCCGGGGGCTGTTTGCGCAGTGCCCCGGCCACTTTTCGTGGACGAGGGACCAGCGTACACCGGTAACCCCGTAATCACCACTCTGTCCACACTGTCGGCGAGGGCCGGGCGACGTACCCGCCGCCCGGCGCCCACCCCGGCAGTGGTAGCCGGACACGGTGGAGTAGGTCCCCGTCTCCGAAGTTCGCCCCCCGCCCGTCACGACGTGGCCTCGTCGTCAGCCGCCGCGAGACGCTCCTCGGCGGCATCGAGCGCCATCGAGAACACGATCATCTTCAACTCGGCCTCGGTGAGCGCCTCGACGGCGTGACGCAGGTCGTCGAGCGCGTCCATGCTCGCCAGCAGGCCGTAGACCATTCGTGCCTCCTCGAACGGCTGCGCGTCCCAGGGATCAGCGGGCGGCGTGTCGCCCAACGCACTCACGACGCAGCCGCCGCAGCCTGAGCCCCTTCGGCCAGCTCAGCCGCCGTCAGTAGCTCGTGCGCGAGCTGACGCGCCTCCGCCGGGAACAACATCGCGGCCGCCTTCGCCGGGGCCGCGGGATCGCGGTGACCGATCCCGAGCATGACCTCCCAGCTCTGCACGTACCGGGCGACGCGAATGGTCCGGTCGCGCTTCGCGGTGCCCGTCGCACGGGCGAAGATCACACGACGGTCGACCTCGTGCATCGGACGGGCCTCGGTCCCCGAGGCGACTCCAGTGGTGCTTTGCACCTTGCGCTCCTATCTCCCGGTCCCCCTGCTCCTCAAGTCGCGGGTGCGACAGCAGTGACCGTGAACAACGCTAACCGATCCCCCGGGGGCAAACCTTGCGCCAGAAGGGAGTGCGGCCGCCCGGAGGCGGCCGCAGGAGCACGTTCGGTGGAGGACCGTGCCCCACCAGCCTAGGGCACCCCGCGGCGATCACCCTACGCGGCGATCAAGGTCTTCTCGCTCCACTCCATGTCCAGCGCCGCGCCGACGCCGATCGCATGTGCCAGCAGACCAGCGACCCCGGAGAACGCCGAGGGCTGCCCCTCATACGCCGCCCGCCATTCGCATCGTGTCGCTTCGAGCGCCTCGACCCACACCAAGCGCTCAGACCGGCTCGAAGGCATGCGGAGCCGTGGCTGCGCGTCCGCCCACGCGACCTCGAACTCGACGCCCGCCGCTCGCGACGCCGCGAGCAGCGCGCGCAACTCGCCCGGCGGGAAGTAACGCGTCCGAGCTGACACTCAGAGAGCCCGCGGCGCTAGGTAGCGCAGCGCGGCCTCCGCCAGCTCCAGGCCGTCCTGCTCAGCGACGAGACGCTGCTTCGCGACGCTCACCGCCATCGCGTCGACCGTCCCCGCGTAAAACTCCCCAGCCGCCGTCGAGAATGCCGCCGCCGCCGCCCGCACCGCCGCCTCGCGGCGCCGAATGTCTGTGCGACACGCAGCCAACGCGGCCCTGAGCACCCCGGCGCGAGCAGCCCGCGCCGCAAGTCGCTCAGGGTCAGCCAGCGCCCCCCGGCTGCCGTGGCCCGGGAATCCAAAGGTTTTGTCGCTCATGCGGTGACCATCTCCGCGAGCATGCCGTCGCGATCGACCTCGCGACCGGCGCCGTCCGTCTCGGCCAGCGCCTGATCCCACTGGCGCCCACGCGCCTTCTCAGCGCGAGCCCGAGCCCGGTCACCCTCGCGCATCGCCCCGATCAAGCCGCGCCCCCCGCCCGCGCCGCTCTCGCCGAGCACAACCGCCCTGTTGATCGGGTTCGCCAGCTCCGGACTCACCGGCTCCACAAGGAGTTGCCCGCACCCCGCGCACCGGCCCGCCGTGCGCTGCACGTGCCCGCACGCAGAGCAGCGCCGCTCCGAGGACGCCACCGCCGTCGCCGACCCCGACCCCGCCATCTCCTCAAGCAGCCCGGCGGTGTCCGCCACCCCGATCGCGTCGAATACGTCACGCGGCATGTGCATCCTCCTCTGGTTCGAGCGCGATCGGCGCCAGCGCCGCCGCGAGTTCATCGACAACTCCGGGGGTCTGCGCGGCCGCGAAGCTATCCGCACGAGCCACGAGCCCGAGCGCGAACCGCAGCGAGTCGGAATGCAGGCCCGCGACGCGCCTCAAGCGCTCCCGGCGCAGCCGTAGGCCTTCTGCTGCTGCAGCTCCGCGAGCGCCGTCGTGCGCCGCCTGCTCGACCTCGAAGTCGGCTGCCGCGATCTTGGCCGCGAGGCTCGCGAGGTCGCCCGCGAGCGCGTCGAGCTGCGCCTCAGACCAGAGCGGGAGTGCGAGGCGTGGCACCCCACGCGGCGCTGGCCGATCACGAACACCGGGACCGTGGTCGCGGCGAGGGGACATCACGCCGCCGCCCGGATCGGCTCGGGCATCGTGATCCTGATCGGCGGCAGACGCGACTCTCGACCCGCGGTCAGCTCAAGCTCGGCGAGGTCCACACCCAACTCCTCCGCGACCCTCGCGAGCGACTTCGCGATCGACTCGACATCGCGCAGCACGCGCCACTCCGGAGCATCTGGCACCAGCCCCGCCCGCGCGAGCAGATCCACCAGCCCCGCGGCGACCGTCGCCCTCGCGCGCGCCGCGCCGACCGCCGCCGACGACGGAGACGCGAGCCGCCCGAGCCTCGCCAGATCGTCGATGACCTCCCGATGAATCGCGACGACCTCCGCCAGCAGCTCGGTCGGGTCCAGGTCGTCGAGGTTAACGATGTTCAGTGCCTGCTCCGACGCGCGCCGGGCGCTCGCGACGATGCGCCGCACTTGGCGCTCGCTCAGCCCCTCGCGCCCGCGTATCGCGTCGACCGGCTCGCCGCGATCGTGGGCGGCGAGGATTCGGGCGTCACGGGCTCGGCGGTCAGGCGAGGACACTCCTGACACTTTGAGGCCACTGCCGCCCCGATACCTTGCGCCCCCCCGGAAGCCTTCAGTAGAGCCAACCCGTCCGGCAGCGTACTCACCGGTTCGTGTCCGAGGACGGCAGTAGCGCGGCCGGTCATCGACCCGTAACGGGGATTCTCTCGGCCGATCCGCGGCACCCCCCGACCCGTCCCCCGATCAGCTCCTTCACTCTCCCGCCCTGAAGGTGTTGATGATGATGTCGGGGGGGTCCGAGGGGGGTGCTGGCGCCCGCAGCCGGAGCCGCGCCCAGCCGCACCGACGGCAGCCACCCCGCTCGTGCGCGGCTTCGGCGAGGACGTACCGCGACCCCCCCGGCGGCCGATCCCGCCACCCGCCTCCGAGCGCAAGTCGTGGTGACGCTCATGCGCTAGCACATTCGAGCCCCGTTTGCGGGGTGCCGGGGAGCCAAATTTTTCCTTTCCGCAGCCGCGCACAGCGGTTGTTGCGGCCGTCAGCCTACGGCCGAATGAGACATCCACGAGAAGATTCACATGGATTCAACCAGCGCCTCCGCGAGCGCGCCGAGCGCTCCCAGCAGCAGTACGACCGACGCTGGGACTTCGTCTTCCGAAGCCTGACGTGCGCTGCGGCTGTGGTCGGGGCCGCCGAAGCCGCCCTGGGCTACCTCTAAGTGCCTAGCTGCGGCCACGCTCGCGGATACGTTCAGCCTGCTCCCGCAGCGCGTCAGCGTTCCGCGATGCCTTGGCGGCCCGGCGTCCGCCCTTGAAGATCATCCTCCCGCTCGGCGTCACCACTCGCGCAGCCCGGTCCTCGAACCGAGCCGCTTGGCGATCAAGGTTCTGGACGGTCTTGGCGTCACGCTTGCTCAGTGACTGATCGCGGGGATCAGCAGCATGGCGTCCGGGCTGCCCGGTCTTCGTCAGCGACCAGTCGCCGCCGTTGAACTCCTTGAAGCGCTGTATGAGTCCCATAGCGACGAAGGTTACGCAACGTAGGGCGGCCACTCCCTACGGTCCTCGTCACTCGGGCGCGCTGCCCGTCGTGTTCGATCCGGTCCGCCGACACCCGGTCCACGCCAGCCACCCTCGCGCCACACGGGCGCCCGCAGCTTCCTGGCGGTTCGCGCACGTCGCCACGTGCGCTCTTGACCCCACGGAAGCGGGGTCACGGTGCCTTGCCTGTCTCAGCGCAGCCGTTCTGCGCGTTAGGCGGCTCCCCTCGGCCTGCCTCTTGCGTTGACGCCCCTGGCGGGAGCGGGCTGTAGGTCGCCGACCGTCACCGGCTAGCCTTCGAGCCCTCCTCTCGCCGTTCGAGTGGTCGTTGTGGACGCCACGAAGGCGGGCAACGCGAGCCCCCCCACGGCCGCCATCTAGCGGCCCTCCGGCACGAAGAACGCGGGCAGCGATACGCCACCCTGAGCGAAATCCGCGGAACGCTGGGAGCCCTGGCACTACGGCTACACCCTCAACGCGCATTCGAGCCCGCCCGCCACGGGTGACGGTGAGAGCGCGCTGCCGGACTTCGTCCCCGACGCCTACGCGCGCCCGCTCGCGCGCGCCGCGCAGCGCTTCAATGTCTCGGCGACCCTGCTGGCGGCGCAGCTCTACGCGGAGAGCAACTTCAACCCGTTCGTCACCAGCCCGGCGGGCGCCCAGGGGATCGCGCAGTTCATGCCGGGCACCGCCGCCGCGCTCGGCCTGCGCGACCCCTTCGACGCCGAGCAGGCGATCGACGCCCAGGCGCACCTGATGCGCGACCTGCTGCGGCGCTTCTCCGCCGTCCCACTCGCGCTCGCGGCCTACAACGCCGGCGAGGCCGCGGTCGCCGCCTGCGCGTGCGTCCCCTACACCGGCGAGACCCGCGGCTACGTCGCGCGCATCCTCGGGCTCATGGGCGGGGCGGGGGACGCGAGCGGCGGCGGGCTGGAGGTGCGGTTGGTGGAGTGAGGCGGCCCAAGTGAAGCGGATGGACATCGCGGTGGCCACCGCACTGACAGGACCTAGTCTGGGCGTGGTTTCGGTCCGGTCTGCCGTCTCACCCGCAGCACATCACTCTCCGCGCTTCGAATCTCGAGCACGCGACCGGGCAGCACGAGCTTGTTGCCGTCCTGCAGCGCCCAGCGGCCGGGCCGGCTCTCCGGCGCATCGGCCGGCCCGGGGACGGTGCCGACGCAGGAGCCGTCCGTGCGCAGCTCGAGCGCCTCTCGCCCGCGCGAGCGCGGGAACTCGTACCCCGAGGATGCCGAGCGGAAGACCAGCTCGTCGTCGGTGTCCTCCTCATGGGAATGCAGCCAGCGCCCCTCCAGGCGCTCGGGGTCGATCACGGACTCACTCCCGCGAGCTTCTTCCGCGGGCCGGCGAGCGTGGCGTTGATGCGCGCCGCCTGCCCCTGGGTGAACAGGAACATGGCGGCGTCGTCGACGTAGTCCATGTAGTTCATGAACATGTCTCCGCTCGGGCCGTTGTCGCAGGAGACGTGGGGAAAGCTCGGCTTGCCGTAGTTGGGCATCTGCGCCTTTGGCGTGTCGGAAACCTCGTCGGAGCCCGAGCAGTCGGTCTTGTCCCCCCAGATGTGGCGCAGGTTCAGCCAGTGGCCGACCTCGTGGGTTGCGGTGCGCCCGAGGTCGAACGGTGCGGCGGCGGCGCCGTTGGTGCCGAACGCCGTGTAGAGGATCACCACGCCGTCGGTCTTGGCCGGCCCTCCTGGGAACTGCGCGTAGCCGAGCAGCCCGCCGCCGAGGTTGCAGACCCAGACGTTCAGGTACTGGTCGGCCGGCCACGCGGGCGCGCCGCCGCCCGCCTTGGTCTTCACCGTGTCGCCGGTCCCGAAGGAGTCACGTGTGGTCTGCGTCCGGGTGATGCCGTTCGTGGGCTTGCCCTTCGGATCCTTGCTCGCCAGCTGGAACTCGAGGTTCGGATCGGCGGCGAGGCCCTTCCACACGTCGGGAACCTTGCTGCGGTCCGGGTTGGTGCCCCGGTAGTCGCGGTTGAGCACGTCGATCTGGCTCTTGACCTGAGCGTCGGAGATGTTCTCGGCGTCGGTCTTGTAGACGACGTGGACGACGACCGAGATCGTCACGAGCGTGCGCCACACCGCCTCCGCCCGGCCCGTCTCGATGGCGCGGCGGGTCTCCTCCTCGATCCGCTGATGGCGCTCGCGGAGCTTCGGATGCTGCTCGTAGAGGCGCTCGTTCGCCTGGACGGCACCGCACTGGCGACGGTCGGGCGGGCCGGCTGGGCTCATGGATAGGCGTCTCCCCGCCGGGGGGCCGCGGTACTCCAGCCCCGGCGGGGAGATCCCCCGGCTACGTTGCGCCCGGGCCCGGGCTCACTTGGTCGTCTTGGTCTTGGACTTGCTCTTGGCCCTCGCGGCCTTGGGGCAGCCGTGTGGCTTGCCGAGGTCGATCGGGCCGCCGACCTTGTCGTTCTTGCCGGCGACGACCAGCGAGACGCGCATCATGATGTGACCGGTCTTGTCGCGCGTGCAGGGAGAGTCCACGCCGTCGAACGCCCCGCGCACGAAGCGCCCGATCCCGGTGTAGGTGCCCGAGCAGTGGAAGCCCTGGCCCGGGAGGTCACCCTCGCACTCGCCGAAGCGATCGTCGCCGCGCAGCGCTCCGCCCTCGCCGGGCGAGTCGAAGACGTCGGCGGAGACGTCGAAGCCCGCGGTCGGCTGGCTGGTCGTCAGGGCAAAGCCGGTGATCGCATTGCGGCACGAGAACTCGTACGCGGCGCCGGTGTCGCGCTCTGCGTCCGGCGGGACCGCGGTGATCTTGCCGTAACAGAACTGATCGTCGGCTCGCGCGGCCGAGGCCAGCGCGAGCGTGAGTGCGAGCGCGGCGAGTACGAGCGCGATGACCCGGACCTCGCGCGCGCCGCCCAGAAGGGCCCTGTGCATGCTTCCTCCATCGGTTGAATGGGACCGCCGTCCCTGGGCGGGCCGGGGCGATCCTCGCCGAGCGCCGAGCGCGAGTCGTTACGGACTCGTGTCTGACTTGGGAACGTCCTGTGACCGGAGCACGTCACGGCCGAAGGCCTTCACACCGTGCTGCCCGGCCGCCCCAGGCGGTTTGACCCCGAAGGACCCGGCGATCGTGCGCAGGAGGCTGAGATGGTCGTAGCCCTTGTCGCTGACGACCGCCTTGCGGGCGAATGAGGAGACCACCACCGCGCCGACCGCGCGCGGCTCGGTGGCCGGAGGGTCCGCCGCCGTGAGGTTGCCGCCGTCGAAGAGCACGACGAGCAGCCCCCCGTCGGCGAACGCCTTGGAGCCCGTGATCTTCGGGATCCACTCGCGCGCCCACGCGTCGGCGCGTTCGAGGCCGGTCGGCTCCAGCCCGGCGCAGTCGTCGGCTTCGCGCCCGTCGTGGCAGCTGTCGGGCACGACGTAGGCGAACGCCGGCGCCGAGTCGGTGGTCGAGAAATCGTCGGCCAGCGGGTCCAGCGTGGCCTCCGAGCTCGCGCAGTCCGGCAGCCCCATGAACGCGAAGGGGTTGCGGGCGGGTGCGTAACCGGGAGCCCCCTGGGTCGCGCACGGCGACGGCATCGCCTGCACGTAGGCCTTCCACGAGCGCGCGCCGTCGGCCAGCGCCGTCGGCAGGCTCTTGGCTCCGTCCTTCAGCCGGCAGGCCTCGTCCGCCGGATCGGGGCAGTCCTTGCGCGCGGCGTCCGTCGGCTTCGCGCCGGCCAGCAGCGAGAGCCCGTTGGCGAGCGACCCGGTGGTCGTCGCGCGATAGCCGCGCAGGAGCGCTCCCTGCGCAGGCAGGTCGTGCGCGAGGAACTTCGCGGGTGATTCGGGCGCGAACGCCGACCGGTCGTGGCCCGTGAACGAGACGACGACCACGTGCTTGGCGGGCGGACCTTCGGGGGCGGGGGTGGCCGCCGGCGCCGGGTTCTGACCGCCCGTGCTCCCTGAGCTCGGGGCGGGCGCCGGGGCGGGCGTCGAGGGCGCTGGGTCGGCGGCCGCGGCGGCGCTCGGCGGCGAGGCGGGGCCTGCCGCGGGGGCCGGAGCTGTACTCGCCGCGGCGGGCGGCGCGGCCGCCGTGGCTCTGTCGTCCGGCAGGCCGGAGGCGCTCGGCGGCGCCGGCGTAGCCGACGGCGTCGTGGCCGGCGCCGGTGCCGGTGAGCGCGTCAGCGCGAAGATCGGCGCCGGCGTGGCTGCGGCTCCGGCGCCTGGTCCGGCCGCCGCGCCGGCCAGGGTGCCCACGCCGAGTGTGACGAGGATCAGCGCCGCGGCCGTGCGGGGCCGCGGTCGTGGCGCCCGGCCGGGGAGCGCGGGTGGGGCAAGCGACACCATCTCGGCCGGTGCGGCCGGCTCCAGGGGCCGCGGCGCCACGCGGACCCCGCAGCCGAGGCAGTACCGCTGGTCGCCGGCGAGCGCGCTCGCGCACGACGGACAGGTGCTCAGCTCGGGCATTCCCCCGATCCTCGCGCGTTCAGCCCGGTTCTGGATGACGGCTTCTCCAGTTCTTCACCGGTCGCGGTCCGCGGCACTGGAGACTGCCGCTGCTTGCCGGCAGGGGTCAACCACCGGCGCTGAAAATCGAAAGGAGCTTCATCCACATGCGTACCCGCATGGGGATGGCGTGCGCCCTGTCGGGACTCGCCATCGCCCTCGTACCCACCGCTGCCTCGGCGCGGCCGGCCGCCTCGGCGGCGTCCAAGTCGGTGATCACGCTGAGCGGGTCCACCTCGGTGGCGCCGCTCGCCGTCAAGCTCATCAAGACCTACCTGAGGAAGAACTCGGGCAAGGTCGGCTTCAAGCTCGCCCAGGGCGGCTCGGACATCGGCGTCGCGGACGTGGCCGCCGGCCGCGTCTCGATCGGCGACTCATCGCGCGACGCCAAGCCGTCGGATCCCGGCGGCCTCGTGTTCCACAAGATCGCGCGTGACGCGATCTGCCTCGCGACGAACCCCGCCAACAAGGTCGGCAACCTGTCGCAGGGCCAGGTGCAGGACATCTTCTCGGGCAAGATCCGCGACTGGGGCCAGGTGCCCGGGGCGACCGTGGGCGGCCCGATCGACCTGGTCGTCCGCACCCCGGCCTCTGGCACCCAGGACGCGTTCCAGAAGCTCTTCCTCAGCTCGGCCAAGGTGTTCTCCAGCGCCGCCGCCAAGGCGTCCAACGGGCTCGTGGCCGCGTCGGTGAAGACCGACAAGCAGGCGGTCGGCTACCTGTCCTACGCGTTCACGAGTGGCCTGAACGACACCGCGTACCAGGGCGTGGCGTGCAACCTGCGCACCGCCAAGGCCGGCCAGTACCCCGGCTCGCGCAACTTCTGGATGGTCACGCGCGGAGCCGTCTCCCGCCGCTCGGCCGTCGGCAAGTTCATCGGCTGGGTCCAGAACAACGCGCAGGCCCAGAAGATCATCAGCACGGAGTGGGTCCCGCTCAGGTAGCGGACGCCGCACGGATGCGCAGCCCATGGAGTGACGACCGTGCCGAGCGAGTGCTCGGCGCGGTCGCATCTCTCGTCCTGATCACGATCGCCGGCATGGTGGTCTTCGTCTTCGCGAAGGCTTGGCCCTCGTTCGCCCACAACGGCCTGGGCTGGTTCGGGCCGCCGGGGCACGGGTCGGTCGACGATCAGCTGACCAACATCTTCAACTCGCCCGCCGACCCGCGCCGCTACGTCTACGAGCTCGGCGCCTGGCCGCTGCTGTGGGGCACGTTGCTCACGACGGTCGGCGCCGTGGCGCTCGGCCTCGCGATCTCCGTGCTCGCCGCGGTCTTCCTCGTCGAGTTCGCGCCCGGTCCGATTCGCAGGGTGATGCAGCCGGTGGTGCGCCTGCTCGCCGCGGTGCCGTCGGTCATCTACGGGCTGATCGGGATCCTCGTGCTCGTCCCGTTCGTGGGCAATCACCTGATCTCGCTCGAGCGCAAGCAGTCGGTGCTCTACGTCGTCCAGCTGTCGGGCTCGAGCCTGCTCGTCGGCGTGCTGATCCTCACGGTGATGATCGTGCCGATCATGGTCGCGATCATGGCCGACGCCCTGTACGCCGTCCCGCGGACGTGGACGGAGGGCGCGACCGCGCTGGGCGTAAACCGCTGGCGCGCGATGTGGACGGTCTCGCTGCGCGCCGCGCGCCCGGCGATCATCGCGGCCACCGTCCTCGCGACGGCGCGCGCGCTCGGCGAGGCGATCATGCTCTCGATGGTCTCGGGCTCGCAGGGCTTCGGCCCCAACCCGCTCGACGGTCTGACCTTCTTCCTCGAGCCGACGCGCCCGCTGGCCGCCACGATCGTCGACAACGCCGAAGGCCTGTCGGTCAAGCCGTTCGGCCAGACCATCTACGCGTTCGCCGCGGTGCTGCTCGTGTCGACGTTCTTCCTGTCGCTCGGCGGCTGGGCGGCCAAGCAGCCGCTGAAGCGCTACGGGACGGCCGGCTGATGGCCGTCGCCGCTGCACCGCGCGAGCGCGCGGCCCTCGCCGAGCCGTCGCCCTCGTGGCGTCGGGGCGACAAGATCGCCGTCGGGTTGTGCTGGGCCGCGGGTCTGCTGCTGTGCGCGCTCGCCGCCGCGATCGTCCTCTACATGGGTTACAAGGGCCTGAGCCTGCTGCGGCCCGAGCTGCTGTGGCAGCGCCCGCAGGCGTCGGCCGACCAGAGCAAGACCGGCGGGTTCCTCGACCCGCTGATCGGCACCGTGGTGCTGACCGCGCTCGGCACGGCGATCGCGCTGCCGCTGGGCGTCGCCACCGCGATCTGGCTGAGCGAGTTCGCCCGGCCCTCGTGGCTGGCCCGCGCCGTCGAGTCCGGCGTCGAGGTCATCGCCGGCACGCCGGACATCGTGCTGGCCATCTTCGGGCTCGTGCTCTTTCAGCAGTCCTTCTTCGCCTTCCTGTCGCTGACGGCGCAGGGCAACGCGGTGTTCGGGCGCTCGTTCCTGACCGCGGGAGCGATGATGGCGCTGGTGGCGCTGCCGTTCGTGGTCGGGTCCACGCGCGAGGCGCTGCAGGCGGTGCCCCGGCACGTCCGCGAGGCCTCCTACGCGCTCGGCAAGACGCGGGCGGCGACGATCCGGCGCGTGCTGCTGCCGGCGTGCCGGCCGGGCATCGCCACGGGGACGGTGCTCGGCATGGGGCGCATCGTCGGCGACACCGCCATCGTCGTCATCCTGCTCGGCGCGTCGCTGCAGTTCTCGCGCGTCGACGGGCCGCCGGTCATGGGCGACCTGCGCGGCACCGGCTCGACCCTGACGAGCTACGTCTACAACAACTCGCCCGCGGGCGAGGGCAACGCGCCCGAGAAGGCGTACGCCGCCGCCTTCGTGCTGCTGCTGGTCGTCATCGGGCTCAACCTGGCAGCCGGCCGCCTCGGCCGGGGGAGGGCGAAGTGGAAGAGCTGATGCCGCCGCCGATCCGGCGGATCGTGGTCGACGAGACGCCGACCGTCGTCGAGGGCGCCCCGACGCGGCCGGCCGCAGCACCGGCTCCGCGGCCCGCGCGCCGCGCGCCGCGCGCGGGGGTGCGCGAGCGCATGCGCATCGAGGGGCTCGGGGTCGCCTACGGCGGCAAGCCCGCCGTGCGCGACGTCTCGCTCGAGGTCCGCGCCGGCGAGGTGCTCGCCCTGATCGGCCCGTCGGGGTGTGGCAAGACCACGCTGCTGCGCTGCCTGAACCGGCTCACCGAGTTGACGCCGTCGGCGGTCCGGACCGGGCGCCTGGTGCTCGACGACGAGGACGTCGACCGCTTCGAGGCCACACAGCTGCGCCGGCGCGTGAGCATGGTCTTCCAGCAGCCCAACCCGTTCCCCATGAGCGTGTTCGACAACGTCGCCTACGCCGTGCGCGAGCAGGCCTCGCGCCGGCCGCGCAAGGCCGACCTGCGGGGGCCGGTCGAGGAGGCGCTGCGCCGCGCCGGCCTGTGGGACGAGGTCGAGGCCGACCTCGACCATCCCGCCCTGCGCCTGTCCGGCGGACAGCAGCAGCGGCTGTGCATCGCCCGCGCGCTGGCGGCCGGCCCCGAGGTGCTGCTGCTCGACGAGCCGTGCTCGGCGCTGGATCCACGCTCGACGGCGGTCATCGAGGAGCTGATCGTCTCGTTGGCCGATGAGCTCGCGGTCGTCATCGTCACCCACAACCTGCAGCAGGCGCAGCGGATCGCCGACCGGGTCGCATTCATGTACCTCGGCGAGCTGGTCGAGTGCGGGCCGGCCGACCAGGTGTTCAGCGCGCCGCGCTCGGCACGCACGCGCGACTATGTCTCCGGGGTCTTCGGTTGAGGCACGGCCGCCTGCTCATGCTCGCGCTCTCGCTCGCCCCGCTCCTGCTCGCCGCCTGCGAGTCCTCGCAGGACAAGTCGGCGCGGCTCGCGAAGTCGGCCGGGACACGGGCGCTGGAGAAGGGCGTCGTCGTGACGGCGCGCAACCCGGACGTCGAGGTCCTCAAGACCGCGGTGATCGAGGACCGCTACGGGACGGCCGCCGCGGTGCAGCTGCACATGAAGAGCTCGCGGGTGCAGGTCGGGCTTCCGCTCTCCTTCCAGGTGCTCGACAAGGCCGGCAGGCGCGCGTACGCCAACGACCTTCCCGGCCTTGCGACTTCGCTCACGCACGTGCCGCTGCTGCGGCCCGGCGAGCGGGTGTGGTGGGTCGACGACCAGGTCGGGGCCAAGGGCGCCCGGCTCCTCGACGCGCGCGTCGGGCGCGCATCCGCCGCGGCGCCAGCCAACGCGCCGAGGCTCGTCCCCACCGCGATGGCGCTCCACCAGGACACCTCCGGGGCCTTCACGAGCGGGCGCTTGCGCAACCTGTCGGCGATCGAGCAGCGCCAGGTGACGGTCTTCGCGGTCGCGGAGCGCGGGGGCCGCGTGGTCGCGGCCGGCCGTGCCGGTATCGAGCGCCTGAAGGCGCGCAAGTCCGCCCTGTTCAAGGTGTTCTGGATCGGCGATCCGAAGGGTGCGAAGCTGCGCATCTTCGCCCCGCCCACAGTGCTCAGCAAGGAGGCGAAGTGAGCGACGCAACGACCGAGATGGACCGCCCGACCTTCGGGCCCCAGGGGGAGCCGTGCGCGAATTGCGGTGCGCGGCTCGCCCGCGACCAGCGCTATTGCCTGCAGTGCGGCACGCGGCGCACGGGCATGGCGACGCTGCTCTCCGAGGCGCGCGACCCGCGCCCAGGCGCCGCCGCGCCGCTGGCGGGCCCCACGCCGCTCGGACCGCCGCCTCCACCGCTGGACTCGCCCTGGCGGCTCGACGCCGGGCTGCTCGCCGGGGTCGGCTGCCTGCTGCTTGCGCTGCTCGTCGGCGTGCTGATCGGCCGCAGCGGGAGCGGGGGAGGCACGCCGCGCGCAGCGGCGCCGCAGGTCGTGACCGTCGGCGGCGCGACGCCTGCGGGCGCGACCGGAACGACCGACGCCGCCTTCGCCTCGGACTGGCCCGCGGGCAAGCGCGGCTTCACCGTGCAGCTGCAGTCGCTCCCCAAGAAGGGCACGGAAGCCGGCGCCGTCGCCGCCGCGAAGTCCGCGGCCGCGGCGAAGGGAGCGCCCGCCGTCGGCGCGCTGGACTCCGACGCCTACGGGACCCTCGACCCCGGCCGCTACGTGATCTTCTCCGGCAGCTACGCGAACCGCAAGGCCGCGAAGGCCGCGCTCGCCAAGGTCAAGACGCGCTTCCCGCAGGCGACCGTGGTCGAGGTCGCCGGCCAGGCCCAGAAGCAGGCGTCCTCGGACGGCGGCGGCTCCACGAGCAGGGCCGGCGGCACCGGTAAGGTCAAGGCGCCGAGCAAGGCCGAGCAGGCTGCAGGCGCGAAGGCGATCCAGGACATTCAGAGCGCCACCGGCAAGGACTACTCGAAGAAGTCGGCGAAGTTGCCCAAGACGCTGGTCACCCCCGGCGCACCGCCGCCGAAGGACAACAAGCCCGCCGGTGGCGGGTCCTCGACCCAGACGTTCAAGTGAGCCTCATCGACCGCATCCGCCCCGCTCGGGCAGCCGCGCCGCCGCCGGCCGCGCCGTCGGTTGCCCCACTCGAACGGCGCCGCGCAGAGCTCGCGGCCCAGGTCGCCGAGCTGCAGTTCGATCTCGGCGGGCTGGCGTACGAGATGGCCATCCGCGACCACTTCGTGCTCGAGGTGCTGCTGCGACGTGCCGCCGAGCTCCAGCAGGCCGACGGGGAGCTCGGCGAGGTCGACCGGTTGCTGCGCGCCGACCGCACCGCGGAGACCGGCACATGCCCCGCCTGCAGCGCGCCGCACTCCCGGGGCGCGGCGTACTGCTGGCAGTGCGGTGCAGCGCTCATGGACGAGCCCGGCGAGGGGGCCTCTTAGCGCCGCTCAGTCGTCGGCGAGGCGCCCGAGCAGCAAGACGTGGGTGCGGCCGGCGCTGATCGTCGGCTGCGGCATCGCCGTCTTTCACGCAGCTCAGCGGATCGAGATGACCATCTACTACGCCCCGACGGTCCTGACGACGGCGGGGGAGGTCGCCGCATAGCCAGGCCTAGCCGTCGACGAACAGACTGTCGAGCGGTCCGAGCAGCGCCATCGAGCGGCGCGAGACCCCGGCGAGCTCGGACAGCCGGTGGGTCTGGGGCTCGCCGCGGTTGCGGCGCTCGAGCTGCTCGGCGGCGATCGGGCGCCACAGCTCGTCGATGACGCGCGCCGGATCGCCCGCGACCTGCTCGATCGGGCGCTCCAAGTGCTCGGCCCAGAGCCGCAGGCGGGTCTCGCGGGCGAGCTCGGGATCGCAGCTCACCACGTTCATCTCGGAGTCGTTGAAGAACGAGTGCTCGTTGAGGTTGGCCGAGCCCACGGTCAGCCAGGCGTCGTCGACGATCCCGATCTTCGCGTGGACGTAGAGCGCGCCCGACAGCCGGCCGCTGAGGGAGGAGATCGTGGCGGCCAGGAAGCGCCCGGCGCCGTTGTCGGCGGCGGCCAGGACGCTGAGCTGGCCGCGCGTGCTGTCGGCGCCGTTGTTGGGCTTGGCCGGAAGCAGCACGACCACGCGGAAGTCGTCGCTGGGAGGATGGCGCAGCTTGTCCTCGAGGATGTCCACGATGTCGGTCGACCACAGGAACTGGCTCTCGAGGTAGACCAGCGTGCGCGCCGAGCGCAGCGCGCGCGTGTAGGCCTCGAGGATCCGGAAGTCACCGTTGGGAAGGAAGTCGTAGAGGTTCTCGGGGACGGTGCGCACGACCTGGAGCTCCAGGTCGCCGGCGGGCGCCGGCGCCGGCGTGTCCTCGAGCCGTTCGCCGTCCACCTCGCGCCAGCGCGCCGCGAAGTGCGCCGCGACGTCGCCCACCGCCGGGCCGCGCACGCACGTGGACGCGTCGTGCCAGCCCATCCGCCCGCGCATCGAGTGATCGCTGGAGTCGAAGCGATCCCCGCCCAGCGAGGTCAGGTCGATGCCGCCGACGAACGCCACCTCGCCGTCGACGATCACGAGCTTCTCGTGATGGCAGTGCATCGGGCGCTCGTTGGAGTCCAGTGCGCAGCGCACGCGCGTGCCCCGGAGCAGCTCAGCGCGCACCTGTCGCACCTCGGAGCGACGGGGCGCGAAGACCGGGACCGGCGCCCCGGCCCATAGCAACACCCTGACGTCGACCCGCTCGGCCAGCTCCCCGAGCAGGTCGCGCAGGTGCTTCGCGCCGTCGTCGCGGGTGAGCCCGAAGCCGGGCGTGACGTGCCAGCCGGCGATGTGCACGTGCGAGCGGGCGCCGGCGAGCGCCGCGGCGATCCGCGGCAGCGCCTCCCCGCCGTCGATCAGGACGTCGAGCGTGGAGCCCGCACGCGGCGGCGGGTCGCCGGCGGCCCACAGCGAGCCGTCGTTGGGAGGATCGAGCTGATGGAGCCGCCCGATCGACCGCAGCCGCCGGCGATGCAGCGAGCGATTCGCGCCGTCGATGCCGCGGCCCAACCACCTGTCGACGCGCTCGATGGGACTGGAGGGCACGCGCGAGTCTTACCCGATCACCCGCGCACGCGCAGCTCGATGGCGCCCGCGGGTGCGAGCAGCATCGTGAGGCCCGACCGCGGGTCGCGCGGCGAGCGCCGGCGCTCGCGCAGGACGATGGCCGACCAGGGGCGGCCGGCGTCGAGCTCGCCGGCCAGCTCTGCCGCGAGCTCGCGCGGGACGAAGCCGGCCTGCTCGGCTCCGGCAGCGTCGCAGACGGCGATCGCGTTGGGGTCGTGCGGGTTCGCGGCGTCGCGCCGCAGCGTCAGCCGCTTCCCGGGGTCGAACGCGTCGGAGGCCAGCGCGGCCGCGTGGTGAGCCGCCGCGCCCGCCACTCCGGCCACGCGCACGCCGCGCGCGGCGAGCTCCGGCGCGTCGCGGGCGAGGTAGCGGCCGGATTCGGGGTCGATCACGTTGTAGCCGGCGACCCACACCTCGCCGCCGTCGTCGGGGTACCAGTAGCGCTCCTCGAAGATGACCTCGACGGCCACGGCGTCACCGTCCATGCAACGAGGCTACGCCCGAGGGGTAGGGGACAGCCATGAGCGTCGACATCGCCTTCGTGCTGGGTGGGGGCGGCCACCTCGGCGCGCACGAGGTCGGCATGCTGCGCGCCCTGCTGGAGCGGGGGATACGACCCGATCTCGTGCTGGGCACCTCGGTCGGGGCGATCAACGGCGCCGCCGTGGCGGCAGATCCGTCAGTCGCCGCCGTCGCGCGGCTGGCGCAGATGTGGGCGGCGATCGCGGAGCGCGACGTCTTCGACGGCTCGATCCTCGCCCGGCTCGGGACGCTCGCGCGCACCCGCACCCACCTGCACTCCAACGACTCGCTGCGGGCGCTGCTCGCCGACTCGCTGCCGGTCCAGCGCATCGAGCAGCTCGCGGTACCGTTCCAGTGCGTGGCGGCGAGCATCGAGCAGGCCTCCGAGCACTGGTTCACGGAGGGGCCGCTGGTCGACGCCGTGCTGGCCTCCGCGTCGGTGCCGGGGATCCTGCCGCCCTATGAGATCGACGGCGAGCACTTCCTCGACGGCGGGATCGTCAACTCGATCCCGGTCGGCCGGGCCGTCGTGCTCGGCGCGACCTGCATCTACGTGATGCACGTCGGGCGCCTGGACCGCCCGCTCGCGCCGCCGCGCTGGCCCTGGGAGGTGGGGCTCGTCGCGTTCGAGATCGCCCGCCGCCATCGCTTCCTCGGAGACCTGGCGGCGCTGCCCGAGGGCGTCGGAGTGCACGTGCTGCCGACGGGCCAGGGCGACCCCCCGCGCTACAACGACCTCTCCCAGCTGCGCTACCGCGACTCGGGGGGCAGCACCGAGCTCATCGCTCGCGCCCACGAAGCCTCGCTGGCCTACCTGCGCGAGCACGGGCTGGGAGAGGGCTGATGCCGGTCCCGCCCGCGTTCGTCCGTCGTCTCCTGCTGGCTCCGCTGGTGGCGGCGCTCGAGGTGGCGCTGCTGCTGGCGAGCCCGCTGCTGCTCGTGCTCGCGGCGCTGCTCTCTCCGCTGCTGGGCGGGCGCAGGCCGCTGCGGATGCTGGCGATCGTGCTCGTCTTCGCGGCCCGCCACCTCGAGGCGATGATCGCGCTGCTCGGCCTGTGGGTGCGCAGCGGCTTCGGTGCGACGGCGGGCTCGGAGCCGATGCAGGCGGCGCACTTCGCGGTCATGCGCCGGCTCGTCAGCAGCGTCTACGACACGGTCGTGCGCGTCGCGCGCGTGCACGTGAGCGTGCGCGACTCACACGGCGCCGAGGCGGTGCTGTCGGCCGGCGAGGTGCCGGTGGTCGTGCTCGCGCGGCACGCGGGCGAGGGCGACTCGCTGCTGGTTCTGCATCAACTGCTGTGCCGCTACGGCCGGCGTCCCCGGATCGTCTTGCACGAGGCGCTCAGGCTCGACCCGCTGATCGACGTCCTCGGGAGCCGGCTGCCGCACCGCTTCGTCGATCCGCGCGGCGGCGACACCGAGGTCGAGATCGCCGCGATGGCCGGCGACGTCGACGAGTGGGGAGCGGTCCTGATCTTCCCCGAGGGCGGCAACTTCTCCCAGGCGCGGCGCCAGAAGAGCATCGAGCGGCTCGAGCAGGGCGGCTTCGAGGAGGAGGCGGGCTGGGCTCGCGACATGCGTCACGTCTCCGCGCCTCGCCCGGGGGGCGCGCTCGCGGCGATCGAAGCCGCGCCGCACGCCGACGTGATCTTCGTGGGCTACGTCGGCTTCCCGACGGGCCTGGCCGAGCTGTGGCGGCTGCTGCCGCACCCGCAGCCGGTCGAGGTCCACCTCTGGCGCGTCGCGGCCGCCGACATCCCGGCCGGGCGCGACGAGCGCATCGACTGGCTGTTCGGCTGGTGGCGCACGCTCGATGACTGGGTCGGCGAGCGCCAGGAGGTGCCGGCGGAGTAGGCCGTCAGGCCGAGGCGCTGCTCTTGGCCCGCGTGCCCGACGCGCGCGGCTTCTTCGCGGCGGCGGGCTTGGCGCGCTTGCTCGGCGCGCGCTTTGGCTTCGCCGCCGCCGGCTTCCCGAGGACCATGGCCTCGATCTCCTCCAGCGCGCGCTTCGTGCCGTCCATCAGCGACCACACGTCGTCGATCTGGTCGCGGTCGGCGACGATCCCGAAGTCGACGTGGTCGCGGTAGCTCATCGCGGTGATGTTGAGCCCGACGCCGTCGATCACGACCGAGACGGGGAAGTGCGCCTGCAGCTGCGCGCCCGCGATGTAGAGCGGGTCGCGCGGGCCGGGGACGTTGGAGATCACGAGGTTCAGCGGCGGGCGGGTGCGCCCCAGGACCTCCATGGTCGCCCGCGCGGCACGCGATGCGACCGCGGGCGGGATGAACGCCGTCGCGTCGGTGAGCAGGTCGGCCGGCAGGGCCTGGTGGCGCTCCTTCGCGTTCTTGAGCAGCTCGTGCGCTCGCAGCAGGCGCCGCCGCGGATCGGGCTCGTCGGTCGGGATCGGCACGATCATGGTCGAGATCCGGTTGCCGAAGTCGGCGCGCTCGTCCTCGGTGCGCACGGACACCGGGATCATGGCCACGAGCGGATCGTCGGGCAGCTCGTCGCGTTCGATCAGCCACTCGCGCACCGCGGTGGCGCAGAGCCCGACGATCACGTCGTTGACCGTGATGCCCAGCTCGTTCTTGAGCCGCTTGACGCTCTCGAGCGGCAGCGAGCCGAAGGCGAAGCGCCGGTGGCCCGAGATGCGCCCGTTGAAGCTCGTCCGCGGCGGTCGCGCGGTGGTGACCTCGAGCACGCCGGCGCTCTCGCCTCCGCCGGTGAGCCCGCGCAGCCGCGAGAGCCCGCGCGTGAGCGTCGGGACGCCGGGAAACGCGTTGGCACCCGGCAGCTCGATCAGGCTGGGCAGGGTCGGCAGCGCGCGCAGCGCCCGCAGTGGCTGCATCGGGATCCCGAGCAGGCCGCGCCCGAACATCTCGAGCTCACCGGGGATCCGCTCGCCCACCGCGCCGCCAGACGCGGGCGGGATCTCTTTGCCCTCGGGGCTGGGGTCCAGCAGGATCGAGAGGATCTCGTTGCCCGAGATACCGTCGGCGACGGAGTGGTGGACCTTGGTCAGCAGCGCCACGCGGCCGCCCTCGAGGCCGTGGATCACGTAGAGCTCCCACAGCGGCCGCGTGCGGTCGAGCGGGCGCGCGAAGATGCGCGCGACGGTCTCGGCGACCTGGCGGTCGTCGCCGGGAGGGGGCACCGCGCTGTCGCGGATGTGGAAGTCGAGGTCGAAGTCTGGGTCCTCGGCCCAGTACGGGAAGTCGATCCCCAGCGGGACGTTCACGAGCTTGCGCCGGAACGGCGGCAGCAGGTGTAGGCGGTCGCCGACCAGGCGGCAGATGTCGCGCAGCTCGAGCGTGCCGCCCGGCGCCGTGGAGGGGTCGTAGACGGCGAGGCCGCCGACGTGGCCGTAGGTCCGCGAGGACTCCACCGCGAGGAACTGGGCGTCGAGGCTCGTCAGCTGTTGCATCCTCTGCTCCTTCCCCTTGCGCGGCCGCGCGAACCGCTCGCCTGCTCAGGCCGCGACCGCCTCGAGCGTCGCCGAGAGCGCGAGGGCGATCCCCTCGTCGTTCACGTCGAGGTGGGTCACCGCGCGGACGGTGCGCTCGTCGAGCGCGCCCATCACGACGCCCGCGACGGCGAGCTGGGTGCACAGGCCCGGCGCGTCGGCGACGCGGAAGACGACGATGTTGGTCTCGACCGTTGCCGGGTCGATCTCGATCCCGGGCAGCCCGGCCAGGCCGTCGGCCAGCGCCCGCGCCCGCCGGTGGTCCTCGGCGAGGCGCTCGACGTGGTGGTCGAGCGCATACAGGGCGCCGGCGGCGACGATGCCGGCCTGGCGCAGGGCGCCGCCGAGCATCTGCTTGTAGCGCCAGGCCTCCTCGATCAGCTCGTGCGAGCCGGCGAGCGCCGCGCCCATCGGCGCGCCAAGGCCCTTGGAGAAGTCGATCCATGCGCTGTCGAAGCCCTCGGACCACTCGCTCGCCGGGATCCCGGTGGCCACCACCGCGTTCATCAGGCGCGCCCCGTCGAGGTGCAGGCGCAGCTCGTTGGCCTTCGCGACCTCGATCACGTCGCGCAGCTGGCGCAACGGCCAGACGTGGCCGCCCGCGAGGTTCGTCGTCTGCTCCACGCACACCAGCCGTGAGCGCGGGTTGTAGCGGTCCCCCGGCGGCCGCATGGCGGCCGCGAGGGCATCGGCGTCGAACATGCCGCGCTCGCCGTCCAGCGGGCAGAGCACGGCGCCGGAGATCGCCGCCGGGCCCCCGGCCTCGGCCTTGATCGGGTGCGAGGTGCGGTGCAGGTAGGTCTCGTCGCCGCCGGGGCGCGTGTGCAGGCGCACCCCGATCGCGTTGCACATCGTGCCCGACGGGAGGAAGACGGCGGCCTCGAAGCCGAGCAGCTCGGCCACGCGCTCGCAGAGGGCATTGACCGTGGGGTCGCCGAAGTGCTGCTCGTCACCGACCTCGGCCTCGGCCATCGCCCGGCGCATCTCGGCGGTCGGACGGGTCTGCGTGTCGGAGTAGAGGTTGACGCGCACGGTCGGCGGCACGCTAGCGCGCGCGCCACCGACCGGCTCGCCTAACCGATCGCCTTCTTGAACACCGCGTAGGCCGGGCGGCGCTTGCCGCTCTCGGTTACCAGCCCCGCGTCGAAGCGCGAGCTACTCGACTCGCCGAAGAAGCGGTACACATACACGCGTGACAGCCGCGAGCGGTTGCCGCGCCTCTTCGAGTCGTAGCGGTTGGCCAGCTGGAACAGGTACTTCGTGGCCGTGGCCGCGCGCGTCTCGGAGAACGGGAAGCTCGGGGCGAGCTTGACGATCCCGCCGGTCTCGGTGAGCCAGACCTGGCCCGGGACGGTGCGCAGCAGCGTGGTCAGGCCCTTGGTCTGGTGGCGGTTGACGTCCTTGTAGTTGTGCAGGCCCCAGATGCGCCCGCGGCCGTGGGAGGCGCGAAGGAACCCGCGCAGGTAGGTGGCCACGTCGCTGGAGTCGAGCACGTCCGCCGCGACGATCTTGCAGCGCGAGCAGACGCCGCGGACGACGTTGTAGTAGCGGACGGCGAGCTTGGGCTTGCGGTAGGTCGGCTGGGAGATGTGGTTGGCCTCGTTCCAGGCCGCGAAGCTCTTCGCGTAGGAGTACTTCGCGTGGAAGCGCTTTACCGAGCTGCGGAAGGCCGCGGCGCTGGGCGCGCGGCAGACCTTGGCCTTGGAGTAGTGGTTGTTGACGAAGCAGCCGCGGTGCGCGGAGAAGGTCACGAGCACGTCCTGCTTGTGCGCCTGCGCGGCGCGCATGTAGGCGTCGACCTCGCCGACCTCGCTGGAGGTCTTGTACCAGTCCCAGGCGAGGATGAAGCGGGCCTGCTTGAGGTGCAGCGAGCGCCAGTCGGGATTGGCGAAGACGCGTGCGTCCTGCTCTGAGAGCCCGACGCTGTAGCGGGCCTGGGCGGGCGCCGCGAGGGCGATCGCGAGCAGGGCCATGAGGGGGAGGATCAGTCTGAATCGCATAAGGCTCCCAACCATGACACCCGCTCAGAGTTTCGGCGCGTCGGGTTCGTAGTCTCTGTGGGACGGATATGGCCCTGGACACCGAGGATCGCGCCTCCAAGCTCGCCGAGCAGCGCAAGGGCCTGCCCGACCAGCCCGGGGTCTACGTGTTCCGCGACGCGCGCGGGCGCGTCATCTACGTCGGCAAGGCCAAGTCGATCCGCAAGCGCGTGGCGTCGCACTTCTCCGCGCGCGGCGCCGTCCGCGACTTCATCGACCACATCGAGTACCTGGTGGTCGCCACCGAGGCCGAGGCCCTGCTCACCGAGCAGAACTTCATCAAGCAGTACAAGCCGCGCTTCAACATCCGGCTGCGCGACGACAAGTCCTATCCGTTCATCGCGATGTCGCTCGACGAGGACTTCCCCCGCGTCTACTTCACCCGCGAGCGCCACCGCCGCGATCGTGCCTACTTCGGGCCCTACTCCTCGGCCAAGCGCGTGCGCGGGACGCTCGACCTGCTGGGGAAGATCTTCCTGTTCCGTTCCTGCGAGGGCCCCGAGCCGGGGCGGCGCTCGGGCTCGCCGTGCCTGGACTACTACATCAAGCGCTGCGCAGCGCCCTGCGTCGGCTTCGTCTCCAAGGAGGAGTACCGCGAGGGCATCGACGGCGTGATCGCGTTCCTGTCCGGGCGCTTCAAGGAGATCGAGCGCGACCTCGAGAAGCGCATGCACTTCGCCGCCGGGGAGCGCGACTACGAGCAGGCGGCGATCGAGCGCAACCGCCTGCAGGCCGTGCGGGCGCTGCTCGAGCGCCAGCGCGTCGCCGACGACCGCGGCGCCGGGACCTTCGACGCGGTCGGGGTCGCCGTCGACGGGACCGAGGCCAACGCCCAGGTCTTCCAGGTCCGCGACGGCGTGCTCTCCGACCGCCAGTCCTTCTACCTGGAGAACCAGGGCGAGTACGACGTCGGGCGCGCGGCGGAGGAGTTTCTGCTGCAGTACTACGCCAGCGCGATGTCTATCCCGTCGCTGATCGTCGTCCAGCCCGAGGTCGAGGCCGCCTCCGAGTTGCCGATCCTCGCCGAGATCCTCTCCGAGCGCCGCGGCGGGCCCGTCGAGCTGCGCGCCGCCGAGCGCGGCGGCAAGCGGCGGATCCTCGAGCTCTCCGAGCGCAACGCCCGCCTCGCGCTCGACCAGGAGAAGCTGCGCTCCGAGCGCCGCCGCCAGCAGCGGGTCGAGTCGCTTGACGCGCTGCAGGGCGCGCTCGGCCTCGAGACGCTGCCAGTGCGGATCGAGTGCTTCGACATCTCCAACCTCGGCGGCACCCACACCGTCGCCTCGATGGTCGTCTTCGAGGGCGGGGCGGCCAAGAAGTCCGATTACCGTCGCTTCACCATTCGCACCGTCGAGGGCTCCGATGATTACGCGTCGATGACCGAGGTCCTTCAGCGGCGCTACGCGCAATGGGAGAAGCAGGCCGAGCGCTCGCCCTACGACGCCGACCGCGACGCGTCCTTCGCCGCGCTGCCCAACGTCGTGGTGATCGACGGCGGCCCGGGGCAGCTCTCGGCCGGCCTCGCGGCGCTCGAGGGCTTCCGGGCGCGCGGCGTGACCGTGATCTCGCTCGCCAAGCGGATCGAGGAGATCTTCATCCCCGGCCGCGATGCGCCGCTCGTGCTCGCCCACGACACGCCGGAGCTCCAGCTGCTTCAGCGCCTGCGCGACGAGGCCCATCGCTTCGCCATCACCCACCATCGCATCCGCCGCGACAAGGCGATGACTGAGTCGATCATGGACGAGCTGCCGGGGGTCGGGCCGGCGCGCAAGCGCGCGCTGCTCAAGCACTTCGGCTCTCCCGAGGCGGTCATGGGCGCGCCCCGCGAGGCGCTGGAGGCCGTGCCCGGGCTGCCCTCGAAGGTGGCGCGCGACCTCTACGCCCATCTCAACAAGACCGGGCGCTGAGCGAGGCGTCCGGGGTGGGGGAGAGACTGCGCCCATGAGCGGCAACGGCCGCGTCGCGCCGCCCCCGAGCCTCGTCGACCTGGTGATCATCTCCGGGCTGTCGGGCGCGGGGAAGTCCTCGGCGATGAACGTCTTCGAGGACGCGGGGTACTTCTGCGTCGACAACCTCCCGGCGGAGATGATTCGCTCGCTCGCGGGGCTCTTCATGCACGGCGGCTCGCGCGTGGCGCGCGCGGCGGTCGTCTGCGACCTGCGCGGCGGCGAGTACTTCGCGCAGCTCGCCGCGGTGCTCGACGAACTGCACGTCGACGGGGTCAGCCACCGCGTGGTCTACCTGTGCGCGGATGAGCAGACGCTGCTCAACCGCTACAAGGAGACGCGCCGCCGCCACCCGCTGGCGCCCGAGGGCAACGTGATCGACGGCATCCGCCGCGAGCAGGACCTGCTCGCCGCCGTCCGCGACCGCGCCGACCTGCAGATCGACACCTCCGGGCTGAGCGCGTCGATGCTGCGGCGCAAGGTCGCCGCCGACCTGCTCGAGCCCGAGTCCACCGGCCGCCTGGCCGTGACCTTCACCTCCTTCGGGCACAAGCACGGCCCTCCGCGCGACGCCGAC
Source organism: Solirubrobacterales bacterium (assembly GCA_038238015.1). Classification (GTDB taxonomy): domain Bacteria; phylum Actinomycetota; class Thermoleophilia; order Solirubrobacterales; family Solirubrobacteraceae; genus DASQFQ01. Next base: position 109,922 of record JBBRYA010000001.1, read on the forward strand.
CTCGCCTTCGACGTGCGCTTCCTGGCCAATCCGCACTACGAGCCCGAGCTGCGGCCGCTGACCGGCTTCGACGAGCGGATCGTCGAGTACGTCGGGCGCGACGGGCGCCTGCAGCAGTTCTACGACCACCTCGAGCCGCTGCTGGACTACCTGCTGCCCCAGTACGTCGCCGAGGGCAAGGCGCACCTGCTGATCGCGATCGGCTGCACCGGCGGCCGCCACCGCTCGGTCGTCGTCGCCGAGCACCTCGCCGGCCACTTCCGGCTCGACGGCGGGTACTTCGTCGAGGTCCAGCACCGCGACGTGGCGCGCGCGCCGATCCGCGCCTAGGCGCCCTCTCAGGGGCCCGAGGCGCTAGCCTGCGGCGCCAAGGGCAGGCGATCCGGAGGGTGTTCAAGACATGTCGGTACGGGTGGGGATCAACGGCTTCGGCCGGATCGGCCGCAACGTGTTCCGCGCGGCGCACGAGCGAAACGCGGACATCGAGTGGGTGGCGGTCAACGACCTGACCGACGCCAGGACGCTGGCGCACCTGCTCAAGTACGACTCGACCCTCGGGCCGTTCCCCGGCACCGTGGAGGTCTCGGGCGACTCGATCGTGGTGGACGGCACGGAGATCAGGGTGCTCGCCGAGCGCGACCCGGGCGCGCTGCCCTGGGGCGACCTCGGCGCCGACGTCGTCATCGAGTCCACGGGCTTCTTCACCAAGCGCGAGGATGCGGCCAAGCACCTCGAGGCCGGCGCGCAGAAGGTGATCATCTCGGCCCCGGCGACCGACCCCGACGTCACCGTCGCGCTGGGCGTCAACTTCGACGACGCCTACGACCCCGATCAGCACCACATCATCTCCAACGCCTCCTGCACGACCAACTGCCTCGCCCCAGTCGCCAAGGTGCTGCACGAGGCGGTCGGCATCGAGCGCGGGCTGATGACCACGATCCACGCCTACACGGCCGACCAGCGCCTGCAGGACATGCCCCACTCCGACCTGCGCCGGGCGCGCGCCGCCGCGATCAACCTGATCCCCGCGAGCACCGGCGCCGCCAAGGCGGTCGGGCTGGTACTCCCCGAGCTCGAGGGCAAGCTGACCGGCTTCGCGATCCGCGCGCCGCTCCCGACGGGCTCGGTCGTGGACCTCACCGCCGTCGTGTCCCGCGAGACCTCGGTGGAGGAGATCAACGAGGCGTTCAAGGGCAAGTCCGACACCGGGGCGCTCGAGGGCATCCTGCGCTACACCGACGACCCGATCGTGTCCTCGGACATCGTCAAGACGACGCACTCGGCGATCTTCGACTCCGAGCTGACCGTGGTGCTCGACGGCACGCTGGTCAAGGTCGTCGCCTGGTACGACAACGAGTGGGGGTACTCCAACCGCTGCGTCGAGCTCGCGCAGCGCGTCCTGGTGCATGCGCACGCTTGACGACCTCGACGTCGAGGGCAAGCGGGTCCTCGTCCGGGTGGACTTCAACGTTCCCCTGAAGGACGGCGCCATCACCGACGACTCGCGGATCCAGGGCGCGCTGCCGACCCTGCGCGAGCTGCGCTCCAAGGGAGCGCGACTGCTGCTCGCCGCCCACCTCGGCCGCCCGAAGGGTCGCGAGCCCGAGCTGTCGCTCGCGCCGGTCGCGGCGCGGCTCTCGGAGCTGCTGGGCGAGGACGTGGCGCTCGCCCCCGATCTCGACGACGTGCCCGGCGGGAACGTGGTGATGCTCGAGAACGTGCGTTACGAGCCCGGGGAGACCGAGAACGATCGCGCGCTGGCCGGGCGCTACGCCGCGCTGGCCGACCTCTACGTCAACGACGCCTTCGGCGCCGCCCATCGCGCCCATGCCTCCACTGAGGCGGTGGCGCACCTGCTGCCCTCCGCCGCCGGCCGGCTGCTCGAGCGCGAGGTGGCGACGCTGACGGGCATCCTCGAGGCGCCGCGGCGCCCGCTTGTGGCGGTGGTCGGCGGCGCCAAGGTGACCGACAAGATCGGCGTGCTCGACGCGTTCCTGGACCGCGCCGACGCGGTGCTGATCGGCGGGGCGATGTGCTTCCCGTTCTTCAAGGCCGAGGGCCACGACGTCGGGGACTCGCTGTGCGAGGCCGAGGGCGTCGAGCCCGCGCGCGAGGCGGAGGCCAAGGGGGAGGGCAAGCTCGGGCTCCCCGACGACCTCGTCGCGGGTCGCGCGTTCTCCGCCGACACTGAGGTCGACGCGCTCGACGGGATCGACGTCCCCGACGGCTGGATGGGCCTCGACATCGGGCCCCGCAGCGCGAAGCGCTACGCCGAGACGATCGCGGGCGCGGGCACCGTGTTCTGGAACGGCCCGATGGGCGCCTTCGAGCTCGAGCCGTTCGCGGCCGGCACGCGCATCGTGGCCGAGGCCGTCGCGGCGGCGCCGGGCACCACGGTCGTCGGCGGTGGGGACTCGGTGGCCGCGCTCAGGCAGTTCGGCCTGGCCGAGAAGGTCGACCACGTCTCGACCGGCGGCGGCGCGACGCTGGAGCTGATCGAGGGCAAGCCCCTGCCCGGCGTGGAGGCGCTGTCGTGACCCGCACGCCCCTGATCGCCGGCAACTGGAAGATGCACAAGACGATCGCCGAGGCCGAGCGCTTCATCCAGTCGCTGCTGCCGCTCGTGTCCTCGGTCGAGGACGTGGACGTCGCGGTTTGCGTACCGTTCCTGACGCTGCAGGCGCTCGTCGACTCCGCCCGCGGCTCGCGCGTGGAGATCTTCGCCCAGACCATGCACGAGGCCGACGACGGGGCGTTCACCGGAGAGGTCTCGCCGCAGATGCTCTCCGAGATCGACGTGGCGGGCGTGGTGCTCGGACATTCCGAGCGGCGCCAGCTGTTCGGCGAGACCGACCGTGCGCTGCAGCTGAAGGTCGCGGCGGCGCTGCAGTGGGACCTTGCCCCGATCCTCTGCGTCGGCGAGACCGAGGAGGAGCGCGAGCGCGGCGACATGGAGCGCAAGCTGCGCCACCAGGTCCGCGAGGGCCTGGAGAAGGTCGAGGTCGCGCGGCTCCCCGAGGTGGTGGTGGCCTACGAGCCGATCTGGGCGATCGGCACCGGCAAGGTCGCGACGCCGGAGCAGGCGCAGGAGGCGGTTGGCTTCGTCCGCGCGCTGGTCGAGGACATCGACAAGGAGGCCGGCGGGCAGGTGCGCATCCTCTACGGCGGCTCGCTCAAGCCCGACAACGCGCAGGAGCTGCTGGCGCTGCCCGACGTCGACGGCGCGCTGGTCGGCGGCGCGAGCCTCGAGCCCGCAGACCTCGCGGCCATCGTCGAGACCGCCCAGGCCCTGCGCACCGCGTGATGGCCGCGCCCGAGCGCCCCGTCTGCCTTGTGATCCTCGACGGCTGGGGGCTCGCGCCGGACGGCCCGGGCAACGCGGTGGCGCTCGCCGCCACGCCCGTCTTCGACGCGCTCTGGGAGCGCCACGACCACACGCGGCTGACGGCCTGCGGCCCCGCGGTCGGCCTGCCGGAGGGCCAGATGGGCAACTCCGAGGTCGGCCATCTCAACCTCGGAGCGGGCGCCGTGGTCCGCCAGGACCTGATGCGGATCGACGAGGCGATCGAGGACGGCTCGCTCGCTGAGAACGACGTGCTCTCCGAGGCGATGGCCGATGCCCCGCGCCTGCATCTGATCGGGCTCGTCTCCGACGGCGGCGTGCACTCCGCCGACCGCCACCTCGACGCGCTGATCGACCTCGCCGCCGAGCGCGGCGTGCAGGACCTCGTGGTGCACGCGTTCACCGACGGGCGCGACACCTCGCCGACCGCGGGCGCCGGGAGCCTCGCGGCGGTCGAGCGGCGCCTGCACGAGGCCGGCGGCCGCGTCGGGACGGTGATCGGCCGCTACTTCGCGATGGACCGCGACACGCGCTGGGACCGCACGCAGAAGGCCTATGACCTGCTCGTGGAGGGCGAGGGCGAGCACCACGCCGACAGCGGCGAGCAGGCGGTCAAGGACGCCTACGAGCGCGACGAGACCGACGAGTTCATCACCGCCACGACGATCGGCGAGGAGTCCGCGATCCGCCCGGGGGACTCCGTGATCGCCTTCAACTTCCGCCCCGACCGCATGCGCCAGCTCACCCAGGCGCTGGCCGAGAAGGGCTTCGGAGAGGTCGAGCGCGGCGACGCAGCACCCCTCGAGCGCTACGCGACGCTGACCGAGTACGAGGAGGGCTGGCCCTACCCGGTGGCGTTCCCGCCCGACCGGCCCGAGGTGACCATGGCGACCGTGCTCAGCGGCGCCGGCCTCAAGCAGCTCCACGTCGCCGAGACCGAGAAGTACCCGCACGTCACGTACTTCTTCAACGGCGGCGAGGAACACCCCTACGAGGGCGAGATCCGCGCGCTGGTGGACTCCCCGCGCGACGTCCCGACCTACGACCACAAGCCGGAGATGAGCGCGCGCGAGGCGACCGAGGCGTTCCTCGAGCACTGGCGCGACGACGAGCCGGCGTTCGCGATCATCAACTTCGCCAACGCGGACATGGTCGGCCACACCGGGGTGATCGAGGCCGCGGTGACGGCGGTCGAGACCGTCGACGAGTGCCTCGGGCGCGTGATCGAGGCGGTCCACGAGCGCGGCGGGGCGTGCCTGGTGACCGCCGATCATGGCAACGCCGAGGAGATGCTCGAGGAGGACGGCTCGCCCGACACGGCGCATTCGCTCAACCAGGTGCCGTTCCTGGTCACGCTCGACGAGGCGCGGATGGACGGCGAGGGCATCCTCGCCGACGTCGCCCCGACGGCACTGGCGCTGATGGGGATCGAGCAGCCGTCGGAGATGACCGGCCGCTCGCTACTGCGCTCCGATCCGTAGCTGCACGGTCTTCGTGGCCGACCCCCCGCCGGGGAGGGCCAGTTTCAGCGTGACCTTCAGCCGGCGGCGCCTGAGGGCGCGCAGGCCGGTGCGGGTGAGCCTGACGCGGACCTGGACCGAGGAGTCCTTGGTGACCCGCAGCGACGCTCCGCCAAGGCGCGTCCGGCCGCTCAGCACGGACACCTTGGCGGTGCCGGAGGGAGCCCGCGCCGCGAAGTTGACGCGAATGCCGAAGCGACCCCGGCGATCGACCGTGATGCGCCCGGGGGCGATGAGCGTCGCCAGCGGGGTCGTGGCCCCTGCCTTCGGAGCGGCGCCGGGGCCAGCGGCGGCCGAGGGGCCCGGCGTGGGCGTGGACGCCGCCGCGGGTGCGGTCACCTGGATGGTGCGCGAGGTGCCGGCGGTGTTCTGACCGTCGTCGACGACGGTCACCGTGGTCGCGAAGCTCCCGGGCGCCGGGTAGCTGAAGTCCGTCGCCGGCCCGGAGGTCGTGCGGTCGACGCTGCCGTTGCCGTCGAAGTCCCAGCGGTACTCGCGGATGACCCCGTCCGCGTCCTGGCTCGCACTCGCATCGAGATGCGCGGGCGCGCCTGTCGCGACGCTCGCCGGTGCCGAGAGGCTGGCCGAGGGCGCCGCATCGGCAGGCCTCGCGAAGCCCTCGGTCGGGCTGGTGGTGGTGCTGCTGGCTGAGGACGCGTCCGTGCCCATGCCGCGAGCGCTGAAGACGCGCCACAGTGCCGCCTGGTGGTGCCCGCCGGAGCGCGCGACGTCGGCGTCGAGGATCGCGTTGCGCTCGTCGAGGAAGCTCGGGGAGGCGTTTGAGCCGCGCATGCCGTCCGTCACCAGTGTCTCGGCCACCGGCGCGCCGAGCTCGTTGCGGAGATCCCACAGCGTCTCGCCCCAGATCTCGCCGTCGTAGTGCACCTCCGCGCCGGGCTTGATACGGCCGAAGTCGCCGTAGGTGTAGCCGCCCGGGCCCGCGGTCCCGTGACCCGGGCACACCGAGCCCGGCGCCCCGACGGGGCAGTCGAGCGCCTGGCTGCGGATCGAGTGCGGGACCGAGTCGACGTACTCGCCCATGTCGACTTCGCCCGGAGCCGTGGTGTCGGTCTCCAGGCCCTGATTGACCAGCATGTCCTTCGCGTAGAAGTCGCTCCAGGCCTCGCTCATCGCCCCCGACTGGGCGGTGCCGAGCGCCTGCGAGCCGTCGCCGAAGGTGACCAGGCGACTGGAGAGCCCGTGGGTGTACTCGTGATAGACGATCGCCGCGTCGTCGCCGCCGTTGACGTCGCGGAACGGCGATACGGTGCCGTTCTTGTAGAACAGGTACATCTGCATCCGCGGCGCCTGGCCGTCGGGCGGTGTGAACATGTTCGCGTTGTCGCGGTGCGAGCCGTCCGTGATCCCGGCTCCGTCGTCGGTCTCCAAGATCAGCGGGTCGCTGTTCTCGAACGCCCCGTCGGCGGCGCTGAAGCCGATCGGCGCCGCGGCCAGGTGGTCGTGGAAGGCGTTGACGTAGACGAAGGCCTGGACCGCGTCCTGCTGGCGGTTGGTCTGCCACGAGGTCGGCGCGTCGAAGTCCCACGAGCACTGGGGGCCGTCTGTGCATGCCCCGGCGGCTTGCGCGAAGGGCGTGAAGGCGAACGAGAACCCGCCGCCGGTGCGGTTGACCTCCTCGCTCGCCGCCGCCGCGTTGTTGTCGTTGACGTCCGAGTACGTGTGGGCGAACGGGCCCGTGAGGTTCGCGGCGCCCGAGTTCATCCAGCCCCGCGCCTCGAGATCCACCGCCGCCTGCGAGCCGCCTGCCGAGGCACCGGGGAACTTGCCCCAGGCCAGCGCCGGAGCGGCCTCGCTGACGAGGTCCTGGCGGTGAAGGATGGCCCCGGAGCCGGCATCGACGAGCGTCAGGTACACGGTCTGCGTGCCGGCGTCCACGGTCACCGCCCAGGCCAGTCGCAGCGCGGACTCCGTCCGGTAGAGCACCAGCGAGGCGTCGCCGGGGCGCAGCGGGGCCCCGGCGTCGCGGTACGCGCGCCGCACGGCCTCAGCCGCGTCCAGCCGTGGCCTGGTGTCGGCCTCGGCGACCCCGCGAACGGGAGCACCCTGCAACGAGACCAGACGGCCGTCGGGGGCGACCGTCGCCCGCAGGTCGCCCTGGAAGACGGGGATCGAGCCTGCCTGCTGGCGCCAGCGCAGGTACAGCGCGCCGCCCGGTGCGCTGAGCCTGCGGTCGAGCACGAGCGAGTCGAGGTCCGCGGGCGCCAGCCCGATCGCGCCGGCGTTCTCGCGGATGTAGCGCTCGGTTGCGCCGACGCGGTCGCTGGAGCGCAGGCCGGTCAGCGTCCCGCCGGCCTTGGCGATCCGCAGCGCGGTGCCCGTGACCGGATCGACGTCGATGCTGGCGCCGCGTCCGAGCGCGCGGCGCAGGGCGCCGCGCGCGGCCGCGGCTCCCGGGATCGCGGGGGCGCCGGTGGGCGCCGCGTCTGCGCGAACGTCGAGGTAGGGCAAGGCGGGCGCAGCAGCAGCGGTCACCGCGCGGGCGGTCGCGGGGGCTCCCGCGAGCAGCGCGATGGCAAGGACGGCCTTGGGGATCGGATTGCGCACGCGAGCACTGTCGCGAGATCTCCGCCCAATGACAAGTCCGGCAGACTTATAGGCCATCGGCGAGCGCTCGAGCCATCCGCACGGCTTCGGGCTCGTCCAGGATGGGTTCAACGACTAGCCAGGCGATTGCGCATGCAATCAGGTCTGGCTACCCTCTAGGCGCATGGCCGCTCCACTCACGGACTCGGGTGAGCTCGAGTCAACCGAGCTCGCCGCCTGGCGCGGGCTGTTGCGCGTCCACAGCGCACTGGTCAAGGCGCTCGACGCTGAGCTCGAGGCCGCCCACGGGCTGCCGCTGAGCTCCTACGAGGTGCTGCTGTACCTCGCCTCCACCCCGGAGAAGCAGTTGCGCATGGCCGAGCTGGCCGAGCACGTCCTGCTCAGCCGCTCCGGGATGACGCGGCTGATCGATCGCCTCGAGCGCGACGGGCTGGTGGCGCGCAACACCTGCACGCGCGACGGCCGCGGCTGCTACGCGGCGCTCACCCCCGCCGGCGAGGAGCTGCTCGCCCAGGCTCGCACGACCCACCTCAACGGGGTGCGCGAGCGCTTCATCGCGCACTTCGCCACGGACGAGCTGCACGTGCTGGCGGCGTTCTGGGAGCGCGTGGTGCCCGGCTCCGCCGCCACCTAGGTGGCCTTCACGATCCACGCGCGCGACCCCGGCTCGCGCGCCCGCACCGGCACGCTGTCGCTCGCCCACGGGCAGGTCCGCACCCCGGCGTTCGTTCCGCTGGCCACCAAGGCGGTGGTCAAGACGCTCGACGTCGCCGAGGTCGCCGAGCTGGGCTACGAGATGGTGCTCGGCAACACGTTCCACCTGTTCCTCACGCCCGGCCACGAGCTGATCGCCCGCCACGGCGGCCTGCACCGCTTCATGCGCTGGGACGGCCCGATCATCACCGACTCCGGCGGCTTTCAGGTCTTCTCGATGGGCCACGGGACCGTCGCCGACGAGATCAAGGGCCGCGCCGCGCAGGCCGACGGCGAGCGCGCGGGGGCGATCCTCGACATCTCCGAGCAGGGCGTGGCCTTCCGCTCCTACCTCGACGGATCGCGGCGGTTCATGGGCCCGGAGACCTCGATGGAGGTCCAGGCCGCGCTGGGGTCGGACATCGCGCTGGTGTTCGACGAGTGCCTGCCCTTCCACGTCTCGCGCGACTACACGGCCGCCTCGACCGAGCGCACTCACCGCTGGCTGGACCGCTGCCTGGCCTGGCACGCCGAGCACGGCCCGGAGGGCCAGCTCGTGTACGGGATCGTCCAAGGCGGCGTGCACGAAGACCTGCGGCGCGCCTCCGCTCAGGCGGTCGCCGCGCGCGCCTGCGGCGGGATCGCGATCGGCGGCTCGCTGGGGCAGGACAAGGCCCAGATGCACGAGGTCGTGGAGTGGACCGTCCAGGAGCTGGGCGGGCGGGTCGAGTCGCTCCCGCGCCACCTGCTTGGGATCGGGGAGGTCGACGACCTGCTGCGCGGCGTCGAGCTCGGGATCGACACCTTCGACTGCGCGATGCCGACCCGCCTCGGCCGCCACGGCATGGCGATCGTGCCCGACCCAGACGCCCGCTGGCGCGTCGACCTCGCCAAGGGCCGCTACCGCGAGGCCGACGAGCCGTTGCTCGAAGGCTGCCCATGCGCGGTCTGCGCGCGCGGCTACTCGCGGGCCTACCTGCACTACCTGCTGCGTTCGCGCGAGCTGACCGCGATGCGGCTGCTCACGCTGCACAACCTCGCCTACCTGCAGCGGCTGATGGCCGAGCTGCGAGCGGCGGTCGAGGAGGGCCGGCTCGCGGCAGCGACGGCGGCGTCGCGCGCGGGGGAGGCGCCGTGGGCGCTGGGCGGGTAGCGGCCGCCCCTACTGCGTGTTGTCGTCGATCAGGCCCTTGAGGTCGTCGACGGCCTGCTGCACGTGGCCCTGGACGTTGTTCTTGAGCTGGATCGCGCGGTTGGAGCCCGCGTTGACCAGCTGGTAGCTCAACACGCCGATCACGAGGACGCCGAGCAGCAGGACGAGCGCGAAGATCGCGCGGAACGGGCTGCGGCGCCTGCGCCGGGCCTGCGGAGGGACCGGCGCGGCGCGTGCCGCGCGGGCGGCGCGCTCCGGCGGCCGGCGCCGCGGGGGCTCGACCAGGGGCTCGAGCCGGCGGCGGGGGCGCGGCTGGGCGGACCGGGCGCGCGTCGAGGCGGTGCCGTCGCTGAGCATCTGCGTCGCGCTGGTCTCATCGGCCGCGAGGGCGCGGGTCGCGGCGGTGGGCTCGGGGGCGACGCCGCGCAGGCCGTCGCGCAGCGCGTGCTCCATCGCCGGCGCGTCCTCATAGCGCCCCTCGGGCCACGGGTCCAGCGCGCGCATGATCGCCGCCGAGAGTTCCTCGGGGATGTCGCGGTCGAGGTCTGAGGGGGAGAGCGGGGGCCCCGCCTCCTGCTGGCGCGCGAGGTCGGTCAGCGACGCGGACTCGTAGGGCAGGCGGTTCGTCAGCAGCTGGTAGGAGACGACGCCGAGCGCGTAGAGGTCGGCCGCTGGGCCGGCGGGATCGCCCCGGGCCTGCTCGGGCGAGAGGTAGGCGGCGGTGCCGAGCACCGAGCCGACCTTGGTGATCTCCGACTGCTCGGCGGCCTTGGCGATCCCGAAGTCGGCGAGCTTGACGACGCCCTCCAGGTTGCGCAGCAGGTTGCCCGGCTTGACGTCGCGGTGCACGACGCCGTTGCGATGCGCGTAGTCCAGGCCGCGGCAGGCCTGGCTGAGGATCGCCACCGCCTCCTGCGCGGGCAGCGCGCCGCCGTCACGGAGGATCTCGGCGCACGAGTGCCCGTCGACGTGCTCCATCACGATGAACTGGCGGTGTGAGCCCTCGTCGAGCCCGAAGTCGAAGACCTGCACGATGTTGGGATGCACGAGCCGCGCGGCGGCCAGCGCCTCGCGCTTGAAGCGCGCGACAAAGCTCGCGTCCTCGGCCAGGTGCTCGGCGAGCAGCTTGACCGCGACGTAGCGCTCCAGGCGGGTGTCGAAGGCGAGCTGGACGGTGGCCATGCCGCCCACGCCGAGCCGGCGCTCGAGCCGGTAGCGGTCGGCGAACAGCTCGTCGGTGGCGCCGGTCATCGGCTAGCCGTTTCCGTTCGGTGTCGCATTCCCTGGAGTGACACCGCCGGTACTCGGCGGTTGCACAGTCGGTGTGCTGTCAGGCGCCGGGGTGTCGGTGGCACTGGGGGTCGGCGTCGGCGTTGCGGTCTTGTCCGGCGACGCGCTCGGAGTCGGCGTCTCGGTCGGCGCCGGGGTGTCGGTCGGGCTCGGCGTCGCCGACGGCTTGGGCGTGCAGTCCTTGGGCACCTGCAGGGCGAGGTGGTTGACCCATTGCACGAGGTTCGCCTTCAGCCGGATGCTCACCGTGGCCGGCAGCTCGGTGACCAGGGCGCGGGTGTCGTTGACGGCCCGCTCGGCGCCGCCGCAGTCGGAGTCGGTGGTCTTCTGGGCGATCTGGTCGGCCTGGTCCTTGAGCGCCTGCGCCTTGTCGGCGGGGATCATGCGAGCGTTGCTCGAGCCGCAGCCGGAGAGCAGCAGCACGGCGGCGAGGGCCAGGAGTGCAACGCGAGACATCCCCTCTGACTCTATTGACCGTACTGCAGGCGCTCGGCCAGCGAGTCCGGCAGCTTGGCGGCGCGGATCGCGGCCTGGGCGGAGGCGATGTCGTACTCGGCGCGGCGCCACTCCGCCGTCCAGCGCTCGGTGTCGAGCATGAGCCAGGCGGCGCGCGGGTCGCCGTCGCGCGGCTGGCCGGAGCTGCCGGGGTTGATCAGCCACTCGCCGGCGGAGATATCCAGCACGTCGCCCTCGCGCCGCGTGGAGCCGCTGGTGGGCTCGCCCTCCGGGCGGTGGAAGGACAGCGCCACGTGCGAGTGGCCGATGAACGAGACCCGATAGTCGGTCACGTCGAGGCACAGCTCGGCGGTCAGGCCGGAGAGCACGTATTCCCAGATCGGGTCGCGCGGGGAGGCGTGGTAGAGCCCGACGCCCTCGGCGCCGCCCTCGGGCTTGAGCGAGAGCAGGAACTCGCGCGTCTCGTCGGAGATCGTCTCCTTCGTCCACTGCGCGGCGAGCGCGGCCCCGCGCGAGAAGTCCTCGAGCGAGAGCACGTCGACGACCGCGAGGTCGTGGTTGCCGGCGAGGCAGATCGCGCAGTGCTCGCGGGCCAGGGCCACGCAGGCGTCGGGGTCGGCGCCGTAGCCCACCAGGTCGCCGAGGCACCACAGCTCCTCTGCCTCCGCGGCCTCCGCGGCCTCGATCACGGCCTGGAAGCCGTGCTTGTTGCCGTGGATGTCGGAGGCGATCGCGATGCGCATGGTTTTAGGCCCGGGTGAGCGGCGACGTAGAGTCTCTTCGGTGCGGAGGACGCTGCGCCTGCCCTTGGCTCTGGTGGCCGCCGTCGTGGTGGCGGAGCTCGCCGTCGTGCTGCTGCGCCCCCGCGACCTCGGCCCCGAACCGGTTGTCGTCGACGCGCGAGCCTATTTCAGTGCGGCCCAGCTTGAAAAGGCCCAAGCGTTCAGGCGCGGCCAGCTCTTGCTCTATGGCGCGCAGCTGCTGATCGAGGGCGGCCTGCTGGTCCTGGTGGTGCGGCGCCCCCCGCGGCGGTTGCGGGCGGCCTTCCGCCGCCCCGTCCTCGCCGCCGCGGCCACCGCCGCGGCGCTGTCGGTGGCGCTCGGCCTCGCGCCGCTGCCGGTGAGCGCGGTGGCGCGCCAGCGCGCCAAGGACGTCGGGCTCGTGACCCAGGGCTGGGTGGGCTGGGCCGGCGACGTCGCCAAGAGCGAGGCGATCGGCGCCCTGATGGCGGGTGCGGGCGGTGCGCTGCTACTGGTCGGGATGCGCCGCTTCGGCTCGCGGTGGTGGATTCCCGGGGCCGCCGCGGTGGTCGTCTTCGGCGTCGTGATCACGTACGCGAGCCCGGTCGTGCTCGACCCGCTGTTCAACCGCTTCACGCCGCTCCCGGCCGGGCAGGCGCGCGGCGACGTGCTCGGCCTCGCCCGCGAGGCGGGGCTGCGCGTCGGGCAGGTCTACGAGGTCGACGCCTCGCGCCGGACGACTGCGGCCAACGCCTACGTGACCGGCCTCGGACACACCAAGCGGGTCGTCCTCTACGACAACCTCCTGAAGGACTTCACCCCCGCGCAGACGCGCCTGGTCGTGGCACACGAGCTCGGCCACGTGCGCCACCGCGACGTCCCGCGCGGGCTGCTCTACCTCGCGATCGTCGCGCCGTTCGGGATGCTCGCCGTGGCGCTGCTGGGCGAGCGGCTCGCGCCCGCGGGCTCGGCCGGATCGCCCGCCGCGCTCCCCGGCTTCCTGCTGGCGGTCGCGCTCGTCGGCCCCACCGTGACCGTGGCCTCAAACCAGCTCTCACGCGCCGTCGAGCGCAGCGCCGACGCGTTCTCGCTCGAGCTCACCCATGACCCGGGGACCTTCGAAGCCTTCCAGCGCAAGATCGCGATCTCGAACGTCGCCGACCCCGATCCGCCCGCCGTGCTGACCTTCCTGCTCGGCACCCACCCGCCCACGATTGAGCGGATCGGGCTCGCCGAGGCGTTCAGGCGGAGCCGTTAGCGCGCGGCGCGGCGGCGGCGAGGGCGGATCCGAGGTCCGGGTAGAGCTTGAAGCGCCCCGTGAGGTTCGTGATCTCCAGCAGCCGGCGCACCGGGCCGTCGGCCACCACCACGACGAGCGCCTTGCCGACGGCCTCGCACTCGCTGCTGGCGCGCATGATGGCGCCGAGCGCGGTGGAGTCGATGAACGTCGCGGGCAGCAGGTCGAGCACGACGGTGTGCTGGGGGCTCGCGGCCGCCATCGAGAGGACCGTCGCCAGGCGCGGCGCCGCGGACAGGTCGAGCTCGCCCTCGGCGGTCACCACGTGCGCGGCCTCGACGGCGTCGTGCTCGACCGAGAAGCTCTCCTGGGTCACGTGCTGGTCTCCGAGCCGCCGCCCGTGCCGCGCCGGTTCTCGCCGAACTCGGGGAGGTTCTTGATCCCCTCCCGGGTGCTCCACTTGGAGTAGTTGTCCTCCATCGCGTCGATCAGCTCGCGCATGAAGCGCGCGGAGAGGTTCACGCGGGTGACCACGGTGCCGGGGATCTCCTCCTCCTCGACCTCGTGGTCGACGCGGGCGAAGGTGATCGTGAACTCGTAGTCGGAGTGCGAGACGTTCGCGAAGTTCGCGTAGACGCCTGCCATCACCTCGGGGGTGGTGTGGATGTTGATGTGACGCTCGGGCTCGTCCGCATCCATGCCGGACGTAGTATCGCGCAGTGCGCCTGATCGTGCTCGCCGTCGGCAGGCTGCGCCCGCCGTTCTCCGACGACGTGGAGCACTACCGCCGGCTGCTCGAGCATCAGGCCCGCCTGGAGCTGATCGAGGTGCGCGAGGACGAGGCGCTCGAGCGCCGGATCCCCGAGCGCGCCCACGTCGTGCTGCTCGACCGCACCGGTCGCACGTGGGGCTCCGAGGCCTTCGCGGGCTTCCTGGAGCAGCGCCGGCAGGCGGGCCTCGACGTCTGCTTCGTCGTCGGCGGGCCGTTCGGCACGACGCTCGAGCGTCCGCACGACACACTCTCCTTCGGCCCCATGACCCTTCCCCACCAACTCGCACGGGTGGTGCTGCTCGAACAGCTCTTCCGGGCGCACAAGATCCTCGCCAATGAGCCCTATCACCACTGAGCGCCGCGACCTGCTGCGCTTCCTGCGCCGCCTGGCGATCCTCCTGGGCGCGGTCGCGCTGCTGGTCGCGGCGGGGACCCTGGGCTTCGTCCTGACCACGGACAAGGGGGTCTGGTTCTCCTTCTACTGGAGCCTCGACACGGTGGCCACGCTCGGCTCGGTGCCCGCACCGCCGCAGACCGGGGCGCAGGTCGTGAAGGTCCTGCTGCTGGTGCTCGGCGTCGGTACGCTCTTCTACGCGCTGGTGACGGTCACCGAGTTCTTCGTGGCCGGCCACCTGGGCGAGCTGCTCGCCGAGCGGCGGATGCAGAAGATGATCGACTCCCTGACGGACCACTACATCATCTGCGGATTCGGCCGCGTGGGCCGCCAGGTGGCACGCGACCTGCGCGCCGCGGGGGGCAAGTACGTGGTCGTGGACTCGACGCCGGAGAACCGCGAGATCGCCGCCGAGACCGGGGTGCGGTTCATCGCCGGGGACCCGGGCGAGGACGACGTCATGCGCCAGGCCGGGATCGAGCGCGCCCGGGCGGTGATCGCGTGCGTGGACTCCGACGCCGCGAACATCTTCATCGTGCTGACCGCCCGGCAGCTGCGCAACGACATCGAGATCGTCGCCCGCGCCTCGGTGGAGGACTCCGAGAAGAAGCTGGCGCGCGCGGGCGCCGACCGCGTCATCTCGCCCTATAAGGCGTCCGGGACCGAGATGGCGCGCTATGCCCTGCACCCGCAGGTCGCCCGCCAGGTCGACGTCGCCCCCGAGTACCGCCTCGAGGAGATCGAGGTGTCCGAGGGCTGCGACGGCGTCGGCCAGAGCATCGGCGAGATCCGCGGCGGGGCCACGATCGTCGCGCTCAAGCGCGCCGACGGCGGGTTCTTGCCCATGCCGTCCGGAGAAGAGCGCCTGGAGGTCTGCGACGTGCTGCTCGCCATGGGCACCGTGCGGACCATGGATCGCCTGGAGGCCATCTTCGACGCCCCCGCCAAGGCCGCGCGCTCGTGAGCGCCCTCGACGAGCTGCGCGCCGGCGTCGAGGGCGCTGCCGCCGACCTGCGCGACGGCAAGCCCGCGCCGCAGGTTCGCCCGACGCTCGAGCGCCCGCCCCGCGCGGACTTCGGCGATTACTCGACCAACGCCGCGATGCTGCTCGCGCCGACGCTCGGCGCTCCGCCGCGCCAGATCGCCGAGCAGCTCGCTGAGCGGCTGTCGGGGCGGCTGGGCGCCCACCTCGAGCGGGTGGAGGTGGCGGGACCCGGCTTCCTCAACGTGTTCCTGTCGGACGCGTGGTTCGCCGCCGCGCTGCAGGACGTGCTGGACGCCGGCGAGGACTACGGGCGCGGGGCGCCCGAGCAGCCCGAGAAGGTGCTGGTCGAGTTCGTGTCGGCCAACCCGACCGGCCCGCTGACCGCCGCCAGCGGCCGCCACGCCGCGTTCGGGGACGCGCTCGCGCGGATCCTGGAGCACGCCGGCCACGCGGTAGATCGCGAGTACTACTTCAACGACAGCGGGTCGCAGGTGGAGCGCCTTGGCGAGTCGATCCGCGCCCGCGCCCGCGGCGAGGCGCTGCCCGAGGACGGCTACCAGGGCGACTACGTCGCCGAGCTGGCCGCTGCGATCCCGGGCGCCGCGGAGCTCGACGTGCAGGAGCTCACCCGGCACGGCGTGGAGGCGGTGGTCGCCGGCATCCGCGCGACGCTCGAGGCCTACCGGGTCCACTTCGACGGCTGGTTCCTCGAGCGCTCGCTGTTCGAGGGCAACCCGTCGGCGATCGACCGCGCCATCGCCCGGATGCAGGAGGGCGACCGGGTCTACCGCTCCGACGGCGCCCTCTGGCTGCGCACGACGGCGCTGGGCGACGACAAGGACCGCGTGCTCGAGCGCTCAAACGGCGAGGCGACCTACTTGGCCAAGGACGTCGCTTACCACGCGGGCAAGCTCGAGCGCGGCTACGACCGCCTGATCGACGTGCTCGGCGCCGACCATCACGGCTACATCGGCCGCATGAAGGCGGTCATGGCCGCACTCGGCGCCGACCCCGACCGCCTCGAGATCCCGATCCTCCAGTTCGTGCACATCGTCGAGGGCGGCCAGCGCGCGTCGATGTCCAAGCGCCGGGGCGACTTCATCATGCTCGACGACCTGATGGCCGAGATCGGCGTGGACGCGGCGCGCTTCTTCATGCTCCAGCGCTCGCACGACTCGACGGTCGACCTCGACCTCGAGCTGGCCAAGCGCCAGGAGAAGGACAACCCGGTCTACTACGTGCAGTACCACCACGCCCGCTGCGCGTCGATCCTGCGCCAGGTCGAGGATCCCGGCGTGCCCCGGGACGGCGCCGGCCTGCACCAGTCAGAGCACGAGCTGATCAAGAAGCTGATCGCGTTCCCGGAAGAGGCGGCCGAGGCGGCCGAGCGCCGCGCGCCGCACCGGATCGCCGCCTACGCGCTCGAGCTCTCGCAGGCCTTCGCGGCCTTCTACCGCGACTGCCCGGTGCGTGACGCCGGGGCAGACGCCCTGCGCTCGTTCCGCCTCGCCGAGGTCCGGGCCACCAGGACCGTGATCGCCCAGAGCCTCGGGCTGCTGGGCGTGTCCGCGCCGGATTCGATGTAGGGGCGTTTCAGTCGCGCGAGCGAACTGCGGCTGGTGAGGAAGTGGGTGTGCAGGCCGCCGGGGCTAGCCCGGCCGGCGCGGGAGGTCGAGACCGCACTTGTTCATCCATGTCATGAACAACCGCGTACCCGCGCCTCATCGGGGCCTCCCGGCCGCTCCGCGCTCCCTTCAATGCCCGCCGTCCGCGCGGCGCCCTACAAGCTTTTGAACGGGTCCAGCCCGATCGAGTCCAGCGCCCGCTGGGCGTCGACGTTCAGCTGCGTCAGCTCGCCGCTGAGCAGCAGGACGCCCATGGTCACGAGCACGAGCCCGGAGAAGACGGTCACGATCATCCAGCGGTCGCGCAGCCAGCGGAAGGCGGCTGTGGCGCGGGTGAAGGCGACGGCGGTGAGCATGAACGGCACCGCCAGGCCGGCCGAGTAACAGGCGAGCAGCAGCGCCCCCTTGCCCACCGTGTTCTGCGTCGAGGCGGCGGTGAGGATGGCGCCGAGCGTCGGCCCCACGCACGGCGTCCACGCGAAGGCGAAGGCCGCGCCGGCGATCAGCGGCCCGCCCGAGCCCGCGCGGGCGATCAGCGCGTCCGGGCGCCACTCCTTGTTCAGACGCGGGATAAACGGGGTCAGCAGCATCAGCGCCCCCAGCGCGACGATCACCGAGCCGGCGATCACGTCGAGCGTGCGCCGGCTGCCCTGGAGGGTCGAGCCCAGGCCGGTGGCGGTCATCCCCAGCGCCACGAACACGACCGTGAAGGACAGGCAGAAGACGACGGCGGGCAGCAGCACGCGCGCGCGCTCGCCGCGCTGCAGCTCGGCCATCCCGACCCCGGAGACGGCGGAGAGGTAGCCGGGCACGAGCGGCAGCACGCAGGGGGAGATGAACGAGACGAAGCCGACCGCGAACGCGGCCAGCACGGTCGTGTCGACGCCGCCGCTCATCGGTCGAAGGCCGCCAGCTCGGCGTCGAGGCGGCGCTCGTCGGCCGCGGCGAGCTGCGGCCCCGGGTCCTCGGCGGCCGGCTCGCGCCCGCCCCGGCGCCAGCGCCGGGCGGCCAGCGCAAGCGCTCCGGCGGCCAGCAGCGCGAGCACCCCGGGCACGAGGTACACGGCCAGGTTGAAGCCGCCGTCGTCGGGCAGTGCCAGCACGCCCGGACCGTACTCGCGCACCAGCCCCGCCTTGATCTGCTGCTTGTCGCGCCCGCGCGCGATCTCGCGGCGGATGTACGCGCGCTCCTGGTCTGCGACCGCCGACTGGGAGATGTTCAGCGCCGTCCCGCACTCGACGCACATCACCTCATCCTCGACGTCGGGCAGCGAGGCGGGCCCGGCGGCCGCGAACATGACGAGCACGAGCGCGAGCAGCGTCATGCGTGCTCCGCCAGCAGCCGGGGCAGGGTCGCGTCGAGCCAGCGCTGGTCCACCGGGCCGCGGCGGCGCGCCGCGATGCGCCCTCGCCGGTCGATCACGAAGGTCTCGGGGAAGGCGCGCGAGGCGTAGCGGTCGGCGAGGCGCCCGTCGCGGTCGCGCAGGCTGGGGTAGGTGAGCCCGAAGCGGTGCACGAAGGCCAGGGCGTCGGTCGAGACGTCCTTGTAGTTGACCCCGAGCACGGTGCCCCCGCGGCCTGCGATCACGCGCTGCGTGCGCTCCAGCAGCGGCAGCTCCTCGATGCAGGGCTTGCACCACGAGGCCCAGAAGTTCATGACCACGACCTTGCCGCGGTAGTCGGCAAGGCTTGCCGAGCCGCTGCGGCCGAGCACGGGGAGCGTCGCGAGCGGCGCGTCGATGCGCTTGCCCGAGGCCACCGCCTGGTCGATCGAGGTGTCGGTCTGCTTGGACGCCACGCCGTAGGCCAGCAGCCCCACGAGGGCGGCGAGGCAGGCGATCACGGCGATCGAGCCAAAGCGCATGCTCACAGGGTAATCGCGGTATCGTGGCGCCCCCTCCCGCGGGCGTTGTCCAATGGTCAAGACGTAGGCTTCCCAAGCCTGAGATGGGGGTTCGATTCCCCTCGCCCGCTTGTCCTCGACTGTCTTCCAACACCGCAGAGCCGCCTCGGGGGCACTCACACTCGGCGCGCTCGGGGTGGTGTTCGGCGACATCGGCACCAGCCCGCTGTACGCGCTGCAGACCGTGTTCTCGGTCGATCACGGCGCCGTGCGCGCCGACCACGTGGGCGTCTACGGCGTGATCTCGCTGGTGTTCTGGGCGATCACCGCGATCGTCTCGATCAAGTACGTGACGTTCATCATGCGCGCCGACAACGACGGCGAGGGCGGCATCATGGCGCTGATCGCGCTCGTGCAATCGGTCGCGCTGCGCGGGCGCATGGCCAAGGCCGCGCTCGTGGCGCTGGGCATCTTCGGGGCCTCGCTGTTCTACGGCGACGGCATGATCACGCCCGCGATCTCGGTCCTCTCGGCGGTCGAGGGCCTGCAGGTGGCGGCGCCGGCGCTGGAATCGCTGGTGGTGCCGATCACGCTCGGCGTGCTGGCCGCCCTGTTCTTCATCCAGCGCTACGGGACGGGGGCCGTCGGGCGCCTGTTCGGGCCGGTGATGGGCGTGTGGTTCACGATCCTGGCCGTCGCCGGGCTCGTCGAAGTGGTGAAGGCCCCCGCGATCCTCAAGGCGCTCTCGCCCAGCTACGGGGTGGCGTTCCTGTTCGAGCACGGCGGGACCGCGTTCATCGCGCTGGGCTCGGTGGTGCTCGCGGTGACCGGCGCCGAGGCGCTCTACGCCGACATGGGCCACTTCGGCCGCGCCCCGATCCGGCGGGCCTGGTTCGCGTTCGTGTTCCCGGCGCTCACGCTCAACTACCTCGGCCAGGGGGCGCTGATCCTGGCGTCGCCGAAGGCGATCGAGAACCCGTTCTTCCTGCTGATCCCCCACTGGGCGCGGATCCCGATGGTGCTGCTGGCCACGCTGGCTACGGTGATCGCCTCCCAGGCGGTCATCTCCGGCGCCTTCTCGGTCACGCGCCAGGCCGTCCAGTTGGGCTTCCTGCCCCGGCTGACGATCCACCACACCTCCAAGGACGAGGTGGGCCAGGTCTACGCGCCGGCGGTCAACTGGGGGATCTTCGCCGCCGTGGTCGCGCTCGTCATCGGCTTCGGCTCCTCCAAGAACCTCGCCTCCGCCTACGGCATCGCGGTCACCGGCACGCTCGCGATCGACACGATCCTCTTCTTCGTTGTCGTCCGCACCCACTGGCGCAAGCCGCTGTGGCTGGTGCTGCTGGGCGCCGCCGGCTTCCTGACCGTCGACCTCACGTTCTTCTCGGCCAACCTGAGCAAGGTCCTGCACGGGGGCTGGTTCCCGTTGCTGATCGCGCTCCTGGTCTTCATCGTGCTGACCACCTGGCAGAAGGGCCGGGAGATCGTCACCGCCAACCGCCGGGAGGAGGAGGGCCCGCTGCGGCCGTTCGTCGACGAGCTGCACGAGAAGCAGCCGCAGGTCTACCGCGTCCCCGGCACCGCGGTGTTCCTCAACGCGAACATCGAGACGACGCCGCTGGCCCTGCGCGCCAACGTCGAGCACAACCACGCCCTGCACGAGAGCGTCGTGATCATGTCGCTGCAGACCGAGAAGGTGCCCCACGTCGACGCCTCGGAGCGGATCACCATCGACGACCTCGGCTACGGCGACGACGGCATCACGCACGTCAGCGCGCGCTTCGGCTTCCAGGACCAGCCCGACGTGCCCGCCACGCTGCGCCTGGCCGCCGATCGCGGCCTGGAGAGCCACGTGGATTGCGACGGCTGCTCCTACTTCCTCTCGCGGATCACGATCGTGCGCACCGAGGCGGAGGGGATGGCGCGCTGGCGCAAGCAGCTGTTCATCGCGATCGCCCGCAACTCCGCGGACCCCGTCGAGTACTTCGCGCTCCCCCTGGACCGGACGGTCACGCTGGGGTCGCAGATCGACCTGTGAGGGCTACCAGGCCTGGCCGGCGCCGCAGTGCGGGCAGCCCACCGAGGTCGTGACCTCGGCCTTGAACGCGGTCCCGCATTCGCAGCGGTAGAGCGCCACGTCCTCGGGCGCGGGGGTGCGCTGCGCACGGATTCGTTCGGAGGCGCGCAGGTCGCGAGGGGCCGGGCGGCGTTCGCGCTGGCGGGGGAGGGAGATGTGGGTCGCGAGCTGCATCGTTGTCTCTTCGACAACAACAACGCCAAACTTGCGTAAAGGTTTCGCCCCAGACCAAATACGGACGCACGTTCGAGGCTGGGCATAATGGGAGGCGATGGATCCCACCCGCAAGCGCAAGGCCCGTTTCGTCGTCGCCTCGACGTGTGCCGTCCTGCTGGCCTCGGCGCTCATCTATACGAGCTTCTCGGCCTCCAGCGAGGCTCGCACCCCCAGCCAGCTCGCCCGCGCGGCGAGGGCGGGGCAGGTCTACCAGCTGACCGGGAAGGTCCTGCCGGGTTCGATCCGCTCCTCGGGGACCGTCCACACCTTCCGCGTGCGCGACCGCCAGGGCCGCGCCTCGATCCCCGTGCGCTACACGGGGGCGCTGCCGGACCCGTTCCGCGACGGGCGCGAGATCATCGTCGACGTCCGCAAGCAGGGTGCGACGTTCGTCGGCGAGCACGACACGCTGGTGACCAAGTGCCCGTCGAAGTTCTCCGCCCAGCAGCAGAAGACCTGAGCACGCCGTGCTGATCGCGGGTCGTGCGTGTCTGATCCTGGCGCTCGTCGTCGCCCTCTACGGCATCGGGGCGTCGCTCTACGGGGCCCGCGCCGGGCGCCGCGAGTGGGTCGCCTCGGGCCGCCGCGCGGTCTACGCCGTGGCCGGGACGCTCGTGCTCGCCTTCGTGATCCTCGAGGCGGCGTTCCTGCGCTCGGACTTCTCCTTCACGCTCGTGGCCGGGCACTCCTCGACCACGACGCCCGCCTTCTACCGCGCCACCGCGATGTGGTCCTCGCAGGAGGGCTCGCTACTGCTGTGGGTGCTGCTGCTGTCCCTGTGGTCGAGCCTGCTGCTGTTCCTCACGCGCCGGCGCGCGCGTGAGGTGGCGCCGTACGCGACCGCCGTGCTGATGGGCTTCGCGACCTTCTTCTGCTCGCTGCTGGTCTTCATGGAGAGCCCGTTCGGGCGGAGCTCGCCGGTGCCGGCCGAGGGCCTCGGGCTCAACCCGCTGCTGCGCCACCCGAGCATGATGATCCACCCGCCCATGCTCTATTCGGGCTACACGCTCTTCGCGATCCCGTTCGCCTTCGCGGTCGGCGCGCTGATCACGCGGCGCCTGGACGCGAGCTGGATCCGGATCACACGGCCGTTCACGCTGGCCGCCTGGGGCCTGCTCGGGATGGGGGTCATCCTCGGCGCGCGCTGGTCCTACACCGAGCTCGGCTGGGGCGGCTACTGGGCGTGGGACCCGGTCGAGAACGCCTCGCTGATGCCGTGGCTCACCGGTACCGCCTTCCTGCACTCGGTGATGATCCAGGAGAAGCGCGGGATGCTGAAGATCTGGAACGTCTCGCTCGTACTGGCCACGGGCGTGCTGGCGATCCTCGGCACCTTCCTCGTGCGCTCTGGGATCCTCGACTCGATCCACGCCTTCGGCGCCTCGACCCTCGGCGTGCCGTTCCTGGTGCTGATCGGCGTGATGATCGCCGGCTCGGTCGCGCTCGTGAGCTCGCGCGCCTCTGAGCTGCGCTCCGAGCACCGCCTGGACTCGCTGCTCTCGCGCGAGGCGGTCTTCCTGCTCAACAACCTCGTGCTGGTGGGGCTGTGCTTCGTGGTCTTCTGGGGGACGTTCTTCCCGCTGATCTCCGAAGCGGTCACCGGCAGCAAGGCCTCGGTCGGGCCGCCGTGGTTCGACCGCTACATCGTCCCGCTGGCGCTCGCGCTGGTGCTGCTCTCGGGCATCGGCCCGGTGATCGCGTGGCGGCGGGCGACCGCGGCGAACCTGCGGCGCAACCTGCTGATCCCGGCGGTTCTCGGCGTCGCGGTGGCGCTGGTGCTGGGGCTGGCGGGGGTGGGCTCCCGGCCACTGGCGCTGGCTATGTTCGGCTTCGCCGCGTTCGTCCTCGGCGCGGTCGGGCAGGAGTTCTGGCGCGGCGTGCGCGCCCGGCGGGCGATGTCCGACGACAGCGTGCCGCGCGCCCTGCTCTCGCTCGTGCGGCGCAATCGCCGGCGCTACGGCGGCTACCTCGTGCACGTCGGGGTCGCGCTGCTGTTCACCGGCGTCGCGGCCTCCTCGGCCTTCCAGAACGCCCGCGACGTCGAGCTGCGGGCAGGGCAGAGCGCCCGCATCGGGGCCTACGACGTGACCTACGTCCGCCCTACGAGCGACATCAAGGCCGCTCCGAACGGGCGCCTGGAGAAGATCGACCTCGGCGCCGACCTGCGCGTCAGCCGCGACGGCAAGCCGCAGGGCACGCTGCACACCGAGCGCTCGTTCTTCCCGTCCGCCGACCCCACCCTGGGGTTCGTCTCGCGCTTCTTCGACGGGGAGGCCACCAGCGAGGTGGGCCTGCAGGCGGGCTGGCGCCGCGACATCTGGAGCGCGATCCGCCCGAGCATCGCCGGCCTGCAGAAGCAGATCGACGAGGGTGACCGCGTGTTCGCCGCCGCGCGGTCGCTGCCGGCAGCGCAGCGCGACGTGGCGCTCGCGCAGGCGCTCGACGGCCTGACCCGCTCCTATGCGGCCGGTCCGCCGCCCGCGACCTTCCGCCTGATCGCCTCCCCGCTGGTCAGCTGGATCTGGATCGGCGCCCTGATCGTGTTCGCCGGCGGGCTCGTGGCCATCTGGCCGAGCCCGCGGCGCGCTCCGCGGCCCGTCGCCGCCGCCTACGCCGCGCGCGTGGCGCGTGAGCTCGGGCGCGCCTGACCGCCGGCAGCGGATGGAACTGCTCGTGGTGCTCGTCGTGCTGGCGGTCGTGGTGTTCGTGGTCAGCGCCCCGCTGCGAGCGGGCGGCGCGCAGGTTGAGGCGCGGGAGTCGGCCGAGCGAGCCGAGCTCGACGCCGCGCGCGAGGCCAAGTACCGCGAGATCCGCGACGCGGAGCTGGACTTCCGGACCGGGAAGCTCTCAGAGGCCGACTGGAAGGCGCAGGACCGCGCGCTGCGCGCCGAGGCGGTCGAGCTGCTGCGGCGGCTGGACGCGCTCGGGGAAGTTCAGGAGCAACCTCCCAACCGTCGATAGGGAGCGGAGGTCTTCCCATCTACTCACACCAATCTGCAATGTGGAGGCACCGACTCACATGAAACGCGCACTCATGCTGTTCGCGCTGGCCGCCCTGGCGCTCGCCCTTCCGGCCGGCGTCACGGCGTACGGCGCGTCGCACGCAAAGTCCCACCCGAAGGCGAAGAGCAAGACCAAGGTCTACAAGGGCACGTTCCGCGCCGTCGGCGCCGACGGCGCGTACTCGAACCGCAAGTTCGGCAGGGCCCAGCTCGTGGACGGCAAGAAGAACGACAAGCTGACCGTCCACGTCCGCAAGCTCGCTCCGAAGACCACCTACGCCTACGGCCTCTACAAGACCGCCAAGGGCGGGCAGGTCTGCGAGCAGGGCGCGAGCGGCGGCGCGCTGGTGACCGACTTCACCTACAAGCCGAAGCAGACCAACTCGGCCGGCAACTTCAACACGAAGTCGCGCTCGAAGACGTTCACGTCGGACCCGACCACGTCCGACTACTTCGTGCTCGTCTACACGACCAAGCCCGACGGGAGCTCCGACCAGGCCGTGGCCTGCGCGCCGCTGAAGTACAAGAAGGCCAAGAAGGCCAAGAAGCACGGCGCCAAGCACCACGCCAAGGGCAAGGCCAAGGGTCACGCGAAGGCGCAGCCGAAGTCGCACGGCAAGGCGAACGGCAAGGGCAAGAACAAGTAGCGGGGAGGCCCGGGGAACAGGGATAGCCGCGCCGACCCGCGCGGCTATCCTCTCCGGCCATGCACACCGTCCTAGCCGTCATTCAGATCTTCATCGCCGTGGTGCTGATCTTCCTGATCCTGCTGCACTCCGGCAAGGACGCGGGCATGTCCGGCGCCTTCGGCGTCGGCGCGGGCGGCGGCGGCAACAGCGGCGGCTCGCTGATGGAGCGCAACCTCGACCGCTGGACGGTCGGGTTCGCGATCCTCTTCACGCTGAACACCTTCGCGCTGCTGAAGATCTAGCGAACGCGCAGCCCGCCGCCGAAGCGCACGGCCGGGCAGACGGTCGCGCCGGCGGTTCGGGCGGAGCGGTCGGCCGGGCCGGCCGGGAGTGTCCGCTGGGCCATGGTCAGCGCCTGCGCCGCGGCGAACAGCTCGACGGTGTCGAACTCCACGGTCTGCGGGGCCAGGGCCGCGCCGAGCCGCCCGTCGAGGATCCTTCGCGCTCCGTGCGTGAGCGCCCTGACGTGCCCCGCGCTGTCGATGCAGCGCCAGTGCAGCGCCCGCACGTACAGGCCCGCCGCGAGCGGGGCGGCGAGCTCTTCCACGTCGGCCGCGCCCCCGCCCACGAGTACGAGGTGGTCCGCTGCCGGGGTGCGCCTCAGCCCGCTCTCGGAGGCGTGCCCGGTCGACCGCGCAGCGCCTCCGGCCCGGGCAGCGGATGCGGTGTCCTGGACCGTCCGGTGGGCCACGCCGTCCTGGATCAGCGGCACGGGCTGGCGTGGCACCCCCTCGGCGTCGTAGCTGCGCGGGAGCGTGCCCGGGTAGCGCGGGGACTCAGAAAGCGAGACGCAGGGCGCGACGATGCGCGTGCCGAGCCGGGTCGCGAGCGCTCCCGACGGGCTGAACAGGTGGTGGCCGAACGGCCGCAGCGCCAGGGCCACGGCGTCGTGGCCCAGCACCGCCGCGTACTCACCGGGCTTCACCGCCTCGCTGCCGGACGCGATCGGCGGCTGCTCGACGGCCGGGAGGTCCTGGAGGCGCAGTGCGATCTGCTCGAGGCCGTTCTCGAATCGCGCGGCGCGGCTGCGCTGCTCGAAGGCGTGGACCCCGGTAGTCGAGACGATCGCCGTCCTGGCGGCCCACACCGATAGCGACACGGAGACCTCGCCCCCGAGCTCGAGGGCGAGCTCGGCAGGGTCGGTCCGCAGCGCCGAGGGGTCCCAGCCGTCGTGCGCGCGCCCGGGCAGAGGGCCCGGGAGACCCGGATGCTCCCCCTCGGCGCGCTCCGCGAGGCGCTCGGCCCCGCGCGCCGCGAGTGACAGCCCCTCGTCGTCGAGCGCCGTCGTCAACACAGTGCCGACCCCGCCGTCGCGGACGCAGGCGACCTCGATCGCCGTGCGCTCCGTCAGGCCAACGCCCACAAACCGGCCGGCACGCGCCGCGCGCTCCCACCACGCCGTCACCTGCGCCTCCTCGCCCGCATACCCGAGCGCACGCTCCGCGAGGGCGAAGAGCTCGGCCTCGCTCGGCGCGCTCACCCTTCGAGGACGGTCTCGTCGTCGATGCGCAGCTGCTCGGAGTCGTCGTTGTGCAGCTCGACGTCCCCGCGCGCGACGACGGCGCGGCCGAACGCGACGTCGCCGTCCACCTTCAGCGACGAGCAGGCCAGCAGCGACGGCGGGCCGTCGGGAAAGCGCGCCTCGAAGTCGCGCAGCAGCTTGTAGAAGCGCTTGTCGAGCTCGACCAGCGGCAGCCCGCCGTCGAGCTCGGGCGAGGCCTCGACGTGGCTCTCGGGCGAGAGCACGTAGGCGTCGGAGCGCAGCACCAGCAGATCGCTGGTGGTCTTGACCGGCGCGAAGCGCCGGCGCGGCACGTTGAGCGTGCGCGCCCCGTCGAACACGCCGACCGCCGCCCCCATCGCGGTCTCGATCTGAAAGACCTCGGGCGTCGAGTCGTTCCCGGGGTCGACGGTCTTGCGATTGAGGATCATCGGCAGGCCGAGCACGCCGTCGCGCTGCTCGAGCACGTCGCGCAGCGCCTTCAGGCTCACCCACAGGTTGTTGGTGTTGAAGAAGCGCCAGCGGTCGATGTCCGAGAAGCGCTCGAGGTCCTCCTCCGGCGTCTGGGCGGTCTCGCGCAGCACGAGGTTGCCGGTCTCGCGCAGGATCGCGGGGTGCCCGCCCTTGCGGTCGGCCGGCGTCTTCTCGCACACCTCCATCGCGAACGGGAGGCCCTCGGCGGCGAACCACGAGAGGATGCGCGGGTCGAGCACGGCCCCGAGGTTGTCGGAGTTCGAGAGGAACGCGTACTCGTAGTCCCGCTCGACCAGGGCGTCCAGCGTGCCCGAGGTCTGCAGCGCCGTGTAGACGTCGCCGTGCCCCGGCGGGCACCACTCGAGCGCCGGCTCGTCGGGCCAGCTCACCGGCCGCAGCTCCTCGACGGTGAGCTTGGGCTCCTTGTTCTGGACGAAGTCGGCCGGCACGTCGGACTCGAGCTCGGCGTGGCGCTCCAGCGCCGCCAGCGAGTCCTCGCGGGTGTAGAACGAGTTCATCAGCACGAGCGGGAGGCGTACGTCGTGGCGGCGGCGCAGCTCGAGCACCTGCTCGGCGATGACGTCCAGGAACGAGCGCCCGTCCTTGACCTCCAGCAGCGACTTCGCGCGCTCCATGCCCATGCTCGTGCCCAGGCCGCCGTTGAGCTTGATGACCACGGCCTTGTCGAGCGCCTCGCGGTCCTCGGCCTCCGGCAGGTCGTCGTAGGCGGGAACGTCGCCGAGCTGATCGAGGTCGTCGTCGCCCAGCATCCCGGACTCGCCCGCCACGAGCTGCTCGTAGTAGTGGCGGAAGTTGGCGATGGCGGCGTCGGCCACGCCCTCCTCGCGCATCTTCTCCTCGGCCTCGCGCAGTCCCTCGTCGCTCATGTCGGGACTATGACGCACTCTCGTAGATGGCCATCAGCTCCGCGCGATCCGCGCGCGGCGGCGTCAGGTCGAGCTCCGGGCGCTCGGCCGCCGCGTCCGCGCAGGCGGCGAGATCGGCGCTGTCCAGTCCCAGCTCCGAGAGCCGGGTGGCCCCGGTCAGCGCGCACAGGCGCGCCGCGGCCTCGGCCGGGTCCTCGCCGAGCGCGGCGGTCAGCGCCTCGTGCTGGGCCGCTGCGCGCCAGGCCAGGGCGGCGATCGTGTGGGGGAGCAGCACGGCGTTGGCGGCTCCGTGGCCGGCGCCACCGATCCGAACCAGCGTCTGGGAGAGCACGTGGTGCAGTCCGTAGCCGGTCGAGTCGATCGTGTAGCCGGCCAGCAGCGCTCCGAGCGCGAGCGCGCCGCGGTCGGGCTCGCGCCCCGAGCGGAAGGCGCCGACCAGCAGCCGCGCGGCCTCGTGGGCGGCCAGCGTCGCCACGGGGTTGGCGAGCGGCGTGCACGGGCCCTCGACGGCGTGGCCGAGCGCGTTCAGGGCGCTCGCGGCCAACTCGGGCTCGGGTTGGGAGGCCGACAGGGCCGGATCGTTGACCACCACCTGCGGGCGGACGGTGGGGGAGCGCTGGTCAGCGCCCTGGGCGCGCCGGTGGATCCGCGTCATCTCCGCGCCCGACAGCGTCGTCGGGACCGCCATCGCGGCCTGGGTCCCGCCCGAGGCGGCGCTGAGCGCCTTGGCGACGTCGATCACGCGCCCGCCCCCGAGCGCGACGACGCGCTCGCGTGCGACCGCGCCCAGCAGCTCCCCGGCGAGCTCGTCGACCGTGCCCGGCCCGATCAGGTGCAGCGCCCCGGCGCCCTCCACCAGGGACGGAACGCTCGACTGGGCGCGCTCGGTGGTCAGCAGCGCGTAGCCGGGCCCGCCGAGGACGTCGACCGCCTCCGCCGCGACCCCGGGCCCGAAGCGGATCGTTCGCTCGCCGTCGCGCCAGGTGAACGCCATCGCCCCCTCATACCAGGCTCACGCCGCCCGCGTGCGTCACGCGGGCCTGCGTCACGCGGAGTCGCGTAACAACCAGGCGGCGAGGAACGGCTCGACGATCCGCACCTGCCCGCGGTCGCGCGCGACCAGCTCGTCGCGCTCGAGCGTCTCCACCGCGCGCTGGACGGTTGAGGCGCCGGGCAGGTTGTGGCGTAGCCGGTAGTCAGCCGAGAGCGGCCGGCCGGCCTCGCGCGCGAGCTCCTCCAGCACCAGCCGCTGCACGGCCGAGGCGCGCTCCCACAACAGCGAGAAGTGCGCGTGCTCGGAGCGCAGGACCTTCGCGAGCGCCGCGCGAATGTCGGCCACCGCGGCCCGCGCCTCGGCGGGCGTGTCCTGCCAGGCGAAGTAGCAGAGCTCCTGCGTCGCGTAGGGATGACCGCCGGTCGACTCGAGGATCGCGGCGACCGCGTCGGCGGCGATGAAGCGCCCGGTCCGCTCGAACTGGCGCGTGATGAAGGCGCTGAAGTGCTCGGGGGCGATCACGCCCAGCTCGACCTGCTTGGCGCTGCGCCAGAACGGCTCGTTCTCGTCATTGAAGATCTGGCGCATCATGTGGCGCTTGGAGCCGAGGTAGACGTGCCCGACTTCGGGCTGGCGCTGAAAGACCGCTCGCATCAGGCGGGGCAGCCTGCGGTCGATCTCGACGATCTCCTGGAACTCGTCGAACACGAGCGCCACCTGGCGGCTGCGGTCCGCCGCCAGCTGCGCGGGCAGTTCGAGCAGGCGCTCGATCGTGGCGTCGATGTCCTCGCCGCGCTCGGTCACGGCGAAGGAGAAGCCGACCGCGCCGGTCTCGGCGTCGACCGTGATCGTCGGGCGCACGCGCAGGTCCGCGAAGACCCGCAGGCGCTCCCTCGCGCGCAGCAGCGGCGACGCGACGTCGTCGTGAATCGCGCGCGCGAGCTTCTCGGCCAGTCTGGCGGGGGTCGGCGTGGTCATCAGGTCGACGCTCGCGACGAGCACCTTGTCGCGCCTGAGCTCCTGGGTGACCCGCCAGACCAGCGAGGACTTCCCGTAGCGCCGCGGGGCGAAGACGACGACGTCCTGCCCGTTGCCGACGTCTGCTCGCAGCTCCGCGATCTCCTGCTTGCGATCGGTGAACGCGTCGTCGAGCGCGAGCGCGCCGAAGTTGAAGGGGTTGGACGTCGTCACGCAGGCAAGCGTAACGCAAGCATGCGTGACGGAGGCTCAGGTGATCGTGGTGGCGGCCATCTCCGCGCTCTCGTCGTACCACGACAGCGCGTAGCTCGGGTCGTCCAGGTCGCGGGCCAGCGGCGTGAGCTTCAGCGGGCGGAAGGTGTCGCACATCACCGCGAGCTCCTCCGTGCGCTTGGTCCCGAGCGCCTTCTCGACCAGCCCGGGCTGGGGCCCGTGGGGGAGGCCGGAGGGGTGCAGCGTGATCGCCCCGACGTCGACGCCCTTGCGCGAGCCGAACTGGCCGTCGACGTAGTAGATCATCTCCTCCGACTGCAGGTTGGAGTGGTGATAGGGCAGCGGCACGGCGTTCTCGTCCCAGTCGAGCATGCGCGGGCAGAAGGAGCAGATCACGAAGTTCGGCCCCTGGAAGGTCTGGTGGGCCGGCGGCGGCTGGTGCAGGCGGCCGGCCTTTGGCTCGAAGTCGTCGATGTTGAACGTGTAGGGGTAGACGTAGCCGTCCCAGCCCACGACGTCGAACGGGTGGTAGTCGAGCACGTAGTCCTGGTAGCCCCGGCGCACGCGCACCTTGAGGTCGTGCTCGCCGCGGTCGCGGTGGGTCTGCAGCTGGGCCGGAGGCTTGAAGTCGCGGTGGGAGAACGGCGCGTGCTCGAGCAGCTGCCCGTAGCGGTTGCGGTAGCGGTTGGGCGTCTCGATCTCGCCCGGCGTGGAGAAGGTCAGCCAGCGCTGGGGCCCGTCGAAGCGGAAGCGGTAGGTCGTCCCGCGCGGGATCACGACGTAGTCGTGCTGCGCGAACGGGAGGTCGCCGAAGATCGTCTCGAGCACGCCGCCGCCCTCGTGGATGAAGACGACCTCGTCGCCCTCGCCGTCGCGGAAGAAGTAGTCCGCCTCGGCCTCGGGAATGCAGAGGGCGATCTCGACGTCGCTGTTGTACTGCAGGACGCGGCGCCCGAGCACCGGGTCGCCGAAGGGCTCCAGGCCCATGGTGTTGGTCAGCCGGTGCACGTGAGTCTCGGGCACCCACTCCTCGACCACGATCGGCTCGAACTCGCCGACCTCCTTGACCCGGCACGGCGACCACAGGTGGTAGAGGATCGACTCGTTGCCCGAGAAGCCCTCAAAGCCGAGCACCTCCTCGACCAGCAGCGGGCCGCCGTTCTCGCGGAACTGCACGTGGCGCTTCTGCGGGAGCTCGCCCATCGCGTGGTAGCGCATCAGAGGTTGCCCCGCTTGTCCTGCTCGCGCTCGATCGCCTCGAAGAGGGCCTTGAAGTTCCCCTCGCCGAAGCCGCGGGCGCCGTGGCGCTCGATCACCTCGAAGAAGACCGTCGGCCGGTCGCCGACCGGCTTGGTGAAGATCTGCAGCATGTAGCCCTCGTCGTCGCGGTCGACGAGGATGCCGAGGCGCCGCAGGTCCTCCAGCGACTCGTCGATCTCCCCGATGCGCTCCGGCACGTCCTCGTAGTAGGAGGCGGGGATCGTGAGGAACTCGACGCCGCGGGCGCTCAGCTCGGTGACGGTGCGCACGATGTCGCGCGTGGCCACCGCGATGTGCTGCGCGCCGGGGCCGCCGTAGAACTCGAGGTACTCGTCGATCTGGGACTTGCGCTTGCCCTCGGCGGGCTCGTTGATCGGGAACTTCACGCGGCCGTTGCCGTCGGTGACGACCTTGGACATCAGCGCGGAGTACTCCGTGGAGATCGCCTCGTCGGAGAAGTGCAGCATCTCGGTCATCCCGAACACGTCCTCGTAGAACTTCACCCACGTGTCCATGTGACCGAGCTCGACGTTGCCGACGACGTGGTCGATGGCCAGCAGCCCGGCGTCGGGCGTGGCATCCTCGCGGGCGGTGAAGCCGGGGAGGAAGGGCCCGTCGTAGCCGGCGCGCTCGACGAACGTGTGCAGCGTCTCGCCGTAGGCGGCGATGCTCGCGCGCTTGACGCTGCCGTGCTCGTCGGACTCCACCCACGGCTCGCGGACGGGCTCGGCACCCCGCTCGACGGCGGTGTTGAATGCGTACTCGGCGTCGGCGACCGAGAGGGCGATCACCTTGACGCCGTCGCCGTGGGCGAGGTGGTGGCGCCCGATCTCATGATCCGGGGTCAGCGCGCCGGTCAGCACGAGCCGGATGCGACCCTGCTGGAGCACGTGCGAGGTGCGGTCGCGCAGCCCGGTCTCCAGGCCCGCGTAGGCGACCTCGCGGAAGCCGAAGGCGCGAATGAAGTAGTAGGCCGACTGGCGGGCATTGCCGACGAAGAGCTCCAGGTGGTCGATGCCGTGGAGCGGCATGAAGTCCTCGGTCGAGCGAGGGGAAACGACGGGTTGCGTGCTCATTGAGCAATGATCCACCTCTCAGCGCCCGCTCTCAATAGCGATTCGTTGCGTGGACCCGTAGCCTGGGCGTACATGGACGACATCGACCGGCAGATCGTTGCGCTGCTTCGCCAGGACGCCCGCCGCTCGTTTCAGAGCATCGGCCTGCGCGTCTCTCTGAGCGCGCCGGCGGTCAAGCGCCGCGTCGACCGGCTGGAGGCCGACGGGGTGCTGCGCGGCTACAGCGCCCAGGTCGATCCCGGGCCCTTCGGCTGGCCGACGCACGCTTTCGTCGCGCTGTTCTGCGAGGGCCGGATGGCCGCCGCCGAGGTGCGCGAGGCGGTCGAGCACCATCCGGAGGTCGAGGCCGCCTACACGGTGGCCGGCGAGGCGAGCGCGATCGTCCGGCTGCGCGCGCGTGACACGGCCCACCTCGAGGAGACGCTCGAGCGCCTTCGCGACCAGCCGGGCGTCACGCGCACCCAGACGCAGATCGTGCTCTCGACGTTGTTCGAGCGCCCCTTCCACGACTGAGGGGGCGCCCCGCAAGCGCGGGGCGCCCCCTCGAAGACCCTCAGGCGCTCAGATGCAGGACTTGGGCTGCGTGGAGCCTGGGTCCGTGCACTGCAGCGAGAACTTGGGCAGCTTGCCCTTGCGGATCGTGTAGCTGAAGACCTTGCCCTTGAAGCCGGGGGCCGAGACCACGATCGTGATCTTGGACCCCACCTTGAGCTTGGCGATCTTCTTGCGCTTCTTCTTCTTGGGCTTCGGGTTGAACAGCTTGGCGATGCTGAGCACCTTCGTGGGCTTGGCCACCTTGATGACCTTCACCTTGAACGGGCAGCCCTTGCCCTTGCAGCCGACGGTGATCGTGGAGTTGCCGAGGATCTGCTTCACCGCGAGCGACCGGACCTGGGTGTACTTCGCGAACGCCGCCCATGAGTTGGCCACCAGCGACGGGACGAGGCCGGCGGGGCCGCCGCCGCCACCGCCGCCGCTGGGGCCGACGACGCCGCCGCCGCCACCGCCGCTGGGCGGCGCGCCGACGTTGACGGTCACCGTAGCCGTGTCAGCCTGGACGCCGGCCCCGGTGGCCCGGAACGTGAACGTGTCTGTTCCGCTCGTCCCGATCAGGGGTCCGTAGGTCACATGGTTGCCCTGGGTGGCACCGAGCTGCCCCTTGGCCGGCTGGCTGAGGATCTCCCACGTGAGGGGGTCGCCGTCCGGATCCGTGCACGGTAGGTCGATCGTCACCGAGGTGTTGTGAGGAGTGTCAACTGATGTATTCGAGCAACCCGGGGCATGGTCGACAGCGAAGGAGAAGATCTTGCCGACGCTGACGCCGCTACCGAAGCCGTAGACGTGCTTGCCGTCCGGGCTTGGTAGCACGTACTCGATGTTGGTATTCGTCCCGCCCTGGATCACTCCACCGCAGCTGTCGGTCTGATTCGAGGCTTCCAGACAACCGAAGTCGCCAGGCCTCAGTCCGAGTCTGCCGTTGCTCTGGCGGTCGAAGATACCGATGCGCTGGGATTCGTAGCCACTGGTGTAGACGTACTGGTTGTCGGGGGAGAGAGCGATATCGTGCACGCCGGCAAGAGCCTTGCTCTCCACAGTGCACTGGGAAGGGCTACCTGGATTCTCGGTGCAGTCACTCGGCCCGGCGTCTCGAGCCGTCAGGTCGTTCGAGACAGGATCGCGGTCAACCGTCGTGACCCAGTTGTAGCTGCTGGTTCGCATCGCAAGCATTAGCTGCGTGCCGTCGTTGGTGATCGCGACCTGGTTCGGGGCGAAGAAGAGACCACCCGGCTGGCAGGGGGCGCTCGCGCCAAAGTACGAGACGCATCCCTGCGCCCCCGGTTGGGCACTGAGGACGCCGGTGCTCGTAGCGCGGTCCAGAGCGACCAGGGCATAGCAGGCCTGAACGGTCACGCAGCCCACGCTTCCGACGATGACGGCCTTGCCGTCTGGAGTCACCTCGATATCGCGAGGTTGGCTGCCGAGCTGCTGCACCACCGTGCAACCCTCCGCATCGGATACGCGCTTGATGCACCTCTCCGCCGTCGTGAGGCCAGCCTGGTTCAGAGTGCCGGTGGTCGTGTTGCGCTGGAAAACCGCGATAGCGTCCGAGCCGTAGCTCGCCACGTAGACCGATCTGTTGTCCGGACTTACCGCGACCGTAAAGGGGTTGTTCAGCCCCGTGGTCGTGAGGCAGCCGGTCGACGCGGCGCTGGTGAAGCAACCGTCGAAGACCGGCAGCCCGTCGGTGCCCAGCGAGAACGAGGCGATGCCGTCGGGTGCGGAGCCTCCGGCCGCACCCCCCACGACATAGAGGCTCTTGCCGTCGGGGCTGACGACCGCGCCTTGCGCATCTTCCAGCGGTGACGCGACGATCGTCGAGCAGCCGGCCGCGGCGCCCGCGGTGCTCGAGCGGATGCACGCCCGCTCCGTCAGCGCGCCCGTGTTGGTATCCCGCTCGAAGACGTTGATCGAATCCGAGTCGCGCCCAGGGACGTACAGGAACCTCCCGTTCGGGCTCATGGCGGGCTCGCCGACGTTCGTCATCGGCGCGGTTATGTTCGCGCAGCCCTGAAGCGCGGCATCGTCGAGACACCCGCCTGGGAGCGCGAGCTGCTTGAGCTTCCCGTCGATCGCAGCGGACGCGGATGACGGAACGGCGAGGAGGGCGACGAGCAGAATGAGGAGGCCGGTGGCGCGCAGGGCCTCCAACCTGCGGCGCTCCTTGCCGAACATGTTCCGTGGCATGGGGCGACCTAACCAGAAGCGATCCGGGCCCGCAAGCAATGCGGCCGTAGCTCAACGAGAGTTGGAGAGCTCGCGGCTTTTCGGGACTCCGGCCCGGACCACCACCGCAACGGAGCGTGGATGACCGCCGCTCCCGCCAGGAGAGTCGGGGTTTACGAGCGCGCCGAGGACGAGCAAACCCAGCACGAGGCCGCTAGAGGGTTCACGTGGGCGTACGACGCCCCCATGGGGAGGGGTGCGTTCTGCAGCAGGCAGGCGTAGGCGGTGAAGGCGAGCCAGGATCCGAACACCACCACGAGCCCGAGGGCGAGCACGGAGCGGAGGCTGAACGCGCCCAGTTCGACCGAGCCGATCTCGCACGCCAGAGCGCCTGTCAGCGTGCAGACCAGCCGGCCGATGAGCAGCTGCCAGTCCGTCGACACCAGCGGGTCGCGCGGCCCATTTCGCAGTGGCGCCGACGACGCCAGCAGGCCGAGCAGGGAGGCTCCCCCGTCTGCCTGCCTGGCTGTGTAACGCGCCAGGGGCGCCCAGGGCTGCGAGAATAATCTTCCTGCTCCACCCCATTACTAACCACGCGTGGCGTTCGAGGACGACGACACTCAGCGATCCAGGGGTTCGCGGCGGCCGGCGTCGGCGTCGCGCTGATCGCGGAGCTGGCGCTGAACTCGATCGGCGAGGACATGGTCGTCCGCTCGCTCGGGCGTGAGACGCCCGTCCGGCGCATCCACGCCGCGACGCTAGCGGGCGGCTATCGCTCACCGGCCAACGCCGCGATGCTCGCGATCCCTGCGGAGACGATCGCCGCCTACGCGCAGCGGCGGCCCGAACTCGCGCTTGCGCTCGCGGGATGAGCCGGAGCGCCGCCCGCCTGGCGGGCTTCGGGACGACGGTCTTCACCGAGTACTCCGCGCTCGCCGAGCGCACCGGCGCGATCAATCTCGGCCAGGGCTTCCCCGACGAGGACGGCCCGGCGGAGGTGATCGAGGCGGCGGTGGCCGCGCTGCGCGCGGGCCACAACCAGTACGCGCCGCTCGCCGGCGTCCCCGTGCTCCGCGAGGCGATCGTCGCCCACCAGCGGCGCTTCTACGGGCTCGCCGTCGACCCCGGCGCCGAGGTGCTCGTGACCTTCGGCGCGACCGAGGCGATCGCGGCCGCGCTGCTCGGACTCTGCGACCCCGGCGACGAGGTCGTCACCTTCGAGCCGTGGTACGACTCCTATGCCGCCGCGATCGCCCTGGCCGGCGGGCGCCACCGGCCCGTTGCCCTGCGCGCGCCCGGCTGGAGCTTCGATCCCGCCGAGTTCGAGGCCGCGCTGTCGCCGCGCACGCGGCTGCTGCTGCTCAACTCGCCGCACAACCCCACCGGCAAGGTGTTCACCCGTGACGAGCTCGAGCAGGTGGCGTCGGTGTGCCGGGAGCGCGATCTGGTGGCGATCACCGACGAGGTCTACGAGCACCTCGTCTACGACGGCGAGCACGTGCCGCTGGCAAGCCTGCCGGGCATGGCCGAGCGCACGTTGACGATCTCCTCGATCGGCAAGACGTTCTCGGTCACGGGCTGGAAGGTCGGCTGGGTCACCGGCCCGGCGCAGCTGGTCGCTGCCGTCCAGGGCGCCAAGCAGTTCCTCAGCTTCGCCGGCGGCACGCCGCTGCAGCACGCGGCCGCGGTGGCGCTGGGGCTCGGGGACGAGCACTACGCCCGCGTCGCCTCCGTGCTGCGCGCCAAGCGCGACCGGCTCTGCGCCGGCCTGGAGCGAGCGGGGATGACAGTTCTGCGCCCGGCGGGGACCTACTTCGTCAACGCCGACGCCGGCGAGGACGCGGAGGCGTTCTGCCGCGCGCTGCCCGAGCGCGCCGGTGTGGTCGCGATCCCGAGCGCGGCCTTCTTCGGCGACCCCGAGCGCGCGCGGACGCTCGTGCGCTTCGCCTTCTGCAAGCGCGAGGAGGTCATCGACGAGGCGGCACGCCGCCTCGCGACGCTGAGCCTCTAGTGGAAGGGTCCACTAGTCCGGTCGCTCGCGCTCGATCTGCTCGCGCACCAGCGCATCGATCTGGATGCCCCCGAGCAGCACCAGCGCCGACATGTAGATGTAGGCGATCAGGACGACGACGGTGGCGAAGTTCCCGAAGATCGACCCGTACGAGGCGACCGAGGTGAGGTACACGCCGAAGCCGATCGACATCACCACCCACGCCAAGATCACCAGCACCGAGCCGAAGCTGACCCAGCGCAGCGGCTGGTGCTGCTCGGGCCCGAAGCGCACGAGCAGCCCGACGGCGCACAGGAACAGGCCGGCCGCCGCCCCCCAGCGGACCAAGAACAGCAGCACGTCGGCCACCGTGCCGAACTCGCCGTAGAGCAGCGGGCCGAGCCCGACGATCGCGACCGCGAGCAGGAACAGCAGGGCGACTGCGATCGAGAGGGCGAAGGAGATCCCCATCCGCTGCCAGAACGTGCGGTGCTCGTCGGTGCGGTAGAGCTTGTTGAACGCGCCCATCACCGCGCGCACCGCGCCGGAGATCTGCCAGATGGCGATCAGTAGCCCGGCCGTCACCCAGAAGACCTGCTTCGTGGTGAGGATCTTCAGCACGGAGCTGTTGACCACGTTGAAGGCTGCCGGAGAGACGTTGGACTTCAGCTGAGGGGCGATGTCGCTGCTCCACACGGTGTCGAGCGAGAAGAAGCCCATGAGCGCGAGCGCGAAGGCCAGGAACGGGACCAGCGCGGAGAAGATCTGGAACGAGATCGCGCTCGCGTAGGTGAGCAGGTCGTGCTCCAGGAAGGCGTCCACGAAGGCGGGCACCCCGCCGCGGATGTGGCGCGCCAGGGGCCTCACGCGGGCGCGTTTCCGCTCGCCAGCGGCCGGGGTAGGGCCATGGAAATCACGAAGGGAGATCCCGCATGGCTGACGAGAAGACCGCGCGCGACATCATGTCCGGCGACGCCCAGTGCGTAGGGGAGAAGGAGACGATCCTCGACGCGGCCAAGAAGCTTGCGGAGCTGAACGTGGGCGCCATGCCCATCTGCGGCGAGGACGAGCGGCTGAAGGGCATGCTCACGGATCGTGACATCGTGGTGAAGGTGCTGGCGCAGGGCAAGGACCCCTCCTCGACCACGGCGGGCGATCTCGCGGAGGGCAAGCCGGTCACGATCGGCGCCGATGACTCGATCGACGACGTACTGCGCACGATGTCCGAGCACCAGATTCGCCGGCTGCCGGTGATCGACGGGCGCGAGCTGATCGGCGTGGTCTCGCAGGCCGACGTGGCCCGCCACCTGCCGGACGAGAAGACGGGCGAGCTGGTGGAGGCGATCTCGGCAGGCTAGCCCGCAGGGCAGCGGCGGCGCGGCGTGGGTCGAGACCACGTGTAGGCGGCGTCGGTCGAAACCACGTGTAGTCCGCGCGGGGTCAGCGAGGCGGGCTCTGGTGGCCCCTTTGCTTCGGTGTGCAGGTCCGGTAGCGGCGGTGCTGAACGATCCTGCGCCCGCCGGTTGTCCGGATGACGATGCGCACTTGGAAGCGCCCCTTGGGCAGCCCGCGCAGGTTCACTACGGCGCGGGCGCGGAGGCGTCCGCGCGCCACGCCCACCCGCTTGCGGTGGACGAACACGCTCACGCGCCGCAGCCGGGTCCCGCGCGGCGAACGGACGTGGATCGCGAAGTGTCTGCGACTGCGACATACCCGATGCCCGCCGTTCGCGCCGGGCTGGCTGCCGGGTGCCTGACCGCCCGCGGAACTACCGCAGTCCGACGCGGAGTCCTTGAGGCGCACGATGTCGATCCCGCGCGTGTAGTCGACGGTGTAGACGATGTCGCACGTGATCCAGGACGCGCTCGAGGTCTCGGCGCCCGGTCCGACGAAATGGCCGATCTCGCTGATCTTGCCCTGTTGGTCGACCCGCACGAAGCGCAGACCGTTGTCATAAGCACCGAGCGCCACGACGCCTCCGTCGTGGAAGCTGGGCCGCTCCTGGAAGTAGTGCGGGGAGCAGCCCAGGACGTTGGCCGGCGGGTTTCCGTTGACGAAGGTGCTGTTGCTGAGATGGTAGGAGTCGACGAGCTTGAACATGCCCGTCGTGCGCCATCCCGACGTGTCGAACGTGCTGAAGTCACCCGAGCCGAGGTCGCAGTTGGGCGTCCCGTTGGTCTCGAAGGAGGCGAGCATGAACCGGTCTTCTCCTGCCCGCGGCCACAGCGCGGTGTGATAGCGCTTGGTGTCCGGCGTGTCGCTGCGCGCCAGCACCTTCGGGCTCACGAGGTCCTGTCGCGCGTCGAGCAGTTCGATCGGCGCGGACGCCGTGAGGATGATGCCAGGCGTGAGCTCGGTGACGTCGTGGACGTTGCGCGAGGGAAGGGCGCCACTCGCGGTCCAGTCGCCCAGCATCTTCGGGTTCGCCGGGTCGCGCAGGTCGACCACCTCGCCGGTCCGCAGCGGTCCGGCGGAGCTGACGAGATGGTAGCTGCCGTAGGCGAAGTCACAGCCCTGGACGCAGGTCATCGTGTGCGTTCCGGCGCCGGCCAGCTCGGCGCTCAGGCGCGGGTTGCGCTTGTCGCGGACGTCGTAGACATAGAGGCTGCCGGTGGTCGCGAAGTCCGTGAACAGCAGAACGTCGCCGTTGGTCGCGACGTCCTCGTTCTCAAAGCGGCACGGGAACTCGACCCGCGACATCAGCTTCGGGTGCACGGGGTCCTCGACGTCGTAGATCGAGAAGTGCGAGGAGCCGGTGACGTAGAAGTAGTGCCCGACCAGGCGGCCGCCCGGGTCCAGGCCGCCCGCCTCGCCGGGGATCGAGCCGAGGACGTCGACGTTCGCGGACTTGAAGATCGGGCCCTGCGCCGGATCGCTGCGGGGGGCGCAGCGGTCCACGAGCGGGATGTCGCCGTGGGCCTGTTGGGCGCCCGCGGCGGCCAGCGCCGCCGTAAGCATCGCCGCGCAGACGAGTGCCCGCCGAGCCTGGTTGAACGCCCTGGTCATCTGTGGGCTCCTCTCGTGCAGGTGCGGTAGTGGCGCGTGCGCGCGAGCGTTCGCCCGGTCGTCGTGCGTACGACGACCCGCACGGTGTAGCGGCCCTTGCCCAGCCCGCGCAGGTCGATCCGCGCGCGCGGGCGCCGGCCGCGCAGCCGCCGCCC
>JBBRYA010000002.1:0-119370 GCA_038238015.1 Solirubrobacterales bacterium
CGCTCGCCATCCGAACCGATTGAGATCCTCCCGGGCCGCCGCTCACCCCGAGCGCCAACTCGCAGAAACGGCCGCGCACCCGCGCGGCCGTTTCATTTCGCCCGCTCCTCACCCCGAGTTTGTCCGGGGCAAATAGCTACTAGCCCCCGAAGCGCGAGCGCAGCGCCTGCACGTTGGCCACGTAGCGCTGCGTGTCGTCGAACATCCCGCGCGAGCGCACCGACCCGAGGCCCTGGTAGTAGCCGGCGATCGCCGCCGACTCGTCGCCGCCGGTCTGGGCGAGCAGCTGCTTGAGGTAGAGCACGCCGGCGTGAACGTTGTCGGCCGCCGAGCTTGGGTCCAGCGGGCGCTGGGCGAGGTGCTGCTGCACGTAGTCCCACGTGCCCGGCATCACCTGCATCACGCCGCGGGCGTTGGCGCCCGAGACCATCGCGTTGTTGAACCCGCTCTCCTGCCAGGCGATCGCCGCGGCGAGCGACGGCGGCACGCCCTGGGCGAGCGCCGCCTGCTGAATCTCGGGCGCGCCGACGCGCGTGGCGGTCGGGACGGGGTCGGCGGCGGGGACAACGCGCGCGGCCGGCTCGGGCTCGCTGGAGCGGGCCGGAGCGGGGGCACCGGAGGGCAGCTTGAGCACGGTGCCGACGAGCAGCGGCGCGCTCGGATCGAGGCCGTTGGCGGCCGCCATCTGTGCCGCGGCGACGTGCGCGCCGGCGGCGAGGCCCGAGAGCGTGTCGCCCGGGCGCACCGTGTAGTGGCCGAGCGCGGCCGGAGCGGTGGTGGCGGGTGCCGCGGTCGGGACGGCCGCGGCGGGGACGGGGGCGGAGGAGGGAGCCGCGACGAGCCCGGCCTCCTGGAGCTTCGCGAAGCCCTCGACCGTGGTCGGGACCTGAATCGTCGAGCCGAGCACCACCTGCGAGGTCTCTGACAGGCCGTTGAAGGCCGCGACGGTGCGGGTGGTGAGGTTGTTCGCCGCGGCGATCGTCCACAGCGTTTCGCCTGGCGCCACGGTGTGGCCCACGGCGGCACCGGCCGGCGCGGCCGCGGCCAGCGAGAGGATCGGGAGGGCGAGAGCGATGAGAGTTCTGGCAGAGCGCATGGCCCTGTCTTAGCCCGCCTTCCGGTGCGGCGCACGTTCTCGCGCGGGGTTACGGCGACCTGCACGCGCGCTTGCGCCGGGCATACTGGCCGCCGTGCACCGCGCCGACGCCAAGCTCTGGGTGCAGAAGTGGCGCTGGTACGAGCGCGCCTCGCTCCCCTGGAACCGCGCCCGGCTGCACTACGAGATGGCCAGGCGCAAGGCCTTCTGCCGCTGGCCGGTGCAGGGCAACGTGCTCGAGATGCTCCTGGAGGGCCGGCTCGAGCTCGGCCCGCACGTCCTGCTCGAGCCCAACGTCTGGCTGACCGCCCAGGCGCCCGCGCGCATCCGCATCGGCGAGGGCAGCTTCCTCAACCTCGGCGTCCAGGTCGCCGCCGTCGAGCTGGTCGAGATCGGCGCCCACTGCATGTTCGCCAACGGCTGCTTCGTGACCGACGGCAACCATCGCTTTGACGACCCCGACAAGCCCGTGCCCTGGCAGGGCTTCGACACCAAGGGGCCGACGCGGATCGGCGACAACGTGTGGTGCGGCGCCAACGTGGTCATCACCAGCGGCGTGACGGTGGGCGAGCGCTGCGTGATCGGCGCCAACGCGGTCGTGACCACCGACCTGCCGCCGTTCTCGATCGCGGCGGGAGCCCCGGCGAAGGTCCTGCGGACGATCGAGTACGACCGCTAGCTCTTGTTCAGCATCACGGTCACCGCCAGCACGACGGCCGCGGCGAACACCGCGAGCGCGAGCACCGCAAGCCCGGCGTAGGCCGTCGCGGCCGCGCCGTGGCCGTCCCGGCGGGCCTCGGCGCCGCGCGCCCAGCCGACGATCACCAGCGAGAACAGCACGGTCACGGCGACGCCGGCCAGCAGCGACTCCCAGACCACGTTCCCGAGCGCGTGGAAGTCGACGGCGGCGACGGCTCAGCCCTCCGCCGTGAGGGGCCGGCCCGCCAGCAGTCGGCGCCCGAAAGTGAAGGTGAGGGCAATCAGCAGCAGCGCGGAGACGACGAGCGGGCCGGCCTCCTTAGACCCGATGAGCGCCACCACGGCATAGGTGAGCCCGCCGACCGCGGCCGCCGCGGGCAGCGTGAGGACCCAGGCGACGGCGATGTTGCCGGCCAGGCCCCAGCGCACCGCGGAGATCCGCTTTGCGGCTCCGGCGCCCATGATCGCCCCGGAGATCACGTGTGTGGTCGAGAGCGGGAAGCCCGCGTGGGAGGCGGAGAGGATCACGGCCGCGCCGGCGCCCTGCGCGGCGAAGCCCTGCGCAGGGTCCATCTTGATGATGCGCGTGCCCATCGTGCGGATGATCCGCCAGCCGCCGACGTAGGTGCCGAGCGCGATCGCCGTCGCGGCGGACAGCACGACCCAGGTGGGCACGTCGTCGGTCTTGGCGAGGTTCCCGTTGGCCACCAGCGCCAGGAAGATGATCCCCATCGTCTTCTGTGCGTCGTTGGTGCCGTGCGAGAGCGAGAACAGCGAGCCCGAGACGATCTGCCCCAGCCGGAAGCCCCGCGTCACCGGCCCGGGGGCGAGGCGCCCGACGATCCGGTAGGCCAGCAGGATGGCCAGCCCGGCCACGACGAGGGCGAGCACCGGCGCGATCAGCGCGGGCACGATGACCTTCTCGACGATGCCGCCGCCGAGCACCGCCTTCGGGCCCGCGGCGACGAACGCGGACCCGATCACGCCGCCGATAAGGGCGTGCGAGGAGGAGGCGGGCAGGCCGAAGAACCAGGTCGCGAGGTTCCACGCGATCGCCCCGATCAGCCCGGCGAACACGATCGACGGCGTGATCAGCTCGGCCTGCACGATGCCCTTGGCGATCGTGGCGGCGACCTGCAGCGAAAGGAAGGCGCCGACGAAGTTCAGGACCGCCGCGATCCCGACCGCCACGCGCGGCGGCATCGCGCGGGTGGAGATCGACGTCGCCACGGCGTTGGCCGTGTCGTGGAAGCCGTTGGTGAAGTCGAACGCGAGCGCCGTCGCGACGACGATCCAGAGGACGACGTCGTCCACTAGCGGTTCTTGATGACGACGCCTTCGAGGATGTTCGCCGCGGTCTCGGTCGCGTCGATGGCCTCCTCCAGGCGCTCGAAGATGTCCTTCCAGCGGATGACCATCATCGGGTCGATTCCGCGCTCGAACAGGGAGGCGAGGGCCTCGCGGACCACACGGTCGCCGTCGTTCTCGAGCCGGTTGATCTCGACCGTGTAGTGGGTGATGTCCCCGAACGTGCGCAGGCGCGGGATCGCCGCGGCCAGCTCGCGCGAGGCGTGGTGCAGGATGCGCGCGAGCTCCTGGGCCTGGGCCATCGGGGCCTCGATGCGGTAGAGCCCGAGGAAGTCGGCGACCTCCTCGATCAGGTCGACGATGTCGTCGAGCCCCGAGGCCAGCGAGTAGATGTCCTCGCGGTCGATTGGGGTGACGAAGGTCTGGTTGAGGCGATGGATGATGTCGTGCGTGATCCGGTCGCCCTCCTGCTCGCAGACCACGACGTC
Source organism: Solirubrobacterales bacterium (assembly GCA_038238015.1). Lineage (GTDB taxonomy): Bacteria > Actinomycetota > Thermoleophilia > Solirubrobacterales > Solirubrobacteraceae > DASQFQ01. The sequence continues at coordinate 3,592 of JBBRYA010000002.1, forward strand.
GCGGGCCAGCTCGCCGTGGTCGGGCCACTGGTCGAGCATGCGCTCGAGCATCTCGGCGGCGCGGACGATGTTCTGTCCCGCCTCCTCGAACAGGTCGAAGAACTCGCGCTCGCGAAGCGCGAACAGTCGGGACAGACCGGCCATGCGGCCAGTGTAAGTGTGAACGCGGCGTTACGTCCTGGCGGTGCTCCGGAGCATCGCCTTGAGCCGGTCGATCTCCTCCGGCGCGACCCCGTAAACGTGCTCGGGGCCGGGGAAGCGGCGGCTGCGCACCTCGTCGGCGTACTCGCTGACGCCCTTGACCATCGCCTGGTGCAGCTCGGCGTAGCGCTTGACGAACTTCGGCTTGAAGGACTCGTTGAGGCCGAGCAGGTCGTGGAAGACGAGCACCTGGCCGTCGGTGCTCGGCCCCGCGCCGATCCCGATCACCGGGATCTCCATGTGCTCCATGATCACGTCGGTGACCTCGCCGGGGATCGCCTCGAACACGATCGAGAAGCAGCCGGCCTCCTGCAGGGCCAGCGCGTCGTCGAGCACGTGGCGGGCGTTCTCTGCCGTCCGCCCCTGGGCCCGGTAGCCGCCCAGCGCGGTCGCGGTCTGCGGCGTCAGCCCGACGTGGCCCATGACGGGGATCCCGGCGCGCACGATCGCGCGGGCGCGCTCGGCGCTGGTGCCGCCGCCCTCGAGCTTGACCGCCTGGCAGCCGGCCTCCTTGACGAAGCGCTGCGCGGTGGCGATCGCGAGCTCGTCGGAGCCCTCGTAGGAGCCGAAGGGCAGGTCGCCGACCATCAGCGGCGTGCTCAGGCCGCGGCGGACGGCGCGCGAGAGCATCAGCAGCTCCTCCATCGTGATCGGCACCGTGTCGCGGTAGCCGAGCACGTTGTTGGCCGCAGAGTCGCCGACCAGGACCATGTCGACGCCGGCCTCCTCGGCCACCAGCGCGCTCGGGTGGTCGTAGGCGGTGACCATGACGATCGGCTCGCCCAGCGCGCGCTTCTCGGCGAGCTTGAGCAGCGTCACCGGCTTGCGCTCGGCCGGGGTGAAGCGGGGCTCACGAGGCGGGGAGGACATGAACAGGAGCTCCTTTCGGGTCGGCGCCCCGCTCGCGCGGGGTCGCCGCCAGGACGTCGACGAGGATGTTGTCGATGAGGCGCGTGCCGCCCACCTGGGCGGCGACGGCCAACAGGGCGCTGCGGTCTGCGTGGGGGAGGGCTTCGAAGCTGTCGGGGTCCACCAGCGCCAGGTACTCCGGCGTCACGCCGAGGGCGACCATCGCCGCCCGGCCGGCGGCCTCGATGGCCGCCGGGTCGCGCTGGCCGGCCTGGACGGCGGCCTCGGCGGCGCGCAGGCCGCGAGTCAGCGCGATTGCGCGCTCGCGGTCGTCGGGCGAGAGGCGGCCGTTGCGGCTCGACATCGCGAGGCCGTCGAGCTCGCGCACGGTGGGAAGAGCCTCGATCCGCACGGGGAGGTCGAGGTCGACGGTCATCCGGCGCAGGACCGCGACCTGCTGGGCGTCCTTCTGGCCGAAGAACGCAACGTCGGGGGCGACGATGTTGAACAGCTTGGCCACCACGGTGCAGACCCCGTGGAAGTGCTCCGGGCCGCGCCGGGCTCCCTCCAGCACATCGGAGAGGCCGGCGACCGCGACCGTCGTCGCGAAGCCGGCCGGGTAGATCTCCTCCGGGGGCGGCGCGAACAGGACGTCCGCGCCCCGCGCGGCGGCGATCGTCGCGCCGACCGACTCGTCGCGCGGGTAGGCGGCGAGGTCGACCGGGTCGTTGAACTGCGCGGGGTTGACGAACAGCGAGACGATCACCTCGTCGCAGGCCTCGCGGGCGGCGAGCATCAGCGACTCGTGGCCGGCGTGGAAGGCGCCCATGGTCGGCACGAGGCCGATCGTGCGCCCCGCGGCACGGGCGCGCCGGACGTGCTCGCGGACCTCGGCGATGGTGCGGAGCGTCCTCATGCCGCCACCAGGTCCCGGCTGGCGCCGACCATCGCGTCGAACAGCGCCAGCAGGTCGGGGGCACGCTCCTCGATCGCCGCGCGCTGGTGGGCGACGGTCTGCTCGTCGCCGCGCGCGACGGGGCCCGTCAGCGCATCGGCAGCGCCCAGGCGCGCCCAGTTCTCGAGCGCGGCGCGCGCCAGCGGCGCCAGCAGCTCGCGGTCGACGCCCGCGGTCGCGGCGAGACGCTCGGCCGCCGCCTCCAGCGTGACGAGGAAGTTCGCGGCGATCGAGGCAGCCGCGTGGTATGCGGCGCGATCCTCGTCGGCGATCTCCACGGCGCGCATCCCCAGCGCGGAGGCGAGGTGCTGCGCGGCCTGCAGGGCGCGGGGGGTGGAGCCGGCGACGGCGCAGCCCGCGCCTGCGAAGCGGGCGGTCCCTTCGGCGGGCACGGTCATCAGCGGGTGCAGGCCGAAAGCCTCGTGCCCGGCGAGCACGCCGAGCCCGTTCGCGCCCGAGCAGTGGCCGACGAGCGGTGCGCGCGTCACGGCCGCGGCGGCGGCGGCGATCTCCGCGTCGGGCACGCACAGCAGCACGAGGTCGGCGGCGGCCGGGTCGGCTCCGCGCCCGAGCGGGCCCTCGACGTCGAGGCCGGCGGCGCGCAGCGCGGTGGACAGGGCGTGGCCGAGCCGGCCGGCGCCGACGACGGCGCAGCGCGGGGATTCGGGGAGGGAGGGGGGGTTCCGGTCCAGTTCTCGCATGAGATACCGGCAGGGGACGGTGCTGAGAGGGTCTTCGAGGTCCGTCCCACGGGAAGGTGACGGCCTCAGCTCCGGATGTTACCCGCAGGCTGCGGAGTCCCATGCGTGGCGCGCCGCGCGGCGCTTTAGGATGCCGCGCGTGGCGACCGCGGACACCCGGCGCGAGGAGCTCAAGGCCGTCTTCCGGCAGGCCTCGGCGTGCACGAAGTGCCCGCAACTGGCGGCAACGCGCACCACCGTGGTCTTCGGGTCGGGCAATGCCGACGCCGACCTCATGTTCGTCGGCGAGGCTCCAGGCGCCAACGAGGACAAGCAGGGCGTCCCGTTCGTCGGCCAGGCCGGCAAGCTGCTCGACCGCCTGCTCGGGGAGATCGGCTTGGCGCGGGAGGACGTGTTCGTGGTCAACACGCTTAAATGCCGCCCTCCCGGCAACCGCGATCCGCTGCCGCAGGAGATCGACAACTGCCAGGACTACCTGTTCCGCCAGCTCGAGCTGATCGAGCCGAAGGTGGTCTGCACGCTGGGCAACTTCTCGACCAAGCTCCTGCGGGCCGATCCGGCGACCGGCATCACCCGGCTGCACGGGCAGGAGGAGATCCGCACGATCGGCCCTCGGACCGTGCGCCTCTATCCGATCTTCCACCCGGCGGCCGCGCTCTACACCCCGTCGATGCTGGAGACGCTGCGGACCGACTTCCAGCGCCTGCCCGAGCTGCTGGCGCTCGAGGCGCCCGCGCAGCCCCAGCGCGAGCCTGAGATCATCGTCCCGGAGCCCGAGCTGGTGAGGGAGATCGAGCCGGTCGACGAGGCCGAGCGCGACGAGTCGCAGCTGGGCCTGTTCTGATGAACCTCCAGCGGCTCGACCACGTCTCCTTGAACGCTTCGGATCGCCTCGCCGCGATCGCGCACCGACCCCGCCTTCACCCGCTCCGGGGCCGAGCGCCGCCTCCTCGAGCTCATCCGAAGAGCCCGCCTCCCGCGCCCGGAGGCCAACGCGCATCTCAACGGCTACGAGGTCGACCTCCTCTGGCGCGATCAGCGGTTCGTCGTCGAGGTCGACAGCTACACCTTCCACCACCCGCGCGGCCTTCGAGCGCGACCGCCGCCGCGACGCCGACCATCAGGCCGCCGGCTACCGCGTCCTCCGCGTCACCTGGCGCCAGCTTATCGACGAGCCCGCCGCGCTCGTCGCCTACCTCGCGGGCGCCCTCGCCGCCCACTCGTCGGCGGTCAGCGCGTAGCGCTCGTGGTCACGCCACTGGCCGCCGATCAGCAGGTAGCGCGGGGAGTAGCCCTCCAGCCGGAAGCCCGCACCGCGGGCCAGCGAGATCGAGGCCTGGTTCGCGGGTTGGATATTGGCCTCGATGCGGTGCAGCGCGACGTGGCCGAACGCGTGGTCGAGCACGAGCGCCATCGCCTCGCGCATCAGGCCTCGGCCGGCGTGGCGCGCGGCGCCGTAGTAACCGAGGAAGGCGGACTGGAAGGAGCCGCGGACGATCTGGGAGATGTTGAAGACGCCCGCGATCTCGCCCGTGTCGGCGGTGCAGGCCAGCAGGCACACGAAGTCCTCGCGGGCACAGCGCGAAAGCAGGTCGGCGAACTGCTCGGGGCGCTCGGGCGGGTAGGCCCACGGCCGGTGCAGCTCGCGACTCTCGTGCACCATGACCAGGAAGGCGTCGGTGTCCTCCGCGGTCAGCTCCCGCAGCGCGATGCGGCTCACGCCGGCCGCCGCGCGCGCCACACCGAGGCCAGCTGCGCGCGCTCGCGCCCGGCCTCGCGGCCGGCAGCGGCGCGCGCAAGCCCGCGCGTGGCGAAGGTCAGGGCCTGCGCGGCGTCGTCGAGCGCGCCGGCGCGGGGGCCGAGGTTGGCCTCGATCACCGCGCGTCGGCGGGCGGCGAGCAGGTCGTGGGGCTCGACGCGGTACGCGGCCCGCGTCGAGTGGCCGCCCAGGTGGCGGACCCGCGCGCCGGGGTCGAGCACCGTCGGCACGTCGGCGGCGCGGGCGCGCAGGCAGAGGTCCATGTCCTCGAAGAACAGGAACTGCGCGGGGTCGAACGGCCCGAGCCGGCGCAGCGTCGCCGTCCTCGCCACGACGCACGCTGCGATCGCCCACCCCACCGGCCGCGGGCGCTCGGAGCGGAACGGTTCGACGCGCTCGCGCAGCGCGCGCGGGAGCAGCGGCGGGTGCACGAGCGCGGGGAGCATCGCCCCCAGCGTGCCCGGGAGCGGGTGCGCCGAGCGCTGGGTCGCGCCGTCGGCCTCCAGCAGGCGCGGGACCCACAGGCGCTCGGGCCCCTCGGCGGCCCGCGCCGCCAGGCGCGCGAGCGAATCGTCGAGGAGCTCGCAGTCGGGGTTGAGCAGGATCGTTGTGGCGTGCAGCGCGCGCTCGACGCCGGCGTTGTTGGCGGCGCCGAAGCCAGGGTTGGCGCCCAGCGCCGCGACCTCAGCGCCGCCCGCTCGGGCGATCGCCGCGCCGTCGTCCCGCGACGCGGCGTCGACCGCGACGACCTGCGCCCCTGGCAGGTGGCGCCCGAGTGAGGCGAGCAGCCCCGGCAGCACCGCGGCGGAGTCGTGCAGGACGGTGACCACCGAGACGCTCATGCCGCGGCGGCCTCGGCGAGCACGGCGCGGGTGCGGCGGGCTGTGGCCTCCCAGCTGAGCGGCGCGATCGCCTCGCGCCCGGCGGCCAGGAGGCGCGCGCGAAGCGCGGGATCGCCGGCGAGGGCCAGCAGCGCATCCGCGAGGCCGTCGACCTCGCCAGGAGGGACGTACAGCGCCCCGCCGCCGAGGATCTCCCGGAACACGGGCAGGTCGCTGACGATCGCGGGCGTCCCCGCGGCGAGGCCCTCGACGGGCGGCAGCCCAAAGCCCTCCAGCCACGACGGGAGCACGACCGCCAGCGCGCCCGCGTACACCGAGCCGAGGTCGGAGACCCGGCCGAGCCGCCGCACGCCCGGGCCCGCGACGGCCACCCGACCCTCGCCCACGATCGCCAGCTCGGCCTCCAGCCCGCGGGCGCGCGCATGGCCGAAGGCCTCGACCAGCACGTCGGGCGCCTTGCGCGGCTCGAGCGCGCCGACGAATAGGAAGTACGGCGCGCCCCGCGGCGGCGGCCCCGCCGGGCCGAGGTCGCGCGCCGCCAGCGGCACCGCGCACACCCGCGCCGGATCGAGGCCCCACGCGCCGACGAGCTCTGACCGCACGGCCTCGGCGTCGCAGAGCACGCGCTGGGCGCGGCGGGCCAGGCGCCGCGGCCGCGCCAAGCGGTGCCACACGCGCTCGTAGCGGGTGAAGTCCTGCGGGCGCAGCTCCCACGAGCGGTCGTGGACGGTGAGCGCGAACGGCGTGCCGGGCCGCAGCGCCAACGGCGCGGGCGCGGGCGCCCACACGACGTCGCAGTCGCCGCCGAGCAGCGCGTCCAGCCGCGGGCGCCCGCTCAGCGCCGCGGCCCCGTAGAGCACGCGACCGGGCAGCTGGTGGCGCACGGCGCGGGCCCCGCCCGGGAGCGGCGCGGCGGCGCCCCGGGGCAGCAGCACGCGCCACTCGTCGTCCGGGAACGCGGCGGCCAGATGCGCCAGCAGGGCGGCCGTATAGTGCGCGACGCCGCGCGCCGCGCCCCCGACCAGGCTGCGCCCGTCGACCCCGACCTTCAATGCCCGGTCCGATCGCCATCGACGCCCGCGCCGCCGCTCGCCCTGAGCTCGGCGGGGTGGAGCGCTGGGCGCGAGAGCTGGTCACGCGTCTTCCCGCGCTGCGGCCGGGCGCCTACGCGGTGCTGCGCCCCCCGCCGCGGCTCGTGCACCGGGCCGGGCACGCCTGGGAGCAGGTCGTGCTGCCCGCCCGTGCGGCGCGACTGCGCGCCGTCGCGCTCCTGGGCCCTGCAAACCTCGCGCCGCTGGCCTTCCCGCGCAACGTGATCGTGCTCCACGACGCCGCCGCGCTGCGCCATCCGGAGTGGTACTCGGGCGCCTACGCCGCCTGGCAGCGTCGGCTCCTGCCGGCCCTCGCCCGTCGCGCGCAGCACGTCGTGACCGTATCCGAGTTCTCGCGCGGCGAGCTCGTCGAGCTGCTCGGCCTCGATCCCGGCCAGGTGAGCGTGGTCCCCGGCGGCGTCGACGGCGCCTTCACGCCGGCGGCGAACCCCGCGCCGGCGCGCCGCGCCCACGGGCTCGTGGCTCCCTACGTGCTGTGCGTGGCCTCGCAGACCTCGCGCAAGAACCTCGGTGCGCTCGTCCCCGCCGCCCGCGCCCTCGCCGCCGACGGCGTGCAGATCGTGGTGGCCGGGGGGCACCGGCCGCAGTTCGCCGCCGAGCAGGGCCTGGACGGCCTGCGCCTGCTCGGCCACGTCGACGACGCGCTGCTGCCCGGGCTCTACGCCGGCGCCGAGGCGTTCGTCCTGCCCTCGCTCTACGAGGGCTTCGGGCTCCCGGTGCTCGAGGCGATGGCCTGCGGGACGCCCGTGGTGGCCGCGGACTGCACCGCGCTCCCGGACACGGCGGGTGGCGCCGCCCTCCTCTGCGAACCCGAGCCCGAGGCGCTGCGTGCGGCGCTCACCGGCCTGCTCGGCGACGCGGCCGAGCGCGACCGACTCGCCGGGGCGGGGCGGGTGCGGGCCGCGGCGTTCTCGTGGGCGCGGACGGCGCGCGAGGTCGACGCGCTGCTCAGCGCTCGAGGCGCTTCGCGGCGCTCCTGAACACCGCGAGCGACGGGGCGTCGAGAACGCGGTCGCCGCGCTTGCGCCGCAGCCCCGACCAGTCGAACGCGTTCTCCGAGCCCTCGGCCGAGATCCACGTGTACCAGATGACCTTGCCGATCCCGAGCGTGCGCCGCTCGCGCGCCAGCAGCGACAGCGCGAGTTTAAGGCGGCTCGCCTGGCCCTTCTCGTCGGTCACGAAGCCCGGCGCGCCCGCGGTCTTGCCCTTCGAGGCCGGCCAGGAGAGCTCGGTCAGCCACACCGGCGTGCGGTTGTCGCGGTAGCGGCGCATCTCGCGGCGCGCGAACTGGATCAGGCGGATGACGTTGTGGGGGCGGCCGGTGTACGGGTGCAACGCGACCGCGTCGAAGCTGCCCTTGCCGCCCGCCTTGTAGACCGCGCGCAGCGCGATCCAGCTCTCGTTGGGCAGCCCGGCGAGGATCGTCTTCGAGCCGGGGTCGGCGGCGCGCAGCGTCCGGCGCGACGCGCGCAGGAGCGCGACGTAGGGCTTGGCAAAGGGCTGCGAGGTCCAGTAGCGCGTGAGGTTCGGCTCGTTCCAGACCTGCCACTCGCGGATCGGGAGCTTGGGCAGCTCTGGGTGCTCGGCCCACAGCGAGCCGCGCGGCCCGTAGCGGCCGACCAGCGCGGTCAGGAAGCGCGCGTAGTCCTGCGTGCCCTTGGGCGCCGAGGCGGGGCCGTCGGCCGGGCGCGCGGCGGCCCACGCGGGGGTGCGGTGGACGACCGGGAGGACCGGCAGGCGGCGGCGGGCCGTCGCGGTGACGATCGCGTCGATGTGGCTGAAGTCGATCGGGGCGGTCGCGGACGGCTGGGCCTCGCGCCAGTCGAAGGCCACGCGCACCGTCTCTGCGCCCGCGGAGCGGATCCCGTCCCATTCGCCGTCGAAGGCGCCGCCGGGCTGGGTCAGCGGCCCGTCGGCCTGGACGCCGAGCCAGCCGCGCGGCACGCTGCGCGCCTGCGCGGGCGCGGCGAGCAGCAGCCCCACCGCGAAGGTGAGGAGGAGGCGGGTGGCGAGCCTCACTCGCGCAGGCCCGCGATGACGTCGCTGGCCATCCGCAGCCGCAGCGCGAGCACGCGCGCAAGGTCGCGGAGCATGGCCTGGGCCAGTTCGGGCTGCTCGGCCGACAGCCGCTCGAAGCCGTCCGGGTCCAGGCGCACGACGTCGACGTCGGTGACGGCGTCGAGCGTCGCCGAGCGCGGGCGCCCGTCGAAGAACGCGAGCTCCCCGACCACGGCGGGCGCCTCGATCGTCTTGAACGCGGACTCCTCGCGCGGCAGACGCACGCCGAGCGTCCCCTCGGTGAGCAGGTAGAGCCCGCGGTCGTCCTCGCCGGCCTGCATGACGGCGAGGCCCGCCGGCACGCTCAGCACGTCGGCGTAGGAGAAGACCTTGGCCCAGTCCGACGCGGTCGCCTCAGGCATGAACTGGAGGTCGGCCGCGTCCTCGTGGGCTTCCTCGGCGACGATCTGGAATGCCCCGGAATGCGAGATGTTCACGAGGCGGGCTGGCGCTCGGCTGCGGTCACGTCCTCGCGAACGGTAGCGCTCGGCCGCAGAGCCCAGACCCTCATCCCTCCCTTCCGCCCCCGCACCTCGAGCTCGTCGAGGCACTCGAGGTCCTCCGGCTCCTGCGCCAGCGCCGAGCGCGTGGCCTCGGCGACGAACAGCTGGTACGGCGTGCCCTTGGTCATCCCCTCCAGGCGCGCGGCGGTGTTGGTGGTATCGCCGATCGCGGTGTACTCCAGGCGCCGGGCCGAGCCCACGTTGCCCGACATCACGTCGCCGGTGTTCAGGCCGATGCCCATCTTGAAGCCGTCGCCGAGGCCCTGCTCGCGCATCCAGGCGTTGAAGCGCTCGAGGCGCTCGAGCATGTCCCGCGCGGCGCCCAGCGCTTCGTCGGCGTGGTCGCCGGCGGGCAGCGGGGCGCCGAACACGGCCATGATCCCGTCGCCCATGTAGGCGACCAGCGTCCCCTTGTGGTCGAGGATCGCGTCGCTCATCTCGGTCAAGTAGCGGTTGAGCACCTCGATCACCTGCGAGGGCTCGCGCGACTCGGCGAACGAGGTGAACCCGCGCAGGTCGCTGAACAGCACCGTGGCGCACAGCAGCTCGCCGCCGAGGCGCACGTCCTCCTCGGAGTCGGCGCGGTCGAGCACCTGCGAGACGACCGAGTCCGGGACGAAGCGCGCGAACAGGTCGCGTGTCTGCGCGCGCTCGAAAGTCGCGGTCAGCCAGTGCACGAGCAGCGCGCCGATGAAGCCGACCGCGAGCCCGACGAGCGGCACGATCAGCGGGAGGATCAGCCCGCCGCCGAACGCGAGCTGAACGGCGACGGCGTAGAGCACCCCGGCGACGGCCGCGATGCCCAGGGCGCGCCAGGGCCGGAGCGCCAGGCTCAGGAGCGGCGCGAGCAACGCCAGCACGAGCGCGATCACCAGCGCGACGAGCACGCCCGTCGCGCGCAACGGCGTGCCCCGCATCAGCGTGGCGATGGCGTTGGCGTGGATCTCCGGGCCGGCCATCGCGCCCGCCGGCCAGGAGGTGGCGTGGCGGTCCTGCAGGCTCGGCGCGGTGGCCCCGATCACGACGAGCTTGTCGCGGAACGTGCCGGGGGCAAAGCGCCCGCGCACGGCGCTCGAGAACGAGACCGTGCGGATGTGGCCGGGCGGCCCGGAATAGTCGATCCACGCGCCGTCGCCGGCGAGCTTGCCTCGGTCGATGCGCCCGCCGGCGCGCTCCACGGTGGCCACGGAGAGCGTGGGCAGCCCGTCGACCGCGAAGGGGATCCGCCGCAGCTTGCCGGCGTTGTCCTCGGGCAGCAGCCCGTTGCCGACCGTCACGCGCCCGAAGCGCTGGCCCTCGATGCCGCCGAGCACCTTCGTCGTGCCCTTGGCGCCGACCTCGGTCGTGCTCAGCACCACGTTGCGGGCCTTGCGCAGGGCCAGGATCAGCGCGTTGTCGGCCGCCGCGTCGTTCGACTGCTCGGTGAACTGCACGTCGTAGGCGATCGCGCGCGGGTGGTCTGCGGAGACCTTGGTGAGGGCGCGGGCGAAGGTCCGGCGCGAGAACGGGAAGCGCTCGTTGAGCACGTCGAAGCTGACGTCGTCGATCCCGACCACCACGACGTCCTTGGGCGCGGGGCGCTCGCCGCGCACCGCGAAGCGCGTGCTGACGGTGCTCAGCTCGGCGCCCCGCAGCGCGTGGGTGAGCTCGAGCAGCACGGCGGTGCCCGCCGCGAGCACCGCGACGGCGACCAGCAGGATCCTTCTCAGGCGGCGGGTCGTCCCGCGGCGCTTCAGGCCGGTCCTCCGGGGGCGGCGACGTAGGAGTCGCCGCGGCCGACGCGCACGATGCGTGGCCTGCCCGGGGCAGCCTGGGGCGCGAGGCTCGGCGCCTGGCCCCCGCCCTCGCCTCCGGACACCGGCGCAGGGGTCTTGGCCGGCGCCTCGGGCACCGTGAAGTCCTCGACCTCGACTACGCCGCGTTCCACACGCGTCAGCGTGCCGTCACAGCGGTCCTCCGTCAACCACCGGGTGCCCCGGACCGTCGCCGCCGAGTAGCGCCCGCGGGTCTGGAAGTGCCCGTGCCCGTCGCCCCAGAGCCGCCGGACAGGGTGTCCGTGGCCGCGCGAGGCGGCCTGCGCCTTGCCGCACGCCCGGCGGAAGGAGGAGCCGCTGAGGCGCAGCGTGGTCAGCTTCGCGGTCTGGTCGGCGACCTCGAACTGGCCGCGGAAGAACTCGGCTCGCGAGACGTGACCGGCCCGGTCGCGCGCGACGGACAGGCGGACGCGCCCGTCGGTGGCCTTGATCGTGCTGCCGACGGCGAGCACGCGAGCTCCCTTGAGCACGATGAACGGGCCGCGGCTCGCGGGCTGGACGAGTACGCGTCCGGACACCGGCTCGACGACCACGGCGTGGCCGAGGACGGGCTGCAGCGCCACCGGCGGCGGCGACTGGGCGATCACGACCGCCGGGAGCGCCAGGGCGACGAGCGCGAGGAAGCCGAGGAGGGCGCGGGGCACGTGCCGACGCTAACCGAACGGTGCGGAGCCGAACGTGGCGTTCTTCACCCTTACACTCGCGACCGCGTGCCGCGCGTCGCCCTGATCCACGACTTCCTGCTCGACCTGCGCGGCGCCGAGCGCGTGTTCGCCGCCATCTGCGACGGCTGGCCCGACGCCGACGTGTTCAGCGCCGTCTACGACGAGGCGGGCACCGAGGGCCGCTTCGCCGACCGCAACGTCCAGACCTCGTTCCTTCAGCGCCTGCGCCCGACCGCGCGAACCTTCCGGCCGCTGCTGCCGCTGTACCCGCACGCGGTCGAGTCCTTCGACCTGCGCGGCTACGACACGGTGATCTCCTCCTCCAGCGCGTGGGCGCACGGCGTGCTGGTCGATCCCGGCGCGGTGCACGTCTGCTACTGCCACAACCCCTTCCGCTACGCCTGGAGCGAGCGCGAGGCCACCCTGGCCGCGCGCGGCGCCCTGACCCGGCCGGTACTGCGCGGGGTGCTCGCGCGCTGGCGCCAGTGGGACTGGATCGCGGCCCAGCGGGTGGATCGCTACGTCGCCAACTCCGAGGTGACCGCAAGGCGGATCTCGCGCTACCTCGGGCGCGAGTCGAGCGTGCTCTACCCGCCGGTGGAGGTGACGCGGTTCCGGCCCGGCCCCGTCGGCGAGCACTACGTCGTGCTCGGCGAGTTGATGGCCCACAAGCGCGTGCAGATCGCGGTCGAGGCGTTCAACCACCTGCGCCTCCCGCTGACGGTGATCGGCGACGGGCCGGAGCTGCGGCGCCTGCGCAGGCTCGCGGGGCCGACGGTGACCTTCGCCGGGCGCGTATCCGACGAGCGCGTCGCCGAGCTGCTCGCCTCGGCCCGCGCGATGGTCGTGACTGCCACGGAGGAGTTCGGGATCGCCGCCGTCGAGTCGCTCGCCGCGGGGCGCCCGGTGATCGCCCTGGCCGAGGGCGGGGTGCTGGAGAGCGTCACCGCGGGCGTGACGGGCACCTTCTTCGAGCCCAACTCCTCCGAGGCGCTGGCCGAGGCCGTCGCCGGCTTCGACGCACTGGCGATCGATCCTGCCGCCTGCATGGCCGCCGCCGAGGCGTTCAGCGTCCCGCGCTTCCAGCGCCGGCTGGCTCAGATCGTGGCGGAGGCGATGGCCGACGATCGCCCGCCGCGCCCGGGCGAGCGGCCGGTGCTCGCCTCCGGCCTGCTTCAGGGCCGGCGCTCGAGCAGGACGAACGAGCCCTCCCGCCCGGCCCGCCGGTAGTCGCGCGCGAGCGCGGCGTCGAGGATCCGAACCCCGCTCGAGCGCCCGGCGGCGTTCGGCTCGGGCGCCGCGGTGACTGGATCGGTCCAGCGCACCACCAGGCGTGTGCGCGCGAGGTCGCGCACGATCTCGCGCTGCACCGGGGCTGAGGTCACCACGCCGGGGGCGGGGATGTCGTAGCGCGTCGCGTTCGGGCGGTCCGCCAGCACGTAGAGCAGCGGGTGCCCGGAGGTGACGAGGTCGGCGCGCCGCGTGGCGACGTAGATCGGCCGGCCCGGCGCCACGGAGCGCTGGATGCGGGCCACCACTGCCTGCAGCTCGCGTGCCTGCCGTGGCGCCACGCGCACGCCGTCGGCGACCGGCAGCGCCAGCGCGACCGTGTGCTCGCGGAGCACCAGCAGGCGGCGGTCCAGGCCCTCGGCGATCGCGAAGGCCAGCGCAAGGCCCGCGAGCGCGACCGGCAGCGCGCGAGCTGCCGGTCGCGCTGCCGGCAGCGCGCGCGCCCCGGCGCGCGAGCCCGCCAGCGCCCACGCTGCGAGCACCGCGACAAGCACCGCCAGCGGCGCGGTGTGGAAGAGGTCGGCGCGCACGAGCAGGTAGGCGACCATCCCCAGCGCGAACACCCCCACCGCGATCATCAGGCGCGCGGGCCGCCGCGCGGCCAGCGCGGTCACAGCGCCCGCGAGCCCTACGACCAGGGCCAGCGGGAGGTAGAAGAGCGCGAGCGGCTCGGCGCTGTCGCTCAGGAACCCGCCGAGCGAGCTCGTGTTCAGCGGCCCGTCGTAGGTCAGGGGGAAGGGCAGCGTCTGGTAGTCGCGGAAGTCGGTCAGCGGGTAGTCGACCAGCAACCGCCACGACGGCCCGAGCCCGGCGGCGATCACCACGGGCAGGTAGAGCACAGCCGTGCTCGCCACCGTCGCGACCGCGAAGCGCGCGGCTCCGGCCGGCCGCGCAAGCAGGATCCCGGCGGCGGCGAAGACCGCGAACTCGATCCGCCACGCCGCGCACGCGCCCACCAGCACGCCCGCCAGCGCCGGCCGCGCCTCGAAGGCGAGCAGCGCGCCGAGCGCGAAGGCGAGCGCGACCGGGAACGGGTGCGGCCCGCTCGGGTAGGCCATCGCCAGGATCGCGGCGGCCCACGCGGCCAGGGCAGGGCGCTCCCCGGCGCGCCGCCGCGCCAGCGCGTAGACGAGCACCGCGACGACCGCATCGGCGAGCACCCGCAGCACCCGCCAGGTCAGCAGCGAGGGGCCGAGCAGCGCGTGCAGCGCCCCCAGGACGTAGGGCTGCCCGGGCGGGTAGAACCACCAGAAGTCGCGATAGGGGACCTGCCCGCCGGCGATCCGCGCGGCGGCCTGCAGCATCAGCCCCTCGTCGTTGGGCTGGATGCCGTGCAGCATCGTGATCCCGGAGACGAGCGCCCCCGCGACCAGCAGGGCGGCGAGCGGCAGGCGCGACGGCACGGCCGCTTACCCTATGCGCGATGCCAGCGGCCCCCGACCTCGACGCCCTGCGCGCCGAGGCGCTCGCCGCGACCGAGCGCTACGCGCGGGCCGCCTTCGAGGCCGAGGCGCCGTTCGTGCCCGGCGAGACCAACGTCCCGGTGGCGGGCAAGGTCATCGGCGCGCCCGAGCTGCGCGCGCTGGTCGACGCCGCGCTCGACGGCTGGCTGACCGAGGGGCGCTTCGCCGACGGCTTCCGCGCCCGCCTGGCGCAGGTCACCGAGCGCCCCCACGTCGCGCTCGTGGGCTCGGGCTCGCAGGCCAACCTGCTCGCCGTGGCGGCGGCGCGCTCGCACCTGGTCGAGCGCCCGCTGGTGCCCGGTGACGAGGTGATCACCCCCGCCGTGGGTTTCCCGACCACGGTGGCGCCGCTCTACCAGCAGGGCCTCGTGCCGGTCTACGTCGATATCGAGCCCGGCACCTACAACCCGTCGCTGGAGGCGATCGCCGATGCGATGGGCCCGCGCACGCGCGCGGTGCTGGCCGCGCACTGCCTCGGCAACCCGCTCGACGGCCCGGGCCTGGAGGCGCTGTGCGCGGAGCACGGGCTCGTGCTGATCGAGGACTGCTGCGACGCCCTCGGCTCGCGGATCGGGGGCCGTCTCACCGGGACCTTCGGGCAGGCGGCGACCTACTCGTTCTATCCCGCCCACCACATGACCACCGGGGAGGGGGGCGCGGTCGCCACCGCCGACCCGGCATGGGCACGCGCGCTGACCTCGCTGCGCGAGTGGGGCCGCGACTGCTGGTGCCCGCCGGGGGTCGACAACGCCTGCGGGCGGCGCTTCGAGGGGCGCTTCGGCGCGCTGCCGGAGGGCTATGACCACAAGTACGTCTTCTCCCACGTCGGCTACAACCTCAAGGTCACCGACCTGCAGGCCGCACTCGGGATCGCCCAGACCGACCGGCTGGAGGCGTTCGCGCAGCGCCGCCGGGAGAACTTCGCGCAGCTCGCGACCGCCCTGGCGCCGCTGGAGGACCGGCTCGTGCTGCCGCGCTCGCTCCCGACCGCCGAGCCCCGCTGGTTCGGCTTCCCGATCACGCTGCGCCAAGGCGGCGCCGCCGAGCGCCGCGAGCTGCAGCTGCACCTGCTCTCCCAGCGCGTCGACTCGCGGCTGCTGCTGGCCGGGAACATGACGCTGCAGCCGGGCTTTCAGGGCCTCGAGCACCGGATCGCCGGCAATCTTAGGATTGCCGATCGCGTCACCGAGGCATCACTGTGGGTGGGTTGCCATCAACAACTCGACGCGGCGATGATCGATTGGTCCGCCGCGTGCGTAACAAAGTGGGCCGAGAAGCGTTGATGTAGGACCTCCGTGCGCCGCTCCCCTGCCGCGCTCGGTGTTCCAAGCCCGCCGGACCGCCATTTACAGCGGATTTCGACGTTTGGGTCGGTCGGACCAGGTCCCCGCCTGGTTGCGTCGGCAACTTAAATCGCGTACAATCCCTACTGGACGAGTTGGTTATGAATTCGAAAGGAACCACCACGAGTACGAAGACCTCCCCGCCGCGCTCTACCACGAGCGCGACATATGACGTCGACCCCACCCTCGACTCCCTGCAGCTGCTGCTGCGCGAGGCGGGCCGATACGCACTGCTGAAGCCCCACGAGGAGATCGAGCTGGCCAAGCGGATCGAGCGCGGCGACCTTGCCGCGAAGGACCGCATGATCAACTCCAACCTCCGACTGGTGGTGTCCAACGCACGCCGCTACCAGGGCCAGGGGCTCTCGCTGGGCGACCTGATCCAGGAGGGGATGCTGGGCCTCATTCGCGCGGTCGAGAAGTTCGACTGGCGCAAGGGCTTCCGCTTCTCCACCTACGCGACGCTGTGGATCCGCCAGGCGATTCAGCGCGGCCTGGAGAACACCAGCCGCACGATCCGCCTCCCGGTGCACGTCGCGCAGCGGTCGCGCAAGGTCGGGCGCATCGAGCGCGAGCTCACCACGAAGCTGGGCCACGAGCCGAGCGACGAGGAGATCGCCGCGGTCGCGGACCTGCCGCTGGCCGACGTGATCGAGATCCGCAAGGCCGATCGCGCGGTCGTGAGCCTCGACAAGCCGGTCGGTGAGGATGGCGACACGTCGCTGGGCGACCTGGTGTCGCTCGAGTCCCCCTCGGTCGACGAGGAGGTCCACGAGCAGATCGCGTCCGAGACGCTGCTCGGAGCCATCGCCGAGCTGCCCGAGCAGGAGCGCAACGTGATCGAGATGCGCTTCGGCGCCGGTGACCAGGAGCCTCAGACGCTCTCGCAGGCCGGCCGCAAGCTCGGGGTCTCCACCGAGCGCGCGCGCCAGATCGAGGAGCGGGCCCTGCGCCGGCTCTCCCAGCGGCCCGAGCTGCTGGCCATGCGCGAAGCCGCTTAGGCAGCTTCACCCACGACCCGGATCTGACGATCCGGGTCGTGCCGTTTGCGGGGCGTCTCGCGGTGGAGCGCCACCCCGGCCACGACCAACGCTATGCCCGCCGCCTCGGCGAGCGACGGGACCTGTGCGAGCACGACCAGCCCGATAACCGTCGCCGTCGCGGGCAGCAGCGAGACCATCAGCGCGTAGGTGGCACGCGCCAGCCGGCGCATCGCGAGCTGGTCGGCGACGTACGGGATCACCGAGGAGGACACGCCGACGCCGACCCCGGCCAGCAGCGCGACGGGGTCGCCGAACGCCGGGACGGCGGCCCAGCCCGCAAGCGGCGTGACCACGACCGCCGCTATCACCATCGAGGCGGCGAGGCCGTCGATCCCGCTGAGCTGCGCGTGCTGGGAGACGCGGTGGGCGAGCACGATGTAGCTCGCGAAGAACCCGGCGTTGACGAAGGCCAGCGCCACCCCCAGCGGCTCGCCCTCCAGGCGCACGCCCGTCAGCAAGTAGACCCCCGGGACGGCGAGGGCCAGCGCGAGCGCGTTGCGCACGCTGCGCGCCCCGAGCGCGGCGAGGGCGATCACCGGGAGGAACTCGATCGCCGCGACGGTCGCGAGCGGGAGCCGGTCGATCGCGACGTAGAAGCAGCAGTTCATGACGGCGAGCACGCTGCCCCAGGCCGCGATCAGCCGCCGCGCGTCGCGATCGAGCGCCGCCCACGCCCGCCACGGCCGGCGCCAGGCCGCGAAGACCAGCGCCGCCGAGACGATCCGCAGCCAGGCGACGCCGAGCACGTCGACACGAGCGAACAGCAGCACCGCGAAGGCCGGCCCGAGATAGTGGAACACGGCGCTGACGACGAAGTAGGCGTGCGGGGGCGGGCGCTTCATGCCTCCGAAGGTTGACGCGGCTCCCGCCCTCGTCACAGGGGGAATCGCAGCTATCGTTGGCCTCATGGCTTTGGAAACACGGCAGAACGGCCTCGACACCACGAACCGCCGGCTGCTCGCCGAGCTGCAGGGCGACGCGCGGCTCTCGCTGGCCGAGCTCGGCCGCCGCGTCGGGCTCTCATCCCCGGCCGTCGCCGAGCGGCTGGCCCGGCTCGAGCGCGACGGCGTCATCCGCGGCTACCGAGCCGACGTCGACCCGCGCGCGCTCGGCCTCGCGCTGAGCGCCGTGATCCGGATCCGCCCGGCCCCGCGCGAGCTGCGCAAGGTCGCCGACGTCGCGCGCGAGACGCCCGAGGTCGTCCAGTGCGACCGGGTGACGGGGGAGGACTGCTACCTGATTCGCGCCCACGTCCGCGACGTGGAGCACCTCGAAGAGGTCATCGACCGCTTCGCCGTCTTCGGCCAGACGACCACCTCGATCGTGCAGTCCTCACCCGTGCCCGGGCGCGGGGTCTCTCCCTAGGTATCGGCGCCTGCCGTCGGCGTTGGTGCTCGCCGCCGAGTCAGTTTCCGTCGACGACCCGCTGGTGCAGCTCGGTGGTCAGCAGGTGGATCTCGCGGGTGAGCTGGGTGTTGGTCTTGAGCTCGGTTTCCTGTTCGACGAAGTCGTGATCGGCCTTGGCCTGCTGGAACGTCGCGGCCCGGTTCTGCCCGATCATCACGAACGTCGACAGGAAGATCGCCTCCAGCGACACGATGAGGGTCAGGGTCGGCCACGGGGACTGTTCGGCAAGCAGCATCCATCCCGCGAAGACAACGAGGTGCAGATAGACGAAGGGCATCGAGCCGGCGAATCGGGTGATCGCGTCGGCGATCCGCAGTTGCAGGTCCTCGGCTCGGCGCTCGCGCACCCGGGCGATGGCCGGGTGCCCGGAGCGCGCCTGCGACGTGGTGCTGACGGTCATCGTTTCTCCTCACGCCCCGGGCCGGATCGGCTGGGGCTCGGCCGGTGTCGGTCGGTTAAGGCCGCGTCGGACGGCGTCACCATGGCGATGCAGATCGTAGAGAGCGTCGAACACGCGAACGATCGTCGTCCGCCCGGGCGGCGTTCTCCTCGCGCCACGTCCCGCTAGCGCGTCGTCGCGATCCGCCGGTAGCGGGCCACGGCCAGCGGCGCGAAGATCGCGATGATCACGATTGACCAGACCACGGCGCCCCAAACGGAGTTGCCGGCCGGCGCGCCGAGCCACAGGGACCGCATCGCGTCGACGACGACCGTGAACGGGTTGACGTCGGCGAACCACTTCAGGGCGCTCGGCATCGAGTCGACCGGCACGAACGCCGAGGAGACGAACGTGAGCGGGAAGACCGCGATGAACCCGACCGAGTTCGCCGCCTCGGGTGAGGAGACGAGCATCCCGAGCAGCGCGAAGACCCACGAGAACGCGTAGCCGAACAGCAGCAGCAGGCCCATGCCGGCGATGATCTCCAGCGCGCTGCCGTGGAAGGAGAAGCCGATGATCAGCCCGGTCACGATCAGCACGGTCATCGAGAACGCGTTGGTCACGACGTCGGCGAGCGTGCGGCCCGCGAGTACCGCCGCGCGTGCCATCGGCAGCGAGCGGAAGCGGTCGATCAGGCCCTTCTGCAGATCCTCGTTGAGCCCGAGCGCCGTGACGAACCCGCCGAAGGCGATGTTCTGCACGATGATCCCCGGGATCAGGAAGTCGACGTAGTCATAGCCCGGCGTGCGGATCGCGCCGCCGAACACGTAGACGAACAGCAGCACGAACATCACCGGCTGGATCGTGAAGGCGGCGATCAGGTCGGGGGCGCGGGGCAGGCGCACGAGGTTGCGCTCGGCCACGATCAGGGTGTCGGACACCAGGCGGCTCATGAGTCCTTCTCCTTCGCTGCGTCGTCTTCCGTCGTCTCGGCCGCGTGGCCGGTCAGGGTCAGGAACACGTCGTCGAGGGTCGGGCGCCGGACGCCGAGGTCCTCGACGCCGACGTCGGCGTCGTCGAGCCGGCGGACGGCCTCGACGATCGCGCCTTGGCGCTTGCGGACGGAGAACCGGACCAGGCCGTCCTCGACCGCGGGCTCCTCGTCGGACATCGAGGCGAGCACTTCCACCGCCGTTCGCGCCGCAGCGGGATCGGTCAGGCGGATCTCCAGCCGCTCGCCGCCGACGCGGTCCTTGAGCTCGTCGGAGGTGCCGCTCGCGATCACCTTCCCGTGGTCGATCACGGCGATCGTGTCGGCCAGGCGGTCGGCCTCGTCGAGGTACTGCGTGGTCAGCAGCACCGTCGTGCCGCGCCCGACGAGCGACTCGATCGTGCCCCACAGGTCCAGGCGGCTGCGCGGGTCAAGGCCCGTGGTCGGCTCGTCGAGGAAGAGCACGGGCGGCTCGGCGACGAGCGCGGCCCCGAGGTCCAGGCGCCGGCGCATGCCGCCGGAGTAGGTCTTGACCACGCGGTCTGCGGCGTCGACGAGGTCGAAGAGCTCGAGCAGATCGTCCGCGCGGGTCTTGGCGGCGGCCCGGGGCTCGCCGTAGAGCCGCCCGACCATCACCAGGTTCTCCTTGCCGGTGAGGTTCTCGTCCACCGCGGCGTACTGGCCCGCGAGGCCGATGCGCTGGCGCAGCGCCACCGCGTCGCTCACCACGTCGAGGCCGGCGACGCGCGCGCTGCCGCCGTCGGGCTTGAGCAGCGTCGTGAGCACGCGCACCGCGGTGGTCTTGCCGGCGCCGTTGGGGCCGAGCAGGCCGAGCACGGTGCCGGGCGCGGCCTCGAAGTCCACGCCGTCGAGGGCGCGGACGTCTCCGAAGGACTTCGTCAGTCCGCTCACGCTGATGGCCGGCTCGTTCATGCGGCCGTTGAAGTTACGAGGCGAGTCGGTCGCGACTACCGTCAAAGGGTCCTCCTTGGTTTGACATCGACGGCAACCTACGGCGCGTTTAGGACAGTTTGTGTCCGCAATTCCTGGCATCGTTCGCGGCGCGATGACCGAGACCGCCGGCCGCCTGCTCAAGCTGCTCTCGCTCCTGCAGACGCGGCGCGACTGGGCCGGCGAGGAGCTCGCCCGCCGGCTGGAGGTCTCGGGCCGCACGATTCGCCGCGACGTCGAGCGCCTGCGCGAGCTCGGCTACCCGGTCGACGCCCTGACGGGCCCGGCCGGCGGCTACCGGCTGCACGCCGGCACGGCGATGCCGCCGCTGCTGCTCGAGGACGACGAGGCGGTGGCGATCGCGGTCGGGTTGCGCACCGCCGCGGGGGCGTCGGTCACGGGGATAGAGGAGACCTCGCTGCGGGCGCTGGTCAAGCTCGAGCAGGTACTGCCCGCGCACCTGCGCCGGCGCGTCAACGCGCTGGGCTCGGCGACCGCGACGCTCGCGGCCAGCGGGCCGCGGATCGACCCGGAGTGCCTGACGGTGATCGCGAGCGCGTGCCGCGACCGCGAGCGCCTGCGCTTCGCCTACCGCAGCCGCGACGGGACGGAGTCGCGCCGCTGCGTCGAGCCGCTCAGCCTCGTCAACCTCGGCCGCCGCTGGTATCTCGTGGCGTGGGACTGCGACCGCCGCGACTGGCGCACCTTCCGCCTCGACCGGCTCGAGCGCCCGAGGCCCGATGGCACGCGGTTCACTGCGCGCGAGCTGCCCGAGCGCGACGCCGCGGCCTACGTCGCGAAGAACCTGCGCGCCGCGCCGGCGCGCCACCAGGCGCGGCTGACGCTGCACGCGTCGGCAGCGACGGTGCGCGAGCACTTCCCGCAGGTCTGGGGCGAGCTCGAGGCGGTGGACGAGACGACCTGCGAGTACCGCACGAGCGACGACTCGCTCGACTGGCTCGCCGTACGGATCGGGATGCTCGGCGTGGACTTCGAGGTCCACGAGCCGCCGGAGCTGGTCGAGCGGTTCGGCGTGCTGGCGGAGCGCTACGGGCGGGCGGCGGGCGCCCCGTAGACCCGACGGGGTGCCAATTCGCCTACGGCGCGCCCCCGGGCTAAAGTCGCGGGCGTGGAGTGCCGATGTACATCGGTGATGAGGCGGTACCTACCGCACGTGCTGGCGGCGACCACGTTTGTGATGATCCTCCCGGGGCTGGCGGTCTGGGCGTTCGCGCCCATGGGCAGCTGGCTGGTGTTGCTCGTGTCGGTGCCGCTCGCGATGGGGCTGTCCATCGCCGCCGCGAGCATCGGCTCCGCGATCTGGAAGCGGCGGCCGGGGTCGCGGGACCTCGTCTTCGCCGACCTGCTGCTCTGGGGATACCTGCGCCGCCTGCGAGCCGAGCGACGGCTCGCCGACGCGCGCCGCGTGCTCGCACTGGAGTCTGCCCGCGAACACGCCGGCGTCGTCGACGCCTCCGATCGCCGCGTCGAGGCGCTCGAGCGCCTGAGCTCCATGCTCGAAGCACGGGACGCCTACACCCACGGGCACACGCGGCGGGTCACCGGGCATGCGGAGCGCATCGCGCGGGCGCTCAGACTGTCGCCGGCCGAGGTGGCCAAGGTTCGGACTGCGGCCGCCCTGCACGACGTGGGCAAGGTCAACGTCCCTAGGGAGATCCTCAACAAGCCGGGCCGGCTCACCCACGAGGAGCTCGCCGTGATCAGGCGTCACCCGGAGGACGGCGCCGACATGCTGGCCGGGATAGGGGACGCCGAGATCACCGCGATGGTCCGCCATCACCACGAGCGGCTCGACGGCGGCGGCTATCCCGACGGGCTCGCCGGCGACGCGATTCCGCTGGGCGCGCGGATCATCGCAGTGGCGGACACCTTCGACGCCATGACCTCGAGTCGTGCCTACCGCAATCCGTGCAGTCACGGCGACGCGCTCGAAGTCCTCTCCACCGAGGCCGGGGCCCAGCTCGACGCCGCGGCGGTCAGCGCCTTCCTCAGCTACTACACGGGCCGGAAGTCGGTCGCGTGGACGACGCTGGTGACGACGGCGCCCACGCGCTTCGCAGCGTGGCTCGAAAGCACCTCCGGGGCGCTCGTGCACGCCGCCCCGACCGTCGGGGTCGCCGCTCTGCTCGCCGCTGTTCCGGCGGCTGCGGGCTTCTCGTCCGCGGCCTCGCATCGTGAGCGCCCTGGCGGAGCCCCCCGGAAGACCGTCACGTCGCGGCTCGGAGCCTCCGTGGCGGGCTCGGGCGAGATGACCGCGGGCACGTCGTCGCACAGCCCGCGCAGGGTGTCCGGCCTCGGGCCGTCGCATCGGGCGGCCTCGAAGGCGCCCGGGTCGCGCGATCGTTCTCGCCGGGGAGAGTCCTCCGTGCCCGGCGGCACGCGAAGCGGCTCGGACACGGCGAACTCGACCCCGGGAACCGCCGAGAGCCACGATCCGCAGGCGCCCGGCCACGAGCCGTCCTCCGGCGGCCCGCAGGGCTCCCAGGGCGCGGCCGGTTCGCCTGGCACGTCGCAAGGACCGCCCGCCAACCCGGCTCCGCTGCTACCCGCGCCTCTCGACGGGCTGCTCCCCCACGTCGATATCCCGGACGTCCACCTTCCCGTCGAGCCTCCAACGGTCCAAGCCCCGAAGGTCGAGGTCCCGACCGTCGACGTTCCGAAGGTCGACGTCCCAAAGGTCGAGGTCCCGCCGGTCCACCTGCCCTGACCGCGCTGCTCGTCCGCCGGCCGCGAAGCGGCGAGCGGCGGGCGCGGGTTGCGCCTGCCGCGTCGCCGTGCGTCGTTCAGCCCTTCGCGTACTCGTCGATTTCGCCGAAGTCCAGCAGCACACAGGCCTCGCCGCCGGTCACTTCGGCGTCGTGCCCCGGCGGGATCGCGACGACGTCGCCCGGACCGATGTCCCGCTCGCTGCCGTCGTCCATGAAGACGCGCATGCGTCCCGATACGCAGTAGCCGAGGTGCGAGACCTGACAGGACTCCGTCCCGGCGATCGGCTTGACGTCCTGCGACCACCGCCAGCCCGGCTCGAACGTCCCGCGCCCCACGCCGCGTCCGCCGACTTCGACGAAGTCGACGTGGCCGTTGGCCTGGAAGGGGCGCACCTCGTCCGGCTGGTCGAAGCGCTTGACCGTCACCGTCGCTGTGCCCGGCATATTGTCTCCTCTCGTTGAGGAAGGTCCCTGCCTTCGCCCTGATCCTACTCGTCCGGGAGCCCCGCGGCGAGGGCCATCTCCGGCCTTGCCCGGACCACGTAGACGCTCGCGCAGCCGAAGCGGCGGGTCTGCTCGAGGATGGGGGCGAGCTCGGGCTGGAGATCGCGCAGGCCGGGGCGGCAGTCGACGAAGACGTACCGCGCCTGCGTGGCGAGGACGGCCGCCCGCGCCGCGCGGCCGCGCACGCGACCGTCGACCAGGCCGTCGGCGATGCGCTCGCGCCCGCGCCAGTCCGGCGTCCAGCTGAGCGCGCCGATCCAGGTCTCGCGTCCGGTCGTGTACGGGAGCATGTAGCCGGAGTAGACGGGGCCGAGCACGCCGCCCGGGCGCGGGTCGCGCTCGATGAAGCGCAGCGCCTGGTGCTCGCCGTCGAAGATCCAGAACGGGTCGCCCGCGGTGCGGATCGAGTGCAGCGAGACCTCGAGCTTGTGCGCGATCCCGGGCACGGTCATGAGAAAGAGCAGCGCGGCGACCGCAAGCGGGCGAGGGTGGCGCCAGACGGTCAGCAGCCCCTGCACGGCCAGGATCGAGAGCGGGATCGCCAGGCCCTGGAACGAGTGGTAGGGGAAGGTGCCGAACGGCAGCAGGTAGACCGCGAAGGCGGCGAGCGGCCAGACGCGGACGGCCTTCTCCTGCCAGCTCGGCGCGGGCAGCCGGTAGGCGAGCGCGGCGGGGATCGCCAGCGGCGCGACGGTCAGCACCACGGCCCACCATGGCCACGTCCACTCGGGCATCGCTCCCGCGGCGTTGGACTTCCCCGCCAGCTCCCAGGCCGGATCCAGACGGCCGAGCAGCACGTAGTAGAGCGCGGGCGGCACGGTCGCGGCCGCGACGAGCAGGTGGCCGGGGGAGAGCCGCCGCCGCCACGCCTCCACGCCGAAAATGATCAGCGCGAGCGTCGCGCCCTGCCACGGCTGCAGCCAGCACACGGTCAGCGCTCCGGCGGCGGCGAGGCCGAAGCGCCGGCGCTCGGCGCCGAGCAGCACCAGCGGCATCAGGAACACGGCGATCGCGGTCATCAGGTAGCCGAGCAGGTACTGGCCCGACCACATCTCGCCGGAGATGAAGTCGAACGTGTACTGGCGCGGGTTGCCGCCCCAGCCCGACCACGCGACGAGCCACGCCGCGGGCATGACCGCGAAGACGACGAGGACGAGCGCCGCGTGGCGGGCTCCGCGGCCCTCGAGCAGGCGGTGGACGTAGCGCCAGGCGCCGTAGAACGTGAGCGCGACGGCGACGGGCTTCCACACGAGGTAGCTGAGCGGCACCGACAGCCCGAGCGCGTTCAGCCCGCCGGAGATCGCGAAGCCGGGATGCAGGAACGAGCGGGCACCCGGGGCGAGGTCGTAGCGGTTGCCGATCAGCAGGTGGTGGGCCGATTCGCGGATCCAGGCGAAGTACTGGAGCTGGTCGGCGGCGAGCAGGCCGTCGGCTCCTGACAGGGGGCGGCCCTTGGTCGCCAGGGCCGCTAGGACTATGAGGCTGAAGCCGGTGGCCGCTATCAGGACCCCGAGTTCCAACCTGGTCGCGGCCGCGAGCGGCCGCGGGCCATTCCCGACCGGGGGGAACCTGCGCCCTCCCCTGTCTCGCCTTACGGCTCGCCACCGGCTTCGCCTCGCCGGTCCCGAGTTCCCCGGCTCGGGAACGCCCGCGTCCGCTCGCGGTTGGCGCTGACCGGGTTGGCTCGGGGGGCGGATGACGTCGGTCACTGCTTCCTCAATGCTCGCAGTGCGTTGGTCCCGAGTTTTTGGGTGAGGGTCGTGAGGCCGTCGGTGCTCATGGTCTCTGCGGCGATCGGGAGGTACTGGCGGAGCGTGGCGGCGGTCACGGTTCGGGTTCGCTCGGCGCCGGCGGGGCGCTTGGTCCCGCTGTGGGTGAACTCGATCAGGGGCCGGGCGACATGCTCCCAGCGCAGTTCCTGGGCGGCTTTGCGTACGTTGGCTTGCTCGTTGTCCGAACCGGCGAGCAGCTCGGCGCAGGCGTGGGCGAAGGCGTCGGCGTCTCCGGAGGGGACGGCTCGGCCGAGGCGTTTGGAATGGACCATGTCGCCGAGGACGTCGCCCTCGGTGGCGACGACGGGCAGGCCGGCCCACAGGTAGTCGACGATGCGGGTGCGGAAGGCGAAGCGGGTCTCGAGGTGGGACGGGTGGGCGCTGACGCCGAGGTCGGCTTCCAGCAGCCAGGCGCCGCGCTGCTCGTAGGGCACCCACTCGTGGTTGAAGTGGACGCGGGTGCCCTCCAGGCCGAGCTCGCGGGCGAGGGCGATCGCGGCGGCGGCGGCTCCGTGCTCGTCGCGTTCGGCCATGGCGGGTCGCTTCACGCCCTGGAAGACGAGGTGGACGTCGTCGGGGAGCAGGGCCGTGGCTCGGATCACGGTGGGCGCGTCGAGCCAGTCCCAGATGCCGCCGCCCCAGAGCAGGATGCGGGCGTCTGGGGGGATTGCGGGGATCGCGGCGCGGATCGCGGGCGCGGGCTTCGGTGGGTCGGCCTGGGTGCCGAAGGGGACGACCGCGAGACGCTCGAGCG
Organism: Solirubrobacterales bacterium; assembly: GCA_038238015.1. Taxonomy (GTDB): domain Bacteria; phylum Actinomycetota; class Thermoleophilia; order Solirubrobacterales; family Solirubrobacteraceae; genus DASQFQ01. Next base: position 29,677 of record JBBRYA010000002.1, read on the forward strand.
CGTCGGGCTCGAGCAGCTCGCGCAGGGCGAGGCCGCCGAGCCAGAGGTCGCGCTGGCGCTCGCTCGCGCACAGCACGAGGTCGGCGGCCGCGAGGTGGGCGGTGGCGGCGCGGGTGATGGTGCTGCGCAGCCGCCGGCGCGACGCGGCCGGCTTGCTGCGCGTGGCCTCGATCACCTCGACGACGACCGGGTTGTAGAGGTCGACGACGAGCCGCGTGTCGAGCCGCCAGACGCGGCTGAGCAGCCGCGGCGGCAGCAGCTGCGCCACGACGACGTCGTGCTCGCGCACCGCGCCGATCAGCGCGTCGTAGTCGGCGAGGCCCGCGGCGAGGTGCTTCAGGCGCGGATCGGGGACCTCGCTGGGCGCGGGGGCGGCGAGCGTGACCCGGCAGTGCGGGGCCAGGGCGCGGGCGAGCTCGTACGCGCGGATCGCCGGACCGGCCATCCGCTCGCCGACGGGCTCGGCGGAGACGACGAGGACGCGAGGGGCCGGCAAGTGGGGGAGTATGGCCGCTTGCGCCCCTGGGTCCTCGCCGCCGCGGGCATCGCGCTGCTCGTGCTCGCCTGGGTGTTCGGCAATCCGCCCGGCGCGGCGCCCGACGAGCGGGGGCACTTCGTGCGTGCGCTGGGCGCGGGCGACTTCGAGCTTGCGGGGCGGCCGTTCGTCCCGACCGAGGCGCAGAAGCGCGCCTTCCGCGCGCAGGGCGCGAGCGGGCAGGCGCCGATCGCGGGCTCGAACCTCGCCACGCTGCTCTGGACGGCGGAGCAGACGCGGACCTTCGCGGTGCCGCGGTCGCTCAGCGTCACCGCGTTCGGCTGCAACGACCGCCGGCCGGAGGCCTCGGCCGCGTGCCTGGACGCGCCGCCGGCGGGCGAGCGCTCCTCGCGGACGCCGTCCTACACCGGGACCTACCCGCCCTTCCTGTACGTCCTGCCGGGCGCGGCGATGCGGGCCGCCGGCACGCCCGACGCGTCGCTGCGGCTCGGCCGGCTCGTGAGCGCCCTGCTGAGCGTTGCGCTGCTGGTCGCCGCGGCCTGGCTGGCGCTCTCGGCGGCGGGCGGCTGGGCGGCGTTCTCGGGGCTCGCGCTCGCCGTCACGCCGATGGTCGTCTTCTGCGCCTCGTCGCTTAACGCCAGCGGCCCGGAGATCGCGGCCGGGGTCTGCTTCGTGGCGGCCGGCCTGCGTCTGCTCGGCGGCGGGGCGCCGCGCGGGGCGTGGACCGCGCTGGCCGCGGCCGGAGCGGTGCTCGCGGTAGCCCGCTCGCTGGGGCCCGTGCTGCTGGCGGTGCTCGTGGGCGTGCTGGCCCTGCTCGACGGGCCGCGCCCGGCGTGGCGGGCGCTCGCGGTGCGGCCCCGGGCCTCGGTGGGCGCCGGCGTCAAGCTGGCGCTGGCGCTGGCGGTCGGGGTGTACTGGGAGCTCTCCCAACAGCCCACCGGCGTTCCGGGCGCGGTCGGGCTGCGGATCGCGCTCGCGCAGTCGGTCCATGACCTCGACGACGTGGCGCGTCACGCGGTCGGGACCTTCGGCGCGCTGGACACGCCGCTGCCGCCGGTGCTCTACGTGCTGTGGGGCCTCGCCGTGCTCGGGCTGACGGGGCTCGCGCTGTGGCTGGGGTCGGCCCGCGAGCGCGTCGGGGTCGCGATCTGCGCCGCGGCCGGCGTCGGGGTGACGGTGGCGGCTTCGGTGCTTCAGCTGCGCCATGGCTACGGCATCCAGGGCCGCCACGTCCTGCCCGTGCTCGTCGCGGCGCCCCTGTGGAGCGCGGAGGTGGTGCGCCGCCACCGCGAGCGGCTCGGCCCCCGCGACCGTGCGCTGCTGGTGGTGGGGGCCGGCGCGCTGTTCGCGGGCGGCCAGGCGCTCGCGTTCTGGGTCGACGCGCGGCGCGCGGCGGTGGGGACCGGCGGCCCGTGGCTGTTCGTCGGCTCGGCGCAGTGGTCGCCGCCGGGCGGCTGGTGGCCGTGGATCGCGGTGGCGGCAGTCGGCTGCGCGCTGGTGCTCGCGGCTGCGCTGGCTCAGCGCAGCTCGCGCAGCCGCTCGCGGTCGATGCCGCGCAGCGCCACGATCGCGCCGAGGTAGACCGCGGCGCCCACGGGGACCGAGAGCCACAGCGGCTGGTCGCGTAGCGGCCACACGGCGGCGGCCATCGCGGCACCGGCGGGGAGTGCCTTGAGCAGCACGCCGAAGGACGGCAGGTAGTCGAGGTGGCGGCGCATCAGCCACGTCGACCCGGCGAGGATCGCGATCTCCGACGCCAGGCCGGTCCAGGCCGCGGCCATGATCCCGTAGGTCGGGACGAGCGCAATGTTCAGCGCCAGGTTGAGCGAGAGCGCGAGCACGTTGAGCCACAGCGCGGCGAGCTGGCGGTTGCGCGCGATCAGGGCGTGGCCGTAGAGCCCGTTGAGGAAGCCGAAGGCCGACGCCGCGAGCAGGATCCGCATCGGCGCGGCCGCGGCCGCGAACTCGCCGCCTCCGAGCGTGTGCGCGAGCTTGCTCGCCACCACGGCGCCGCCCGCCGCGATGGCGACGCCGCCGAGCAGCAGGACGTCGCCCGCGGTGTGCAGCGCGTTGCGCATCCGCGGGTCCGCGGCGGCGACGTAGCGCGCGAGCACCGGGAAGACGGCGAGCAGGAAGACCCCGGGGAACGTGGCGGTCAGCTCGCCCACCCGCCACGCCAGCGCGTAGACGCCGACCTCCTCGAAGGAGCGCGTGAGCGAGATGATCAGCGCGTCGGCGCGGAAGTAGACCTCGTTGAGCGCGAGCGCGGCGCCGAGCGGCAGCGCGGCGAGGAGCAGCCCGCGCGCCGTGGCGCGGTCGGCCCGCGGCCGCGCCGGCAGCAGCGGGCGCGCGAGCAGCGACGTGGACAGCAGCGTCACCGCCGCTCCCGCCGCCGTCGCGGCCACGACCGCGTAGAAGCCGAGATCGAGCACGATCACGACGCCGACCGCGGCGAGCGATGCAGCGCGGCCCAGGACGTCGGCGATCGCCACGCGGCCCGCGCGCAGATCGGACTGCAGGACCGCCACGAAGGCGCTGTTGAGCAGGCCGAGGCTCAGCGGGACGACCGCGATCAGCACCGCGATGCGGACGTCGGGCGGGTAGGGCATCGCGAGCGCCACGAGCGCGGCGAGCGCCGACGCGAGAACCGCGAGGCCCGACCGCAGCGCCAGCGCCGAGCCGACCACCTCGGGCCCGCGCTCCGGGCGCTGGGCGAGCTCGCGCACGACGATCGTCGTGAGCCCCGCGTCGGCGAGCACGCCGAAGAGCTGCACGAAGGAGAGCGCGAGCGAGAAGCGCCCGTAGCCGCCGGGGCCGAGGTAGCGCGTGGTGACGGCGACCGAGACGAGCCCGAGTAGCAGGATCGCGCCGCGGCCGGCGAGCCCCAGCACGGTGCTCGTGGCCACGCGGCGGACGTCTGACCGCGGCGGGATGGCCTCGGCAGGGCTCAGGAGGGCGCGGGGGCGGCGTGGATGCCCGGCTCGCGCGCCGGGACGGGCGCGCGGACGGCCGGCCCGCGGCGCGCGACGACGATGCGCTCGTCGCCCAGCGACAGCGTGATGTGGCGGCGCGCGATCGTCCGCCCGCGCAGCGCCGCGTCGGCGCGCCCGAGCGCGCCCGACCGCTCGCCCAGGCCCGCGGCCCAGTACCCGAGCGTGAACGTCCGCTTCAACCCGGTCTCCTCGACGGGTGCCAGCCCGCGCTCGAGCAGCAGGCCGCGCAGCGTCGCCCGCGGCAGCAGGTAGGTGTGCGAGGGCAGCAGCGCCCACCAGCGCGCGCCGGCCAGGCGCGCGGTGAGCGAGGACGGGTCGGGCGTCACGATGCAGGCGACGCCGCCCGTGGCGAGCAGCCGCGCGCACTGCTCGAGCGCCGCGCAGGGATCGTCGAGGTGCTCGAGCACGTCGGCCAGCACGATCGCCTGCAGCTCGCCGTCGGCGACCGGCTCGAGCTGTTCGAGCAGCGCCGGGCGGACATCGAGCCCGAGCACGTCGCGGGCGTGCTCGCGCGACGCCCGCGCGAGCTCGAGCCCGGTCACCTGCCAGCCGCGGGCTCGCGCCTCGTCGAGCAGCAGGCCGTGGCCGCAGCCGACCTCCAGCAGGCGGCCGCGCGGGACGTGGCGCTCGATCGCGTCCAGCAGGCGCCGCGCGGTCGCGCGGCGCCCGGCCTCCTCGGCGAGGTAGCTGTCGTCGCGCATGTCGCGGTAGAGGTCGTTCAGCGCCTCGCCCTCGGGAAGGCCGGGCTGCTGGAGCGTGCCGCAGCGCGCGCAGGCGTACAGGTCGCCGTGGCCGCCGGGCTCGTGGCAGCTCGGAGCGAAGGCGGCGGGCTCCGGCGGCCCGGCGCGACCGGGGCGGCGCAGCACCAGCTCGCCTCCGCAGATCCCGCATGTGGCGCCGCCTGCCATGACGCGGGCGAGCTTATCGGCGCCCGTACACTCCCCGCCCGTGCCGGGCCCCGAGCTCTCCGTCGTCGTCCCCGCTTATAACGAGGCGGCGCAGATCGTCGCCACGGTCGGGCAGCTGCGCTCCGGCCTGAACGCGCTCGGGCGCTCCTGGGAGCTGATCGTGGTCGACAACGCGAGCACCGACGGGACCGCCGAGCTGCTGGCGCCGCTGCTCGAGGACGAACGCGTGCTGCTCCTGCGCAACGAGGCAAACCGCGGCAAGGGCTACTCGATGCGGCGCGGGATGCTGAGCGCGAGCGGGGCGCTGCGCCTGCACTGCGACGCCGACTGCGCGGGCTCGCTCGCCTCGCTGCCGGCGATGCTCGAGCTGATCGAGCAGGGCGCCGACGTGGTCGTCGGCTCGCGCCTGGCCGATGGCGCGCGGCTGGGCCGGCGCCAGCCGCTGCGCCGGCGGGTCGTCGGACGCAGCTTCGTCGGCCTCTGCCGCGTGGTGCTGCGCGAGCCCACGCGCGACCTCTTCTGCGGCTTCAAGCTCTGGCGCGCCGACGCCGCGCAGGGCGCGTACGCGAGCACGCGCCTGGAGGGCTGGGTGTTCGACGCCGAGGTGCTCGCGATGGCGCGCGCGCTCGGCCACGAGCTGCGCGAGGTCGGGATCGCCTGGAGCGACCGCGAGGGCTCGCGGCTCTCGATGGCGCGCGTGCTGGCGCCGTCGGTGCTGGACCTCGTCCGCGCTCGCCGGCGCGTGGCGGCGGCGCGGGTCGGCGGCCTCGCGGCGGCGGCGGGCGCGGAGGGATGACGCGGGCGGCCGGGCGCGGGTGGGGCCTGCTGCTGGCCGCGCTCGCCCTGCTGGCCTTCGGCCCGGTGATTGCGCTGGGCCTGTGGGTCGCGGCGAAGGGCGGGCACCTCGTGGGCGCTGATGGCTTCCTCGTGGTCGACCAGGGCCAGTACCTCAACTGGACCCGGCAGGCCGGGGAGCACGTGCTGATCGGGAACCTCTACGACCTCGCGCCGGGGCCGCGCTCGTTCCTGCACCCGGGGCTGCTGGTCTCAGGCGGCCTCTACGCGCTCGGGGTCGCGCCCGCGGTTGCCTACCTCGCCTGGAAGCCCGTCGCGGTGCTCGCGCTGTTCGCCGGCGCGCGCCGCTGGTCCCAGCGCTTCCTGCCCGAGGAGCGCTCGGCGCTGGCCTCGACGGCGCTGATCCTGCTCTTCGCCTCGCCGGTCGCCGCGGCCGTCGCGTGGGCGGGCTTCGGCGCCCAGACGCGGCTGCACTTCGACTTCCTGTCGGGGGAGCTCACGATGAGCAACTTCCTCTGGGGCTATCTGTTCACCGCGATTGCCGTGGGCCTGATGCCGCTCGGGCTGCTCGCCTACGAGCGCGAGCGCACGGGGCTCGCGGCGCTCTCGGGCGCGCTCGTCTCGTGGCTGCAGCCGTGGCAGGGCGCGACGTACCTGCTGGTCCTGCTCGGCGCTGAGGCCGTGCGCCGGCGGCGCACGGGCGCCGGGCCCGGCCTGGCCCGCGTCGCGGTCGTCGCGGCGGCCGGCGCGGCCCCGCTGGCCTACTACCTTGCGCTGTCGCGGCTCGACGACTCGTGGCGGCTCGCCGGGGTGGCCAACGACTTCGGCTCCTGGCCGTGGTGGGTGTCGCTGATCGGGCTCGCGCCGCTGGTGCTGCCGGCGGCGACCGGGTGGCGCGCGGCGCCAAACGACTTCGCTGGCTACGCGCTGCGGCTGTGGCCGCTCGCCGTGCTGCTCGTCTACCTGCAGCCGTTCGGCACCTTCCCGGCCCACACGCTGCAGGGGCTGACGGTACCGCTGGTCGTGCTGGCCTTCCTGGGCGTCGGCGCACGGCTCGGGCGCGCGGTGCTGGCGCTCGCCCTGCTGGTGATGATCGTCCCGGGCACGCTCTACCGCGCGAGCGCGCTGCGCGACGCCGTGGCCGGGGGTCGCCAGATGTTCCGCGCGACCGACGGCGAGCGGGCGGCGCTGCGCTGGATCGAGCGCGCGCCCGAGCGCGGCGGCGTGCTCGCGCCGGTCTACTCGGGCGCGCTCGTGCCGGAGTACACGGGCCGCGAGACGTGGACGGGAGCGGGCTCGTGGACGCCGGACTTCGTGCGCCGCTCGGCGCTGGCCGACCGCCTGTTCGCAGGGCGCCTGGACCGTGCAGGCGCCGAGCGCGTCGTGCGCGCCTCGAAGGCGCGCTTCCTGTTCGCCGATTGCCATGGTCGCGGCGATCCCACCGGTGTCCTGGCCGCGGTCACGGAGGCGCCGCGGCGCTTCGGCTGCGCGACGGTCTGGCGCGTGCGGGGTTGAGGGCCGCGTGAACGCCCGCAACCCGCGCTTCCCGCTCGTGGACTCGGTGCGCGCGATCGCGGCGCTGAGCGTGTTCGCCTACCACGTCGCCTTCCACCTCGAGCTGTTCCGCAGCGGGCGCTTCGCGGGCTGGGGGATGCAGCTGAACATCGGCGTGGCGATCTTCTTCGTGGTCTCGGGCTTCCTGCTCTATCGGCCCTTCGCCGCCGCCCGCCACGCGGGCGCGCCGCCGCCCTCGCTGCTGCCCTACGCGGTCCGGCGCGCGCTGCGGATCGTGCCGGCGTACTGGGTGGCGCTGCCCGTCGTCGCGCTCGTGCTGGGGCTGAGCGACGTCTTCACGCCGCACGGGATCGTGAAGTACTTCGGCTTCCTGCAGATCTACGACAAGGACGCGATCATCGGCGGGATCGGCCCGGCCTGGACGCTGTGCATCGAGGTCAGCTTCTACGTCGCGCTGCCGCTCTACGCGCTGCTGGCGCGCCGGCTCGGCGGCCCGGTCGCGCGCAGCGAGCTGGCCCTGCTCGCGCTGATCGCCGCCGCCAGCCTGGGCTGGAAACTGCTGTTCCGCTACGCCGTCCCGACCGACACGCCCGGCTGGCTGCCCGCCCAGGTGTCGCTGCCCGCGTTCGCCGACCACTTCGCGATCGGCATGGCGCTCGCGGTGATCAGCGTCGCCGCCCGCGGGCGCACCGAGCGCCTGGAGCGCTACTCGTGGCTGGCGTGGGTGCTGGCGTTCCTCGCCTTCGTCGCGCTCAGCGGCGGCGTCACCGGCCAGGTCTTCCAGGTCCAGTCGCTGTGGCGCCACGAGCTGCGCGGGGTGATCGGCGCGCTGCTGCTCGCACCGGCGGTCTTCGGCGCGGGAGGCGCGGTCAGAAGGCTCCTCGCCCAGCCCTGGCTGCTGTGGCTGGGCGCGATCTCCTACGGCTTCTACCTCTGGCACGAGCCCGTGATCATCGCGCTCCAGCGCCAGGGGCTCGACAGCAGCGCGGGCGGCGTGGCGCTGGGCGTCGTCGCCTTCGCGATCACGCTGGCGCTGGCCGCCGCGAGCTGGTACCTCGTCGAGCGCCCTGTGCTGCGCTGGGGTGCGCGCAGGTTCGGGCGGCGGGGCAGCGAGGAGATCGAGCCGCGGGTGGTGGCGGCGTGAGCGCGCGCGTCCGCGCCGGGCAGGTGGCCGCCGCGGTCCTTCTCGCCGGTCCGACCGCGATCGCGTTCTTCACCGGCGGCTTCCTCGACCAGCCGCGGCTGTGGGCCGGGCTCGTGGCGTGGGCGCTGGTGATCGTCGGCGCGCTGGCCGGCGTGCTGCCGCGCGGGCGCGCGCCGTGGGTCGCGCTCGCGGGGCTGAGCGGGCTCGCGATCTGGACCTGGCTGTCGATCGGGTGGGCGCCGCTCGCCGGCCCCGCGGAGGCCGACGCGCAGCGGGTCGCCCTTTACGCGGGCGCGCTGCTCGCGAGCCTGCTCCTGCTCGGGGCGCTGCCGCGCGCGGTCGAGCCGGCGCTGGCCGCGGGCTGCCTGGTCGTGATCGCCTACGCGCTGGCGGCTCGGCTGCTGCCGGGAATCGTCCAGGAGAGCTCGAGCCGGACGGCGTTCGGCCGCCTCGAGCAGCCGTTGACCTACTGGAACGCGCTCGGGCTGCTGGCCGCGATGGGCCTCGTGCTTGCGGTCCGCCTGGCCGGCGACCTCGGCCGCGGCCTCGCGCTGCGCTGCGCCGGCGCGGCCGCGACGGCCCCGCTGCTCGTCGGGCTGACGCTGACCTTCTCGCGCGGCGCGATCCTCGCCGCGGCGGTCGCGCTGGCCGTGCTGGGCTGGCTCGCGCCGACGCGGGCGCAGATGCGCGCGCTCGGGGCGTGCGTGGCGGCCGCCGTGCCCGCGATCGCCGCGGCGCTGCTGCTCGGAGGGGTGCGCGCGCTCGAGGGCTCCGGCGCGCAGCGGCGCCGCGACGGGCTGGTGATGCTCGCCATCCTCCTGGTCACGATGGCGGTCGCCGCGCTGCTGGCCCGCCGGCCGGTCTCCGAGGGGCGCCTGCGGCGCCCGCGCCTGGCCGGGCTGGCCGTGGCGGCGGCGGTCCTGCTCGGCGGCCTGGGGCTCACGCTCGCCGCGGGCGGGCAGAGCTCGACCCCGAAGACCGGCGCCGACCCCTCGCGGCTCGCCTCGGCCAACAGCAACCGCTACGCCTACTGGCGCGTCGCGGCCCACGAGTTCGCCGCCGCTCCGCTGAAGGGCGCCGGCTCGGGCGCGTTCCGCGTCGACTGGCGGCGCCGGCGCACGATCTCCGAGGCGGTGCTCGACGCCCATTCGCTCTACTTCGAGACGCCGGCCGAACTCGGGCTCGTCGGGCTGGGGCTCCTGGCGCTGCTGCTGCTCGGCTCGGCGAGCGTCGCGTGGGCCGCATACCGGCGGTCGGCGGCGGCCGCGGCGGGGCCCGTGGCCGCGCTGGCGGCCTGGGCGCTGCACGCGGGCGTGGACTGGGACTGGGAGATGCCCGCCGTCACGCTCGTCGCGCTGCTGCTGCTCGCCGCGCTCAGTTCTTCGGGGCGATCGGAGCGACCCGCGGGCTGAGCGCGCGCAGGTGCGCGAGCGCCGCCGCTGCGCCGGGCGGATCGGAGCGCCCGAGCGCCTGCGCGAGCAGCGCCCACGCCTCGGGGTTTGCGGGCTCGTCGCGGACCAGCCCTCGAGCCACCTGCGCGGCGGCCGCCGGACGGCCGTCGAACAGGCGCAGCTGCGCGATCCGCAGCTCCGGGGTGCTCGAGCGGGTGTGTGCGGCCGCGGTGGCCAGCAGCGCCTCGGCGCGGCGGGCGTCCGCGGGGGTGAGGTTGCGGCCCGCCCGCTCGACGATCCGCTCCCCCGCCGCCTGGTCGCGCACGGCCTCCAGCGCCGGCAGCAGCCAGGCCCCGGCGGCGAGCGCGAGCGCGACCAGCAGGATGCGGGGAGCGGCCGCCCTCACCGGACGAGCGCGGGCGGGATGCGGCGGACGGTCGCGCTGATCCCGAGCAGGGTGAGCGCGGCGGCCGCCTGGACTTCGAGGACGACGGCCGCGAAGCGCCGCGGGTCGTGCGCGCTCGCGAGCAGCACGGGCTCCGCGATGGCCACGAGCGCGAGCACGACCATGAAGCCGCGGCGGCGCAGCCCGAGCAGGAACTGCACACCGAGGTAGCTCGCGGCCAGCAGGGCGTACGCGGCGCCGAGCGCGAGCAGCACCGCGCCGCCGGCCTCGTACTGCGCGCCGAAGGCCGTGCGCAGGAGCAGGTCCGGCACCGCGGCGAACACCGCGAGCGCGCACGCCGAGACGACGGCGATGACCGCGAGCGCGCGCGCCAGCACGCCGCGCGGGTCCCCGCCGCCGGCCGCCCGGCGAGTCGCCTCGGGCAGCACCCACATGCCGAGCCCGACGGCGATCCAGACCACCGCCTTGGCGGCGACCGTCGTGGCCGCGTAGATGCCCGCGGCACCGGGGGCGAGCGCGTGCTTGGCCATGATCACGTCGACATTCTGCAGCGCCGCGACCAGCGTGAGCGCGGCGATCGGCAGCGCCGCATCGCGGACCAGCAGGCGCAGCGGGTGCCGCCGTGCGCTGAGGTCCGGCGGTCCCAGGCGCCGGCGCAGCAACCGGTCCAGCGCGACGGCCGTGAGCACGAGCGAGGCGAGCGTGCCGAGGTAGGCGCCCGTGATCCCGAGGCCGGCCGCGACGAACAGGGCGCCGACCCCGAGCCGGCCGAGCGCCTCCAGCACCACGCTCAGCCCGACCGCCCGGTAGGAGCGCGTGGCGGCGAGCAGCCCGCGCTGCAGGCACAGCAGCAGCCACATCACGCCGGTCGCGGGCACGGCCGCCGCGGCCCACTGCTGGTCGATGTTCAGCAGCGCGGCCAGCGGGGCGCGCGCGAGGCACGAGAGCGCCGCGACGAGGGCGAGCGCGAGCACGACGTGGCGGGTCCAGCGCGCGAGCGTGCCCGCCAGCTCGCCGCCGAGGCCGAGCCCGCCGACCGCCGCCGTCCGCGTGGCGACGACCTGGAGCGCCGCGCCCGGCACGTAGAGGATCACGCTGAGGTTGATCAGCGCCGCCAGCGAGCCGTAGCCGGTGGTGCCCAGCACGCGCGTGAAGATGACCGTGAAGCCGACGGCGACGACGTTGGCGGCCAGCGCCGCCGCCGCGAGCGCGATCGCCTTCGTGGTCTCGGGGTCGCGCGAGGGCTCGACCAGCGCGCCGGCCGGCGCCTCCGGGGCCGCTGGGAGGGTCGCCGACACGCGCCCCACGTTATTGCACCCGCGGCGCTGCTCTACCCTGCTCGCGATGAAGCTCCGGAGCCGACCCCTGGCCCTCGCGGCCGCCTCGCTCGCCCTGCTTCCCACGTCCGCGCTCGCCCAGAGCGCCGGCGACGAGCAGTACGCGGACCCGTTCGGCAGCTCGACGCCCCAGCCGCAGGCCCCCGCGGCCCCGGCCCCCGCGGCGCCGCCGAGCACGAGCGCTCCCGCGCCGTCGGCGACCACGGCGCAGTCGGCCCCCGCACCGGCGACGGCGCCCGCCGCCGCGCCCGCGACGCGTCCCCAGCTCCCGCGCACCGGCGCCGACGCCGGCCTGCTCGCGCTCACCGGTGCGCTGCTCCTCGCCTCGGGCGCCGCACTGCGCCTGCGGTGGCGTGCCGAGTGAGCTGACGGACTCCGCGCCGGCCACCGAGCGCGCGGGCGCGGAGCTCGCCGCCGGGCTCTCGCCCGGCGACGTCGTGCTCGTCTCCGGCGAGCTCGGCGCCGGGAAGACCACGTTCGTGCGCGGCGCCGCCCGCGCCCTCGGCGTGACCGAGGCGGTCACGAGCCCGACCTTCGTGGTAGGCCACCTGTACGAGAGCGGAGCGCTGCGCGTCGCCCACCTCGACCTCTACCGGCTGTCCGGGCTCGACGGGGAGGACCCGGGGCTGCTGGACCCCTACTTCGGGCCCGACGTGGTGACCTTCGTGGAGTGGCCCGAGCGGGTGGCCGAGGCGGCGCTGCTGGGCGAGCGCCCCGTGGCGCACCGGGTGGCCCTCGCCCACGCGGGCGGTGACCGCCGCACGCTCGAGGTGGCCGCGGGGTGAACGTCCTCGGCTTCGACACCGCGACGCCCGCCACCGCCGCGGCAGTCCTGCGTGCCGACGGCGAGAGCTTCGAGCTCCGCGACGACCCCGCGGCGGGCGAGCGCCCAGCGCACGGCAGCCGCCTGCTGACGCTCGCCGAGCAGGTGCTGGCCGACGCCGGCCTGGCCTGGAGAGATCTCGACCGGATCGCGGTCGGAGTCGGCCCTGGGGGCTTCACCGGGCTGCGCATCGGGCTCGCCACGGCGCGTGCGCTCTCGCGGGGCACCGGCCTCGAACTGGTCGCGGTCGGGAGCCTGAAGGCGCTGGCGCTCGGCGCCCCCGCCGGGCCGCCGGTGCTGGCGGTGCTCGACGCCCGGCGCGGCGAGGCCTTCGCCGCGGCCTGGAGCCCGGGGCTGGCCCGCGAGCTGCTGGCGCCCGCCGCGCTGGCCCCGGACGCGCTCGCGGAATGGGTCGCTGCGCTCTCGCCCGCGCCGCTGGCGGTGGGCGACGGAGCGATACGCTTCCGGGAGCAGCTCGAAGCTGCCGGGGCGGCGGTCGCACCGGACGGCGACAGGGCCCACCGCCTGCTCGCCGCCAGCGTGTGCCGGCTCGGAGCGACGGGAACGCCCACTCCGCGCGACGCGCTGCTGCCCCACTACGCCCGCGAGCCCGACGCCATCCCCCGCCCACGATGAGCTCCCCGCCTTCAACGCTCCAGGTCCGCCGGCTCACCTACGCCGACCTGCCCCAGGTGGTGGCGATCGAGCGCCGCGCGTTCCCGACCCCGTGGTCGTTGGCGATGTTCGTGCTCGAGCTCTCCAAGCCCGGCGGGATCTGCCTCGCCGCGCTCGACGGGGAGGAGCTGACCGGCTACCTGATCTGTTCGCGCTACGACACCGTCTGGCACCTGATGAACGTCTCGGTTGACCCGGTGCGCCAGCGCCAGGGGATCGCCACGGCCCTGCTGAGCACGCTGATCGCGCGCATCGGCGACCCGATCGCCCAGGTCACGCTCGAGGTCCGGCAGTCGAACGCCGGAGCGATCCGGCTCTATGACCGCTTCGGCTTCCGCCCCGCGGGAGCGCGGCGCCGCTACTACCAGGACAACGGCGAGGACGCGCTGATCATGTGGCGCACCCAGGCCACGCTGCGCGGGACGCTCGACGACGTCCCGAACGCGCGCCCGGCCGGCATCTTCTAAGGCCGCTGTGAGCATCCTCGCGCTGGAGACCAGCTGCGACGACACCTGCGCGGCAGTCGTCACCAAGGCCGGCGAGATCCGCTCCAACGTCATCTCCTCCCAGGGCGTGCACGACCGCTACGGCGGGGTGGTGCCGGAGATCGCCTCGCGCCACCACCTGCAGCTCGTCAACGCCGTGGTCGACGACGCGCTGGAGCGTGCGGGCACGCCGCTCGAGGAGGTCGAGCTCGTGGCCGTCACGCAGGGCCCGGGCCTCGTCGGGGCGCTGCTGGTCGGCGTCGCGACGGCCAAGGGGCTCGCGGCCGGGCGGCGCCTGCCGCTCGCGCCGGTCGACCACCTCCAGGGCCACGTGGCCGCCAACTACCTCCAGCCCGATCCGCTGGAGCCGCCGTTCCTGTGCCTGCTGGCCTCCGGCGGGCACACGCTGCTGGCGCGGGTCACCGAGCCCGGCGCCTACACGGTGCTCGGGCGCACGCTCGACGACGCCGCCGGCGAGGCGTTCGACAAGGGCGCGCGTCTGCTCGGGCTCGGCTATCCGGGCGGGCCGGCGCTGTCGCGGCTGGCCGAGGCGGGGGACCCGAGCGCCTTCGCGTTCCCGACCGGCGTGGGCGTGGCGGGCCTCGACTTCTCCTTCGCCGGCCTGAAGACCGCGCTGCTCTACGCGGTCCGTGACCTCGGGGTACAGGAGGCCGCGCACCGCGCGGCCGACCTCGCCGCCTCCTATGAGCATGCGATCGTCGAGGCGCTGCTCGCGCGCGTCCGGCGCGCGCTGGCCGCCGAGCCGGGGATGGCGTTGGCGATCGGCGGCGGCGTGGCGGCCAACGCCCGCCTGCGCGAGCGCGCCGCGGCGCTGGGGGTGCCGGTCCGGATCCCGCCGCCCGAGCTGTGCACCGACAACGCGGCGATGATCGCCTCGGCGGCGCGCTGGGTCGCGCCGCTCGCGTTCCCGGACTACCTCGCGCTCGACGCCTACGCGACCCGCCGCCAGGCCGTATGAGCCGGCTCTCGGCGGCCGCGCCCGCCGGCAGCGGCGCGGCGCTCGTGGTGCTGGCGGCGCTCGTGGGCGCGATCGTGCTGGCCTCGACCCCCGCCGGCGGGGGCGGGCGGACGCTGCCGCCGTCGCTCGGCGACGCCGTGCCCTACGACGGGCGCTCGCCCCGTCAGCCCGCCGCCGACGACCAGCGCGTGCTGGTCGCGCTCCCTCGCCCCGCGCTCGGCGATCGCGCCGACGCGGCGCGGATGACCGCCGACGAGCAGCGCGCCTACGTCCGCTCGCTCAAGCGCGAGGCCACCGCGTTGCGCTCGGCGCTCGGCGCGCGCGGGGTGCCGCTGCGCAAGGTCGTGACCTTCCAGCGCGCTTGGAACGGCTTCGCGGCCACCGTCGCGAGCGACGATCTCGCGGCGCTCTCGAGCCTCGGCGTGCGCGCCCAGCCGGTCCGGCGCTTCTACCCCGCGGCGGGGGAGCCCGTGCCCGTGCCCGCCCGGCTGCCCGCGGCTCCCGCCGTGCCCGGCGGCGGCCAGGCGCCCGTGGCGGTGCTCGATACCGGCGCCGACGTGGGCGTCCCCGCGCTGCGGGGCCGGACCGCCGCGGGCTACGACGCCGTCGCGCGCGACGGCGATCCCGCGCCGGGCGCCGATCCGCGCGCGCCGTCCCGGCGCGAGAGCACCGGCACCGCGCTCGCGGGGCTGCTCGCGGCGGCGGGCGAGCGCGTGCTGCCGATCCGGGTGGCCGGTTTCCAGCCCGCCGCCGGGCCGGAGGTGCTCGGGACCAGCGACCAGCTGCTCGCGGGGCTCGAGCGCGCGGTCGACCCCGACGGCGACGGCGCCACCAGCGATCACGTGCTGGTCGCGCTCATCGGCGTCAACGCGCCCTACGCCGGGTTCGACGCGTCACCGGAGGCCCGGGCCGTGCGCGGCGCCGGGCGCCTGGGCACGCTGGTCGTCGCACCGGCGGGCGACGAGGGCCGGGCGCGCGCGCCGCACGGGACGGTCGGCTCGCCGGGCGGGGCGCGCGCCGCGCTCGCGGTCGGCGCGCTCGCGGGCGGCGCCGCGCCGCCGCGCGTCGAGCTGACGATCGGCAAGGACACGGCCAAGGGCGCAGTGGCGCTCGGCGGCGCTCCCCCGCGCGCGGCGAAGCTGCGCACCGCGGGGCCCGTGAGCGCGGCCGACCCGGCGGCTCTGCTCGAGCGAGGCCCGCGGCTGCAGGGCCGCGTCGCGGTCGTCCGCGCGGGCGCGAACCCGGTCGCCCAGGCCGCCGCGGCGGCGGGCGCCGGCGCGCTCGCGGTAGTGCTCGCGCAGCCCGGGCGGCGCCCGCTGGCCGCGATGCCCGCCGGCCGCGTGGCGGCGCCGGTGCTCGGCGTGACCGGCGCGGCCGCAACCGCGGTCCTGGCCGCGAAGGCGGGCGCCACGGTGCGCTTCGCCGCCGTCTCCGCGGCGGTCGCCGCGCCCGTTCGCAACCCCGCCCCCTCGCCGTTCTCCTCGCGCGGCCCGTCGCTCGCGGGCCTGCCCAAGCCCGACGCGATGGCGCCGGGCGCCGCGGCGGCGCCGCTGCCGGGAGGCGGCACGGGCGTCCTCGGCGGGACGGCGGTCGCGGCGGCGCGGGTGGCGATCCGGGCCGCGCATCTCGGCCGCGAGCGGCCGGGCGCGAGCGTGGCGGACCTGTGGGCCCAGCTCGCGCCGGCACTCGCCGCCCAGCTCCCGTCGCCGCCCGAGCCCCCGCCCGTCCCGCTCGGCCCGTTGCGGCTCGTCCACGGCGTGTCGCACGTCGTCGGGGTGCGCTTCACCCTCGGCGCCTTCGAGCGCGGCGACCCGCTCGGCGCGGGCGCGCGGATCGAGCCCGCGGAGCGGCTCGAGCTCGAGCTGCTCGACGCGCACGGCTCGGTCGTGCGACGGCTCACCCCGCCGGGGGGCGCCCCCGAGCTGCTCCCCGCCGAGTACGCCTACACGCTGCCCCGGCGTGCCCTTGATCAGTTGCGCGCCGGCGCCTACCGCTTCCGGGCGCTCGCCCGCGCGCCCGGCCAGCGCCGCTCGACCCAGGGGCGCTCGCCCCCGTTCACGCGATGAGGACGCTCACCCTGTACGGCAGGCCCGGATGCCACCTCTGCGACGAGGCGCGTGCGGCCCTGGAGCGCGTGCGCGCGGACGTGCCGTTCGCGCTCGAGGAGGTCGACATCGAGCGCGACGACGCGCTGCTCCGGCGCTACCTGGAGCGGATACCGGTGGTCGCGCTCGGCGGCGAGGAGCTGTTCGAGTTCTTCGTCGACGAGGCTGCGCTGGCCGCGCGTCTGCGGCGGGACGTCGGGGCAGGCGAAGGCGGTCCGACTCTCTAGAGTGCCTCCCGATGAGCCTCGGCGACGTCGCGACCCGGTCCGGGGGTGGGACGCTCGGTGACGGGCCGGACGGGCAGCTGGCCGACCGCCTCTCGCTCGGTGTCGCCGCTCGCCTGTCGCGCTATCTGCAGGTGCTCACGCAGGCGCGCAAGATGGGCAAGGAGACGATCTCCTCCCAGGAGCTCTCGGAGTACACCCACGTCAACTCGACGCAGATCCGGCGCGACCTCTCGGGCTTCGGCAAGTTCGGCAAGCGCGGGGTGGGCTACAACGTCGACTCGCTGGTCTCGCAGATCCGCAAGATCCTGCGCACGTCGGGCCAGCACAACATCGCGCTGTTCGGGGCCGGCCACCTCGGCAAGGCGATCGCCTCCTCGGACATCTTTGCCGACCATGGCTTCCGCGTGGTGGCCATCTTCGACCCCGATCCGGCCAAGCTCGGGGAGAAGGTCGGGCCCGCCGGGGTGCGCCATCCGGACGACCTCAAGCAGGTCGTGGAGGAGGAGGACATCGTCGTCGGCGTCCTCGCGGTGCCGACCGCCGCGGCCCAGGAGCTCGCCGATGCGCTCGTGGACGCCGGGGTGAAGATCATCTTCAACTACTCCGAGGCGCTCCTGCAGGTCCCGCCCGAGGTCACCGTCCACACCTCGAGCCCCGCCGTGGATCTGCTCTACGCGCTCTACTTCTACCTTACCTAGGAGCCCGCGCCCCAGATGATCGACGTCGTCGCCGCGCGCGAGACCTTCGACGCCTCGACCGACCTGACCGTCGGCATCGAGGAGGAGCTGGCCCTGCTCGATCCCGAGACGCTCGAGCTCATCCCGGCCTTCGAGCGCCTGCGCGACCGCGGCGCCGAGGACCCGGTGCTCGCGGACTCGATCGCCGGCGAGCTCATCTCCTCGGAGATCGAGATCCGCTCGGGCGAGGGTGCCGACACCGCCGACGCCAAGCGGCGCCAGCAGGAGGCGCGCCGGCGGCTGTTCGCGCTTGCCGGGGGCGAGCGCATCGCGCTCGGCGCCACCGGCACCCACCCGCTGTCTGACTACCGCGATCAGCACGTCATCGACACGCCCCACTACCACCGGGTGGAGGAGGGCCTCAAGTACGTGGCGTGGCGCAACAACACGTTCTCCCTGCACGTCCACGTCGGCGTTCGCGGCGCCGACCGCGCGGTCCGCGTCACCGACCGCCTGCGCCCCGTGCTGCCGCTGCTGCTCGCCATCTCGGCCAACTCGCCCTACGTCGACGGGCGCGACTCTGGCCTGCACTCCGCGCGCACCCAGATCTTCACCAAGTCCTTCCCGCGCTGCGGCGTCCCGGACCCCTTCGGCTCCTGGCAGGTGTGGGCCGACTACGTCGAGCTGCTGGTCCGGACCGGCTCGATCGTCGAGTTCACCCAGCTGTGGTGGTCGGTGCGGCCTCATCACGCGTTCGGGACCGTCGAGGTGCGCATCTGCGACGCCCAGACCACGGCCGAGGAGGCCGACGGCCTCACGGAGCTGATCGTCGCCTGCGTCGCCCAGGCGGCGCGCGAGCTCGACGCCGGCGAGGCCCCGCCCGACCTGCCCGGGCGCCTGATCGAGGAGAACATGTGGCGCGCGCTGCGCTTCGGCCTCGACGGGCGGCTGCTGGACCTGAGCGCTCCGAGGATCGAGGAGTTCGACGCGTCGGAGGCGCTGGACCGCCTGCGGGCCTGGACGGGCTCTGAGGTCAGCCTGCCCGAGCTCAACGGCGCCCAGCGCCAGCGCCGCGCGATCGACGCCGGCGCGTCGCCCGCCGAGGTGTACGCGCAGTGCGTTCGCGAGACCCAGGCCACGTACAACAGGGAGATCGTCAGATGAGCACCCAGGAGCCGCCCGAGTTCTCAAAGGAGGAGCTGCGCCAGATCGAGGCCGAGATGCAGCGCATCTCCGTCGACGACGTGCTGCTGCAGACGCTGGTGACCCTGCTCAACCTCGGCGCCCGCAAGGGCGGGCTGGGCGCCGCGCCCGGCGAGCCCGCGCCGGCGCCCGACCTCGACCAGGTGCGGCTGGCCATCGACGGCGCCCGCGCGCTGATGCCGCTGCTCGAGGCCCGCCACGGCGAGCAGCTCGGTCCGATCCGCGACGCGCTCTCGCGCCTGCAGATGTTCTACGCCCAGGGTGCGGGCGCGCAGGCGGCCCAGCCGCAGCCCCCGGCGGAGGCTCCGGGCGAGGCCCCGGCCGTCGCCGACGCCCCCGAGGGCCGCGGCCCCGCGCAGAGCAGCGGGAGGCTCTGGGTCCCGGGGCAGTGAGGGCGCGCGTCAGGACGGGCCGCCGACCCGCGCGTTAGACTGCGCGCCTCGCAGCGGCGGCCCTCGGGGCTGCCGCTTCCTTCGTTTTCAGCGTCCGGGAGCCGTTCGGCCCCGGCATACCTGACTCAGAGAGGTCTCCTTGTCAAACTTCCTGATCGACCATGGGGTCATCGTCGCGCTGGTCTGCGCCGCTGCCGCCATCGTGTACGGCGCGGTCACGAGCCGCGCGCTGCTGGCGCTCTCGCCCGGCAACGAGACGATGCGCGGGCTGTCGCTCGCCATCCAGGAGGGCGCATCGGCCTACCTGCGGCGCCAGTACACGACGATCGGGCTCGTCGGCGCCGTGCTGTTCGTGGCGCTGATCCCGCTGCAGAACATCGAGGTCGCCATCGGCTTCCTGATCGGCGGCCTCGCCTCGGCGTCGGCCGGCTTCATCGGCATGAACGTGTCCGTCCGCGCCAACGCCCGCGTGGCCGAGGCGGCCCGCGGCGGCATCGGCCCCGCGCTCGACGCCGCCTTCCGCGGCGGCGCGGTGACCGGCATGCTCGTCGTGGGCCTAGCCCTGGTCGGCGTCGCGGGCTACTACGGCGTTCTGACCGCGATCTTCGACGTCAGCACCAAGGACGCCGTGGACGCGCTTGTCGGGCTCGGCTTCGGCGGCTCGCTGATCTCCGTGTTCGCCCGGCTCGGCGGCGGCATCTTCACCAAGGGCGCCGACGTCGGCGCCGACATCGTCGGCAAGATCGAGGCCGGCATCCCCGAGGACGACCCGCGCAACCCGGCGGTCATCGCCGACAACGTGGGCGACAACGTGGGCGACTGCGCGGGCATGGCGGCCGACCTGTTCGAGACCTACGCGGTCACGGCCGTCGCGGTGATGCTGCTCGGCATCCTCACCTTCGGCGGCGGCAACGCGAGCCAGGTCGTGCTCTATCCGCTCGTGCTGGGCGGCGTGTCGATCATCGCCTCGATCATCGGCACCTTCGCGGTCAAGTCGCGCACCGGCAACGTCGAGCGCGCGCTCTACCAGGGGATGATCGTGTCGGGCGTTATCGCCGCCGTGGCCTTCCTGCCGATCACCTCCGCGATGATGGACAACCTCTCGGCAAGGAGCGGCAGCGCTCCGAGCTGGGGCGACCTCTACCTGTGCGCGCTCGTCGGCCTCGGGGTCACCGCGCTGCTGTTCGTGATCACCGACTACTACACCTCCACGCGCTTCGGTCCGGTCAAGAAGACGGCCCGCGCGTCGGAGACCGGCCACGCGACCAACATCATCCAGGGCCTCGCCTCGGGCCTCCAGGCCACGGCGCTTCCGGCGATCGTGATCGTGCTGGGCATCCTCGTCGCCCACCACTTCGCCGGCATCTACGGGATCGGCGTGGCGGTCATGGCGCAGCTGTCGCTGACCGGCCTGATCGTCGCGCTGGACGCCTTCGGGCCGATCACCGACAACGCCGGCGGCATCGCCGAGATGGCGAACATGCCGGAGGAGGTCCGCAACGTAACCGACCCGCTCGACGCGGTCGGCAACACGACCAAGGCGGTCACCAAGGGCTACGCGATCGGCTCGGCCGCGCTGGCGGCGCTGGTGCTCTTCGCGGCGTTCCAGATCGAGCTCAACCAGGAGCTGCGCAGGGGCGGCCACCAGGCCGTGCAGTTCCTCATCAACGACCCCGCCGTGCTCGTGGGCCTGCTGATCGGCGGCATGATGGTCTGCCTGTTCGCCTCGCTCTCGATGGAGGCGGTCGGCCGCGCCGGCGGCGCCGTGGTCGAGGAGGTGCGTCGGCAGTTCCGCGAGAAGCCGGGGATCATGGACGGCACCGAGAAGCCGGAGTACGCGCAGTGCGTGGACATCGTGACCCGCACCGCCCAGCGGGAGATGATCCTGCCTTCGCTGATCCCGATCGTCGTGACGCTGATCGTCGGCATCCTCTCGGTCAAGGCGCTGGGCGGCCTGCTGATCGGCGTGATCGTCGTCGGCCTGTTCTTCGCGATCCTCATGACCGCCGGCGGCGGCGCGTGGGACAACGCGAAGAAGCTGATCGAGGACGGCGCCCACGGCGGCAAGGGCTCAGAGGCCCACGCCGCCTCGATCACCGGCGACACCGTCGGGGACCCGTTCAAGGACACCGCGGGACCAGCGATCAACCCGATGATCAAGGTCGCCAACATCGTGGCGCTGCTGATCATCCCGCTGATCGCCTAGCGCATCCGCGCTCGCCATCCCGCAACGGGGGTAGCCTCAAGGGATGGCGATCCTGGAGCAGGAGCAGCGCGCGCCGGCCGGGGAACGGCCGGCGCCTTCGCGTGCGCCCGACCGCGTCGTCTCCTTCCGGCTGCGCTCGGTGCTGGCTGTCCTGGGCGTGGTCCTCGGCGTCGCGGCGGTCATCGAGTTCTTCGTGCTCGCCCAGGCCGGCCTGACCCTGATCGCGATCGCGCTGTTCCTCTCGCTCGCGCTCGATCCCGCCGTGGACTTCTTCGTCTGCCGCGGCCTGAGCCGGGGGGCGGCGGTCGCCGCGGTGTTCGTCCTCGCGCTGCTGACCGTGGTGCTCCTCGGGCTCGTCATCGTGCCGCCGCTGATCGACCAGATCTCGAAGTTCGTCGACGCGCTGCCGGGGCTGGTGGCGGACCTGACCAAGGGCCACGGGCCGCTCGGCTTCCTCGAAACCAAGTACCAGGTCGTCGAGCGCGTGCGCAGCGCGACCTCGGGGCAGGGCTCGAGCGTGTCCGGCGCCGCGGCGCCGGTTCTGAGCGTCGTGCAGGGCGTGGCGAGCACGGTGATCGGTGTGATCATCATCGCCTTCCTCACCCTGTTCATGCTGCTCGAGGGGCCCGAGTGGCGACACCGCTTCGAGGAGCTCATCCCCGAGCGCAACCGCGCGCCCGTCGCGCGCGTCGGGGCCGGGATCTACAAGGCGGTCGGGGGCTTCATGATCGGCAACCTGCTCGCGAGCTTCCTCGCCGGGGTCGTCGCGGCGATCATCCTGGTCGTCGCCGGCGTGCCCTACGCGGTGCCGCTCGGCCTGTTCGTCGTGCTGATCGAGCTGGTGCCGTTCGTCGGGCCGCTCGTAGCCACCATCGTGCTCACCTCGGTGGCCCTGACCCAGGGCGTCGTCCCCGGGCTGATCGTGCTCGGCGCGATCCTCGTCTACCACATGATCGAGGGCCACACCCTGCGCCCGATGATCTACGGCCGTGCGGTGCGGCTCTCGCCGCTGGCGGTGCTGATCGCGATCGTGCTCGGGACGGAGATCGCGGGCATCCTGGGCGCGCTCGCGGCGATCCCCGTTGCGGGCACCGTGCAGGTGGTCTTCGCCGAGCTGATCGCCCACCGCGACAACCGGGCGATGAGCGAGATCGAGGTCGTCGGAGGCTGAGCGGCGCCCCGCGTGACGTTTCGCACTAGATTCCTGCGCCGATGCGTAGGGTCGCGCTCGCCCTCCTGATCTGCCTCGCCCTGCCGGGCATGGCGCTGGCCGCCTTCCCCGGCTCCAACGCGAACGAGAGCGTGCGCGTCAACACGCCCAACGACCCGCTGTTCGACTGCGCCGAGCCCGACGACGCGCCGCCGAGCGGCGCGTGCTCGAACGTGTTCAGCGAGGAGTACGAGCGCTTCGGCTTCGCGCCCTCCAGCACCCAGCTCAGTGCGACCTACAAGAACCCGGCGGCGACCGAGCGCCAGCAGGCGCAGAACACGGCGGCGGGTCGCAATCCGCTCGGCCAGATCCCCGGCGTGTCCGCCGACCGCGCCTGGAAGCGCTCCATCGGCGTCCCCGCGGTGCACATCGCGATCCTCGACACGGGCATCCGTTGGAGCGACCCCGCGCTGCGCGCGAAGGTGGCGCTCAACGCGGCCGAGCTGCCGACGCCCCAGCACGCCGACGGCTCGGCGTGCGGCGCCGACGACTGCAACGGCGACGGGGCGTTCAACGTCGACGACTTCGCGCAGGACCCGCGCGTCTCGCCGGCTTCGGGCCACGACGACGAGCCCGGCGCCGATGCGCGGCTCGACGCCTCCGACCTGCTCGCGGTGTTCTCCGACGGCAACGACGACGACGGCAACGGCTACGCGGACGACATCGCGGGCTGGGACTTCTTCGACGACGACAACGACCCCTACGACGCCTCCAGCTACTCATCGGCATCGAACCACGGCACCGGCCGCGCCAAGGAGGCCGGGCAGCAGACCGACGACGGCCAGGACGGCACCGGCGTCTGCCCGCGCTGCATGATCGTGCCCCTGCGCGTGTGGGACACGTTCGTCCCCGACACCAACAACTTCGGGCTGGCCAGCACCTACGCTGCCGACAACGGGGTAAAGGTCGTCGAGGCGGCGCTCGGCGGCCTCGTCAACCCGAGCTTCGCCCGCGCGGCGATGAGCGACGCCTACCGCCGCGGCGTCTTCTTCACGGTCGTCTCTTCAGACCTCAACACCGCCGACCACAACTGGCCCACGACCTACGACGAGGCGATGATGGTCCAGGGGACCGTCGCCGACGTCCAGGGCGTCGGCTCCGACAGCGGCGCCGAGGTCGGCAACTTCCTCGGCGGGATCGGCCTCGGCACCAACGCGCCGGTCAGCACCTGGTTTCGCAACTCCGGCACGACGCAGTACGGCGGCCACGCGCACATCGTGATGCCCGCGGTGACGGGCTCGGCCGCGACGGGGCAGGCCTCGGGCGCGGCCGGGCTGATCGCGTCCTACGGGCTGCAGAAGGGCTTCACCCTCCAGCCCAACGAGATCAAGCAGCTGTTCACGATGACCGCGGAGGACGTCGTGGCAGAGAACACGCAGGGGGTGGGGCTCGCCGACCCCGCGCAGCCCGGCTGGGACCAGCACTTCGGCTACGGCAAACCCGACCTCGGGCTGGCGCTCGAGCGGATCGCGCAGGGCAGGATCCCGCCGCAGGCGCTGATCACCTCGCCCGACTGGTTCTCGCCCTTCCCGCTCGAGCGCGGCGACAGCGTCTCGATCGGCGGCCGTCTGTCTGCGCGCACCGGCCCGTTCACCTATCGCCTGCAGTGGGCGCCGGGGGCGGAGCCGAAGGAGAGCGAGTTTCGCGATGTCGGCGGCTCCCAGGCCTCGGGCTCGGCCATCGACGGGTCGCTGGGCACGATCGACCTCAAGGCCGTCCGCGCCGCCCTCGACGCGCGCCCCGGCGGCGGCGCCACCGGCGACCCGACCGCGCCGCAGAAGGGCCCGGGCGACACGGACCCGAACGAGCCGGCTTTCACCGTGCGCGTGCGCGTCACCGACGCGGACGGCAACGAGGGCGAGGACCGCAAGGTGCTCTTCGCCTACCACGACACGACGCTGATAGACGGCTGGCTGCGCCGGCTGGGCACCGGCGGCGAGGCCTCCCAGCGGCTCTGGGATGTGGACGGCGACAACCGCCTTGACGTCGTGCTTGCCGACTCCAGCGGCGCGCTGCGCGTCTTCGGGCGCGACGGCTCGCCGCTGCAGGCGTTCAACGGCGGCCAGCCCGTGCTGACCCAGCGCCTGGCGGCGGTGCATCCGGCGGCGCCCGCGTTCGGCCGCGTGGAAGCGCCGCGTGAGTCGCTGCGCACGCCGGCGATCGGGGACATCGACGGTGACCTCAAGCCCGAGATCGTCGACTCCGCGGGCGAGCACGTCTACGCGTGGAACATGGACGGCTCCGTCGTTCCCGGGTTCCCCGTACGCATCGACCCGAGCTTCTCCAGGCCGCAGGACCGCACACGCGCGAACCACGTCAAGCGCGGCTTCATCGCCTCGCCGGCGCTCGGCGACCTGCAGGGCGATGGCGCGCTGGAGATCGTGATCGGGTCGCTGGACCAGCACCTCTACGGCTGGGACGGCGCCGGCCATCCGCTGACGGGCTTCCCGGTCAAGCTGCGCGACCCGTCGCTGGTCGGGGCGGAGATCATCACCACGCCCGCGGTCGGCGACATCGCGGGCGACTCGCGCCCGGAGATCGTGACGCCGACCCAGGAGTTCGACCCGGCCTCGCCGCCGAGCGGCCCGCAGGACCTCCCGGGGCTGCTGACCGCCGGCCTTCAGAACCAGCTGGCGGGCGAGGTCGGCGGCTCCGGGCGCACCTACGCGGTCGACGCGACCGGCCACGTCCTGCCGGGCTGGCCGGTCAAGCCCACCGGCCTCGTCCCGGACGCGCTGCCGCTCGTCGGCCCCGGGGTCGACCACGTGCTCGGCAACCTCGACTCCGATCCCAAGCTCGAGGTGATCGGCAACCTCACCTCCGGCGACGTGAAGTCCTACGACGGCGACGGCACGCAGCGCACGACCTTTGACTCCTCGCCCCAGACGGGCGAGACCGTCGACCGCGGTCGCGTGCTGAACCTGTTCGAGAACCCGATCGTGGCCGACCTCGACGGCCTGCCCGGCCTCGAGGTGTTCAAGGGCGGCCTGACCCTCAACGGCCTCGTGAACCTCGGCGTCGCCGTCGGCCAGAACCTCCCTTACAACCATGTCGTGCAGGGCTGGAACGGCGCCACCGGCGCCTCGCTGCCCGCGTATCCGCAGGCGGTCGAGGACTACCAGCTGCTCTCAAGCCCCGCGGTGGCCGATGTCTCCGACGCCCCCGGCTACGAGCTGCTGGTCGGGACCGGGCTCTACCTGCTGCGCGACCTCAACGCCACGGGGCAGGAGGGCGCGGGCTTCCCGAAGTTCACCGGCGGCTGGAACTTCGCGGTGCCGGCGATCGGCGACGTCGACGGCGACAACAAGCTCGACGTCGAGGTGATGACCCGCGAGGGCAACGCGTTCGTGTGGAAGACCGACCGGCCGGTGTGCGCCACCAACGACCAGTGGTGGACCTCGCGCCACGACGAGTGGTCCTCGGGCGCCCAGGGCACCGACAGCCGCCCGCCGGCGGTCCCCGCCGGCCTCGCGTTGCAGAAGGGCGACCAGCTGAAGCTGAGCTGGACGGTGCCCGGCGACGACTGGCAGTGCGGGACGCCCTCGCGCTATCGCATCCTCACCTCCGACGCCCCGATCGACGGCGCCGCCGACGGCACGGTGCTGGTCGACGAGGCCGCGAGCGGCAGCGCGGGCGACGCAGGGTCGCGGAGCGTCCCGGCGTCTTCCGCGCTCGCCGAGCTCGCCGTCGTCTACCGCGACGACAATGGCAACTGGGGGCGGCCGGCGCGCATCTCGCGCGAGGGCGTCGCGCTCGGCCCGACGCCGGTGGCGCCACCGGCGAAGCCGCCGGGCGCGGGCGGCCAGAGCGGCGCCGGCTCACCGCCGGCGCACGACGCGGTCGCGCCGGTGGTGCGCGTAAGCGCCCCGCGCTACGGCCCGTCGAGCGCCCGCGTGCGCGTGCGCTGGCGCGGCCGCGACCAGTCGCCGATCACCTACGCCGTCCAGGCCCGGCGAGCACACGGCGCCTGGCGCACGCTGCGCGGCGCCACCCGCGCCACCTCGCTGCGCTACCGCGGCCGCCGCGGCCAGACGCTCGAGTTCCGCGTGACCGCCACCGACGCCGCGGGCAACCGCAGCCGCCCGGCCGGGGCGGTGACCGTGGTGCCGATCGACCAGACGAGCCGCGCCATCCGCTACGGCCGCGGCTGGGTGAGGGCGAAGCGCCGCCGCGGCGCGTTCGGCCGCACGGTCGCGCTCGCGCGCCGCCCTGGCGCAACGGCTTCGCTGCGCTTCCGGGGCCGCGCCGTCGCGGTCTTCCTCGCGCGCTCGCATGCGCCCCGGAGGATCACCGTCGTGCTCGACGGGCGCCGCTTCGCCGTGCGGACCCGCGGAGCCGGCCTGCACCGGCCGGCACTCCTGCGCGTCCGGCTGAGCCCGCGGCGGGCGCATCGACTGGTGCTGCGCGCGGGGGAGCGGGGCGTGGCGCTGGACGCGGTCGGCGTGCGCCGGTAGGCGCGCGGGCGCCCGGAGCGGCGCCTCCGACCGCCCCGGACCTACAATCGCTCGCTAGGACATGGCACGACGCCAACTTGAAGGCCTGGAACGGGTTCTGGGGGCCAACGCCCTGTTCGCGACCGCCTACGGCAACGTCGGGTCCTCGATCTACTACGCGCTGGGCCTGGTGGCGTCGTTCGCGCTCGGCCTGACGCCGATCGTCTTCGTGATCACAGGCATCTTCTTCTTCTGTACGGCGGCCACCTACGCCGAGGCGACCACGATGTACCCGGAGGCCGGCGGCTCCTCGAGCTTCGCGCGGCGGGCGTTCAACGAGTTCTGGTCGTTCTTCGCGGCGTGGGGCCAGATGCTCAACTACGTGATCACGGTCGCCATCTCGGCGTACTTCGTCCCGCACTACCTCGGGGGGCTGTTCTGGGAGCCGCTGCGTTCGGCGCCGGCCGACATCGTGTTCGGCGCCGGGGTGATCGTGCTGCTGAGCGCGGTCAACGTCGTCGGGGTCAAGGAGTCCGCGGGGCTGAACATCCTGCTCGCGGTCGTGGACTTCCTCACGCAGGTGCTGCTCGTGCTGATCGGCGTCGTGCTCGTGCTCTCGCCGAGCACGCTGGTCGACAACGTCGTGCTCGGGATCGCCCCCACCTGGAAGAACTTCATCCTCGCGATCCCGATCGGGATGATCGCCTACACCGGCATCGAGACCATCTCGAACATGGCCGAGGAGGCCAAGGACGAGCGCAGGACGATCCCGATCGCCATCAACCGGGTGCGGATCGCCGTCTTCGCCATCTACTTCACGCTGCCGGTGGTCGCGCTGTCGGCGCTGCCGGTCACGCGCAACGCCGACGGCAAGTACCAGACGCTGCTCGGGCTGACCACCGAACAGGGCGGCTATGCGGGCGACCCGATCCTCGGGGTGGTCAAGCAGATCCACCTCGGCCCGCTCCAGGGCGCGGGCGAGCTCTACGTCGGCCTGCTCGCGGCGACGATCCTCTTCATCGCCACCAACGCGGGGATC
The DNA here is from genome assembly GCA_038238015.1 of Solirubrobacterales bacterium. Taxonomy (GTDB): domain Bacteria; phylum Actinomycetota; class Thermoleophilia; order Solirubrobacterales; family Solirubrobacteraceae; genus DASQFQ01. The sequence continues at coordinate 57,116 of JBBRYA010000002.1, forward strand.
ATCGGCGTCTCGCGGCTCGTCTACTCGATGGGGATCCACCGCCAGGTCCCCGACGGGCTGCGCACGCTGCACCCGCGCTTTCGCACGCCGTGGATCGGGATCCTGATCTTCGGCGGCGTCGCCGTCATCACCCTGCTGCCGGGCAAGGCGGAGTTCCTCGGCAACATGTACGCCTTCGGCGCAATGCTGTCGTTCACGATCGCGCACCTGTCCGTGCTGCGCCTCAGGGCCAAGGAGCCCGACCGCGAGCGCGCCTATCGCGGCCCCGGCAACGTGCGCATCGGCAGCTACGACCTGCCGGTCTTCGCGGTCGTCGGCGGCCTGGGCACCGGCAGCGCGTTCGTGGTCGTGACCGCGCTGCACCCGGTCGTCGCGATCGCCGGCACGGGCTGGCTCGTCCTGGGCATGGTCGTCTACCTGCTCTACCGCCGCCGCCAGGGGCTCGACCTCACCTCCACCCACAAGGTCGCGATCGCCGAGCCGGTGGTTGACCACGAGGCCGAGTACGACTCGGTGCTCGTGCACTTCGACGTCGGTGGCTACGACGCCCAGGCGCTGGCCACCGCGGCCAAGCTCGCCGCCCGCAAGCGCCGGGGGATCCACGTGCTGGTCACCATCACCGTCCCGAACTCGATGGAGATCGACGCCCCGTTGCCAGACCTCGAGGCCGCCGCGGCGACGATCATCGAGGAGGCCAAGGTGGCCGGCGGCCGGCGGGTCTCCGGCCACGTCGAGCGCGTGCGCGGCGGCCAGGCGGGGCGCCGGATCATCCAGGAGGCCGTCGACATGCGCGCCGCGGCCGTGGTTATGCCGCTGCCGCGGCGGATCGACGGCGGGTCTCTGTTCGGCAAGACGCTCGAGACCGTGCTGGCCGACCGGCCCTGCCGCGTGATCATCGAGTCCACCCCGGACCCCGGCGCCGGCGCGGCCGTCGCGGCGGCCAGAGCGGCGGTGCCGGCGTGAACCCCATCACCGCGGTGATGTCGAGCCTGATGGTCCTGATCGGCATCGCGATGATCGTCGTCACGCTCTCGGGCGGCGGCGGCCCGATCGCGCTGGGCATCGTGCTCGGGGTCTTGTTCATCGCCGCCGGGGGAGGCAGGCTGTGGGTCCAGCGCCGCCCGTGAAGCCGGGGGAGCGGGCGGGGCGCCGGCCGCCGCGCTTTGAGATCGTCACCCCGGCCGGTCTCAAGCGCGGGCTCGGCTCGCCGGCGCTGTTCGGGATCGTCCAGGGCTTCGTCGCCGCGTCGATCTACTTCCTGCTCGGGATCGTCGCGCAGAAGGCGCTCGGGTTCACCTGGATCGTCTACCTCGCCTCCGCGGTGTTCTTCCTGCTGCTCGTGCTCTCCTACGTGGAGGGAGCCTCGCTGCACCAGGAGCGCGGCGGCGCGACGGTCATCGCCCGCTACGCCTTCAACGAGCTCTGGAGCTTCGTCGCTGGCTGGGCGATCATGCTCGACTACATCCTGCTGATCGCCATCACGGCGTTCGCGGCGTCGGACTACGCCGCGGTGTTCGTGCCGGTGCTCCAGGACGGCGTGCCCGAGCTGCTGTGCGCGTTCTCGGTGATCGGGCTCGTCGCCTACCTGAACCTGCGCGGCGCCGGGCGGCGCCGCTACGAGACGGCGTCGCTGATCGTGCTCGCCGACCTCGTGCTGCAGTCGGCGATCGTGATCTTCGGGCTGCTGCTCCTGCTCGAGCCCGACGTCCTCCTGCACCCGGCGCGCGTCGCCGGCACGCCGCCCGCGCGCGACCTGCTGTTCGCGTTCACGGCGACGCTCGCAACCTACGCGGGGGTCGACGCCTCCTCCGGGCTGGCCGGAGAGGTGGCGATCGGGCGCCGCGGGCTGAAGCGCCTGATCAGCGTGCGCCTGTTCGCCGCCTTCGTGCCCTACGTCGGGATCGCGCTGATTGCGGTCAGCGTGCTGCCGTTCCGGACCGGGCTGGACACCGCGTCGGGCAACTTCATCCAGGCACCGATGCTCGGCATCGTCCAGGCCTTCCACGAGCCTGCGCTGCGCGGGGCCCTGCGCGTCCTGGTCGGGGCCTCGGCGCTGCTGATCCTCGTGATCGCCTGCAACTCGGCGATGCTGGGGCTCTCGCGCCTGGGCTACTCGCTCGCGCTCAACCGCCAGATCCCATCGGCGATCGGCCGCCTGCACCCGCAGCGCGCGACGCCGGTGGTGGTCATCGTGATCGGCGCGCTGCTCGCGGCGGTGCTGGTCATCACGGCTGACCTCGAGTTCCTCACCGGCCTCTACGCCTTCGGGGCGACGCTGTCGTTCACGATCGTCCACGTCGCGGTCTGCCGGCTGCGCTGGCGCGAGCCCGATCGCGATCGCCCGTTCAAGATCCCGCTGAACGTGCGCGTCGGCCGGGCCGAGCTGCCGCTGACGGCGGTGCTCGGCGCGCTGGTCTCCGCGGGCGCCTTCGCGTCGCTGCTGGTGCTGCACACAGGTGCGCGCTGGGTCGGCCTGGGGTGGATGGCCTTCGGCCTCGCGCTCTACCTCGTCTACCGGACCTCGGAGGACAAGCCGGTCTTCCGCCGCGTCACGATCTCCGAGCAGGCTCTGCGCACTCGCGGGCAGCGCCAGACGGAGTTCGGCTCGATCCTGGTGCCGGTGCTCGGCTCGCCGCTGGACGACGACATCATGCAGACGGCCGGGCGCCTGGCGGGCGAGGAGAACGACGACGCCGGGGAGGGCGGCGCGGTCATCGAGGCGATCTGGGTCTTCGAGATCCCGATGGCGCTCCCGCTCGACTCGAGGATCTCCGAGCAGGAGCTCAGGCGCGGCCGCGCGGCGCTCGCGCGCGCCAAGGCGGTGGGCGAGGAGTACCAAGGGGTGGAGGTCGCGACCGCGACGGTGCGCGCGCGCCGCGCGGGCGAGGGGATCGTGCACGAGGCCAGGCGCCGCGGGGTGGAGGCGATCGTGCTGGCCGCTGAGGAGCCGACGCGGATGCGCGGCGGCCCGCTGCTGGGCGGCAAGCGGGGCCTCTACGACACGTTCGTGGGCGAGACGACGCGCTACGTGGTGACCAAGGCGCCCTGCCGCGTCATCTTGACCGCGCCGCCCGCGACCGGCCTGCGCGACGCGCCGCACCCGACGCCGGTCGGGCGCCCCGCGGAGGATCCGACGCGCCCGCCCGGCGCCGACGGCGACAGCGGGATCTCCGACCCGGCGGCGGCAGACCTCCTGCCCGGCTAGCATCACGCCGAATGTTCGTGCTCGTGGTGGGATCCGGGCGGGTGGGCTCCTCCGTGGCTACGGCGGCGCTTCGTGCCGGGCATGACGTGTCCGTCCTGGACGAGGACCCGTTGTCGCACGAGCGCCTCGACGTCGAGCTCGGCCAGGGCTGGGAGGAGGCCGGCGGGCGCTTCACGATCGGCACGGCGCTCGAGACCGACGCGCTGGTCGGGGCCGGCATCGAGGACGCCGACGTCTTCATCGCCTCCACCAACGGCGACAACACCAACCTCGTGGTCTCCCAGATCGCCCAGCGCCGCTTCGACGTGCCCAGGGTGATCGCCCGCGTGCTCGACCCGCGGCGTGCGGCGTGGTACGCCGAGCAGGGGCTGCAGACGATCTGCCCGACCCAGATCGCGATCGACCAGCTGACCGTAGCCGCGTTCCAGGACCAGTAGGTGGCCGGGCTCTACGTCATCATCGCCGGCGCGGGAAAGGTCGGCTGGAACCTCGCGCGGGAGCTGATCGAGCGCGGCAACGAGGTCACGGTCATCGAGCAGGAGCGCCGCCGCTACCTGAACGTCGAGCAGGAGCTCGAGCACGCGGTGCAGTACGGCGACGCGACCGAGCTGTGGGTGCTCGAGCGCGCCGGCATCCAGCGCGCCGGGCTCGTGGTGGCGGTCACCGGTGACGACGAGGACAACCTCCTGATCTGCCAGGTCGCCAAGGAGAAGTACCTCTGCGAGCGGATCATCGCCCGCGTGAACAACCCCCGGAACCTCGAGCACTTCAAGCTCCTGGGCATCCAACCCGCGGTGTCGGCAACCGACCTGATCCTGCGCCTGATCGAGCACGAGGTGCCGCGCTACGGGCTGGTGCACCTGCTCGACCTGCCCGAAGAGCGCCTGGAGATCATCGAGCTCGTCGTCTCCGACAAGGCGCCGGCTGCGGGGCGCCCGGTCGTAGAGCTCGAGATGCCCGAGGGCTCGCTCGTGATCTCCGTGCTGCGCAACGGCAGCGGCTTCGTCCCCACGGCCGACACGGTCGTCGAGGCCGGTGACGAGGTGCTGATCGTGCTCGACCCGGGGCTGGAGGAGGCGATCACAGGCCAGTTCGTGGTCGACTCCGACGGGCGTGGCTGAGCGCCGCGTCGACCACCTGATCGTCGGCGGGGGCGCGGCGGGGGCTGCCTGCGCCGAGGAGCTGCGCGCGAGCGATGGCGCCGCGTCGATCCTGCTCGTGGGGCGCGAGCCCGACGCCCCCTACGAGCGCCCGCCGGCCTCCAAGGGCTACCTGCGCGGGGAGTCAAGCCGCGAGGACGCGCTGCTGCAGCCGCCGGACTTCTGGGCGGCGCAGCGGATCGAGCTGCTCACGCGCACGAGCGTCATGAAGCTCGACACGGACGCGCGGACGGCCAGGCTCTCCACCAAGGAGGAGGTCGGCTACGGCTCGCTGCTGCTCGCCACCGGCGCCAACGTCCGGCGCCTGCGCGTGCCCGGCGCCGAGCTCGAGGGGATCCACTACCTGCGCGCGCTGGGCAACGCCGACGCGATCCGCGCCGACGCCGCGCAGGCCGAGCGCGTCGTACTGATCGGCGGCTCCTACATCGCGTGCGAGGTCGCCGCCTCGCTCACCGAGCTCGGAAAGCAGTGCACGCTCGTGATGCAGGAGGCGGCGCCGCTGTCGAGCGGCTTCGGCGCCACGGCGGGCGCCTACTTCGCGGGCGTGCTCGCCGCCCACGGGGTCGAGTGCGTGACCTCCGACGGCCTGGCGCGCTTCGAGGGGGACGAGCGGGTCGGCCGCGTGGTGACCGAGGGCGGGCGCGAGCTCGACGCCGATATGGTCGTGATGGGCACGGGCGCGCAGCCCGACGTGATGCTCGCCCGCGCCGCCGGGCTCGAGCTGGGGGAGACCGGCGGCGTGCGCTGCGACGCCTCGCTGGCGACCTCGGCGCCCGGCGTCTGGGCCGCCGGGGACGTCTGCGAGTACGACTCGGTGCTGCACGGGCGCCGGCTTCGCGTCGAGCACTTCGAGGTCGCGCGCTCGCAGGGCCGCGCGGCGGCGCGGTCGATGCTCGGAGAGGGGCGGCCCTACGACGAGGTGCCCTACTTCTGGGCCGATCTCGCCGACTGGTGCACGCTCGAGTACGTGGGCCCGGCCGCGAGCTGGGACCAGGAGGAGCTACGCGGCTCCGTCGAGGCCGGCGAGTTCTCGATCTTCTACGGCAGCGAGGGCCACGTCGTCGCGGCGCTCAGCGTCGGGCGTCCCGAGGACCTCGACGAGGCGCGCAGGCTAATCGCGGGAGGGTGAGCGGAGCCCTACGCGCCGATCGGGCTGCGGCGCAGCGGGATCGCCGCGTAGTCCCCGCCGGCGATGCGCTCGCCGGTGGGCGGCTGGCCTCGCAGCACCCACCCGCCGTCGGGACGGCGGGTGATCTCCCCGCGGGCCATGAGCTGGCCGAGCGCGGTGGTGACCGAGGGGCGGCGGGCGCCGACCATGGCGGCGAGCGTGCGATGGGGGAGCCGCACGGAGACCAGCACGCCGCCGGGGACGACTCGGCCCCAGCGCTCGGCGAGCACCCAGAGCAGGGCGAGCAGCCGCTCGTCGACGCGGGTGAGGTGCGCGATCGCCTGCATGACCACCAGCCGCTCGGCGCGCCGGGCGGCACGGTCCATCAGCGTCGCGAAGACCTCGGGCCACTGAGCGAGCCGCACCGCGAGCGCCTGGTCGACGATCGCGATTCGCGCGGGCGTCGCGGCGCTCCAGTCGACGCTGCGGGGCAGCAGCTCCTCGGACTCCTCGTCGTCCCAGGCGCGCATCACGTCGCCGGGGCCGAGCAGCTCGGCGCAAGGGTGCGAGCCGACCGTCGCCTCACGGACCAGCAGCCCCTCCAGCACCAGCAGCCCGATCGGGACGCTGCCGCCCCGCAGCGAGCGCTGCGGCTCCCAGCGCCCGCGGGGGATGTCGACCGCCCGGGCGTAGAGCCGCTGCGCGGCCTCGCGGGCGCGCGGCGCGTCCAGCCCGCGAGCGAGGTCGGGGTCGGCGTCGAGGAGCTGAACTGAACCGAGGCTGATGTCTTGCATCCAGAATCCCTTCGGAGGCCAACGTAGCGCGGCCGGGTTCGGCCGCCCAGAGCCAGGATCCCCGTCCTAACCAGCTCTCAACACGCGAGCACGCCGGAGGTTGCGGCTATCGGCCGGACTGTGACTGCGGGGCAGGGACTCGAACCCCGATAACGGCCTCCAGAGGGCCGCGTCTTACCATTAGACGACCCCGCAAGACGGCCGGAAGTGTATCGAGGGTCCGAGCGCTCAGCGGTAGATCGGGAGGGGCTGCGCGGTCCTCGCGTGGGCGAGGAGCGGGAGCCCGAGCTGCTCCTCCATCGTGCGCAGCAGCGAGTAGTGGTCGTAGGAGCCGCCGCTCACGACACCGGTCTTCACCTTGGAGCCGAGGGCGAGCAGCAGCGGGTTGGCGGGGTTCAGCGGCTTGTCCGCGCCCTCGTCCCACGTGATCAGGATCGTGCTGTCCGAGCCGTAGGCGGGGGAGGCCTGGATCTTGGGGACCTCGCGGGCGAGGAAGCGGTCGAACTGGCGCACGGGATCCTTGGTGGCACACGGGTCGTGCCCGTTCTCGCAGTCGTTGGGGAGGATCACGTTCAGCGCGCCGAGCTTCCCTCTGCGCAGCGCCGCGTCCATCGTGCGCGTGTCGTTCGGGGCGGTCGTGCCCATCGCCAGGTTGTGCTCGCGGCACGGGGCCGCGGGCGCGATCGCCTCGTCGTAGCCCTTGCCGTGCAGGCCGAGGTAGTAGAGCGCCGGGTTGTGGTGCGCGGAGTAGATGTTCTTCGACCAGGCGGCGCCGTGGTCGACGATGTCGCAGGGGTTGGCGGCGCTCTCGTTGAACTCGAACCACGTCCGGCCGCTGCGCTGCAGCTGCTCGAAGACGTTATCGATCCGCTGGTGGCAGCCGTCGGGGAGGTCGTTGTTGGCCTCGCACTTCGTGTACTGGCCCGAGGTCATCGCGATGTACTGCCCGAGCGAGCTGGACTTCGGGAAGGAGCGGTAGTCCGTCAGCCACGCAGCCCGCGGCTTGAGCCGCTTGACCAGGTAGGGGGCGTGGGCCGCCGTGATCTGGCTGGCGCTGGTGTTCTCGCCGATGATGAGGAACGTGCGGCCCGGGCTGGCAGCGTTCGCCGCACCGACCGGGCTCGAGCTCACGCCACAGGCCGCGAGCAGGCAGGCACCGCCGAGCAGCGTGAGGGCGAGGAGGGCGTTTCGCATGGACGCGACGCTACGCCGCCGCCCATGAACGCTTCCTGAGCGCTCAGGCCGCGGCCTGCTCCGCCCAGTCGCGGTAGAGCTTCCAGTAGGCCCCCTCGGCGGCGAGCAGCTCCTCGTGGGTGCCTTGCTCGACGATGCGGCCGTGGTCGAGCACGAGGATCCGCCCGGCGCGCTGGATCGTCGACAGGCGGTGGGCGATCACGATCGCGGTGCGCCCGCCCAGCAGGCGCCGCAGGCCGTCCTCGATGCGGCTCTCGGTGTGGACGTCGACGTTCGAGGTCGCCTCGTCGAGCACGAGGATGCGCGGATCGGCGATCAGCGCGCGGGCGAAGGCGATCAGCTGGCGCTGGCCGGCGGAGAGCTGGGCGCCGCGCTCGCCGGTCTCGGTGTCGTAGCCGTGCTCAAGCGCATCGATGAACTCGTCGGCGCCGACGGCCCGCGCGGCGGCCTCGATCTCCTCGCGCGTGGCGTCGAGCCGCCCGAAGGCGATGTTGTCGCCGATCGTGCCGCTGAACAGGAACGCCTCCTGGGGGACGATCCCCATCTGGGAGCGCAGGGAGGACGCACTGACCTCGCGCAGGTCATGGCCGTCGACCAGGATCTGGCCCCAAGAGGGGTCGTAGAAGCGCGCGACGAGCTTCGCGAAGGTCGACTTGCCCGCGCCGGTCGGGCCCACCAGCGCCACGGTCTGCCCCGGCGGGATGCGGATGTTCACGTCGGCCAGCGCGACCGCGCCGTCCGCGTCGGCGCCGTAGAGGAAGGTGACGTCCTCGAACTCGATCTCGCCGCGCAGGCGCGGGAGCACGAGCGCGTCAGCGCGCTCCTCGAGGTCGGGCTCCTCGTCGAGCAGCTCGAAGATCTTGTCGAGCGCCGCCATCCCGGCCTGGTAGGTCGTGTAGAGCTGGGAGAGCTGCTGGATCGGGTCGAAGAAGTTGTTCAGCGCGGCGACGAACGCGACCAGCACGCCGGCCGTCACGTCGCCCTTGATGGCCTGGATGCCGCCGAAGAGCAGGATGCCCGCGGTCGCGACCGCTGACAGCAGCTCGACCCCTGGGAAGTAGGCCCCGTTGAGGTAGACCGTCGTCATGTTCGCCTTGCGGTTCTCCTCGTTGAGCGCCGCGAAGCGGTCCTTGTGGCGCCGCTCCTGCGCGAACGCGCGCACCACGCGGATCCCCGAGAGCGACTCCTGCAGATAGCCGGTGATCGCGGCGAGCTTCTCGCGCGTGAGCCGGTAGGCGTCGGCCGAGACGATCCGGAACACGAACGAGGCGACGCCCAGCACCGGGAAGATGAGGAAGGTCAGCAGCGCGAGCCGGACGTCGAGCCAGAGCAGGATCCCCGCCGTGCCCAGCAGCGTAAGCGTCCCGCCGAACAGCGTGACCACGCCGTCGGAGACGAGCTGGTCGAGCGCCTGCACGTCGTTGGTCAGGCGCGAGATGATCGCCCCCGCCGAGCGCTTGGAGTAGAAGCCGACCGACAGCGTCTGCAGGTGGGCGAAGAGCTGGATGCGCAGGTCCTGCAGCGCGCGCTGGCCGACCCAGCCGACGAGGTAGGTCTGCGCGTAGGACGCACCCCAGTAGACGAGCGCGCTGATCACGAAGCCGATGACGACGAGGTTCAGCGTGCCGGTGTCCTTCGGGGTGATGCCCTGGTCGATCGCGAGCTTGGCCAGCGGAGGCGGCGCGAGCGCGGCCGCGGTCGCGAGCAGCAGCGCGACGAAGGCGAGGATGACGCGCGCGCGGTAGGGGCGCAGCAGCTCGAGCAGTCCGCGCAGCTTGCGCCGGCGCCCACCGGTGGCGCGCAGGCGGCGCCGGAAGTCCTCGAGGCCGTGAACGGCAGAGCTCACAGGCCTGCGACCTTCTCGATCGGGTTGCGGTTGAGGAAGACCTGGTCGGGCAGGCCCTTGGCGGCGATCTCGGCGTAGAGCTCTGAGTCCTGGAGCAGCTCCTCGTGCGTTCCGCGCGCGGCGACGTGCCCGCCCTCGAGCACGACGATGTCGTCGGCGAGCGCGATCGTCGAGAGGCGGTGTGCGATCACGAAGGTGGTGCGCCCGCGCATCGCCTCGCGCAGCGCCAGCTTGATCGCCTGCTCGGTCGTGGCGTCGACCGACGAGGTGGCGTCGTCGAGCACGAGGATGCGCGGGTCGGTGAGCAGCGCGCGCGCGATCGCGAGCCGCTGGCGCTGGCCGCCCGAGAGCGTGAGCCCGCGCTCGCCGACCACGGTCTCGTAGCCGTCGGGCAGCTCACCGATGAACCCGGCCGCCTGCGCGCGCTCCGCGGCGCGCTGCACCTCCTCGCGGGTCGCGTCGGGGCGGCCGTAGGCGATGTTGTCGTGGACGCTCGCGCTGAACAGGAACGGGTCGTCGGTGACCACGCCGATCTCGTGGCGCAGCGAGCCGAGCTCGAGCTCGCGCACGTCGGCGCCGTCGATGCGCACGCTGCCCGCGGTGACGTCGTACTGGCGGCTGAGCAGGCCGACGAGGGTTGACTTGCCCGAGCCCGTCCCGCCGACGAGCGCGACCGTCGTGCCGCCCTCCACGTCGAGGTCGATGCCCTCGAGCACCGGCGGGCCGTCCTCGCCTGTGCCAGAGGAAGACGAAGTCGACGTGGTATAGGCGAAGGACACCCGGCGCAGCTCGACGCGCCCGTTGCCCGCGGGCAGCGGCCGCGCGTCCGGCGGGGAGGACAGCTGCGGCGCGCGGTCGAGCAGCTCGAACAGCCGCACCCCCGATGCGGTGGCGCGCTGGGCGAACCCGAGCGCGATGCCGAGCGAGCGCATCGGCGAGATCAGCATCAGCAGATAGGTGTAGAAGGCCGCGAAGTCGCCCTTGGTCAGGCCGCCGTCGATCACGCGGCGCCCGCCCACGATCAGGATCACCGCGAGCCCGAGGTTCGGCAGGAAGCCGATGAACGGCTGGTAGAACGCGCTCAGCCGGTTGGAGAACATCGCCTGGTCGAACACCCTGCGCACCGCGCCACGGAAGCGCAGGAGCTGGCGCGGCTCGGCCGCGAAAGACTTGACCACGCGCACGCCCGAGACGTTCTCCTCCGCCTCGGCGGTGAGCTCGGCGATCCGCTGCTGGACCTCCTGCAGCGCGGGCCGCGAGCGGCGCCCGTAGCGGAACGCGACGGCGACCACGAACGGCACCGGCGCCAGCGACAGTGCGGCCAGCGCCGGGTCCTTGGCGAACATCGCCACGGCGGCGAAGGTGATGGTCAGGGCGCTCGAGGTGATCCAGACGAGGCCGTAGCCGAGGAAGAAGCGGATCGACTGCAGGTCGACCGTCGCCCGCGACATCAGCTGCCCGGTCTGCTGGCGGTCGAAGAACCCGAGCTCGAGCGCCTGCAGGTGCCCGTAGAGGCCGTTGCGCAGGTCGTACTCGACGGCGAGCGAGACGCGCCCGGAGATGATCCGCCGCGCGACCGAGAAGCTCAGACGCAGCAGCCCGGCGCCGATCACGCCCGCGCACAGCAGCTTCAGGCCGCCGCGGTCATGGCGGTCGACGTCGTCGATCGCGCGGCCGATCAGCCACGGCAGCGCCGCGGTGCCGACCATGGCGACGCCCGACAGCACCACCGACCAGATGGCCCCCGCGCGGTAGGGCCGCAGGAAGCCGAGCAGTCGAAAGAAGGTGCGCACGCAACCACACGATACGACCCCGCCCATCTGCAACACTCGCGCCGCGATGTCCGACGCGATCGCACTGCGCAACCGCTTCGCCATGGTCAAGGGCGCCTGGGACGAGCACCTGCGCGGCGTCCCGTTCCCGGCGCTGGGCGAGGGCACGGCCGAGGCGAAGATCGAGCGCCTCGAGCTGGCCCTGGTCGACACCATGCGCGCGCGCGCGACCCCGGAGTCCGCCGAGTACGCGGCCGACGCGATGTGGGGCCTCGTCCACAACCGCAGCGACGCCGACCCGGTCAAGCAGCAGGTGACCCGCCACCACGAGGAGCTCGCCCAGCTCGGCCACCGGCCGTTCTAGATGGCGGGCGGGCCGCCCGTGGGCCTGTGCGGGTCCTGTGTGCACCAGAAGCTCGTGGAAACCACGCGCGGCCCGAGCTACTCGCTCTGCGAGCGCTCCAAGACCGAGCCTGAGCGCTACCCGAAGTACCCGCGCCTGCCGGTGGTCCGGTGTGCGGGGTACGAGTCGCGGGGATGAGGGGCGGGGCATGACGATGCCGTGGCCCTCGAAGGATCCGGACGACTACCTGACGCGCGGCTCGAAGGCACGTCGAGCGGATTCGCGCCGGGCGCGAGTCGCTACCTCCGCGGGCCTCACGCTGAGCCTCTTCTCGCTGTTCGACGGCGTGGCGCTCAGAGCTCTGGCGGCGATCGGCTGCGGTCTCGCGGCATTTCTCCTCAGCGAGCTCGCTGAGCGGTACACACGCCGCAGGCGAGCGGGAGGGGATGCCGCCCACCGCTCGCCGGTGAGGCGAGCGCGCGTAGCTCATCGGCATGTCGCGGACGAGTGAGCGCGCTCCCTCGGGGAGATTGGAGCAAAAACCCACGGCAGCTGTCCTGGATAGGCATCGCTATGCGATCTCTCGGCAGGACGGTGGGCTCGGTAGCGTGGACCGTGGCCTCGACGCGGATGAGCCGGTTCATCGCTGCACCGCGCGAGCGCGTCTACGACGCGCTGCTCGACCCCGAGGCCATTGTGCGCTGGAAGGTCCCGGCCGGGATGACGTGCGAGGTCCACGAGTTCGACGCCACCGAGGGCGGCACGCTGGGGATCTCGCTGACCTACGACGCGCGGGTAAGACTCACGGCCGCACCGACACCTACCGCGGGCGGTTCGTCAGGCCCGTACCGAACGAGTTGGTCGTCGAGGCAGACGAGTTCGAGACGGGCGACCGAGCTGGTCGCGTTGCACGAGGGACTGCCCGAGGGCGTCCCGCCCGCCGACAACGAGGTCGGCTGGCGGGAGTCGCTCGAGCGGCTCGCCGCCCTCGTCGAGTAGCGCGATTCGCCGCTACGCGGCGGCCAGCGCCGGCGTCAGGGAGCCCGTCTCGTGGGAGCTCGAGGCCTTCTTGAGGCCCTTGACGGTCAGGTAGACGCCGAGCGACAGCTCCCACACGAACTCCGGAACCGTCGCGAGGCCCTGCCAGATGGAGCCGGCCTCGAAGGCGCCGAACATGACGGCTATCCCCGACACGCAGATCAGCGGTCCGCCGATGAGCCCGAGCATGGCCATGCGCCGCGGCACCAGGCCGGAGCGGTACATCAGGTAGCCGAGCATCATCCCGTTCCCGATGCCGACGATGAAGCCGGGGCCGAGCAGGAACGTCCAATCCTTGATCGCTATCAGCGACTGGCCGACCGCGAGGAGCGAGCCGGCATCCCCGCCCGCAGCGTCCTGGCGCAACGTCACGACTGAAACGACGCTGAGGATGCCGACGGCGATGAAGCCGGACTCGACGAGACGGGCCGTGACGTAGCCGAGAGCGAGCGCCTCGTTTTGCCGCTTGAGGATCGGGAACAGCGCGATGGCCGTGCCGATGTTCGCGACGATGAGCAGCATCTCCAGGAAGGCGCCCAGGAGCACGCGCGTGTCGGCGCCGGCGCCGGTGATGTAGTTGGGATGGTCGTGGACGGGCCCGTAGAGGATCACGGCTCCGATGGACGTCACGAAGGTGAGCACGAAGAGCACGCCTGCGATGAGTGCGAGCTTCCTGTCCGATGTTCCTGCGGTCCGGGACTCCATCTGGGGCCTCCTTCGTAGTACTTCGTACGCTGTACGAGCTACACTACTCGTATGGCGTACGATCCGCAACGGGGGGTAAACCGAACCACCGATGGCCAACCCGAAGTCAGCCACCGAGCCGCGAGCACGGCTCAGCCGGGAGCGGGTCCTGGAGGCCGCAGTGGCGCTCGCGGTGCGCGACGGGATCGACTCGCTGTCGATGCGCAGGCTCGCCGACGAGCTCGGCGCCGGCGCGATGTCGCTCTACCACCACGTCCCCAACAAGGAGCAGCTCCTGGACGGGATGGTCGACATCGTCTTCGGCGAGATCGAGCTTCCGCCGACCGGCATCGAGTGGAAGACCGCGATGCGGCGGCGGGCCGTGTCAACCCGTGAGGTGCTCAACCGTCACCGCTGGGCCGTCGGGCTGATGGAGTCGCGCCGCTCGCCGGGCCCGGCCAGTCTGCGGCTGCACAACGCGGTCCTTGGCTGTCTCCGGGAAGGAGGCTTCCCGATCGAGCTGACCATCCAGGCCTACTCCGTCCTCGACGCCTACATCTACGGCTTCGCCCTCCAGGAGAAGAGCGTGCCCTTCGATGACGCCGAGGAGAGCGCGGAGGTCGTGCAGGAGCAGGCGAGGCAGTTCGCCGAGGCCGCCGAAGAGGAGCAGTCCGCCGCCCTCGCGGAGGCGTTCCCCTACCTGGCCGAGGTCGTCGCCGGACACGTCGCCGAGGTCGGCTACGACTTCGCGACCGCCTTCGAGTTCGGCCTCGACCTCCTCCTCGACGCGCTTGAGAACCGCCGCGACGCGGCCTGAGCCGACGATCAGCTCGGCGAGAGCGCTCAGGCCATCGCGGCGCGCAACGCCTCGGCGTCGCGCAGCAGACGGTCCTCCGGCATGGCCTGCGGATCGGGATCCGGGAACGGGAAGGGCCAGCCAGGGCGCGGGTCCTCGGCGTAGCGCGGGACGATGTGCGTGTGCAGGTGCGGGGAGGAGTTGCCCAGGACGTCGTAGTTGAGCTTGATCGGCTGAAGCACGGCCTGGAGTGCGCGAGCGACTCGAAGCACCTCGCGGCCGTATGCCGCGGCTTCCGCATCGGTGAGCTCGGTCGGCTCGACGACGTGGCGCCCGCGCCACACAACCACCGACAGACCGCGCTGGATGTCGGCGCGCACGAGGTAGGCGTCGGACAGTCACCGGCGAAGAACCGCACGCCGTGCTCGGTCGCCTCAGGTCGGCCCTCCTCACACAAGGCGCAGGACGTGCCCGCCAGCTGCGCGTAGAAGGCCGCCGGCCACCGCATGGCGATCACCCTAGCCCCGGTACGATCGCCTCGTGCCCGAGGACGCAGACGAGCTCTATCGCCGGGCCGTGAACGCGCTTCAGATGCCTCCGGTGGAGGACTGGGACAGCTGGCCGTTCGAAGGCGAGCTGCGCCCACGGACGCTCCGGCCTCCGGAGCCCGAGCCGGTCATCGCCGGCACCGGCGGCGTCGACTGCCAGGCGTGCACCAGCCCCGACAGCGATTATCTCTGGAGCGACGAGCGCTGGCGCCTGCTCGCCCTCGAGCCGGGCGGCCTTCCGGTGATCGTGCTGCTCGAGCCGCGCGACCACTACGCCGGCCCGGCCGACCTCCCCGACGACCTCGCGCGCGAGCTCGGGGTCATGCTCGGGCGAGTCGAGCGCGCGGTGCTCGCGGTCGGCGAGATCGCCCGCGTGCACATCGGCCGCTGGGGCGAGGGCGCCGAGCATCTGCACTGGTGGTTCATCGCGCGCCCGGCGGGCCTCGGCCAGCTGCGCAGCAGCTTCGCCGAGATCTGGAACGACGTCCTGCCGCCGACGCCGAAGGAGATCTGGGAGGACAACCTCGCCCGCGTCGTTGCGGCGATGGACGAGAGCTGACGCTGCGGGGAGCTGACCAACCCAGCCCGTAGGGCTGATCGCAGGCTCGTCGGGCCTGAATCAGCCCGTGATGCGGTCCAGCACCAGGAACGCCTTCTGATCCTGGCTCTGCTGGAAGGACGCGGCGAACAGGTTGCCTCGGGTCAGCGCGTCGATGCGGCGTGCCTCGGTCCCGGGGATCGTCTCCGGGCGCGGGGTGACGCGGGGGATGGTGGCGCCGAGCGGGATCTCGAGCTGGGGCTGGAGGTCGCCCGGCCGGTAGAAGAGGGCCTGGGTGGGGGTGTCCGCGGCCGCGGCTGCGGTCGCGGTCGCGGTCGCGGTCGCCTTGGTCTTCTTCGGGGGCGGCGGGGGCAGCAGCGCGACCACGAGGTCGACGTTCTTGACGTAGCGGAAGGTGTAGAGCGCGAGCTCGAGCGCCTCGCGGCGCAGCAGCAGGTGGCGCTCCTCTGAGGGCTTGCCGCCCTGAATGGAGCCCTTGGGGCCGAGGCCGTTGAGCGTGTAGAGCAGCCCGTTGCCCTGGATGAACTTGATGTTGCCGCCCTGCGGCGCGGTGCGCATGGCGACCTCGAGTGGCACGTTGAAGACCTCGAGCGGTCCCGCCTGCACTCCGACCAGCTGGTTGCCGTCCTTGAGCCGGTACTTCGTTCCCACGTGGTCGGCGATCTGCTTGGCCGCGCCGACGCCCTTGTCCGAGGAGGGCTTCCACGCGGACCAGCCCACGGGCGCCCCGTTGCCGCTCGCCCCGACGTAGAGCGCCGCGCCGATCGCGCCGGCGGCGATCGCGATGCCGATCAGCGCGCCGAGGACGAGCCCGAAGCGCGAGCGGTAGGGGGAAGGGGTCTCCGCGCGCGGGGCGGTCTCGGCCGGTGCGGATCCCGCGAGTCCCGCGTCGTCGCCGGCCAGCGCCGCGGCGGGCTGCAGCTCGGTGGCCTCGGCCTCGGCCGAGCGGTGCCAGAGGCCGCCCTTCTGGCGCGCGCTGGCCTCCTCGCGCTCGCGCGAGCGCTGGCGCTCGGCGTCCGCGGACGTGCCCGGGCGCCCGGCAGGCGAGGGCGGGGGGATCAGATCACGGGCCATGAGTCCTCGTCAAGCACGTCAATCTCGGGCTTCTCCAGGCGGGCGTCCTCGAGCAGGCGCATGACGTCGTCGCCGTAGAGCTCGCCCTCGGAGATCAGCCGGCTCGCGACGTAGTCGGTGCCCTCGCGGTTGCGCTTCACCGTGGCGTAGGCGACGACGAATGCCTGGCCGAGCAGGCCGGCGACCATCTGGCGCTTGTCGGAGTCGCCGAGCGTCGCCGCGAACGGGTTGCCGTCCATCAGGCCGCCGCCGGAGCGGTGCATGATCTGGGAGCCGAGGCGCTCGAAGCGCTCGCGCACGCGGTCCTCTTCCTCCCTGCAGCGCTCCTTGTCGGCGATGCGGTCGGAGAGGTCGACGGGGGCGGGAGCCATCGCGTGCATGCCGACCATCAGCGCGGCCTGGTGGGTGACCGAGCCGACGTCGCCGCCGACCCCGGTCGTGTTCTGTCCGTAGAAGACGTGCTCGGCGGCCATCGCGCCGAGGCCCCAGATCAGGTTGCCGACCTGCTCGGAGCGCCAGTGCCCGAAGCGGTCCTCGATCTCCATCACCTGGTGGTGGCCGCCCGAGGAGCCGCGCTTGCGGATCGACAGCCGCGTCGACATGCGGTTCTCCATGAACAGGTGGCCGCAGACGGCGTGGCCGGCCTCGTGGATCGCCGTCGCGCGCTCCTCGTGCTTCGGGTAGGGCTGGCCGATCGCCACGCCCGCCTCGACCGTGGTCATGGCGTCGACGAGGTCCTCGCGCTCGAAGAACTCACGCCCGGCGGAGTGCGCGTAGGTCAGCGCCATCGAGCAGACCTGATCGATCATCGCGGGCGAGTAGCCGTTGGTGATGCGGGCGAGCTCGTCGCGGCGCTCGGGCTCGTCGAGCCCCGGGGCGTGCGCGACCTTTCCGAGGTAGAGGTCGAAGACGTCGCGCCGGTCCTCCCACGTGGGCGTCCGGAAGTAGATGTGGCGCCCCATCCGGCCGGGGCGGGTGAGCGCGGGGTCGAGCGCGGAGAGGTCCACGTTGCAGGCCCCGATGAAGTAGATCTGCTCCGGGTTGGGCTTGGGCGGCTTGACCCGCAGCGAGCGCCCGCCGAGCTTGCGCGGGACGAAGTACAGGGCGTCGAGCCAGGTGTTGATCCGCTTCGTGCGCAGGCGCTTCATCAGCGGCGGGTCGTCGATGCCGTCCATGACGACGAGCAGCTGCTGGAGCGCGAGGCCTCCGCCGCCGCCCATCATGCCCGGCATCATCATGTCCCGGACTGCTCCGGCGATCTTGTCCACCACCGGCGGATAGACGCGCCCGCGCGGCTCGGCGCGCATCTGGAACATGCGCTCGCGCCAGGCGGCGTTCTCGAGCACGAGGTCACCGTCCCAGGTCAGCGCGCCGTTTGAGCCGAAGAACAGGCGGTCGTGGATCGTGGTCGACTCGAGCGGCTGGAAGCCGGAGCCCAGTGCCTGCCGGCGCATGCCGACCGCGTCGATCTCGTCGATGAAGACGATGCACTGGCCGCCCCACTTCTTCGCCAGGCGCTTGGCCTTGAAGGCGAGGAAGCGCACGAGCACCGCGTCCATCCCGATGAACGTCTGCGCGAAGCCAGAGCCCGGGATGGAGACGAACGGGCAGTTGAAGGAGGTCGCGATGCCCTTGGAGAGCATCGTCTTGCCGGTGCCGGGGGCGCCGAGGAACAGCACGCCACGCTCACGCTTGCCGCCGGCCTTCTCGAACTCCTCGCCGGACTGCCACAGCGAGACCACGCGCGTGATCTCCTCCTTGGCCTCGGCCTGCCCGCGGACGTCGGCCATCTTCACGCCCCAGTCCGCGTCGCCGGGCTCGTAGCCCTTGATCTGCCCGGCGCCGAGCAGCAGCAGCGGGCCGAACATGATCAGGAAGTTCGCGAAGAAGAGGATGAAGATGATCGGCAGGTAGCCGAGCAGCACCGGGCCGAAGGCCGAGAACAGCGACCCGATCGCGGCCAGGCCTCCCGAGAACGAGCCGTCGCCGCCCGAGAAGCTGTTGTAGGCCATCGCGGCACCGATGAGCACGACACCGAGCACCACGAGCCGCCAGACGTTTCGGAACTTCTTGCGCCAGTACCAGAGCCGCCGCCGCGAGACGACGTCCTCCGCCTTGAGCTCGGCGTCGGCGCCGTAGAGGGTCGGCATCGGGATGAAGCGGTGCGCGACGACGTCGATCGCGCCGCGGAAGATCGCAATGCCCGCGATCGTCCCCGCCAGCGCGGCGAGGATGTTCCACCCCAGGTTCACGCGTAGGAGCACGAACAGGATCGGGCTGGTCAGCACGGCCACGAGCGTGGCGGCCCGCGAGAGCCGGCGCCACTCGCCAGCGAGCGACTCCGCGCTGTCGTTGGCTCGCCGCTCGTGCGGTGTCGGGTGGCGGTCGCCGTCTCCCACGGCCGATCAGGGTACTCGCAGTTCGCCCGCTTCCCAATGGCCTACTGGTCCAGGGGCTATGCGCGCCACTTCACCGAGCAGCCGCGGGCCCGCGTCTCGGGGTCGGCGAGCTGCTCGCCGGCGAGCACGCCGTCGAGGGCCGCGCGCAGCCACGCCGCGTCCTGGCTCTCGTCCTGGTGGTCGGAGTCGGGGGCCCCGCGGTAGACGAGGCGCTGCTCGCCGTCGAGCACGAAGACGTGCGGGGTGACCTCGGCGCCGAGGGCGCGCGCCACGTCCTGGCTCTCGTCGTGCAGATACGGGATCGGCCAGGCCCGGTCGTGTACGAAGGCCTTCATGCGATCGAGCGAGTCCGCTGGGTAGTGGGTCGCGTCGTTGGCGTTGAGCGCGAGGAAGCGAACGTCGCGCTCGGCGTACTCCTCGGCGACCCGGCGCAGGCGCGGGATCCAGGCGATCACGTACGGGCAGTGGTTGCAGGTCACGACGATCACCGTCGCGGGAGGAGCATCTTCGAGTGGGGCGGCGTGCTCTAGCCCGTCGGTGTCGGGGAGCGAGAAGGCGGGGACGCGATCCCCGATCCCGAAGGTCGTGGCGGCCATGGCAGGGTCTCCCTGGGGGTGTCGAGGGTGGCGAGCAGCTCGTCGATCGCCGCGTCGAGGTCGCCGGCCAGCGCGTCGGCGTCGGGCAGCGTCTCAGGGTCAGCGTAGAGCCCGAAGCAGGCCTGCTCGCCGATCGTCGTCATGCCCACCGACAGCGCGTGGCGGTTGGAGAGCGGGACGACGGGGAACGCGTCGAGCAGCCGGCAGCCGCGCAGGTACATCGGCAGCCGCGGCCCGGGGATGTTCGAGACCACGAGGTTGTAGGCGCGCGGGCTGGCCAGCGCGTGCGCCGCCGCCTTCTGCACCGGCTTGGGCGCGTGGGCGATCACCTTCAGCGCCGCGTCGGCGTCCTCGTGGCGCCCCGCCTTCTTGCCCTTCGCCATCGCGTGGTTGACCGTCATCAGCCGCGCCGTCGGGTCCGCGAGCGAGACCGGCAGCTCGACGAACAGGAACGAGATGCGGTTGCCCAGCGCGCCGGCGTCGTCGGCGCGGACGTTCACCGGCACCATCGACTTGAGGTCGACCGGCGCCTCGCCGCGGCGCTCGGCGTGGCGGCGCAGCGCCCCGGCAACGGCGGCCAGGACGACGTCGTTGACCGTCGAGCCGCGGGCCTTGCGAATGCGGCGCAGGTCGGCGAGCGGTCGGCGCAGCGTCGCGAGGTGCCGGCGCGAGGACCCGGCGTCGTTGAGCGGGCTCGACGGCGCGACCGGGAGCGCGGTGGCAGCCACGCTGCGCATGGCGCGCCACCCGAAGGCGGGCAGCGCGAGCGGCTTGCGCGCAAGCATGAGCGGCAGCTTGAGCAGCCCGAGCTGCTGGCGCGTGAGGTCGAGCGCGCCGCGGGCGAGCAGCTCAACGCCGCCCGGGACGGGGGCGGGGAGCCAGCGGCCGTCGGGCTCGGCAGCCGGCGGCTCGGGCTCGAAGTCGAGCAGCAGGCTGCCGAGCTCGACGGCGGCGATGCCGTCGACCATGCAGTGGTGCGCCTTGCCGACCAGCCCGAGGCGCCCGTCGGCGAGGCGGTCGGCGATCCAGAACTCCCACAGCGGCCGGTCGCGGTCCAGTGGCTCGGACATCACGGCGTCGGCGAGCTGACGGATGTCCTCGGCGGCGGAGCGGTGGATGTGCTCGGCCGGGTCGAAGCCCTCGTCGTCCACCCACAGCGGGCTGTGCAGGCCCAGCGCGTCGGGCGCCAGGCGCTGGCGGAAGCGCGGCGCCCGGTGCAGGCGCCCGCTGACATGGCTGAAGAGCGCGTCGAAGTCCGGACGCGGCCCGTGCTCGGGCGGCGCAAAGGTGGCCATCCAGCCGACGTGCATGTGCGCGTTAGGCCCCTCGAGCGTCAGAAACGACGCGTCGAGGGCCGACAGCCGTTCGGCTGCCATGGGTCTCCTCCAGGGTCGGGATCTCGGTCGCCGTCCTGGCGGTTGCTGCTCCTCGCGCCAGAGGCTAGCGGCGATTCGCCGAGCGTCCACCCGGAGTTCACCTTTCGTACATGCGGGCGCTCAGGCGTGGCCGACGATCACGCCCACGGCGGCGACCACGGCGCCGCCCAGGGTGATCTGGAACAGCGAGCTGGTGAGCGAGACGCGCAGGTAGCGCTTGCGCACCAGGGCGATGACGATGAGCTCGATCGAGACGACGACGTAGGCGACTCTCAGCGCCGTGTGCAGGTTGTGGATGAGGAACGGGAGCGCGTGCAGCGTGCCGCCGATGAACGTGGCGCCGCCGGTGATGAGCCCGCGCGGCAGCGCGTTGCCCCGCCCGGTGAGCGCGCCGTCGTCGGAGAGCCCCTCCGACATGCCCATGCTGATCGCGGCGCCCAGCGCCGCGGCGATCCCCACCAGCAGCGCGGCCCGCGAGCCCGCGACGTAGGCCGACGCGAAGATCGGCGCCAGCGTCGAGATCGTGCCGTCGATGAGGCCGATCAGCCCGGGCTGGATGACCTGCAGGAGGCGATCGCGCTCGCTCCCGCTCCTCCAGCCCTCGATGACGCGGCGGCCGCCTTCCATGCCCCTGCTTATAGAGGACCGGCCGGACCCCCCGTAGGGTCAGATGTCGCCCGAGAACGTGTCGCAGTCGTTGGCGCTGCCGCTGTCGAAGCCCTTGCGAAACCACGCCGTGCGCTGGGCGGCGGTGCCGTGGGTGAAGGTCTCCGGGGCGATCCGGCCCTGGGTCTCGGCCTGGATGCGGTCGTCGCCGACCGGCAGCGCCGCGCGGCCGCCCGGCATCCCGCGGCGGTCCTCGACCGGGCCTCCCTGTCCTCGCTGCCAGCGCACGCGAGGCCCTCTACCCCCGATCGACCACCTCGAAGTCCGCCCCGGTGATCGCGCCGAGCGCGTGCAGCGCGTCGTTGTCCCAGCCCGGCGACGGCGCGCCGCTGACGAACCAGTCCGAGCCGTTGTCGGCCACGAGCATCCCGTAGGTCTTGAGCGCCTGCGCCACGACGCGCGCCTGGCGCGGCAGGCGCGAGAGGTCGAAGCTCGCCTTCAGCCGCAGCCGCTCGCCCATCCGCGGCAGCGCGGGGTCGCTCAGCGAGGAGGCGAAGTGCCGCGCCGGGAAGACGAACGCGTTGCGCGTGCGCGAGACCGTGAAGCGCAGGGCATGGTCGATGCGCCCGCGGCGCACCTCGTCGTAGCGGGCCAGACCCGGGAGGATCGGCAGGCCGGCGGCGTCGGCCGACGTCCAGCCGCGCGGGCGCAACCGGTCCGAGCGCAGCCGCCACGTGGCGCCAGAGCCCGCGTGCCAGCGCCCGTCGCGGCGCTGCAGCGCGTAGAGCTCATACAGCCGGCAGGCGTCGCGGTCGACCAGCAGCGCGTGGCGGTCGCCGCCGGCGCCGGCGCCGCCCTCGATGTGGACGCCGCGCGGGATCGGGTAGCCGACGCGGTCGGACTCGCCGGCGTAGTCGAAGCCCACGCGCGAGCGCGGGGTGCGCCGCGAGACCACGTCGTAGGGAATGCCGATCGGGCCGCCCGCATAGGTGCCCGAGCCGAAGTCGGCGTGCAGGCCCTGCTCGGGTCCGATCGAGGCGACGATGCGCGCGGAGTCCGCGGCGACCGGGGCCGCGTCGACGCGCTGGTTGAAGGCGTTCTCGCGCGGGAAGATCGGGCAGCGCGCCGCGTGGGGCAGGGGAGAAGCCGCCGCGGGGGCGGCGAGGGCGAGGGTGAGCAGGACGCTGAGCGCGACGCGGGTCATCGGACGAGTATCGGCGCCTGCGGGTACAGGCAACAGATGCGCGCGATCACCGTGGCTCCCGGCGAGCAGGGCTCGGCCCGACTCGAGGAGGTCCCCGAGCCCTCCGAGCACGAGGGCGACGTCCTCGTCGACGGCCTGGCCCTGGGGATCTGCGGAACTGACGGCGAGATCGTCGGCGGCGAGTACGGATGGGCGCCGCCCGGCAGCGACCGGCTGATCCTCGGGCACGAGTCGCTCGGGCGCGTCAGCGACGCCCCGGAGGGGAGCGGGCTGGGGGCGGGCGACCTCGTGGTCGGGATCGTCAGGCGCCCCGACCCCGAGCCGTGCGTCTGCTGCGCGCGCGGGGAGTGGGACTTCTGCCGCAACGGCCGCTATACCGAGCGGGGCATCAAGGAGCGACACGGCTACGGCTCCGAGCGCTGGCGCGTCGAGGCCGACT
Organism: Solirubrobacterales bacterium; assembly: GCA_038238015.1. Taxonomy (GTDB): domain Bacteria; phylum Actinomycetota; class Thermoleophilia; order Solirubrobacterales; family Solirubrobacteraceae; genus DASQFQ01. The sequence goes on from JBBRYA010000002.1 coordinate 79,857, forward strand.
TCGCGGTCCGCCTGGACGCCGGGCTCGAGACCGTGGGGATGCTTGTCGAGCCGGCCAGCGTCGTGGCCAAGGCGTGGGAGCAGATCGAGCGCATCGGGGCGCGCGCCTGCTTCGAGCCTCGCAGCGTGCTCGTGACCGGCGCGGGCCCGATCGGCCTGCTGGCCGCGCTGCTCGGCGTCCAGCGGGGCCTCGAGGTCCACGTGCTCGATCGCGCGCAGCGCGGCCTCAAGCCCGAGCTGGTGCGCGCGCTGGGTGCGACCTACCACCACGATGGGATCGCGGAGGCGGGCGCGGTCGACCTTGTGATCGAGGCGACCGGCGCGGGCCCGCTGGTAATGGATGCCATCACCAAGAACGCGGCCGGGGGGATCGTCTGCCTGACCGGGGTATCGTCTGCGGGGCGCACGCTGGACGTCGACGTCGGCGCGCTCAACCGCTCGATGGTGCTCGAGAACGACGTGGTCTTCGGCTCGGTCAACGCCAACCGCCGCCACTACGAGGCGGCAGTGCAGGCGCTCGGGCGCGCCGACCGCGGCTGGCTCGAGCGCCTCATCACCCGCCGCGTCCCGCTCGAGCGCTTCGAGGACGCGCTGACCAAGGGCGAGGACGACGTCAAGGTCGTCGTCGACCTGGGCTGAGGCGAGCGCTCAGCCGTGCAGGGTGACGGCGCTTGCCACGAGCTGGGAGTTGGGCACGCGCACGCGCTCGCCCTGGCCCGTGTCGAGCACGGTGCCGGTCGCCTCGACGGCCGTCACAGTGCCGCGGGTGCCGTTGACCGTGATCTCGTCGCCCACGTCGAAGCAGCGCTCGACGTAGCGCCGCGCGCTGACCTCGCGCGCCAGGTCGCGGCCGCCGATTCCGAACGCCAGCGCCAGCGTCAGCGCGACGGCCGCGAGCAGGATCGCCACCAGCAGGAGCAGGACCTGGGTGGGGATCCCCAGCTGGGCGAGCGCGGTCACCGCGAAGACCGCGAGCACCGCCGCCGCCGACAGCCCGCCCAAGCGGGCCCGGGAGGTCCATCTGCCCGGCCAGGCGGTCGACCTGCTTCTTGACCAGCTCGCCGAGGACCACGCCCACGAGCAGCAGCGCGAGCGCCGCGAACACGCGCGGCAGGAACAGGATCCCCTCGTTGAGCGAGCGCGAGAGGAACTCCAGCCCGAGCAGCGAGAGGGCCGCGAAGATCACGACGACGGTGAGGCCGATGCGCAGCACCGTCCCGGTCACCACCGCGAGCGACCGCGACAGGCTGAAGCGCTCGAGCACGTCGCTCACGCCCCAGCGCTCGCCGAGCTCGTCGACCCCAGCCGCCTGCAGGAGCTTCACGACCGCCCGTCGCAGCAGCGCCACGACCAGGAGCCCGACGAGCAGCAGCAGCAGCAGCGCACCGCCGAGGCGCGGCAGGTAGCCGCCCAGCGTCTCCCCGGCGCGGTTGAGGATGTTCATCGCCGCCGCCTCCGTCCCGCGAGCGACGCCATGCCGCCGGCCATCGCCTCTACGGTCGTCGCGAGGCCGAGCAGCACACGCCGGGTGGAGCGCTGCCAGCGCGCCGTCAGCGCCACGCGCGCGGGCAGCAGCGAGGCTCCCGGAGCAGGCGCCTCGCGCATGCCCTCGAGCAGCGCGCGCACGCGCAGCTCCGCCGGCGTCAACGGGGGCTCGGCGGTCTCGTCGCTCACGCGGGCAGGTCCCAGTCGTAGGTGTTCGCGCGCAGCAGCTCGATCAGCTCTCCGCGGGCGCGGTGCAGCCGCGCCTTCACGCTCCCGAGCGGTGTCTCGGTGACGTCCGCGATCTCCTCGTAGGAGAGCCCCTCGACGTCGCGCAGGACGAGCACGATCCGGTGCGCCGGGCTCAGGCCCTTGAGCTTGACGTCGAGCCGTCGTGCGCGCTCCCGGCTCTCGAGCTGGTCGGCGGGGGTGCGCGGCGCCCCGGCCGGCTCGCCGTCGAGTGGCTCGACCGGAACGCGCGAGCCCGCTGCGCTCAGCGCCGTGTTGTGGGTGATCTGCAGGAGCCATGTGCGAAACGCCGCCTCGTCGCGGAACTGGTCGAGACGGTGGAAGGCCCGCAGAAAGGCGTCCTGGGCGACGTCCTCGGCCTCGTCCTCGCCGACGGTCCGCGCCGCCACGCGCACGACCACATCACGGTGGCGTTCCACGAGCTCCTCGAAGGCATGCATATCCCCTCTGAGGCTGGCGCGCACAAGCTGGCGGTCAGGGTTTCGGCGCACGACACGTTCGACCGCAGACATGCTCAAAAAGTTACAAGTTATTTGACGTACGGCAGCGGGAGAGCCTCTTGGCGTCAACACCCATCCGCCTTCTGGAGGCACTCAATGCTCGTCTACTCCGCCGTGAAGATCGGCGACTCGATCCAGCAGGGCCTGAACGCGTTCTTCGCGTTCGTCCCGCGCCTGGTCGGGTTCCTGCTGATCCTTCTCATCGGCTACATCATCGCCCGCGTCGTCAAGGGCATCATCACCAAGGTCCTGGAGCGCGTCGGCGTCGACCGGGCCCTGCATCGTGGTACTGCCGGCTCGTACGTGAACAAGGTGGCACCGGACGCGAAGCCGAGCTCCACGATCGGCTCGATCGCGTTCTGGTTCATCTTCCTCGGCGCGATCTCGATCGCCGTCTCGCAGCTGGGCATCCCGGCGCTGACCACGTTCGTCGCCGCCATCGCCGCGTACCTGCCGAACGTGATCGCCGCGATCCTGATCTTCCTCGTCGCCGGCGTGATCGCCGCCGCCGTGGGCGGCCTGGTCGCGCGCACCATGGGCGACACGCCGACCGGCAAGGTCGTCGGCTCGGTCGTGCCCGTCCTGATCATGGCGATCGCCACGTTCATGATCCTCAACCAGCTCAAGATCGCTCCCGAGATCGTGACGATCACCTACGCCGCGCTGATCGGCGGCGTGTTCCTGGCGATGGCCCTTGCCTTCGGCCTCGGCGGCCGCGACGTGGCGTCGCGCATGCTCAACGACGCCTACCGGAAGGGCCAGGAGAACAAGGACCAGGTCAAGGACGACATGGAGACCGGCAAGCAGCGCGGCCAGCGCGACGCCGAGAAGGCCAAGGACGCGGCTCAGCAGCGGGCCGGCAACGGCGGAACCACCGAGCCGGCGGCCACGGCGGCCGACCCGGCGGCACCCGACGCGCGCCCGCGCCCGCCGCGCCAGCTCTAGCCCATTCCAGCAATCAACCAGTAGAGGGAGGCCACCATGGCCAGCACGCAAGAAGTACTCGAGTACCGCGGTCAGAACCTCGTCGACCGCGACGGCGACAAGATCGGCAAGATCGAGGACATCTACCTCGACGCCCAGACCGAGCAGCCCGAGTGGGCGCTCGTGCACACCGGGATGTTCGGCGGCAAGGGGACGTTCGTTCCGCTGGCCGAGGCCACGCCCGGTGACGGCGGCCTGCAGGTCCCGTACGAGAAGTCCCACGTCAAGGACGCGCCCGGCGTCGAGGCCGACGGTGAGCTTTCCCACGAGGAGGAGCGCGAGCTCTATGCGCACTACAGCCTCGACTACGGCAACGACGCCGACTACGGCAACGACGCCGCCGGCGAGGGCGTCGTGTCCGGCGGCGATCGCGGCGAGACCGTGGGGCGCGACACGTCGGGCCCCGAGACCGACCACGCGATGACGCGCTCCGAGGAGGAGCTGTCGGTGGGCAAGACCCAGCGCGAGACGGGCCGTGCGCGCCTGAAGAAGTACATCGTCACCGAGGACGTCCAGACGACGGTGCCGGTGCAGCGCGAGGAGGTCCGCGTCGAGCGCGAGCCGATCACCGACGCCAACGTCGGCGAGGCCACGAGCGGCGGCGAGCTGACCGAGGAGGAGCACGAGGTCACGCTGCACGCCGAGGAGCCCGTGGTCGACAAGCAGGTGGTCCCGAAGGAGCGCGTGCGCCTGGACAAGGATGTCGTCCAGGACGAGCACCAGGTCTCCGAGTCGGTCGCCAAGGAGCAGATCGACATCGAGGGCACGGACGACAGCCAGCGCCGCTAGCGAACGGCGTGATGGGGGCGGCGGCGCTAGCGCACGCCGCCCCCACTTGGGCGCCAAGGTTCAGCGACGGGCATCCGTTCGGCTCCCGGCCTCGCAGTAGGGGCACTGAGAATCGAACGAAAGGAACGCCAGATGCGCCTCCGCACCCCCGCAGTCCTGGCCGCCGTCGCCGCCCTCTCCCTTGGGGCCGCCGCCTGTGGTTCAAGCAGCAAGAGCACTACTTCCAGCTCGAATAGTGGAACGTCGTCGTCGTCGCAGTCCTCGACGCCCAAGCCGGTCGCGAAGATCGACCAGCTGAGTGGTCGCAGCACCGCCGTCGCCCTCGACTCCGGCTTCGTCAGCGCGCTGCAGTCGCTGAAGCTCACCCCGGCCCCGGTCGGCAACGCCTCCATCAGCAAGTCCGGGACGGCGTCCTTCCCGATCACCGGCGGCAACGTCACGTACTTCAAGCCCGGCAGCACCACGCCGTACGTCCAGGGCTCGATCGACCACTCCGGCAGCGGGCTGAGCCTCACGGGCGGTGGCAAGAAGGTCAAGCTGACCAACTTCGTCGTCGATCCCGGCAAGTCCGTGCTCACCGGCAAGGTGACGGTCGACGGCAAGGTCGCCGCCAAGAGCGCCCCGCTGTTCTTCCTCGACGGCCGCACGCTCAAGCCGCTTGAGGCCAAGACCAACGGCACCGCCGTGCTCGCCGGCACCACGGTCAAGCTCAAGTCCGAGGCTGCTGACCTGCTCAACACCACCTTCGGCGTCAAGGCGCTGAAGGAGGGCCTCGTGATCGGCGTCGCCAAGATCACGGTCAACACCGCGTAGCACCAAGCAGTCCCGCCCGCGCGCGTCATGGCCACCGAGGTGGCCGTGGCGCGCGTTCTGCGTTAACCGGCGGGCCGCGCGGCCGCCGCGATCGGGACGCGACGTCGCGGTGCCTGCGCCACGAGCAGCCCGGCAACCACCAGCCCAGCGCCGGCCACCGCTCGCCCGGTGATCGGCTCGGAGTAGATGACGGCGCCGAAGACCAGCGCGCCGAACGGGATCAGCAGCGCGATGAACGACGTCGCCTGCGCGGACATCTCGCGCAGCAGCAGGTTCAGCGACACGAACGCGACGGCCGAGCCGACGATCGCGAGGTAGGCGATCGAGCCGAGCGCCTGCGTGCTCCAGCGCGCCGTCGCCCAGTCCTCCGCGACGGCTGAGGCCCCGAGCAGCAGCACGCCGCCGCCGAGCATCGCCCAACCGTTGAGCACGACGACGTCGAGCGCCAGGCCGCGGCGTTTGATCGCCACGTTGCCGGCCGCTGAGCCCAGCGGGGAGAGCAGGACCGCGATCGCGCCACCGAGCGCGGCGGCGCCCTCGCCGAGCGCGAGGCTCTCCTGGAAGGCGAGCGCGAGCCCGCCGACCGAGACGACCACGCCGGCCACCAGGCGCGCGCGAAGCGGCTCCTCGGCGAGCAGCAGCGCGCCGAGCACGGCGGTGTAGAGCGGCATCACGCCGAACAGGACCGCGGTGAGGCCCGACGGGATGTACTGCTCGCCCCAGTAGACGCAGCCGTAGGCGAGTGCGAACGGCGCCACGGCCATGAAGGCGGCGAGCCGGGCGTCGGTGCGCAGCGAGCTGCGGCGCGCGGCGGCGAAGAGCAGCAGCAGCACGCCCGCGACGGCGAAGCGCACCCCGGCGCCCAGCAGCGCGGGCGAGTCCTCGAGCCCGAGCTTGATCGCCACCCACGTGCTCGACCAGATCAGCACCAGCAGCGCGTAGAGCGAGTAGGCGGCGCCGCGGCTCACAGGCTCGAGGCTAGCGAGGGGGCCTTGACTCTCCCCCCGCGGGAGGCTGCAGGATGTCAGGCATGCACACCATCGGCGAGCTCGCCCGGGCCACCGGGCCACCGGTCAAGACGATCCGGTTCTACTCCGACTGCGGAGCCGTCCCGCCGACCGCGCGCAGCGAGGCGGGCTACCGGCTCTACGACGAGGCCGCACTCGCGCGCCTCGAGCTGGTGCGCACGCTGCGCGACCTCGGCATCGACCTGGCGACGATCAGGCGAGTGCTCGACCGCGAGGTCAGCGTGACCGAGGTGGCGAGCGCCCACGCCGAGGCGCTCGACGCCCACATCCGCACGCTGCGCCAGCGCCGCGCCGTCCTGCGCGTGGTCGCCGCGCGCGCCTCAGACCCGAAGGAGATGGAGACCATGAACCGGCTTGCCAGGCTGTCCGAGCAGGAGCGCCGGCGCATCGTCGAGGACTTCCTCGACGAGGTGTTCGGCGGGCTCGACGTCGAGCCCGGCTTCGAGGCCATGATGCGCTCGGCGAGGCCCGACCTCCCCGAGGACCCGAGCCCCGAGCAGGTCGACGCCTGGATCGAGCTCGCCGAGCTCGTCGGCGACGAGTCCTTCCGGCAGCGCATCCGCGCGATGGCCGAGCGCGGCTCCGAGGACGGACCGGCGGGAACGGAAGGACCCCGGCGGACCGCTGCCGTGGTCACCGAGCGGGCGGGCGCGGCGCGCGCCGCGGGCGTCGATCCCGCGTCGGCCGAGGCGCGGCCGGTGATCGATTCGATCGCGGCCGCGTTCGCCGAGGTGGAGGGCCGCGCCGACGAGCCCGCCTTTCGCGCCGAGCTGGCCGACCGCCTGGCGACGTTCACCGACACCCGCGCGGAGCGCTACTGGCAGCTGCTCGCCACGATCAACGGCTGGCCGCCCGTGCCCTCGCGGACGGGCGACTGGGAGTGGGCGATCGCCGCTCTTAGGGCCCGGTGACCCGCCGCACGCCCTGGGGCGTGCGGACGTAGACCTGCCACGCGTAGTAGGCGTAGAACGCGCGCGGGTCGCGGCGCATCCGCGAGGCGAAGCGCAGCACGGCGCTCGCGTAGGGCGGTGAGTGGTTGTAGGCCAGCAGCGCGCGCCCGTCGTTGCCCGGCGAGCCGTTGGCGTGCAGGTAGTTGGCCGCGCCGAGGATCGCGTCGCGGGGGTCGGCGATGTCGCCGCCCAGTCCGTAGGCGCGCCAGGTGGCGGGGATGAACTGCATCGGCCCGCGAGCCCCCGCCGTGCTCTCGTTGCGCAGGCGGCCGAAGTCCGATTCGACGAAGTTGACAGCGGCGAGCAGCGGCCAGGGCACGCCGAAGCGGCGCTCGGCGCGGGCGTAGTGCTCGCGCAGCCGGCCGGCGGGCTGCGCCGCGGCCGTGCGGAGCTTCGGCCGGCGGCCCCCGGAGGGCGCGATCGCCGCCAGCGCGCGGCGGGCGAACACGGTGTCGCGCGCCTCGCTCACCACGTCGCCCGGCAGCCGCGCGAGCACCTGCTCCGCCAGGGCCGGATGGGGAGCGAGGCGCCGGTAGATGCGCTGCTCATAGAGCGCCAGGAGCGTGACCGCCCGCGGCGGCCCACCCTGGGATGGGTCGCCGTGCGCGGTCCAGTCCTCGATTGCGGCGCGCAGGCGCGTCGTCGTGTCCGCGAGCGCCGGCGCCAGCCCCTCCGGGGTGCCGGGGAGCGGGCTGCTGTCCGGCGCGGGCAGGGCGGGCGCGGCGGGCGGGGGCAGGCTCGCCCGCCCCGACGCGCGCCCGCCGCACCCGGCGCCCGCGAGGGCGATCAGCAGCAGCGCCAGGAGCCGGACTACTGCACCTTGGCCGCGATCGCGGGCGCGTCCTCGGACTGCTCCGCGGTGGCCTCTCGGGAGCTCGCCTGCTCCCCGGAGCGTCTGACCGCTGACGATCCGCCTGAGGCCGAGCGTCCGCGGTTCGATGCCGGCCTCTTGGGCGCGGCGGGCGAGATAGGCGGGGAAGGAGAGCGTGCCGAAGATCGCGTCGATTGGTAGGGGGGGATCAGCTCGAGCAGGCGCCGCGACTGGCCGACGCCGACCGGCACTACCGTCGCACCGCTCGCCTCGAGCGCCATGTGGCCGGCGATCCCGCCTGCGTAGAGCGCGTAGTTGAGGCAGTGGGCGATCGTATGCTCGGCCCGAACGCCGGCGATGGCGAAACGCGGCGCCCATGTGCGAGTTGCCGTCATGGTCGTTCACGGTCAGGCCGATGGCGACCGGCTGGCCCGTCGTCCCCGAAGTGACGTGGATGCGCACGCGCTCGTCGCGCGCCGCGCACAGATGCTCTCCGAAGGGCGGGTCGCGCTCCTGGCTCTCGCGGAGCCGCTCCTTGGGGTGAGGAACGGAAGTCTCGAGAGGTCCTGCGTTCCGCGTACGCGCGGCGCGTCGGCCAGGGTCCGGTGGTACAGCGGCGACGTGCGGGTCACGTAGGCCAGCTGCGCCAGCAGGGCCGCGTCGTCGCCGGGCATGGGCGGCAAGGTACTCGAAGGTCAACGGTCGCTCAGCGCGCTGAGCAGGGCGTCCACGACCCGCGGGTCGAACTGCGTCCCGGCGTTGTTCCGCAGCTCTCCGACGGCGGCCTCATGACTCATCGCCGCCCGGTAAGGGCGATCGGAGACCATCGCGTGGTAGGCGTCGCAGGCGAACGTGATGCGGCTCGGGAGGGGGATGGCCTCGCCGGCGAGGCCACGGGGATACCCCTGCCCGTCCCAGCGCTCGTGATCGGCGAGTATGGCCGGGGCCATGTGACTCAAGCCCTCGACCTCGGAGACGATCCGTGCGCCGATCTCGGGATGACGGCGCATGAGCACCCACTCGCAATCGTCCAGAGGTCCAGTCTTGTGGAGCACGGCGTCCGGTACCCCCACCTTGCCGATGTCGTGGAGCAGCGCCATCCATTTGACCTCACACGCCTGCTCCCGATCGAGTCCGAGGCGGCAGGCCACGCGTTGGGTGAGGTCGACGAGCGCCTCGGAGTGCTCGGCTGAGTAGTTGTCTCGAGCATCGAGCGCGGCAATCAGTGCCAGCACGCTACTCGCCTCGATCTGGAAGCGGACGTTGCAGGCCTCGAGTTCTCGGCGCTCGATGTCGTCGGCCACGAGCTGGGCCAGGATCTGCATGAACGCCAGGTCGCGCTCGCCGAGACGCCCGTCGGCATCCCCGCGAATCACGCAGAACGATCCCCACACCCGGCCGTCGGAGAAGACCAGCGGCACGGTGCAGATCGCACCGATCCCCGGGTCGTAGTCGAGAAGGAAATCCCGGGTTCGCGGGTCGTTGCGAGCGTCCCCTACGAGTGACGGCATCACTCCGTCGAAGGCCTGCTTGCAGAAGCTCTCGTCGAGCGGCTCACGCGCGCCCACCTCGACATCGGCCAGGAAATCCGGATCAGAGCGCTCGAGCCGCCGGTAGACGAGCTCGTCGCTCTCCCACTGGCTGATGTAGGAGAGCTGCATGCCGAGCGTCTCATTGGCGGCGACGAGAATTCGCTCCACGAGCCCCCTGCCGTCGGGCCGGGTGATGCGGGCGATGTCGCGCAGGTCGCTGCGACCTCCGTAGGGGACGACAACGGCGGACGGCACAGGGGCGGCACCTACAGCATGGGGAGGCATGGTGTGTGCATCGGCCGCTGGACCGCCCCTCTCAACCAGACGCGAGGTTGGCTGGACGCCGCCGTTGGGCCTGGGCGATCAGCAGCCCCGCCACGACGAGCGCCGCGCCCGCGACAGCGCGTCCCGTGATCGCCTCGTCGTAGAGCAGGGAGCCGAAGATCAGGGCGCCGAACGGGATCAACAGCGCGATGAACGACGAGGACTGCGCGGAGAGCTCGCGCAGCAGGATCGTGAGGACCACGAAGGCGACCGCCGAGCCGACGACAGCGAGATAGGCCATTGACCCGAGCGCCTGCAGCGTCCAGCGGGCATCGCCCCAGGTCTCCGTGGCCGCCGAACCGGCCAGCAGCACCGCGCCGCCGCCGAGCATCGCCCAGCCGTTGAGCACGACGGCGTCGAGCGCACGACCCCGTAGCTTGATCGCCACGTTGCCGACCGCCGACCCCAGCGGCGAGAGCACGACGACGACCGCGCCCGCCAGCGCCAGGTTGCTGTCGCCCAGCTTCAGGCTCTCCGCGAAGGCGAGCGCGAGCCCGCTCATGGAGATCACGACCCCGGCGAGCAGGCGCGCCCGCAGCGGCTCGTCGGCGAGCGCCAGCGCGGCCAGGACCGCCGTGTAGAGCGGCAGCACGCCGAACAGCACGGCGGTCAGCCCGGACGGGATGTACTGCTCGCCCCAGTAGACGGCCGCGTAGGTGGCAGCGAAGGGGAGCAGGCCAAGGGTCAGCGCCAGGCGAGCGTCCGCGCGGCGGTGAAGGAGAGCAGCAGCACCCCAGCGGCGGTGAAGCGCACTCCCGCGCCGAGCAGGGCGGGGGAGTCCTCGAGGCCGAACTTGATCGCGACCCAGGTGCTCGACCAGATCAGCACGAGCAGCGCGTAGAGGGCATAGGCGGCGGCGCGTGACATGGGGGTCGAGGCTAGAGCCCTTGACCCTCCACCGACCGGAGCCTGCAGGATGGGCCCATGCACTCCATCGGCGAGCTCGCCCGGATCACCGGGCTGTCGGTCAGGACCATCCGGTTCTACTCGGGCGGCGGCGCCGTGCCGCCGCCGGAACGCTCCGAAGCGGGCTACCGCTTGTACGACGACGAGGCGCTGGCGCGCCTTGAGCTGGTGAAGACCTGCGAGGGCCACCAGCAGGAGGAGGGCCGGGAAGCGGGCGAACGTCAACTGCGGGGGTGTGGTCACCTGGCCCCAACTATCGGCGTCACGTGACCACACCCGGCGCCAACCGCGCGTTCCGTCCTACTCCTCGATGCGCCGTTGCTGTTGGCCCCTACTGGACCTTGGCCGCGACGGCCGGCGCGCCGTTGGACTGCTCGGCTGTCGCCGCTCGCGAGCTCTCCTGGCGCCCGGCGACCTCCGCGGGCTGGCCGGCGATCATGGGCCCGTCGCCCGACGGGTCAGAGACACCCTCCTCGAGCCACGTGTAGCGCCCGGCGAGCACGCCCTGGGCGGCGTCGTAGTTCTCGACGTCGTCGTTGGCCCAGAGCGCGCGGAACAGCTCGTCCACGCGCCGGTGCGCCTGCTTGCAGAACAGGTCGGCGAGCTCGAAAGCCTGCTCGCCGCGCTCCGGGTGCTCGCGGCGCTGCGTGTCGGCGTAGGCGACCGCCGAGGCGATCGCGAACAGCTCCGCCCCGATGTCGACGATGCGGCCGAGGAACGCCTGGCGCTTCTCGAGCTTGGCCTGCCAGCGGCTCATCGCGTAGAACGTCGAGCGCGCGAGCTTGCGCGAGGAGCGCTCGGCGAAGCGCAGGTGCACCGCGAGGTCGCCGAACTCGTCGAACGCACGCGGCTTCTGGCCCTCGCCGACGGCGAGCTGGGGCAGCCAGCGGGCGTAGAACTTCGCCGCCTGGACGCCCACCTTGGCCTTGGCCTTGAGGTCACCGTCGCCCTCGAGGATCTCGCCCGCGACCTCGAGGTGCTGGTCGACGGCCTCGCGCGCGATCAGCAGGTGCATGATCTCCGTCGAGCCCTCGAAGATGCGGTTGATGCGCATGTCGCGCAGCGCCGCCTCGACCGGTACCGGCTTCTCGCCGCGGGCCTTCAGCGACTCGGCGGTCTCATAGCCTCGGCCGCCGCGGATCTGCATCAGCTCGTCGGTGATCTTCCAGCCCAGCTCGGAGGCGTAGAGCTTGGCGATCGCCGCCTCGATGCGGATGTCGTTCTTCTTGTCGTCGGCCAGGCGGCTGGCGACGTCGAGCATCGCCTCGAGACCGAACGCGCTGCCGGCCAGGAAGGCGATCTTCTGCGCGACGGCGTCGTGCTCGCCGACCGGCACGCCCCACTGGACGCGCTCGGTGGACCACTCGCGGGCGATCTTGGTCGCCCACTTGGCGACCCCGACGCAGATCGCGGGCAGCGCGAGCCGGCCGGTGTTGAGGGTGGAGAGGGCGATCTTCAGGCCCATGCCCTCCTTCCCGATCACGTTCTCGGAGGGGATGAAGACGTCCTCGAGCGTCGTCACCGAGTTCTCGATCCCGCGAAGGCCCATGAACGCGTTGCGGTGCTCGACGGTCACGCCCTCGGTGTCGTAGGGGAGGATGAACGCGGTGATGCCGCCCTTGTGGCCGTCGCCCTTGGGAACCTGCGCCATCACGACCACGACGTCGGCGATCGCGCCGTTGGTCGCCCACAGCTTGCGCCCGTTGAGGACGTAGCCGCCCTCGACCGGGGCGGCGATCGTGCCCAGCCGCGCCGGATCCGATCCCACGTCGGGCTCGGTCAGCAGGAACGCGGAGATGTCCGTGCTGGTCACGCGGGGGAGCCACTCGCGCTTCTGCGCCTCCGAGCCGAAGAGCATCAGCGGCTCGGCGACGCCGATCGACTGGTGGGCGGAGAGCAGCGTGGACAGCGAGGCGTGCCAGACGCCCGCGATCGCCAGCGCGCGGTTGTAGTAGACCTGCGAGAGGCCCAGCCCGCCGTACTCCTCGGGCACCTTCATGCCGAGCGCGCCGAGCGCCTTGAGCCCGTCGATCACGCGATCGGGGATCTTGGCGTCGCGTTCGATCTCCAGCGGGTCGACCTGCTCCTCCAGGAACGAGCGCAGCCGGGCCAGGAACGCCTCGCCCTTCTGCACCGCTGCGGCGTCGAGCCGCGGCTGCGGGTGGATCAGGTCCAGCCGGAAGTCGCCGAGGAACAGTTGCTTGCCGAAGCTCGGCCGGGTCCATTCGGTCTCGCGGGCGGCCTCGGCGACTTCCCGGGCCTCGCGCTCGCTGACGTTGGTCGCCATTGGTCTCGTCTCCAGGGTCTCGCTTGGTGGGTCAGGACACATAATGATCGATGGCGTTCCCACGCCATCGGATGCCGAGCACCCCGGCGCGGCCGGGGTGGAGGACCTGGTGGGCTGGGTCGCCGCCGCCCGCGACCGCATGCTGGCCCCGGGCGGCCGCGGGACGCTCGGCTTCGCGCTGGTGCTCTGGCGCAGCCAGCGATGAGTTCCGCCGTCCGCCCCGGTCTACTGGTCGTAACGCACAGCTTGGAAAGGCAGAGGACGTGAACGAAGCAGCAGGCGCGGCCGTGCAGGCCGAGGGGCTGGTCAAGCACTACGGCGGGCGGGCGGGCGTCGTCGAGGCGGTCCGAGGCGTCGACCTGAAGGTGCAGGCGGGCGAGATCTTCGGCTTCCTCGGGCCCAACGGCGCCGGGAAGTCGACGACGATCCGCATGCTCACGACGCTTCTGTCGATCACCTCGGGCACCGCCCGCGTGGCCGGCGTCGACGTCGCCCGCGAGCCCGACGCGGCACGCCGCCGCATGGGCGTGGCGCTCCAGGAGGCGGGGCTGGACCCTCGCCAGACCGGTCGCGAGCTGCTCGTCCTGCAGGGCCGGCTGTTCGGCCTGTCCCAGGGCGACGCGGCCCCGCGCGCCGAGGCGCTGCTCGCGCTGGTCGAGCTGGAGGACGCGGCGGACCGCCGGATCAAGACCTACTCCGGCGGGATGAAGCGCCGCCTCGACCTCGCCTCCGCGCTCGTGCACGAGCCGGAGATCCTCTTCCTCGACGAGCCCACGACGGGCCTTGACCCGTCGAGTCGGCTGACGGTGTGGGACGAGGTGCGGCGGATCAACCAGCGCGGCACCACCGTGTTCCTCACCACGCAGTACCTCGAGGAGGCCGACGCGCTCTGCGAGCGGCTGGCGATCATCGACGACGGCCTGATCGTGCGCGAGGGCACGCCGGGACAGCTCAAGGCCGAGCTGCGCGAGCGCACGGGCATGGCGAGCGAGCCCTCGCTCGACGACGTGTTCCTCGACGCGACCGGGCGTACGCGCGGCCGGGTCGAGGGCGACGTGCAGGAGGTGACGGCATGAGCCAGGCCTGGGCGCTGGGACAGCGCGCGCTGCGCGAGGCATGGCGGACGCCGGAGGCGCTGCTGCCGACGCTGTTCATCCCGCTGTTCTTCCTCGTCGTCAACGTCGGCCAAGCGGGGAAGATCTTCCCGTCGGCCACCACCTCGTTCCTGAAGGGCCAGGGCTACGGCGCGTTCCAGCTGCCCAGCTCGCTCCTGCTCGCTGCGTCGTTCGGGACCGCCGCGCTGTTCCTCGTCGAGGACATCGAGGGCGGCTACTTCGACAAGCTGCGCGCGACGCCGATCCCGCGGACGGCGATCGTGCTGGGCCGCCTCATCGCGGAGCTGGCCAAGGGCGTGATCATTGCGACCGCGCTCGTGGCGCTCGCGCTCATCTTCGGCATCCGGATCGCCAGCGGCCCGCTCGGGTTCGTGCTGCTCGTCGGCATGACCGCGCTGTGGTCCGTCGTCTTCGTGGGCTTCATGCAGCTGATCGCGCTCAAGACGCGCAGCGCGGCGGCGACCAACTCCGGCGGCCTGATCTTCTTCCCGCTGCTGTTCCTGACGCCGAACTTCGTGCCCCGCCACCTGCTGACCCGGCCGATGGAGATCGCGGCGTCGTTCAACCCGGTCACCTACGTGATGGAGGCGCTGCGCTCGCTCATCCTCGATGACCTCGCGTGGAGCCGGATCCTCCCGGGCGTGGCCGTCGTCGCCGTCCTGGGCGCGGTGATGCTCGCCCTCAACGTCCGGCTCATCCGCAACTACGACTGATCCGCGTCTGCGACCATCCTGCGCGACCCGACCAAGGAGCTCTCATGACCTCTCGCCTCAACCCGTACATCAGCTTCGGCGGCAACGCCCGCGAGGCCCTGGAGTTCTACGAGCAGGTCTTCGGCGGCTCGCTGGCGATGAACACGTTCGGCGAGTACGGCGACAAGAACGCGCCGGGCGCCGACAAGATCATGCACGGCATGCTCGACACCGACAGTGGCTTCACGATCATGGGCGCCGACACCCCTCCCGGCATGGAGCGCAACCCCGGCGACAACATGGCCGTGAGCCTGAGCGGAGACGACGCCGAGGAGCTTCGCGGGTACTTCGAGAAGCTCTCGGCCGACGGCACCGTGAGCATGCCGCTGGAGAAGCAGATGTGGGGCGACGAGTTCGGCATGTGCGTGGATCCCTTCGGCACCGCCTGGATGGTCAACATCTCCGGCACATGACCATCGGCACGAGCCTCCTGCTGCTCGCCGTGGGGGCGATCCTGAGATACGCCGTCACCGTCCACGTCAGCGGCATCGACGTTCAGACGGTCGGCACGGTGCTGGTGTTCGCGGGGATCCTCGGCCTGATCCTCGGGGTGTTCCTGATGGTGCGCGGCGGGGATCCGGGCGGGCCGCCGCCTCCGCCGCGCTACTAGTGGACCCGTCCGCCTAGCCCTCGGAGGGCATGACCAGCCACAGCACCAGGTAGACCAGGATCTGCGGGCCGGGGAGCAGCATCGAGAGCACGAAGAGTGCCCGGACGCCGGTGGTCGAGAGGCCGGAGCGGCGGGCGAGCCCCGCGCAGACGCCGCCCACGAGCCTGCCCTGCCGGGGACGGACGAGCGCTTGACCGGGCATGCGCTGAGGCTACTCCGCCGCGCTGCCGGCCGCGACCTCGCGCAGGATCGCCAGCATCGCGCTCGCGGCCGGGGCGCGGAAGGCCGGCGCGTGCAGGGCGGCCATGACCCGCCGTGCGACCGGTGTGCTCAGCGGCACGACGGTCGTGCCGGGAACCGAGGAGGAGCGCAGCGCGAGCCCGGGGAGGAGCGCGACGTCGGCGCCCGCGGCCACGAGCTGCTGGACGGTCAGGTACTCGTCGCTCTCGAACGCGACCCGCGGGATGAAGCCTGCGCGCGCGCAGGACCACAGCAGCAGCCGCCGGGCGTCTGACCCGGTCGGCGTGTCGACCCAGGTGTCGCTCGCGAGCTCCTCGAGCGCGAGCTGCTCGCGGCCCGCGAGCAGGTGGGTGCTCGGCAGGACGGCCTGGAGCGGGTCCTCGAGCAGCGTGACCAGCTCGACGGCGCCGCCGGACGGCGGCTCGGCGTCGGCGGTCAGGATCAGGTCGACCTCACCCGCCCGCAGCCGCGCCATCGCAGCCTGTGGATCGGCCTGGGTCAGCGTGATCGTGACCTCGGGATGACGACTGCGGAAGTCGGCGATCGCGCGCGGCAGGATCGTCGCGCCCGCTGTCGCGAAGGACGCGAGCGCGAGGCGTCCCGTGCTCAGATCGTTGAGCGCGGTCACCGATGCCTCGGCCGCCTGCAGGCCGGAGAGGATCGGCCGCGCCTGGTCGACGAGCAGCTGCCCCGTCGCGGTCAGGCGGACGCCGCGCGGCCCCCGGTGCAGCACTCGTACGCCGATCTCGCGCTCGAGCGCGACGATCTGCTGGGACACCGCCGAGGGGGTGTAGGAGAGCGCGTCCGCGGCGGCGCTCAACGACGCGTGGTCGGCCACCGCGCAGAGGACGCGGAGGCGTCGCACGTCGAGCATGAAGCGCAGCTTACGGCTGGCGTGAAGACGTTCGACTGGCGTTGTCGGAGCACGGACGCCACCCTGCGAAGGGTGAAGATCACGGCCGTCACCACCGAGCGACTCGCGCTCGAGCTCGACCCGCCATTCCACGCCGCCTGGGACCCCCTCCCGCGCACGCGCTTCGAGGCGACGATCGTGCGCGTGCACACCGACGAGGGCCTCGTCGGCGTGGGCAGCGGCGACACGATGGACGGCTTTGCCCCCTACGAGTCGCTGTTCGTCGGCGAGGACCCGTTGCGGATCGCGCGCCACGTGCGCGCGCTGGAGACGATCGAGTTCCACGCCGGGCGCTGCTGGCCGCTGGAGGCCGCGCTGTGGGACATCGCCGGTCAGGCGCTCGGCGTCCCCTGCGCGACGCTGTTCGGCGGCGCCGCCGACCGGCTTCCGGCCTACGCGTCGCTGGGCGAGCTGCGCTCTGGAGAGGCGCGCGCCGAGCAGGCGCTCGCCCTGCGCGAGCTCGGCTTCCGCGCGCTGAAGCTGCGCGTCGCTCGCGACCGCCTCGACGAGGGCGTCGCCTGCGTGGCCGCCGTGCGGCAGGCCGTCGGCGACACCATGGAGATCCTCGTCGACCTCAACCAGTGGTGGCGGATGCCGGGCGACGTCGCCCCGGGCCTGTCGCCACAGGCCGCCCGCCGGGTTGTCGAGCGCCTCGCCGAGCACTCGGTGCTGTGGGTCGAGGAGCCGCTGCCGGGCGCAGACCTCAAGGGCATGCGCACGCTGCGCGAGCAGACCGGCGTCCAGATCGCCGGCGGCGAGATGGCCCGCAGCTTCGACGAGCTGCTGGCCGCCCACGAGCACGACGCGCTCGACGTCTTCCAGCCCGACGTCGTGCTCGCGCTCGGGATGTCGCGGACGCGCACGCTGGCCGAGCTGCTGCTGCAGCGCAATCGCCGCTTCACCCCGCATACGTGGACCAACGGCCTCGGTCTGCTGGCCAACCTGCACGTCGTCTGCGGCGTCGGCGGCGGCCCGTTCGTGGAGTTCCCGTTCGACCCGCCGGGCTGGACCGCCGAGCGCCGCGACTTCATGCTCGCCGAGCCGGTCGGCATCGACGCCGACGGCTGCCTGCGCATCCCGCAGCGCCCCGGGCTGGGCGCCGTGCTCGACGAGGACGCGATCGCGCGCCACCGCGTCGGCGAGGAGGTGGTCGCATGACCGCCGTGGCCGCGAGCTGGCACGAGCTGGCCTCGGCGCTGCGCCCGCGCGCGCAGGCGTTCATCGACGGCGCCTTCGTGCCCGCCGCGAGCGGCGCCACCTACGCCGACGCTAGCCCGCGCGACGGTCGCGCGATCGCCGACGTCGCCCGCTGCGGCGCCGAGGACGTCGAGCGCGCGGTGGCCGCCGGCCGGGCCGCCTTCGAGGCGGGCGACTGGAGCCAGGCCGCGCCGCGCGAGCGCCGAGCGTTGCTGCTGCGCCTGGCCGGGCTGATGGAGGAGCGCCTGGATGAGCTCGCGTTGCTCGAGTCCGTCGACGTCGGCAAGCCGATCGGTGACGCCCTGCGCGTGGACGTGCCCAACGCCGCCGCCTGCCTGCGCTGGTACGCCGAGGCCGTCGACAAGCTCTACGGCGAGGTCGCGCCGACCGGGCGCGACGCGCTCGCGCTCGTCGAGCGCGAGCCGCTCGGGGTCATCGGCGCGGTGGTCCCCTGGAACTACCCGCTGATCATCACGGCGTGGAAGCTCGCACCCGCGCTGGCCACCGGCAACAGCGTGGTGCTCAAGCCCGCCGAGCAGTCGCCGCTGTCGGCGCTCGCGCTCGCCGAGCTGGCCGCCGAGGCCGGGCTGCCCGACGGCGTGCTCAACGTCGTGCCGGGCTTCGGGCCGGAGGCGGGGGAGCCGCTGGGTCGCCATCCCGGCGTCGACAAGATCGCCTTCACCGGGTCGGTCGAGGTGGGCCGGCGCTTCCAGGTCTATGCGGGCGAGTCCAACGGCAAGCAGGTCTCGCTCGAGCTCGGCGGCAAGAGCCCGCAGATCGTGCTGGCCGACGCGCCCGACCTCGACGCGGCGGCGAGCGCGATCGCCTGGGGGATCTTCTATAACGCGGGGCAGACCTGCCACGCCGGCTCGCGCCTCGTCGTCGAGCGCCCGATCCGCGAGGAGCTCGTCGCGCGCGTGGTCGCCGCGGCCGCGGAGCTCGAGCCCGCCGACCCGCTGGATCCGTCTGCGACCGTCGGCGCCGTGATCGGCGAGGCGCCGCTGGAGCGCGTGCTCGAGCACGTCGCCCACGCCCGCGAGCAGGGCGCGGTGCTCGCCTGCGGCGGCGCGCGCGCAGACCCGGTTCCCGGTGGCAGCTACATGGCGCCGACCGTGCTCGACGCGGTCCCGCCGCACGCCGCGCTGGTCCACGAAGAGGTCTTCGGCCCCGTCCTGGCCGTGCAGGAGGCCGCCGATGCCGAGGACGCGGTGCGCCTCGCCAACGCGACCGAGTACGGGCTGGCAGCGGCGGTATGGACGCGCGAGGTCGCGACCGCCGGGCGCGTCGCGCGGCAGCTGCGCGCGGGCACGGTGTGGGTCAACACCTATGACGCGGGCGACGTCTCGACCCCGTTCGGGGGCATGAAGGCCTCCGGCCACGGGCGCGATCGCTCGCTGCACGCGCTCGAGCACTGCACACAGCTCAAGACGACCTGGATCGCGCTCACGTGAGCACGCGCGTCGGCTTCATCGGCCTGGGGCACATGGGCGGCCCGATGTGCGAGCGCGTCGCGCGCGGCGGCTTCGACGTCCGCGCGTTCGATCTGCGCCCGGAAGCGGTCGACGCCGCGGTCGCGGCCGGCGCCACGGCGGCCGCGTCGGCCGCGGACTGCGCCGCGACGGCCGAGATCCTGGTCACGATGCTGCCCGCCCCGCCGCACGTCGAGGACGTGCTGCTCGGCCCCGGAGGCGCGCTCGCCGCGCTGCCCGACGGGGCGCTGGCGATCGACATGAGCACGAGCTCGCCGGCGCTCGGGCGGCGGATCGCCGACGCTGCCGCACCGCGCGGGATCGGCTTTCTCGACGCTCCCGTCGCCGACGCGTTGAAGGCGAGCGAGGGCGACCTGCACATCTTCGTCGGCGGCGAGGACGCGGACGTCGCCCGCGCCCGGCCGGTGCTGGAGACGATGGGGCGCCCCGAGCGGGTCGTGCACGTCGGGCCCCGCGGCGCCGGCTACGCGGTCAAGCTGCTCGTGAACCTGCAGTGGTTCGTCCACGCGGCGGCCGCCGCCGAGGCGCTCGTGATCGGCACGCGCGCGGGGATCGACCTGCGCATCCTGTACACGGCGCTGGTGGCCGGCCCCGCTCGGTCCTCGTTCCTGGAGAACGAGGCGCTCGAGGTGCTCGAGCACGGCGAGTACGGGGAGCGCTTCCCGCTCGGCCTGGTGGCGAAGGACCTCGGGATGGCGCTCGAGCTCGCCCACGAGTCGGGCGTCGCGGCCGAGGTCTCCACGCGCACCCACGAGCTCTACGACCACGTGCTCGAGCGCTACGGCGCCGGGGCGGGCGAGATGGCCGTGCTGCGCCACTACGAGGATCTCGCGGGAACGCCGCTGCGCTTCGGGGCGCCCGATGGCGGTTGAGGCCGCGCTGCGGATCCCTCCACGCCCCGAGATGGTGCTCGGCGACGGCGCCGTCGACGACCTCCCGGAGCTCGTGCGACGCCTCGGCGCGGAGGCCGCCTTCGTGGTCACCGACCGCGGGCTGGTCGAGGCCGGGGTCGCAGGCCGCGTGGTGGCGCGGCTCGAGGCCGCTGGGCTGCGCACCGCCGTCCACGACGGCGTCGGGGCCAATCCGAGCGCGGCCGACGTGCTGGCCGGCTCGGCGGCGCTGCGCTCCTTCGGCCCGACCGTGATCGTCGCCGTCGGCGGGGGCTCACCGATCGACGCGGCCAAGGCGATGGCGCTGCACGCGGCGAACGACCGGCCGCTGGAGGCGCTCGACCAACGCGCCGCCGGCCTCGCGCCGGCCGCGCCGCTGATCGCCGTGCCGACCACCGCCGGCACGGGAACCGAGACCAACGGCTTCGCGGTCATCGACGACCATGCCGCGCGTCGCAAGCGCTACGTCGGGCACCCGTCCGCGCTGCCGCGCTTCGCGGTGCTCGATCCCGCCCTCTCGGTCACAGCGCCGCCGCGAGTGACCGCGGCCTGCGGGATCGATGTCCTCGCCCATGCGATCGAGTCGCTGCAGGCTCGCAACGGCAACGCCTACTCGGCGGCGCTCGGCCTCGAGGCCGTCCGCCTGGTCGTGGCGAACCTGTCCGCGGTCGTCGCCGACCCGCGCGACCGCGAGGGCCGCTCGGCGATGCTGCTCGCCGCCCACCTCGCCGGCCTGGCCTTCGCCACGACCGGCCTCGGGACCGCGCACGCGATCGGCCACGCGCTGTCGGCCCGCTATGGGACGCCGCACGGCGTCGCCCTGGCTGCCGTGCTGCCGCTGGTCGTGCGGCTGAACGCCGGCGAGCGCAGGAGCGAGACCGCGCGCATCGCCGAGGCGGCGGGCGCCGCACCGGGGCGAGTGCCGGAGGCCGTCGCGGAGCTTCAGGAGCGCAGCGGCCTGCACCCGACCCTGCGCGAGCTCGGCGTCCCGCACCGCCACCTACCCGCGCTCGCCGACGCCGCGCTGGCCGACGAGGTCGTCGCCAACGCCCCGCGGATCCCGTCGCGCGCCGAGCTGGTGCGCCTGCTCGACCTCGCGTACTAGCGCCTAGCGCAGCGTCGCGTCGAGCACCCGCGCGACCGCCGCGATCCGCTCGTCCTCCAGCAGCCCGGGCCGAACGAGATGCCGGGCGGCTCCGCGGGTCCCGCGGATCTGCACGCCGCGCACCTCCAGGCTGGCGATCAGCGGCAGCCCTCCGGCGTCGGAGAGGCAGAGCAGCCCGGACACCGGCACCTCGGGCGCGCCGCAGCGCTCGAGCACGCTCCGCACCGCCGCGGTCTGCGCGACGAGGGCCTCGACGATTCGTGTGCGGTCGCGGCCCTGGACCAGAAGCTGCTCGGTGCGAGGCAGCAGCCGCCCGCCGGTGACCCGCACGCGCAGCGGGCCGGTGACGCTCTCGGCGGCGATGGCCGTCACCCCCGTCGGACCGACGGCGAGCAGCGCGACGCTCCCGGCCGCGCCGGGGAGCACGCAGTCGGGGAGCAGGATCACGGGGCCGCCGGCGAGCAGCCGGGCGAGCGGGCGCGCGCTGCGCTCGTACCCGCTGCCGGCCGAGGACCAGAAATCGGTCATCCACGACAGGTATCGGAACGCCGGCCGGGCGGGGCGAGCGGCCGCGGCCTCAGCGGACGGCTTGGCTCACGACGCTAGGCGAAGGCGACGGCCGCGGCACGATCGCCGAGCTCGTGCAGCCGCGCGATCTGATCCTCGGCGCGCGCCTCGAGCCGGCTGAGCTCGGCGGCGTCGAGTCGGTCATCGCCCGGCGCGCGGGCGAGCAGCGTTCGCCAGAGGCTCAGCTTGCCGCTCACCCCGGTGATCAGCGTCTCGATCTCGACCATCCGGCTGAGCGGGGAGTAGCCGCGCAGCTGCCCGTTGGGCTTGAGGCGGCCGGCCTTCTCGACCGCCCACGCGACGCGCGACTTGAGCGCGTCCTCGCTGACCCCTTGGCGCCCCATGATCCGCACGAGCTCGTCGCGGTCGTCGACGATCTCACCGGCCAGCCGGCTCAGCGGCTCCCCGAACTCCGAGCCCTGATTCGCCCCCGCCGTCCGCTTAGCGAGCTCGACTCCGCCCGTCGCGCCGGCGAGGTGATCGCGCAGATAGAGCGCGAAGCGCTTGTCGCCGTCGGCCGAGGACGCCATGAGGGCGAGCTACCCGTTCGCGCGGCGCGGCATCCCTTCGCGCGCGCCCGCCGCGCGCGTGGACTCCGCCGCAGCGGCGACGGCGCGCCGGACGGCCCCCGCCAGGCTCGCACCTCCGGCCAGCTCGCCGGCCAGCGCCCCGTTGAAGGCGTCACCCGCACCCGTCGTGTCAACGGCGTCGACCTTCGGCGCGGGCACGCGCGCGACCTCTTCGCCCTCGGCGATCAGCGCGCCCTCCGCGCCGGCGGTGACGACGACCGGCGCGCGCGTCCGCGCGGCGAGCGCCAACGCCGCGGCGGTCACGTCCCGCTCCCCGGCGAGCTCGCGGGCCTCGTCGGCGTTGGGGGTGAGCAGGGGGGAGAGCTCGACCAGCTCAGGCGCCAGGTCGCGCGCCGGCGCGGGGTTGAGCACGATCAGCAGCCCGGCCTCGCGGGCGGCCCGCGCGGCCGCGATCAGCGGCTTGTCGGAGACCTCGAAGCCAAGCAGCACGACGCCGTGCGCCGCGCTCTCCAGCGCGCGCGTCACCGCCACCGGGTCGAGCTCGGCGTTCGCACCTGAGGCCACCGCGATCTGGTTCTCGCCCGCCTCGTCGACGACGATCAGCGCGACGCCCGTCGGGCTGCCCGGCACGCGCGCGATCGCCGTCACGTCGACGCCCTCGGCCTCCAGCAGCGCGATCGCCTCGGCGCCGAGGTCGTCGTCGCCGACCGCGCCGATCATCCGCACGTCGGCCCCGAGCCGCGCGGCGGCCACGGCCTGGTTGGCGCCCTTGCCGCCGCCGTGGCGCTCGAAGCTCCCGCCCGCGACGGTCTCCCCGGGCCGCGGCAGCGCGGCGGCGGTGACGACGAGGTCGACGTTGACCGACCCGACCACGTAGACGTCGCACGCCATCCGCGCCACCCTATTTGACCGGTTTCGTACCGGTCGTCACATGGGTACACGCGGCGAGTGGCGTCGACGGCTGTGAGGGGGCACGAGGCAAGCTCATCCGATCGCGGGATGAACCTTGCACTGCGCCTGATCGGCATCGGCCCGGTCCTGATCCTCGCGCTGCTGGTCGTGATCCTCACGCTGGCCACGCCGTTCTTCCTGACCGGCGAGAACCTCAAGAACGTGCTCGTCCAGGTCGCGCCGCTGGCCTGCCTGGCGATCGGACAGCTCTTCGTGATCCTGGTCGGCGGCATCGACCTCTCGGTCGGCTCGCTGCTCGCGCTGTGCACGGTGACCGGCTCGCTCGCCTACGGTTGGGGCAGCCTCGGCCCGGTGCTGACCGTCCCCGCAATCCTGCTCACAGGCATCGCGGTCGGCGCACTCAACGGGATCATGCTCGTGAAGGGGCGCATGCCCCACGCCTTCATCCCGACGCTGGCGACGCTGAACGCCGCGCGCGGGCTCGCGCTGCTGCTGGCCCACGGAGCGCCGCAGCCGGGGATGCCGAAGATCGTCACCACGGCGGGCGCCGGCGAGCTCGGCCCGATCCCCGTCCCGGTGCTGATCGTCGCCGCCTTCGCCGGGCTCGCGTGGCTGCTGACCACGCGGCTTCAGTGGGGGCGCTGGATCTACCTCGTGGGCGGGGACCGCGAGGCCGCGCGGCGGCTCGGCATCCCCGTCGACCGCATCGTCATCTCCGTCTTCGTGTTCAGCGGCTTCGCCGCCGGCCTGGCCGGGCTGATCACCGCCGGGCGCACCAACGCGGGCTATCCATCGGCGGGCGAGCTCGACGAGCTTGCCGCGATCTCGGCGGTGATCATCGGCGGGGCGAGCTTCTTCGGCGGGCGAGGGACCGTCGGCGGGGCGATCGTCGGCGTGCTGATCTTCGGGGTGATCAAGAACGGGCTGAACCTTCTAAACGTCAGCGTCTACCTGCAGCTGATCGTCATCGGGATCATCGTCGTGGTCGCGGTCGAGCTCGACGTGATGCGCCGCCGCCTGGAGGAGCGCTTCCGCACCCGACAGGGAGCCGAGGCCTGACATGGCGCCCGTCCTCGAGGTCAAGAACCTGCGCAAGCGCTACGGCGCGCAGACGGCGCTCGACGACGTGTCGCTGCAGCTGGGCGAGAAGGAGGTGCTGGCGCTGCTCGGCGACAACGGCGCCGGCAAGTCGACGCTGATCAAGATCCTCTCCGGCGTCGTCCCGCACGACGCCGGGCAGATCCTCATCGACGGCTCCGAGGTCCACATCGAGTCGCCCAAGCACGCGCGCGAGCTGGGGATCGAGACCGTCTACCAGGACCTGGCCCTGTTCGACAACACGCAAGCGGTCGGCAACTTCTACGCCGGGCGCGAGCAGACCCGGCCCAGGTGGCTGGGGCACTTCGGCCTCGTCGACGACAAGGGCATGCGCAAGGAGACCGAGGAGCTGCTGGACCGCCTCCAGGTCAACATCCCGCCCGACTCCGACGTCGGGCTGATGTCCGGCGGTCAGCGCCAGGCCGTTGCCGTCGCGCGGGCGATCGCGTTCGGCAAGCGGATCGTGATCCTCGACGAGCCGACCTCGGCGCTCGGCGCGCGAGAGTCGGGCAACGTCCTGCGCCTGATCAAGGAGGCCCCGGAGCAGGGCGTCTCGGTGATCGTCATCTCCCACAACCTCGAGCACGTCATCGAGGTCGCCGACCGCGCGGTCGTGCTGCGCCAGGGCTCCTACATCGGCGAGACCGAGCCGACGGCTGAGAACCAGGAGAAGCTCGTGGGGATGATCGTCGGGTCCGAGCAGGCCAAGGCGGCATGAGCGCGCGGTCGCGGCTCGCGCTTCTCGGAGCGCTGCTGGCGACCCTCCTGCTCGGCGCGTGCGGCGGGCAGCTCGGAAGCGGCGAGAGCTCCAAGACCGTGAAGATCGGGTTCGTCCCCAAGTCGCTCAACCAGGAGTACTGGGTCAACACCGAGCGCGGCGCGCAGTCAGTCAAGGGACCGGCCACGAAGGTCATCACGCAGGCTGCGGGCTCCGACCTCGCGATCCAGGATCAGATCGACATCGTCGAGAACCTGCTCTCCCAGAAGGTCGACGCTCTGGTCATCGCGCCGTCGGATGCCGACCTGCTGCTGCCGGTGCTCAAGCGCGCCGCGGCCAAGGTTCCCGTCGTGCTCTTCGACTCCGACATCGCGGCCTGGAAGCAGAAGGTCTCCTACGTCGGGACGAAGAACTTCGACGGCGCCAAGCTGGCGGGCAAGTACATCGCCTCCAAGCTCAAGGGCGGCGGACAGCTGGCGGTGATCTCCGGCATCCCGGGCTCCCAGATCGGCATCGAGCGCGTCAACGGGATGAAGGCCGGCCTCAAGGAAGCGGGGGCGGCGAACAAGGTCAAGATCGTCAAGGAGATCCCCGGGAACTTCGACCGCGCGCAGTCGGTCGGGGCGATGGAGGACATCCTGCAGACCAACCCCAAGGTCAACGCCGTGTTCTGCGCCAACGACCAGGAGGCGCTCGGCGCGATCGAGTCGATCAGCGCGCGCGGGCTGAGCAAGCAGATCCTGCTCGTCGGGTTCGACGGCGCGCTGGAGGCGACGCAGAAGATCCTCTCCGGCGACATGGACGCGACCGTCGCCCAGGCCCCCTACGACATGGGCAAGATCGGCGTCCAGACCGCGATCGCCAAGCTGAAGGGCAAGCCCGTCAAGAAGACGATCAACACGGGCGCGCGGCTCGTGGACCCGCAGAACGCCAAGAAGTACTTCGCCGAGGTCCGCAACAAGCTCGGCGGGACGGGGCGCGGGGGGAACTAGCGCTCACGCCGGCAGCGTGCGCGGCAGCCCGAAGTAGGGCAGCACGCCGTTGTCGCCGAAGCGCGTGATGGCGGTGATGGCCTCGTCGTGCACGGTGAGCACGAACAGGCCGCCGGCGCGCGCCACGCCGGCGTGGGGGTCGCGCAGGTAGTACCCGAACGCCGGCTGTCCGTTGGCGCGGGTGGGCACCAGCCGGATGGCGCCCTCGCTGCGCCAGACCCCGCGCGTGCGCAGGAACTCGGCGATCGCGGGTCGGCCCTGGTACTCGTGCGGCTCGGGCGGCATCCGGATCCAGGCGTCCTCGGTGAGGAGCGCCACCACGGCGTCGATGTCGCCGCGCTCGAAGGCATCGCCGAAGCGGGAGACCAGTGCGCGCTCGGCGGGCGAGTCGGGCAGGGTGCCCCCGCCGGGGCGCTCCGGCGTCGCGTCGAGCGCGGCCCGCGCACGCTGAAGCGCGCTGTTCACCGACGCCTCCGTGCTGTCGAGCATGGCCGCCACCTCGGCGGCCCGGTAGCCGAGCACGTCGCGGAGCACGAGCACCGCGCGCTGCTGAGGCGCCATGCGCTGCAGGCCCGAGACGAACGCGAGCCCGACAGCCTCCTTGGTCTCATACCGGGCGTCGGGTCCGTCGGCCCGGTCGGGAAGGCCCTCGAGCAGAGCGTCGGGATATGGCTGCAGCCACATCGGCTCCCCCCACCGGCTGGGCTCCGGCGCGCCGGCGGGCGGGTGCGAGCCGATCACGTCCCGGGCCCGATGGGCGCCGTCGCGCAGCGCATTGAGGCAGCGATTGGTGGCGATCCGATACAGCCAGGACCGCAGCGACGCCCGGCCCTCGAAGTCGGCGAGCCCGCGCCATGCGGCCAGGAGCGTCTCCTGGACCAGGTCTTCGGCGTCCTGCACCGAGCCCAGGATCCGGTAGCAGTGCACCTGCAGCTCACGGCGGTGCGGCTCGGTCAGGGCGCGGAACGCTTGCTCGTTGCCCGCACGGGCGCGCGCGAGCGTTGCGTCGGTCATCACCTGATCCTCGCAAGCTCTGACGCCTCCTTGTGCATGCACGTACAGACACCGGCCCGCCGCCCAACTCATCGCTCAATCTCCGAGGGCGACCGGTGTCTGTAGTGGCATGACCTCACAACAGCGATGGATCCTCGTCCTGGGCGCCCTGGCAGCGTTCATGACCGCACTTGACACCCTCGTGGTGACCACCGCCCTGAGCACGATCCGGCGCGATCTCGGCGCTTCGGTGGATCAGCTGGAGTGGACGGTGAACGCTTACAACCTCAGCTTCGCCGTGCTGCTGATGACCGCGGCCGCCCTCGGTGATCGCTTCGGCCGCCGCCGGCTGTTCGCGGCCGGGATCGGCCTGTTCGTGCTCGCCTCGGCCGCGTGCGCGCTGGCGCCATCGGTGGGCGCGCTTATCGCCGCACGGGCGGTCCAGGGCGTCGGCGCGGCGACCGTGACGACCCTGGCGCTGGCGCTCGTGGGCGGGGCGTTCAGCCCGGAGCGCCGCGGGTCGGCGCTGGGCATCTTCTTCGCCGTCAACGGGCTGGCCGTGGCGGGTGGCCCGCTGGTGGGCGGCGCGGTCACCGAGGGGATCGCCTGGCAGTGGATCTTCTGGCTCAACGTTCCGATCGGGCTCGTCGTGCTGCCGCTCGTCCTCGCCCGCATTCCTGAGAGCCGCGGCCCGGACGCAGGCGTAGATCTGCCCGGCCTTGCGCTCGTGAGCGGCGGAGTGCTCGGCGTGGTGTGGGCGCTCGTGCGCGGGAGCACCGCGGGGTGGGCCAGCGCCGAGGTGCTCGGCGCGCTCTTGGGGGGGCTGGCGCTGCTGGCCGCCTTTGTGGGCTGGGAGCTACGCGCGAGGGCGCCGATGTTGCCCATGCGCTTCTTCGCATCGCGCGCCTTCTCGGCCGGCAACGCGTCGATCTTCTGCGCGGTGGGGTCGCTGTTCTGCGCGGTCTTCTTCATGTCCCAGTTCCTGCAGGCCGGGCTTGGCTTCGGTCCTCTGGGCGCCGGCGTGCGGCTGCTGCCGTGGACGGCAACCCTGTTCTTCGTGGCCCCGGTGGCCGGCAAGCTGGTGGACCGCTTCGGCGAGCGCCCGTTCCTCGTGGCCGGGCCGCTGCTCCAGGCGGCCGGGTTGGCGTGGATCGCCCTGATCGCCGACGCCGGCATGCACTACGTGCAGCTGATCGCGCCGCTGATGCTGGCCGGCGTGGGCATCTCGATGTCCTTCCCCGCCGCCCAGAACTCCGTCGTGGGGTCGGTGCCTCCGGAGGCGATCGGCAAGGCCGCGGGCACCAACAGCACGATGCGCGAGCTGGGCGGCGTGCTCGGCATCGCGCTTGGCGTCGCGGCGTTCGCCGGTTCCGGGAGCTACGCGTCGCCGGCCAGCTTCAGCGACGGCTTCGTGGCGGCCATGGGCGTGGCGGCCGGCTTGTCCCTGCTCGCGGCGCTGGCCGGCGCGGCGCTCCCGGCGCGGCTGTCGGCCGGGGCGCCTACCCCGGCGCCGGAAGGGGCTCGATGACGATGGCCCTCACGGTCGCTCGGTACACGGTCAAGCGGGGATCGGAGGAGCACAACCTGGAGCTCGTCCGCGCCGTCTATCGAGAGCTCGCGCAGCTGCGTCCCCAGGGCTTCCGCTACGCCACCTACCGCCTGGAGGACGGAAGGACGTTCATCCACATCGCCGAGCGGCAGGGCGACCGGGACGGTCCGCTCGCTGCGCTGTCGACGTTCCGAGAGTTCCAGGCCGACATCGGCGACCGGTGCGACTGGGGACCGACGGTGGACGCGGCCGAGGTGGTGGGAAGGTTCGGCGGCGAGTGACTGCCGCCGAGCCGGCGCCTACCGGTAGTAGCTGATCGCGCCCGTCTTCTCGAGGTCGCCCTCGTGGATGGCCTCGACGTCGAGCGTCAGCGCGATCTCGTTGCCGACCACCACGCCGCCGCGCCGGATGTGGTCCTGCCAGGAGACGCCGAAGTCGTTGCGGTCGATCTTGGTGTGGGCCTCGAAGCCGATGCGCCGCATCGAGCCCTTGTCCTCCCCGCCGACCCAGAACGGGCTCTCCCACATGCCCAGGTAGCTGACGTCGAGCTCGACCGGGCGCGTGACCCCGCGGAGCGTCAGCTCGGCCACGGCCTTGAAGCTCGAGTCGCCGGTGCGCTCGGTGAAGGGCCCATCGAAGCTGATCTCCGGGTGAGTTTCCACGTCGAAGAAGTCCGCCGTGCGGAGGTGGGCGTCGCGGTCGGGCTCGCCGGTCCAGACCTTCGTCGCCTCGATCACGCCGTGGAAGCGCGCGGCGAGGCAGTCGTCGAGGTCGAAGTCGATCTCGCCGTGGACGTCCTTGAACAGGCCGCGCACCCACGTGACCATCATGTGGCGGGCGCGGAAGGCCACCTCGGTGTGCCCGGGCTCGAAGATCCAGTTGGCCACGTGTGGCTCCTCAGGTCGTGGAGTGGGAGGGGTGCAGGGCTCGCGGCGCACCGGTGATCTGGCCGCCCGGGCAATCGCCGGCGGCCACGCCGCCCCGGCGCGGGTTGCGCAGCGCAAGGCCGCCGGCGCCGGCGAGGACGAGCAGCCCCGCGCCGATCCCGGCGGCGAGGTGGAACGCGTCCTCGGAGGCGCTGTCGCTGGCCTGCCGCGCGAGCGCGCGCTCGCCAGGCTGGAGGGCGGCCGGCTCGATCGGCGCGAAGCTGCGGCGCTTGGCCTGCTCGAGGGCGGGCGCGCTGCGCGCGCTCAGCCGGCCTGCGAGCTGGGCGTCCAGCGCGGAGGAGTACTGGGCGGCGACCAGGGCACCGACCGCCGACACCGCGATCAGGCCCGCGGTGCGGGCGATCGCGTTGTTGACCGCCGAGGCGCTGCCGGCGTCGGACTCGTCGGCGTCGGCGAGCACCGTCGCGGTGAGCGGCGAGACCGTCAGTGCGAGCCCGAGCGACAGCACCAGCAGCGCCGGCACCACGTCGCCGAGCAGCGAGACGTTCGTTCCGAAGCGCAGCATCAGCAGGAACCCGCAGGCCACCAGCAGCGGCCCCGCGGTCAGGAACGCCCGCGGGCCGTAGCGGTCGGCCAGGCGCCCCATGCGCCGCGAGAGCAGGAACATCACCGTCGTTGGGACCAGCCCGGTGACCCCGGCTTTGAACGCGCTGTAGCCGGCCACCTGCTGGAGGTAGATCGTGAGGAAGAAGCCGAAGATGCTGATCCCGGCGTACATCGCGAGCGTCTGCGCGTTGGCGACGGCGAAGTTGCGGCGGCCGAACAGCCCGAGCGGCAGCATCGGCTTCGACGCGCGGGCCTCGTAGCGCAGGAAGCCCGCGAACAGCGCCGCCCCGGCGAGCAGCGAGCCGAAGATCGCCAAGTTGCCGAAGCCGAGCACCGGCTGCTCGATCAGCGCGAAGGAGATGCCCGCCAGGCCGGCGGCCGCCAGCACGGCGCCCACGAAGTCCACGCGCGCGCTCGACTCCGTCTCGCGGCGCCCCGGCACCGCCCGCGCGGCGAGCGCGAGCGCGATCACGACCAGCGGCAGGTTGAGCAGGAAGATCCAGCGCCACGACGCCGAGTCGACGATCTGCCCGCCCAGCAGCGGCCCGATCAGGATGCCGATCCCGCCGAACGCGGTCCAGCTGCCGATGGCGGCACCGCGCTCGGCCTTCGGGAACACCGCGACGATGATCGCCAGCGCCGCCGGCGTGAGCAGCGCTCCTGACACGCCCTGCAGCGCGCGGGCGGCGATCAGTACCTCGACGCTCGGAGCCGCCGCACACAGCGCCGAGCCGATGCCGAAGCCCGCGACGCCCGCCACGAACACGCGACGCTCCCCTAGACGGTCGGTGAGCGAGCCGGCCAGCAGGATCAGCGAGCTGAGCGTCAGCAGGTAGGCGCTGGAGATCCACTGCTGCGCCGCCAGACCGCCGCCGAGGTCGCGGCTGATCGCGGGCAGCGCGACGTTGACCGCCGAGGAATCCACCGCGGCGATGGTGGAGGCCATGATCGCGCTGATCAGCGCGAGGCGCTTGTTGGGGCCTGGGACCGCAGCTTCCGTTGTGGTTGCGTGCACAACCGGATCGTACGTGTTCGCGCAAGTGGCGCCTGCACACCTGGACGAGAGCCGTATAAAGGGCCACGACTGATCAAGCGGCCGCAGCGTGACGCCGAAAACCGGGGCATGTCCTTCCTCCCCCGCCGCCCTGCCACGCTCCTGTGCACGACCGCCCTGCTGCTCGCCGCCTCCGTCTCGGTCGCCGATGCTCGTCCAATGACCGGCTCTCCCGGTCCAGACCGGTTGATAGTCAAGGGCGCAGCCGGGCGCGAGGTCCACGCCAGCGGCGGTCCCGACCGCGTCGTGGGCGGACCGGGCGCCGACCAGATCTTCGGTGAGACCGGCAGCGACACGCTCTCGGGCCGGGGCTCAGGCGACGTGCTCGACGGCGGCTCCGGCGACGACGTGCTGGCCGGCGAGGAGGGCGACGACACGCTCACGGGCGGCTTCGGCCACGACACCCTCGACGGCGGCTCGGGCAACGACGCGCTGGACGGCGGCCCAGCGCCCGACCACATCACCGGCGGCGACGGCAACGACACCATCCACGCGGGCACGGGCGCCGACACGGTCGACGCCGGTCCCGGCGACGACGTCGTCTACAGCGACTCGGGCCCCGACCACATCTCGGCCGGCGACGGCAACGACACCGTCTACGTCAACAACGGCAGCGCGGTCGACAGCGTCTCCTGCGGCTCCGGCGAGGACACGGTCTTCATCAACCCCTACGCCAAGCCGGGCGGCGTCTCCAACTCCCAAGCGCTGCGCGAGGGCCGCATCAGCGGCTGCGAGCACGTCGTCGAGCAGGACAAGACCCAGGACCTGACGCAGGGGTCGACCAAGACCGCGAACTCCAAGGCCGGCGGAACGCTGAACGGCACCGACCGCAAGGACACGCTGCTCGGCGGACCCGGCCCAGACAAGCTGTTCGGCGGCGGCGGCGACGACGTCCTGTGGGGCAACCGCCTCCACGACGGTCCGAGCTTCGGCACCGACCTGCTCGACGCGGGCGCCGGCAACGACATCGTCTACGGCAGCCGCGCGAACAACACGATCCTCGGCGGCGACGGCGACGACTACCTGCAGGGCGGCCCGCACCGCAACCGCATCCTCGCCGGCAACGGCAACGACAAGATCCGCCTGCGCGGCAGCGGCTCCAACGCCGTCCAGGCCGGCGACGGCAACGACAGCGTCGAGGCCTACGCCAAGGGCGCGGCGTCGATCGACTGCGGACCGGGCTTCGACACTGTGAACATCGGCTTCAACCGCCAGGTCCACACGCGCAACTGCGAGAGCGTCAAGAAGCTCTACAAGTAGGCCGCGCCGCGCGGCGGCCCACGCCGAGGGGCCGCCTGCGCGAGACTCCGCGGGATGCAGGCCTTCCCCGCCGGCGCCGCGGTCAACGTCGAGGACCTGGAGGGCGACTCCTACGCGCTGCTGGCCGCGCTGCGCGAGCACGAGCCGGTCTCATGGCTTCCCGCGCTCGACGGGTGGCTGGTCACGCGGCGCGAGGACGCGCTCGCCGTGATGCGCGACGCGCGGGCGTTCACGGTCCAGGACCCGCGCTTCACCACCGCGCGGGTGGTGGGGGAGAGCATGCTCTCGCTCGACGGCGCCGAGCACGAGCGCCATCGCGCGCCGTTTGCCGCCCCGCTAGGGCTCGGCGAGGTGCAGCGGCGGCTCGCTGCGACCGTCGAGCACGAGGCCGAGCGCCTCGCCGCCGCGCTCGCCGCGCGCGGGGAGGCCGAGCTGCGGCGGGAGTTCGCCGGCCCGCTCGCGGCGGCGGCGGTCACGCGGACACTCGGGCTCGACGCGGCCGCCGGCGAGCGCGTGCTCGGCTGGTATGACGCAATCGTCGCCGCGGTGACCGACCTCAGCGCCGGCCGCCCGCCCGGCCCGGCGGCCGCGGCCGCGGTGGCGGAGCTGGGGGAGGCCGTGCGGCCCGCGCTGGCCGGGGACTCGCTGCTGGGCAGCGCGGCGCTCAGCGCCGGCGAAGTGACCTCGAACGCCGCCGTGCTGCTGTTCGGCGGGATCGAGACGACCGAGGGGATGATCGCCAACGCGCTCGTGCACCTGCTTTCGGACCCGCATGAGCTCGAGCGCGCGCTCGCCGACCCGGCGCGCCTGCCCGCGGTCGTGGAGGAGTCCCTGCGCCTCGAGCCCGCGGCGGCCGTGATCGACCGCTACGCGACGCGGGACGTCGAGCTCGCCGGCGCGCAGATCGCGGCCGGCGACCTCGTCCGCATCTCGATCACCGCCGCCAACCGCGACCCGGCGACGTTCCCGGAGCCCGATCGCTTCGACCCCGACCGCGAGAACGCCCGCCGTCACCTCGCGTTCGCGAGCGGCCGCACGTGTGCGTCGGGATGCACCTCGCGCGGCTGGAGGCGCACGTCGCGCTCGCGACCCTGCTTGCGCGGCTGCCGGGGCTGGCTCTCGACCCCCGCCGCCCGCCGGCGATCCGCGGGCTGATCTTCCGCAAGCCGGTGGCGCTGCACACCGTGTGGGACTAGTGCCGGAGTGGCTCCGGGTCGACGAAGAAGTCGGCCAGCAGCTCCTCATCGCTCTCCGAGGCGCGGTAGCCGCTCAGGTCGGTGACCGGCGGCTCGGCGAGCGTGGCGATCACCTCGTCGTCGATGAACAGGTTGCCCGTGCACTCGCGCGCGGGCTGGGTGAGGACGGCGTAGGCGGCGTCGGCGACGATCTCCGGCGCGCGCGCCCGCGCCATCGCCGCGTCGCCGCCGAGCAGGTTCTGGACCGCCGCGGTCGCGATCACGCTGCGCGGCCACAACCCGTTTGCGGCCACGTCGGCCTCGCGCAGCTCCTCCGCGGCGCCGAGCGTGAGCAGGCTCATCGCGTACTTGGAGAGCGTGTAGGGAGCGTGCGCCCCGAGCCACGCCGGATCGAGGTTCAGCGGCGGGGAGAGCGTGAGGATGTGCGGGTTGGCGGCCTCGCGGAGGTGCGGGAGGCAGGCACGGATGGCGAGGAACGTCCCACGCGCGTTGATCGACTGCATGAGGTCGTAACGCTTGGGCTCGGTGTCCTCGATGCTCGTCAGCGCGATCGCGCTGGCGTTGTTGACGCAGACGTCGATCGCCCCGAAGCGCTGCACCGCCTGCTCGACCGCCGCCGCGACCGAGCCCTCGTCGCGCACGTCGCCGACGATCGGAAGGGCGCGGCCGCCGGCCTCCTCGATCGCGGCCGCCGCGGTGTGGACGGTCCCGGGCAGCTTGGGATTGGGCTCGGCGGTCTTGGCCAGCAGCGCGACGTTGGCGCCGTCGCGCGCCGCGCGCACGGCGATCGCCAAGCCGATGCCCCGGCTGCCGCCGGTCATGAAGATGGTGGAGCCCTGCAGGGTCGCGGTCATGGGGAGAGTCATACCGATCAGACGTTCGGGTACGGTTCCCGCCCCGTGCGAGTCGGAGTCCCCAAGGAGACCGTCGAAGGCGAGCGGCGCGTCGCGCTCGTGCCCGATGTCGTGCGCCGCCTGGCCACCGCCGGCCACGAGGCGATCGTCGAGGCAGGCGCCGGGGCGCACGCGGGCATCCCCGACGCGCTCTACGAGGAGGCCGGGGCGACGGTCGGTGGCGATCCTTGGCAGGCCGACGTCGTCGCGAAGGTCGTCGCGCCCACCGAGGCCGAGGTCGGAAAGCTCGGCTCGGGCTCGGTGCTGATCGGCTTCCTGGCCCCGCTCACGAACGCCGAGGGGATCCAGGCGATCGCCGGCTCGGGCGCCACCGCTTTCGCGGTCGAGGCAATTCCGCGCATCTCGCGCGCCCAGTCGATGGACGCGCTGTCCTCGCAGGCCACCGTCTCGGGCTATCGCGCGGTCCTGATCGCCTCGCAGGAGCTCGGGCGCTTCTTCCCGATGCTGATGACCGCCGCGGGCACGATCCCGCCCGCGCAGGTGCTGATCCTCGGCGCCGGGGTCGCGGGGCTGCAGGCGATCGCCACCTCGCGGCGGCTCGGCGCGGTCGTCACCGCTTTCGACGTACGCGCCGCCGTCAAGGAGCAGGTGCAGTCGCTCGGGGCCAAGTTCCTCGAGGTGGAGGGCTCAGCCGATGCCTCGGGCTCCGGCGGGTACGCCCGCGAGCTCACCGAGGAGGAGCAGGAGGCCCAGCGCGAGGCGCTCGCCGACCAGATCGCGCGCTCGGACGTCGTCATCACCACCGCGCTGGTGCCCGGCCGCCCGGCCCCGAAGCTGATCCCCGCGAGCGCGGTCGAGCGCATGAAGGCCGGCGCGGTGATCGTGGACCTGGCCGCCGAGGGGGGCGGGAACTGCGAGCTGACGCGGCCCGGGGAGACCTACGTCACCGATAACGCCGTGCGGATCGCCGGGCCGTTGAACGTCCCGAGCACGATGGCCGAGCACGCATCACAGCTTTACGCGCGCAACGTGCAGTCGCTGATCGAGCTGATGAGCGGCGAGGACGGGGCGCTCGCACTCGACTTCGAGGACGAGATCATTAAGGGCGCGTGCGTCGCCCGCGACGGGAAGGTCGTCGAGCGCCCATGAACCTCCTGACTGAAATCGCGATCCTCGTGCTCGCCGCCTTCGTGGGACTGGAGGTCATCTCCAAGGTCCCCAACACGCTGCACACCCCGCTGATGTCGGGCACCAACGCGATCCATGGGATCGTGCTGCTGGGCGGGCTGCTGGTGATCGGCCCGGCCGACGGCCTGCTGGCCGACGTGCTGCTGGTGATCGCGATCGCGTTCGGCACGATCAACGTCATCGGCGGCTTCCTGGTCACCGACCGGATGCTCGGGATGTTCAAGGCCAAGCCGACCGAGAAGGCGGCGCCCGACGCGCCCGACGCGCCCGAAGCGCCCGAGGAGCCCGAGGGGTGAGCCGCAACGACGCCATCACGCTCCTCTACATCGTCTCCTTCGCCCTGTTCATCGTCGGCCTGCGGATGCTGCGCGGCCCGCGCACGGCGGTGCGCGGCAACCAGGTGGCGGCGGTCGGCATGGCGATCGCGGTCATCGCCACGCTGCTCAAGCCGGGGGTGGGCGACTGGGGCCTGATCGCCGCCGGCCTGGTGATCGGCACCGCCATCGGGATCCCGGCGGCGCGCGCGGTGCGGATGACCGCGATGCCGCAGATGGTGGCGCTGTTCAACGGCGTGGGCGGCGGCGCGGTGGCGCTGATCTCCGTGGTCGAGTACCGCGAGGCGCTCAAGCACGGGGGCAATCCCGAGCTCAGCGTGCTGATCCCGATCCTGTTCGCCGCGATCATCGGCTCGATCTCCTTCTGGGGCTCGATCGTCGCCTTTCTCAAGCTCCAGGAGTCGCTGAAGGGCCGCTTTCCGATTCCGCGGGCGCTCAACGCGGTGCTCGTCGCGGTCGCGGTCGCGCTTGCCGTCGCGCTCGTGGCCGGCACCGAGTCCGAGCTGGTGTTCTGGCTGATCCTGCTGACCGCCGGGCTGCTCGGCGTGCTGGCCGTGCTGCCAATCGGCGGCGCCGACATGCCGGTCGTGATCTCGACCCTGAACGCCTTCACGGGCCTGAGCGCGGCGGCGGCGGGCGTCGCGCTCGACAACACGGCGCTGATCGTCGCGGGCATGCTCGTCGGCGCCTCCGGCTCGATCCTCACCCGGCAGATGGCCGAGGCCATGAACCGCTCGATCGGCAACGTCTTCTTCAGCGGCCTCGGCGCGGGCGGCCCGGCTGCGGCCGCCACCGAGGGCGGGACCGTGCGCTCGACGAGCGCGGCCGACGTGGCGATCCAGCTCTCCTACGCGCGCCTCGTGGTGGTCGTGCCCGGCTACGGCATGGCGGTCGCCCAGGCCCAGCGCGCGGTCGCCGACCTCGCCTCAGAGCTCGAGCGCCGCGGCGTCGAGGTGCTCTACGGCATCCACCCGGTCGCGGGGCGCATGCCGGGGCACATGAACGTCCTGCTCGCCGAAGCCGACGTGCCCTACGAGAACCTCAAGGAGATGGACGACATCAACGGGGAGTTCGCCCGCACCGACGTCGCACTGGTCATCGGCGCCAACGACGTCACCAACCCGGCGGCGCGCAACGTCGCCGACTCCCCGATCTACGGCATGCCGATCCTCGACGTCGACAAGGCCGCTTCGGTGATCGTGCTCAAGCGCTCGATGTCATCGGGCTTCGCCGGGATCGACAACCCGCTGTTCTACGGCGAGAAGACCTCGATGCTGTTCGGCGACGCCAAGGCGTCCGTCAGCGAGGTGCTGTCGGAGGTGCAGAAGGTCTAGGCAACCGCGGCCGCGCCCGGGATCGCGGCGCGCTCGCGGATCTCCTGAAGCAGCCGCACCGACAGCCGCGTCGCGCTCTCTGACGGCTGCAGGCCGCCCCCGCTCGGGCGGAAGAAGCCCACGTGGATGTGCGGGCGCGTGGGGAAGTTCGCGACGTCGACCGTGCCGGTCACGAAGCAGCTCACGATCGGCGCCTCGGGCACCTCGCCGGCGAGCCGGCCAAGGCCGCTGCGCGCGCGCAGCGTGCGCCCGCGGCTGCGCGTGCCCTCGGGGAAGACCCCGATGCACGCCCCGGCCCGCAGGGCCTCGATCGCCCGCGCGAGCGCCCCCACGTCGCCCTTGCCGCGGTCGATCGGGATCTGGCCCATGCCGTTGAGCACCATGCCGACCGGCTTGTACTTCCACAGCGTGGACTTGGCCAGCGCGTGGATCGGGCGCACGGGTGTCGCGGCGAGCCCGATCGCCAGCGGGTCCCAGTAGCTGTCGTGGTTGGCGGCGAGCAGCAACGGGCCGGCGGCCGGAACGTGCTCGAGCCCGCTGACCTCCAGCCGGCCCCACAGGCGCAGCACCGGAGTCGCGCCGAGCATCACTGCGCGGTAGGCGGGCGGCAGGTCGGACATGGCCGGCGGGAGCGTAGCCTGCGGCCATGGATCGCGCTGAGCAGAAGGGCGCCGCGCTGCGCGCCCTCCACGAGGGCGAGCCGTTCATCATCCCCAACCCCTGGGACGCGGGCTCGGCGAAGGTGCTCGAGGCGCTCGGCTTTAAGGCGCTGGCCACCACGAGCTCGGGCTTCGCGTTCACGCTCGGGCGCCCGGACGGAAGCGTCACGCTCGACGAGGTGATCGAGCACACGCGCGCGCTCGACCTGGCCACCGCGCTCCCCGTCTCGGTCGACCTGGAGAACGGCTACGGGCCCGAGCCGGGAGCGGCGGCGCTCGCGATCGTGCGCGCCGCCGAGGCCGGCGCCGCGGGCGCCTCGATCGAGGACTTCGAGCCCGGCGGCGGGCTCTACCCGCTCGAGCACGCGGCCGAGCGCATCGCCGCGGCGTCCGAGGCGGCCCGCCGCCTGGACGCCCCGTTCACGCTCACGGCGCGCGCCGAGAACCACATCCGCGGCAACCCCGACCTTGAGGACACGATCGCCCGCCTGCAGGCCTACGAGCGCGCGGGCGCCGACGTCCTCTACGCCCCTGGGCTCCGCGACGGCGACCAGATCCGCGCGGTCTGCGCCGCGGTCGCAAGACCCGTCAACGTGCTCGCCCTCCCGGGGATGAGCCTGCCCGAGATCACCGGGGCGGGGGCGCAGCGTATCAGCGTCGGCGGCGCGCTGACCTGGGTCGCGGTCGGAGCGATGGCGGCCGCCGCCACGCGCCTGCGCGACCACGGCGACCTCTCCGCGCTGTCCGCCGAGGTCTCCCTAAAGGACTGGCTCGGCGGCTGAGCCGCGCTCAGCCGGTGGGCGCCCCGTTCGGTTCGAGACGACCAGTTTGGTCATGGCAAGTCAGGGCCGGGGTCGCGCGACCCCACGTTGACGGTACCGGGACTGCGGCCCACGCTGGCAAAGGAGGCGATGGACACGCGGCGGGCCGCAGGGCCTCCGCGCCTTACTCGCCCCGATGGTCCGCAGCGAGCCAACGGGCTGTGCAAGTAGACGCAGCCCTTGTGGGTAGAGCATGTGGACCAGCGACCAGCGACCGGCGTGGCTCGTCGACTACGCGATCCGTACCGAAGCCGGAGGGTCGAACGGGCTCAAGGCGTTTCAGACGGGTCAGCTCAGGCTTCGACCGCTCGGCCGGCCAGTTCGAGCACCGCGTCGGCACCAGCGGCCACTTCGGAGGCGGTCCTGCCCGCAGAGTCGAGGAGTACGGCCGACGGCGTACCGGGCGCGGCAAAGGCGTTCCCCGTTGCGAATGAGCTGTCGAGGACGATCGAGGAGCTGAGGCCCATCGCACGGTTGGTCTCGTTCGTAGCCAGCTCCTGAGGATCAATGCGAGTGCGGTGGAGCTCAGCTCACGAGGTGAGTCGAGGCTCGGCAGTCGCCGGCTCGGACGGCCCGGGGGTATGCTCGTCCTTCGAGGGCGTCCACCGAAAGGGGTTTCCTTGCCCCACGTTCGTCCGTCCGGGCTGCCAGGCGCCACCGCGTCGCATGGCGGCAGATCGCCGGTGCTCGCAGAGCGCGAGGCGAGCAGCACCCAGGTTCCCGAGGAGGAGGGCGTCGAGCTGCGCCGCACGGCCGACGGCAAGGGCGAGGGGGTTCTGGCCACACGCCCGTTCGCGGCCGGCGAGACCGTCATGGTCGGCTTCCTGGCCGGGGTTCAGACGGGCAACGACTCGCACGCGACGCAGGTGGGTCCCGGCCGCTGGGCGCGCCACGGCGGCCTGGGACCGAAGGTCAACCACTCCTGCGACCCCAATTGCGGCGTCCGCCTCAACGACGGGCAGGCCTTCGACTTCGTCGCGCGCCAGCCGATCGGC
>JBBRYA010000003.1:0-109684 GCA_038238015.1 Solirubrobacterales bacterium
AGGAAGTAGTACTCGCCGTCCTGGAGCAGGCCCTCGATCGTGCCCGCGGAGTGGTAGCCGACGGCGCGCGCCGCCTCGACGGCGATCTCGCCGATGCGCTCACGCAGCTCGGCGTCGACCAGCGCCGCCATCAGAAGCTGATCGAGGAGTCGCGCTCGCCGAGGTGGACGACGTTGCCCTCCTTGTCGGCGAGGACCTGGACCTCGACGTGGCGGGGATCCGGGAGGTAGCGCTCGAGGTAGACCGTGTCGTCGGAGAAGAACTTCTCGCCCTCGCGCGCGGCGCCCTCGAAGGCGTCCTGGAGCTTGTCCTCCTCCAGCGCCACGCGGAAGCCCTTGCCGCCGCCGCCGCCGGCGGCCTTGACCGCGATCGGGTAGCCGATGTCCTCGGCGATCTTCTTCGCGTCCTCGAGGCTCTCGACGGGCTCGGTCGTGCCGGGGACGATCGGCACGCCCGCCTTCTTCATCAGCTCGCGTGCGCGGGTCTTCGAGCCCATCGCGTCGATCGCGGACGCCGGCGGCCCGATGAAGGTCACGCCCTTGTCCTCCAGCGCCTTGGCGAAGGCGGCGTTCTCGGCCAGGAACCCGTAGCCCGGGTGGACGGCCTCGGCGCCGGACTGCTCGATGACCTCGAGCAGCTTCTCGACGTTGAGGTAGGACTCGGCGGCCGGCCCGGGGCCGAGCAGATGGGCCTCGGTCGCCCGCTTGACGTGTTGCGCGTCGCGATCGGCCTCGGAGTAGACCGCGACGGAGTCGATCCCGAGCTCGTCGAGCGCGCGGATGACGCGGACGGCGATCTCCCCGCGGTTGGCGACCAGGACCTTGCTGAACATGGCGGCGCGGGATGCTATCCGGCATGAGCCCGCGCCTCGTCCTCGTCCGCCATGGCGAATCCACCTGGAACGCCGAGCACCGCCTCCAGGGCCAGGCCGACCCCTCGCTCTCCGAGCACGGGCGCGAGCAGGTGAGCGCGCTGCGCGCCCACCTCGAGCCCTACCACGGCGCCCGCGCCATCGCGTCAGACCTCACACGCGCCGCCGAGACGGCCGCGATCCTCGAGCTCGGAGCGGTGACCTGGGACCCGCGCTGGCGCGAGATCCACCTCGGAAGCTGGTCGGGCAAGCGGGTAGACGAGCTCGATCCCGGCCAGGTCGCGTCGTGGCGCCGCGGGGTGCTTGTCCCGCCGCAAGGGGAGATGTGGCCGACCTTCCAGACCCGGGTCGCGACCGCGATCGGGCAGCTGGACCGCAGCGGTGGGGACATCGTCGTGGTCACCCACGGCGGCTGCGTCCGCGCCGCCTGCGCGCATCTGGTGGGGGCCGACCGCCTGCGGCTCGCGCCGCCGGCCAACGCGAGCCTCACGGTCTTCGAGCTCGGCGATCCCGCCCGGCTTCAGGCCTACGGGCTGCGCCCGCCGCTGCCCGACACGCCGGGCGTCTGGTGAGCGCCGCTACCAGCCGCTGAGGCCGGGCTCGCGCTCCACGCCCTCGATCCGGGCGGCGCGGATCCACGGGTTCTCCTGTGCCTGCGGCGCCGCGGGCGGCGGAGCGGTGTCGCGAAGGAACCGCTCGATCGCGCCGATCACCGCGGCGGCCTCCTCGGGGGAGGCGCTGGAGCCGTGCAGGGTCAGGCGCGGGCGGCGGTTCATGGCGCGACGCGGACGTTATCGTCCCGCGCCGCCATGGCCGACGTGACCGTCCTCGACCACGACGCGGTGCTCGCCGCCGTCTCTCCGCAGCAGGCGATCGCTCGCGTCCGCGGCGCCTTCGCCGAGCACCACGCGGGGCGCTGGTCGATGCCCTCGAAGGTCTACCTGCCCGCGCCCCCGCACGGGGACTTCCGCGCAATGCCCGCGCTCGGCGGCGGCTTCGCGATGCTCAAGTGGATCTCGTCGTTCCCGGGCAACCCGGGTGAGCACGGGCTGCCGACGGTGATGGGCGTCGTCTGCCTCTCCGATGCGCAGACCAGCGCGCCGCTGATGCTGCTCGACGCGCGCGCGGTGACTGCGCTGCGCACAGGCGCAGTCGCGGCGGTCGCCGCTCGCGCGCTCGCGGCATCGGAAGCGCGCAGCGCCGGCATCGTCGGCTGCGGCCTGCACGGCGTGTGGGCGGCGCGCTGCCTGGCGGCCGACGGGTACGGGCCCGGCGTCTGCTTCGACCCGCGGCCCGAGGCGGCGCAGGCGCTCGCGACCGAGCTCGGCTGGAGCCCGGGCACGCGCGAGCAGGCGCTGGCCGCCGACGTCGTGTGCTGCGTCACCCCCGGCGCCGAGCCGGTGGTCGGCCTTGAGGACCTGCACCTAGGCCTGCACCTGAACATGCTCGGCGCCGACGGGCCCGGCAAGGCCGAGGCGACGGTCGAGGCGGTTCGCGCCTGCGCGCTGTTCTGCGACGAGTGGGCGCAGGCGTCGCACGGCGGCGAGCTGACCCAGGCGGTGGAGGCCGGCGTCGTGACGCGCGAGGACGTCACCGACCTCGGCGCCGTGCTGGCCGGCGACGCGCCGGGCCGCGGGGACCGGGGCGCCGTCACGCTGTTCGACTCCACCGGCCTCGCGATCCAGGACCTCGCGATCGCGATCGCGGCCTACGAAGCGGCGCAGGGCGGCGCGGTCACCGCCCAGCGCGTCTCGCTCTGACTACTTCTTCGCGATCACGTAGGGACCGCAGGGCTTGCCGTCGGCGCCGATCACCGCCCCGCCCTTGGCGTCGCGCAGCGCCACGGTCACCGCTGCGTTCGTGACCTTCACCTGGCCGTAGGAGAACGTGTCGAGGTTCGAGCACTGGACGCCGGGCCCGTCGGGCGGCGGGCGGGTGAAGAACGCGCTGTTGGCGAGGTCGCCTGCGCTCGGGTTGCCGGTGGTGTCGTTGAGGTCGGTCTTGAACGTGTCCGTGCCGGCCGGTCCCGTGGTGATCTCTGTGATCCCGGAGTTCACCGGGCCGCCCTCCTCGAGCGTCTTGAAGCGCACGTCGTTGACGAGGTTGGCGTGGACGTCGGTGGTGAGGAAGACGACGTTGCGCACATTGTCGTGCAGGAACGTCAGCAGCTTCAGGCGCTCGGCCGCGTATCCCTCCCAGCGGTCATACGGGTCGGCGTAGATCTGCTGGATCGGCAGCTCGTTCATGACGACCTTGAACGTCGCCTTGGAGCGCTTGATCGCGCGGGTGAACGCGGTCAGCTGGCGCGAACCGAGGTAGCTCCGTGCGGGATCGTTGATCCGCGCCACGCACGCGGGCGGCGGCGGCGAGGCGAGCGGGGGGATGAGCAGGGCGAACAGCGCGCGCTTGCTCTGCGGCGCCGTCGGTGCGAAGTCACGCTGACCCGAGCCGGGCGGGTTGTTGCATACCGGCCCGTCGTCGGCGCCGGCGCTGCGGAAGGACCGCTCGTCGAGGAAGAACAGCTCGAGGTTGCGACCCCAGCGGAAGGAGCGGTAGATGCCGCGGGCGTGCGAGTAGGTCACCGGCATGTACTCGCGGAACGCCTTGACGCTGTCGCGGTAGAGCTTGCGCCCGTTGACCGTCACGATCCGGGTCTGCCCCGACGGCGCCCCCTGCTCGGTCGGGTAGCTCGTCTGGCCGACGGCGAAGTCGTCGAGGAACTCGTGATCGTCCCAGTGGTTGTACATGCCCGCCGCGCTGCGAAGTGCGCGCAGCGAGGCGGCGCCGAGGATGTCGCGGTACTTCGCGCGCTTCTGGGCGACCGAGAGCGCGAGCGGGTCGGTGGACGCGAACTTCGAGTCGGTGTCGGAGTAGATCGTGTCGCCGAGGTTGACGTTGAAGTCGTTGCCGGCGCGCTGCATCCGCGAGTACACGCCGAACGGCGCGAAGAACAACTTCGAGCCGGTCTTCACCGGGTCTGCGTCACCCGTCCACGCGAAGCGCACGGCGCGGTTGGCGCTCGCCGGCGGGGCGGTCTTGAACACGCCGCGCTCGCTGCGCCCGGCACGCGAGGCGAAGCGGTAGTAGAAGCGGCTGCCGGGCCGCAGGCCGGTGAGGCGCACCTGCACCGTGTTGTCGCTGCTCACGCCGGCCCGCAGGCGCCGTTTGACGGCGGCGCGGAAGCTGGGCGTGCGGGCGACCTGGAGGGTCACAGCACCCGGCTTGTCGGCACGGGTCCAGACGATCGCGGAGGTCTGGGCGACCTCGGCGGAGGCGACGCCGTAGCGGAAGCCCTTGGCGTCGGCGGAGGCGGGGACGGCGAGCAGCGCGATGAGCGCGAGCAGCGGGAGCCGGGACATGAGCCGACTCTAACCCGCTCGTCAGAGCGGGATGTTGCCGTGCTTGCGCTTGGGCCCGGCGACGCGCTTCGTCAGCAGCGTCTCCAGTGCGGTGACGAGCTTGGGGCGCGTCTCGTGCGGCACGATCACGTCGTCGATGTAGCCGCGCTCGGCCGCGGTGTACGGGTTGGCGAAGCGCGCCTTGTAGTCGCCGATCAGCTTCGCGCGGCGCTCGTCGGGCGTCGGGGATTGGGCGATGTCGCGGCGGTGGATGATGTTGACCGCGCCCTCGGGCCCCATCACCGCGACCTCCGCCATCGGCCAGGCGAAGTTGAAGTCGGCGAGCATGTGCTTGGAGGACATGACGTCGTAGGCGCCCCCATAAGCCTTACGGGTCACGACGGTGATCTTGGGGACGGTGGCCTCGGTGAACGCGTAGAGCAGCTTCGCGCCGTGGCGGATGATGCCGCCCCACTCCTGCGTGGTGCCCGGGAGGAAGCCGGGGACGTCGACGAAGGTGATGATCGGCGTGTTGAACGCG
Source organism: Solirubrobacterales bacterium (assembly GCA_038238015.1). Classification (GTDB taxonomy): domain Bacteria; phylum Actinomycetota; class Thermoleophilia; order Solirubrobacterales; family Solirubrobacteraceae; genus DASQFQ01. The sequence continues at coordinate 4,751 of JBBRYA010000003.1, forward strand.
TCGCAGGTGCGCACGAAGCGCGCGGCCTTCGTCGACGCGTCGATGTCGAGCACGCCCGCGAGCGCCGCGGGCTGGTTGCCGACGATCCCGACCGCGTAGCCGTTCAGTCGCGCGTAGCCGCAGATGATGTTCTTCGCGTAGTGCTCGTGGACCTCGAAGAACTCGCCGTCGTCGACGACGTGGCGCACGACCTCGCGCATGTCGTAGGGCTTGTTGGCGCTGTCGGGGACGACCGAGTCGAGCTCGGGGTCGGCGCGCAGCGGGTCGTCCGACGGCAGCACGCGCGGCGGGCTCTCGAGGTTGTTCTGGGGCAGGAACGAGAGCAGGTAGCGCGTGTCCTCGATGCACGCGTCCTCGTCCTCGGACGCGAAGTGAGCCACGCCCGACTTGGAGTTGTGGCTCATCGCGCCGCCGAGCTCCTCGAACTCGACCTCCTCGCCGGTCACCGTCTTGATGACGTCGGGCCCCGTGATGAACATGTGCGAGGTCTCCTTCACCATGAAGATGAAGTCGGTGATCGCCGGCGAGTACACCGCGCCGCCCGCGCACGGGCCCATGATCAGCGAGATCTGCGGGATCACGCCCGAGCACTGGACGTTGCGCACGAACACGTCGCCGTAGGCGCCGAGCGAGACGACGCCCTCCTGGATGCGCGCGCCGCCGGAGTCGTTGATCCCGATCACGGGGCAGCCGATCTTGGCCGCCAGATCCATGATCTTGACCATCTTCTCGGCCATCACCTCGCCGAGCGAGCCGCCGAAGACCGTGAAGTCCTGGGAGAACACGCACACCCTGCGGCCTTCGATCGTCCCGTGCCCCGTGACGACGGCGTCGCCCCACGGGCGGTTCTTCTGCATGTCGAAGTCGGTCGTGCGGTGGCGCACGAAGGTGTCGAGTTCCTGGAAGCTGCCGGGATCGAGCAGCTTCTCGATCCGCTCGCGCGCGGTGTACTTGCCCTTGGCGTGCTGTTTCTCCACCGCGTCCCCCGACGCGTGGTGGACGGCGGCCTCGCGCAGCTCCTCCAGGCGGGCCAGGCGCTCCTCGTAGGTCTCGGGGCTCTTCTGGCGCATGCGGCGCGGGATCCTACGTCAACCGCGCCGCGCTCATCCAACTACCTCTACGCGGACCTCGAGAGCCCTGTAGGTGTCGAGCGCTCGCGCGTCGCGCGTCGCGAGCGGCAGACGGTGCTCGCGGGCGGTCGCGCCGACGAGCGCGTCGTACACCGCGCCGCCTGCGATGCCGATGGCCTCGAGCTCCGCGAGCAGCGAAGCGGCTCTATCGGCGCTCAGGAACCGGCTGTACGGAAAGCTTGCCGCGAGCAGCCTGGCGACCGTCGCCGGTGTGCGCCGCGCCGGCGGTGGGAGGCGCGTCAATACAGAGAAGGCCTCGAAGGCGGCGTGACCGCAGAGGCCGAGCCGTCGGCCGGCCAGGGCCTGGAAGGTCGTCTCGTGATGCTCGTGGTCGGCGACCGCGAGGGCGACGGCGACGCTGGTGTCGACCAGGAGCTCGGGGCTCGTACTAGCGCTGGGCGGCATCGCGAAGCGACCGCACGTCGTCGTCGTCGATGGCGGCGCCGGCGGCGGGGATCACCAGGCGCCCGTCGCGCTCGTCCAGAGATTCACCGGCCAGGGGCTCGACGCGCAGTCCCGCGCCATCGGCGACCACCTCAACCACTCCGGCGCGAAGCCCGAGGTGGTCTCGCAATGGCTTGGGAATCACCAAGCGGCCTGCCTTGTCGATGGTTGCACGCATGCCTGAAGAATACCACCGACCGAGCTCCGGTTCCGCGCACGTGCGCCCGCTACACCTCGTTGGCCAGCAGCACGTCGCGCACGTAGCTCTCGCGCACCTTGTCGGTCTGGCGCAGCATCCAGATCGTCTGGCGCTGCAGCGGCTTCTCGCGCAGCAGGACCGCGGCGATGTAGCTCTCGCGCACCGCCTTCGGCTGGCGCAGCATCCAGACCTCCTGGCGGGCTTCCGTGTCGGGCCTGCCGAAGACCTCTTCGGCGAACGAGCGCCGGACCTCGCGCGGCAGGGTGAGCATCCAGCGCTGCTGGGGGTCGCGGGCGCCCATCGCCGCCGCCCGGGCCACGGGCCCTGGCGCGACGAGGATGCTGCGTTCCGTCCCGGAGGCCACGGCGCTCAGGCGCCGGGCTTGGTGGCCATCAGGAAGATGGCGAGCAGCACGAGACCCAGGAGCGCGTAGGTGACCGTGCGGACCTTCGCGAAGAGCTGCTCGTACTCGTCGCTCATCGCGGCCTTCGCCTCGGCACCCGAGCGGGTCATGTCGCGCTGCGCGAGCTCGGCGAGCTTGCGCTCGCGGGGGCTCAGGTACCCGCCGCCGAGCCCGCCGATGACGATGAGGATCAGCAGCGTCGCACCGATCCACGGGTCGCCGAAGTCGTAGGGGCCGTCGAAGGCGAGGTAGAGGCCGGCGAGGAGGATCACCACCATCGCCGGCGAGACGAGCCGCTGCTCTATCTGCGCCTGCACCCGGTGGAGGTAGGGCAGATGGCGCTCGTCGCCGCGCCGGGCCACCCCCCACAGCACCGGGTAGGCGAAGAACACGCCGAACGCCAGCACGACGGCGGCGATGTGGACGAACAGGACGACGTTGTAGAAGGAGATCGCGGCGAGCATTCCCGCAGCCTAGAGGCCGGGGGGATCCCGCTAAGGCCGCGAGAACGGGCGGTGGTGCGCCGCTCCGAGCGTGTCGAGCACGCCCGTGAGCACGGCGTGGGCCTCCTCGCGGCCGATCGCGGCGGGCGGCAGCGGCTCGTCCTCGATGGGGGGCTCGGGCGTCTCCCACTCGAACGTGGCGTAGGCGCGGTCGGGCGAGGGCTCGGGCTCGGCGACGAGCGCGGGCTCCTCCGCGGGCTCTAGCTCGGGCTCGGACACGGGCTCGGGCGAGATGGGCGCCACACTGCGGCGGAACAGGCGTGCCCAGAAGCCACGTCTGGGCTCAGGCTCCGCGGCGGGCTCGGGCTCGGGTTCCTTCACCTCGATCTCCGCTTCCGGCGGCGCGTCCACCTCGGTCGCCGCCGGCATCGGCACCGGCTCAGGCGTCTGCACCGTGAGCACGACCCTGGTGCCCCAGCCCGTCGGCTCGAGCCGGACGGTCCCGCTCGCGCGATCCGCCTCCCATTCGACTCGTGCCTCGGGGTCGGATCTCGTGATCCGGATCTCGCCGAACTCGCCCAGGTGGCGAGCCAGAGTCCCCACGTCGGAGAGCTCGGCCCACAGCTCGGGGGGCGACTTGACCAGGGTCCGGGAAGCTTGGAGCGACGTCATGGGGGATCGTTTCGCCATGGCGCGCACCCTTCCTGCCGAGCTCGCCCGGTCGATGCTCGCCGGCGCCCAGCGCCTCGCCGGCCCGGCCCGCGAGGACGGGGCGGCGGTGGCCGAGGTGGTCCGCGCGATGGTCGGCCTGCAGGCCCAGGACGCACCCGCGGCGGCCCTCGGCGTGCGGGCGCGGCTGGCTGGGGCGACCGCTTCGGCGGTCGCCCGCGCGCGCTTCGAGGAGCGCTCGGTCGCGCGGGTCTGGTGCATGCGCGGGACGATCCACCTGGTGCCGGCCGAGGACGCGCGCTGGCTCGTCGAGCTGCTCGGCCCGGTCGGCCTAGCCCGCGGGCGCCGGCGCCGCGCGCAGATGGGCGTCGACACGCCCGAGGCGCTCGCGGCGGTCCGCGCCGTGGTCGCCGAGGGCGGCGCGCTCACGCGTCACGAGATCGCCGCGGCGGTCCGCGCCCGCGGGGTTCGCCTGGCCGATGACCCGCAGGCCGCGATCCACCTCGTGATGGGCGCCGCGCTGCACGGGCACATCTGCGAGGGCGTGCCGCAGGGGCGGGAGCCGGCCTACCTGCGCGTCGAGGACTGGCTCGCCCCCGCGCCGGCGCACGGCAACCGTGACGCCGCGCTGGCCGAGCTCGCCCGCCGCCACGCGCACGCCCATCCGCCCGCGGGGCCGGAGGACTTCGCCGCGTGGTCGGGCCTCTCCATGCGCGACGCCCACGCCGGGTTCGCCGCGATCGCCCACGAGCTCGAGGAGGTGCAGGTCCTCGGCCGCACCGCCTGGGTCCCGCGCGGCCTGCGGCCCGCCCCGCCGGCGACCCGCCTGCTCCCCGCGTTCGACGGCATCCTGCTCGGCCACCGCGACCGCGCGCTCACCGTCGCGCCCGAGCACGCCCGCGACGTGCTCCCCGGCGGCGGCATCCTGCGCCCGACGCTGCTGGTCGACGGCCGCGTCGAGGGCACGTGGCGCTTGGAGCGCGGCACGCCGGAGGTCGCGCCGTTCGGCGGGGAGGCGCCCGGCCTCGCCGCCGAGCTCGCCGACGTGGTGCGGTTCCGAGGGGGGTGAAAGTTGCCCACCGACGACCTATCGTCTCCTGTGGTGGTCACGAAGACGCGCATCACAGCGGACGAGTACGTCGCGATGGAGGAGCTCGAGGGCCGGCGCACGGACCTCATCGACGGCGAGATCGTCGTGAACCAGCCGACGCCGTGGCACCAGAAGGTGACGCTCGAGCTGGTGCTCGCCCTCGGCAACTGGAACAAGGGCGCAAGCGGTCGCGGGGTCCTCTCTCTTCCCTTGGACATCAAGCTCGACGAGCACAACGTCTACGCGCCGGATGTCCTCTGGTACGCGGAGGGCCGAGCACCGGCGCTGCACGCACCGCGTCCGTACGCACCGCCCGATCTCGTGGTGGAGGTCAGGTCGCCCTCCACCTGGCGCAATGACATCGGCCCCAAGAAGTCCGGCTACGAGCGGGTAGGCGTGCACGAGCTGTGGCTCGTGGACTTCGGCTCGCTGCTGGTCTTTCGCCGCTCACACCCGCAGCACCCCACGTTCGACGTGACGCTCGAGCTGACGGCCGAGGACACGCTCACGTCCCCGCTGCTGCCGGGCTTCGAGCTCCCGCTCGGCGCCCTGTACTAGTGGACCCGTCCGCAAGTTCTGAGCATTCCGACGGGCCCGGCCCGCGTCGGCTGGCACCCGGCATCCGGTCACGTGCCACCAGCATGCTTTCGGATGCCGTTGACCAGCAGACACGACCCGGACTGCGCCGGGTTATGCCCAGAACTTACGGCCGAGCCCACTAGCTCTCCGGCTGGTAGTCCCCGAAGACCTCGCGCATCGCTCCGCAGACCTCGCCGATCGAGCAGGAGTCCTTGAGCGCGGCGCGGATCGAGGGCATCAGGTTGTCCTCGCCGCGGCACGCGGCCTGCAGTTCCTCCAGCCGCTGGTCGGCGAGCGGCTGGTCGCGGCCGGACTTGAACGCCTTCAGGCGCGCGAGCGTCTCGCGCTCGGTCTCGGGGTCGACGCGGAGGATGTCCTCGACCTCGACGTCCTCCTCCTCGTACTTGTTGACCCCGACGACGATGTCCTGGCCGGTGCGGTAGCGCTCGTGGTAGCCGAAAGCCGACTCCTCGATCTCGTTCTTGATGAAGCTGATGGCGTTGACCGAGCCACCCATGTCGTCGATGCGCTCGATGATCGTCCGCGAGCGCGCCTCGATGTCGGCGGTCAGCGCTTCGACGTAGTAGGAGCCCGCGAACGGGTCGACCGTGTCGGCCGCGCCGGACTCGTGGGCGATGATCTGCTGCGTGCGCAGGGCGATCTTCGCCGCGCGCTCGCTCGGGAGCGCGAGCGCCTCGTCGTAGCCGTTGGTGTGCAGCGACTGCGTGCCGCCGCACACGGCCGCAAAGCCCTGCAGCGCGACGCGCACGATGTTGTTGGCCGGCTGCTGCGCGGTCAGTGTCACGCCGCCGGTCTGGGTGTGGAAGCGGATGGTCTGGGACTTCGCGTCCTCGGCCCCGAAGCGGTCGCGCATGAACTCCGCCCACAGCTTGCGCGCGGCGCGGAACTTCGCGACCTCCTGGAAGACGTTGTTGTGGCCGTTGAAGAAGAACGCGAGCCGCGGCGCGAAGTCGTCGACCCTCAGCCCCGCGTCGAGCGCCGCCTGGACGTAGGCGAGGCCGTTGGCGAGCGTGAAGGCGACCTCCTGGACGGCCGAGCAGCCCTTCTCGCGGAAGTGGTAGCCCGAGATCGAGACCGTGTTCCACTTCGGGATGTGCTCCGCGCAGTAGGCGAACAGGTCGGTGGTCAGGCGCATCGAGGGCTTCGGCGGGTAGATGAAGTTCCCGCGCGCGATGTACTCCTTGAGGATGTCGTTCTGGACCGTGCCACGGAGCTTGTCCGGCTCGACGCCCTGCTCCTCGCCGACGAGCTGGTAGAGCAGCAGCAGCACGGCGGCGGGGGCGTTGATGGTCATCGACGTCGAGACCTCGTCGAGCGGGATCCCGTCGAAGGCCGTGCGCATGTCCTCGAGCGTGTCGATCGCCACGCCGGTGCGCCCCACCTCGCCCAGGCAGCGTGGGTCGTCGGAGTCCAGGCCGAGCTGGGTCGGCAGGTCGAAGGCCATCGAGAGGCCCGAACCGCCGTTGGCGAGCAGGTACTTGTAGCGCTCGTTTGACTCCTTGGCCGACGCGTAGCCCGCGTACTGGCGCATCGTCCAGGTCTGCTTGCGGTACATCTCGCGATGGATCCCGCGCGTGAACGGGAACTCGCCGGGCTCGCCGAGGCGCTCCTCGAGATCGCCGGGGACGTCCTCGGGCGTGTAGAGCGGCTGGACCTCGATCCCGGAGTCGGTGAAGCGCCGCGGGTCGTCGGGGCCGACGAGCGGCGCGACGGCGAGGTCGGTGGAGTCCTGGTCCTCGATGGCCATGGGGCGGAGGTTACCCTCGCGCCAGCCGCGCCATCAGCCTGGCGGCCTTGGCGTCGGAGAGCCCTTGGCCGCGCGCGAGCGAGCGCCAGGTGGAGAACTCCAGCGCGTGGCCGAGCGCGGCACGCGTCCGGTTGCGGGGCTTGCGACCAACCATCAGCACGTCGCGCACCGCGTCGGTGAACGGCCGCGGGTGCGACACCTCGGCCAGCACCGGCAGCGTCGCCGCGTCGCGCTGGACGTTGGCCAGCATCGCCTCCCGGCGCCCGTACCAGCCGTAGAGGTTGGTCAGCGCGGTCACGAGCCGCTCCTCGGGGTCCTTGATCGCGACCCAGGCGCCGGGGTCCGGCGGCGGATCGCTCGCGAGCCAGTGCGCGCTGCAGGCGGCGAACAGCGAGCGCTCGTCCGGGAAGTGGCGGTAGACCGTGAGGCGCTGAACGCCGGCGCGCTCAGCGATCGCGCTGATCGTGGTACGCGCCGGGCCGACGCTCTCGTGCAGGGCGACGGCGGCCTCCGTGATGCGCCGGCGCGTGGCCTCCTGGGACTCCGCGCGCGCCTTGAGCTCGTACTTGCGGGGCATGAGTGAACACTACTGTGGCACGAATGCCAGACGGGCCGCTAGAACCCGTGCGAGCTGTACGGGTTGGGCTCGCCCGCGAGCTCGAGGCGCTGCTGCAGGGCGGCGGCGGACTCCTGCGCCATCACGCCGTCGAGGTAGGTGAGCAGCGCCTCGGCGCTCTCGCCGCTGGGGATCACGTCGTCGGTGACGTGCATCCCCAACTGGCCCGCGCCGAGCTTGGGGTTGGCCTTCGATGACGTCTGGATCGACTTGACGTAGTCCTTGGTCGAGCAGCCATTGAACAGCCACAGGCGGTAGTGGCTCTCCTTGACCGTGCTCTCCACCGGCGTCTCCTGCCCCTCGACCGCGAGGCGCATGAGGTGCGCGCCGAAGTCCTTGACGTGGGACATCGGGGCCGGGTTGATGCCGATGTTGCCCGCCGACTCCGAGACGAGCTCGACCACGCCGTCCTTGCGCAACTGCTCGAAGCGCGCGATCTTCTGAGCCTCGGAGCCGCTGATGCCGAGCGGCGCCTTCAGCAGCTCCTCGACGGAGTCGAGCGTCTCGGTGCCCGACTTGCCCTTTGGAGGCTTGGCGAGCTTGTCCCAGTGGACGATGAAGTCGTAGTTGCGGTCGAAGTCGGGGCCGGTCCCGTAGCGGGCGTGGCCGCCGTACATGAACAGGTCGCTCTGATCCATGCCCTCGAGCGCGGCCTTGCGCGCCCCGGCGCCGCCCCCGGTCGGGGTGACCATCCGGATCACGCAGTGCACGGGCTTGTCGGCCGACATGCCGAACGCCTCCTTGACCAGCCATTGGCCGTCGCCGGCCGCGGCGGGGCGCCCCGCGGCCGCGCGCAGCTCCGCGGCCTTCTTCGGGTCCTCGCGGAACCCACGCACCTGGGTGAGGCCCTGGAGGATCTGGGCGGCCTCGGTCTCCATGTTCCCGTGCTCGTCGAAGCCGCGGGCGATCGTCACCTCGAGCAGCCCATCCTCGAACATCTGCGCGTAGTCGGGCGCCGCGGTGCCCGCGCGCGCCTTGCCCGACACCGGCGGCTTGGCGAGCCACTCCCAGGTCTCTGCGTGGACGTGGCCGGTCGGCGGCTTGATGCCGCGGGCGCGCTTGAAGGCGACCACGGCGGCGAGCGTCTTGTTGCCGAACTGCCCGTCGACGAGCAGCAGCTCGACGCGGGCCGAGCCGCGGTGGTAGTTGAGCTTCTGCTGGAGCAGCTCGACCTCGGAGCGGTGCTCCGGACCGGGGTCGAGGTCGGGCGTGGCGCCCGCCGGGGTACCGACGGGAGCGTCGGGAGCGACGGTGGCGCCGGCGGGCTGGCGCTGGAGCAGCGCCCGGGCCACGGCGGCGTTGCCGGCGCTGCGCTGCAGCGCGAGGATCGCCTGGACGGCAGGCGCAGCCGGCGCCGGCGCCGCGACCTGTTGCTCCGGGCGCCCGCGCTCCTCGTCGGGAAGGCGGCGCTGCGCACGAAGCTGGGGCGCCATCGCGCTCACACCGCGATGCCTACCAGACCGGCGCTGCCCTGAAGTGCAGCCGCTCGGGCCGTAGCCTTCGGTCCATGGGCGCCCTCCGCGACCTCCCCGCCGTCGACCGGCTCGCGGCCGAGCTCGACGCGCCGCATGCCCTCGCCGCGGCCGCGGCGCGCGCGGTGATCGACGAGCGCCGGCGGGAGCTCCAGGCGGGCGCGAGCGACGCGCCCGACCTGCTCGCCCGCGCCCGCGAGCGTCTGGCGGCGAACGCGCGCCCCTCGCTGCGCCGCGTGCTCAACGCGACCGGCGTCATCGTCCACACGAACCTCGGCCGTGCGCCGCTCGCGAGCGCCGCCCGCGACGCCGCAGCGCTTGCCGCCGAGGGCTATTCGAACCTCGAATGGGACCTCGAGCAGGGCGCGCGCGGGTCGCGCCACGCCCACGTCGAGGCACTGCTGTGCGAGCTCACCGGGGCCGAGGCGGCGCTGGCCGTGAACAACTGCGCGGGCGCGACGCTGCTGGCCGCCGCCGCGCTGGCCGGGCCCGAGCGCGAGATCGTGGTCTCGCGCGGGCAGCTGGTGGAGATCGGCGGCGGCTTCCGCGTCCCCGACGTGATCGCGCAGGCGGGCGCGCGGCTCGTCGAGGTCGGCACCACCAACCGCACCCGCCGCGCCGACTACGAGCGGGCGCTCGGTCCCGCGACTGGCGCGATCCTGCGGGCGCACCCGTCGAACTTCCGCCAGCTCGGCTTCGTGCAGGAGGTCGAGATCGAGGAGCTGTGCGAGCTGGGCGTCCCGGTGATCGACGACGTGGGCTCGGGCAACCTCGCCGAGGAGCTGCCCGCACTGGCCGGCGAGCCGCCGGTGCGCCGCTCGGTCGCCGCGGGCGCCGCGCTCGTCTGCTTCTCCGGCGACAAGCTGCTCGGCGGCCCGCAGGCGGGGCTGATGGTCGGCCGCGCCGAGGCGGTCGCCGCCGCCAAGGCGCACCCGCTGGCGCGCGCCCTGCGCCTGGACAAGCTCTCGATCGCCGCGCTCGAGGCGACGCTGCGCCTCTACCGCGAGCCCGAGCGCGCGCGCCGCGAGATCCCCGTGCTGGCGATGCTCAGCGTGCCCGAGCCGGTGTTGCGCCAGCGCGCCGAGCGGCTGGCCGAGGGGGTCGGCGAGGTCGTCACCGCGACGGCCAAGGTGGGAGGCGGGGCGCTCCCGCTGCTCGAGCTGCCGGGCCCGGTGGTCGCGGTCACCGCCTCAGAGCACTCGCCGGACACGCTCGCGGCCCGGCTGCGCGCGGGCGACCCGCCGCTGGTGGGGCGCATCGAGGGGGGCCGCCTGCTGCTGGACCCGCGCACGCTGGCCGACGGCGAGGTCGAGCTCGCCGTCGCCGCGCTGCGCGCCGCCTTGACCTGAGCCGCCCGGTGCGGTGGGATCGGGTGGTGGCGAAGTACGACGCGTTCGGCCGGAAGGTCGGGGAGGACACTCTCGCCGGCATCGGCGGTACGCCACAGCGAGGGAGCTCGGAGCCGGTCGCGCGCCAGGCACAGCCCACGCCGGGCGCCGCGCCCGCCTCTGCGTCCGCACCCGACCCGGCCCGCCAGGCGCTCACCGCACGCCTCGAGGGGGCGCTCTCTCAGGTCGCCGCCGCGCAGGCGGCCACGCAGCAGGCCACCACGCACTCGGCCGCCCAGAGGGCGATCCCGCTCGGGCGCACGCGCAAGCGGAGCTCCGGCTGCCTCATGGCCCTCGTGGTCCCCATCGTCATCGCCGCCATCACGCTGGGCGGCGGCATCGCGCTCGTCAACAACAGCCACATGCACGCCGGCCACGTCACCATCGGGAGGGTGCCGCAGCAATCCGCACCGCCGACGGGCGCCAAGTCCCAGCGCGTGCCGCGCGGCCTCGAGCGCGGGTCGCTCGTGCGCGCGGCGAGTTTTTCCGCCGCGCTGAAGAAGCTGCAGCAGGCGAGCATCGGCCGCCTGACGGACCTGCGCCTGGCGCCCGAGCGCATCGACGCAACGCTGCTCACCCCCGGCGGGCGCCTGCAGTCGGTGCAGCTGAGCCCGGGCGGCGCGCTGGAGAAGTTCGGCGGCCCCTCGGGGCCGGGCTTCGACTCGAATCCGACCATCCCCTTCGCGCGGCTCAACCCGGCCGCGCCCGAGCGCCTCGCCCGGCGCGGCGCGGAGGAGCTGCGCGACCGCACGTCGCAGCTGCAGTACCTCGTCCCCACCTTCACCAGCGGCCAGCTGACCTGGGCCGCCTACTTCCCGCACTCACGCTACGTGCTCGGGGACTCGGCGGGGCGCTTCCAGCGGCGCTACCCGTAGCCTGCGGCCGGTGGCCGAACCGCCGCCGCTCACCCTCGGGACCGCCGGCCACATCGACCACGGCAAGACCGCGCTCGTCCGCGCGCTCACCGGCGTGGACACCGATCGCCTGCCCGAGGAGCGCGAGCGCGGGATCTCGATCGAGCTCGGCTACGCGGCGCTGGCGCTGCCCTCGGGCCGCCGGCTGTCGCTGATCGACGTTCCCGGCCACGAGCGCTTCGTGCGCACGATGGTCGCGGGCGCCACCGGCGTCGACCTGTTCCTGATGGTGATCGCCGCCGACGACGGCGTGATGCCCCAGACGCTCGAGCACGCCGCCGTCCTGGCCGCGCTCGGCGTCGACATCGGAGTCGTCGCGATCACCAAGGCCGATCTCGCCGACCCCGCGCCCGCTGCCGAGCAGGCGCGCGAGCTGCTGCCCGCCGCGGAGGTGGTCGCGGTGAGCGCCCGCACCGGCGAGGGCATCGACGCGCTGCGGGCCGCGCTGGAGCGCGCCGCGGACCGTGCGCCCGAGCGCGCCGCGGGCGCCGGCGCTCCGCTGCGCCTGCACGTCGACCGCGCGTTCTCGATCCGCGGCGCCGGCACCGTGGTGACCGGCACGCTGTGGTCGGGCACGGCCGAGGCCGGCGCCCAGGTCACCGTCCTGCCGGAGGGGCGGCGCGCGCGCGTGCGCGCGGTCCAGGTCCACGACGATCCCGTCGCGAGCGCCGCCGCCGGCCAGCGCGTCGCGCTCAACCTCGCCGGCCTGGCGGCGGACGAGGTCCGCCGCGGCGACGTCGTCGTCTCCGGTGAGGACGCCGGCGCGGCGAGCTTCCGCGTCGACGCTGCGATGACCTGGGTGCAGCGCCCGGAGCCGGGCGCGCGCGTCGCGGTCCACCACGGCACGCGCGAGGTCCCGGCGCGGCTCGTCGAGCTCGGCGGGCGCTTCGCCCAGCTGCGCCTCGAGCAGCCGCTCGTTCCCGCGGGCGGCGACCGCCTGGTCATCCGCTCGCTCGCCCCGCCGGGCACGCTCGGCGGGGGCGTCGTGCTCGATCCGGCGCCTTCCCGCCACGGTCCGTCGCGCGACCTGCTCGCGCGTCTGGCCCGGCTCGAAAGGGGAGAGAGCGAACCAGAGCCCGCTGCGGCCCCACAGGCAGACCCCGCCCCCGCCGCGCCGGCGCCGCTCGCCCCTTCGGCGCTGGAGCTGGAAGAGCGCCTGCGCGCCGCCGGCCACGAGCCCCCGCCCGACGCCGAGCTCGACGCGGGCGACCTCGCGGCCCTGCGCAAGCACGGCCGGATCGTCCGCCTCGGAGCCTCCGCGCACCTGCACGCCGACGCCCTCGCCGGCGTCCAGGCGCGGGTCATCGCGCTCGTGGAGCGCGACGGAGAGGTCACGATCGCCTCGCTGCGCGACGACCTGCAGACCTCCCGCCGCTACGCCCAGGCCCTGCTCGAGCGCCTCGACGCGGAGCGCGTCACGCTGCGGGTCGGGGAGGCCCGGCGCCTGCGCTCCCGCCCAAACCGCCGCTAAGCTTCACAACTCATGCCCACCTCATTGGTAACGGGTGGAGCGGGATTCCTCGGGTCGCATCTCTGCGACGAGTTGCTGCGGCGCGGCCACCGCGTCGTCTGCGTCGACAACTTCGAGACCGGCTCCCTCGCCAACATCGAGCACATCCGCGCGCCGGAGTTCGTCCACCTCCACAAGGACATCATCCACCCGTTCTTCGTCGATGAGCCGGTGAACTTCGTCTACCACTTCGCCTCTCCCGCGTCGCCGATCGACTACCTGCGTCTGCCGCTGCACACGCTCAAGGTCGGCTCCTACGGCACCCACAACGCGCTCGGGCTGGCAAAGCAGCACCGCGCCCGCTTCCTCACCGCCTCGACCTCGGAGGTCTACGGCGACCCGCAGGTGCACCCGCAGCCCGAGTCCTACTGGGGCCACGTGAACCCGATCGGCCCGCGCGGCGTCTACGACGAGGCCAAGCGCTACGCCGAGGCCCTGGTCATGGCGTATCACCGCCAGCAGGGGCTGGACACGGGGATCGTGCGGATCTTCAACTCGATCCTCGCCGACGAGCAGGTGCTCTACGACGACGGTCGCGAGCTGCGTCGCGAGAAGGTCTCAGAGCTTGCCGGGCGCCTGGCCGCCCGGGCAGTGGCCGCCAGCTACGTGCCCAGCAACGCTGCAGGGACACAGTTGATGGACGCGGCTGTCGAAGCGTCCGAATATCCGCTCGAGGGGGTCACCGTTCCCGCCTTCGGCGAGGGCGGTCACATGGTGGCGGCGCCCGCCTCAGCGCTGATCGCGCACCCCACCGAGGAGCGCTGCTTCGAGGTGAGCACGCGCTACGGCCGGTCGATCCGCGTGACCGGTCACCACTCGATCTTCGTCGAGGGCGCCGACGGCGAGCCGGTCGCCAAGCCGGTTGAGGACCTCGAGGTCGGCGATCACGTCGCGATCCCGCGGCGGATCGAGGTCCCTGAGCGCGACCGCACGGTAGTGAGCATGATCGAGGTCTGGCGCTGGGCGGAGGAGGACCCGTGGGACCTCTGCGCCGAAGCCCCGGGACTGGGGGAGCTGGCGTGGCAGCGGCGCTACGACCTGTTCGGGCTGCTGGCCTCGCAGCGCCGCAACAACGGTCCGAACTGGCGCAACGGGGCGTGGACGAAGATCATCCGCATGCGTCAGACCGGGCGCGTGCCCCTGCCGGCGCTCTGGCGCATCGGCGAACCGCTCCCCGACGACGCCTGGGTGCGCAGGCGCGGCACCGGACGCAGCGTGCCGATGCCGGCGCGCATCCACCTGAGCGACAAGCTGCTCTGGCTGCTCGGCCTCTGGGTCGCCGAGGGCTCGTGGCACGAGAGCTCGCACGATTCGTACATCACGCTGAGCGCCGAGGAGCCGCTGCTGTGGCGCGCGGCCGACGTCATTCGCGAGGAACTGGGCCTCCACTGCGTGTTCGCTCCGGCGAGCGGGGCACGCTCGGCGTCGCTCTTCGTGCACTCGAAGCTGCTGCTGAAGCTGATGGCCTTCCTCGGCTTCGAAGAGGGCGGCAAGCGGATTCCCGGCTGGATCCTCGGGCTGCCGCTCAGCCGCCTGAAGTGGTTCATCGAGGGCTACCGCGAGGGCGACGGCGTGCATTCCGGCGCGTGGTTCAGGGAGGGCAAGAAGCACCACTTCGCGACGGTCCACGAGGAGCTCAAAGACGACCTCGTCGTCGCGCTGGCCCGCTTCGGGCTCGTGGCCTCCATAGGCCGCTACAGCTCCAAGATCCGCCGCAAGACCGGGGATCGGGGCTATCCCTTCTGGAGGGTGTCGGTCTCGAGCCTCTCCCCGTGGAGCCCGCTGGAGTGGGACGCGGGCGTCGAGCAGCGGCTCAATGCGCGAACGACCGGCGATCTCGCCTGGGCAATGATCACCGGCATCCAGGAGATTCCCGCAACGAACCTCGTCTACGACTTCTCCGTCCCAGGGTACGAGAACTTTGTGGCGGGAGCTTGTGTCAATTGTCATAATACCTACGGCCCGAGGATGCGCCCGCATGACGGCCGCGCGATCCCGACCTTCATGCGCCAGGCGCTCCAGGACCGGCCGATCACGATCTTCGGCGACGGCTCCCAGACGCGCTCCTTCTGCTTCGTCAGCGATCTGATCGACGGGATCATCGGGCTCGCCGAGTCCGGCCACCATCATCCGGTGAACATCGGCAACCCCAACGAGTTCACGCTGCTCGAACTGGCCGACGCCGTCATAGAGGTCACCGGCTCGCGCTCGGAGGTCGTGCACGAGGCGCTGCCGACCGATGATCCCCAGGTACGCCAGCCCGACATCTCGCTCGCCCGCGAGATCCTGGGCTGGGAGCCGAAGGTCGAGCTTCGCGAAGGCCTGCAGACGACGCTCGAGCTCTCCGGAGTCGAGGCGCTCACTGGTGCCGGCCTGCGCTGAGGGCAGGAAACCCCGCGACCATTGAGAAGGTCGCGCGTTAGGGCTGAGTGAGAGCAACTGTGGCCAAAACGCCGATCCAGACCGAACATCCCACACCGCCGGCCCGGCCCCCTCTCGGGCAGGTTCCCCTGCCCACGCCGCTGCTGGGCACCAACGGGGCGGTCGACGTCCGGCGCAAGCGCCCGCCCGGCCTGTCGTTCCTCCTGCGCGCCGAGACGCTGCGCCAGGTGCTGCGGGTGCTCAGCCTGCTGGCGCTGGACTTCGCGGGCCTATTCGCCGCACTCTGGACCGCGCTCATGCTCAAGGCGGTCCTGCTCGCCGACACCTGGGCGTGGAGCACGTCCTTCCAGGAGGCCAAGAACACCGTGGCCTTCGCCTACCTGGTGACCGCGCTGCTGTTCGCCCGCTCGAGCCTCTACGCCGAGCGCGCCCAGCGGCCCGGCCTGCCGAAGATCGTCAGCTCGCTCTTCCAGGTCACGGTCGTCGCGCTGATCTTCGCCGTGGTCAACGGCGAGCACTACTCCAGCTACTACATCTTCTACGGGACGCTGGTGTTCGCGGTCGTCTACGTCGGCTCGATCCGCTGGGCCTACGAGAAGATCACCGGAATGCTGCTGCGCGCCGCCGGCTACCAGCGCCGCGCGGTGCTGGTCGGCTCCGGCCGGCACATCGAGGACGTCGCGCACGCGCTCACCGACGAGGTGCACGCGCCGGTTGAGATGGTCGGCTTCATCTCGCTGACCCCGCGCCCGGACAACGGCCTGCGCTCGCTCGGGCTGATCGGCGACCTCCCGCAGGTGCTCGATCGCCACCGCGTGCAGGAGGTCATCATCGCCGACCCGGACTTCCCGCAGGAGCAGGCGGTCGAGCTCGTGGACCAGTGCCATCAGCGCGGCGTATCGGTGCGCATCGCGCCCTCGACGATGGAGATCCTCGTGCACCGCGCGGAGTTCGTGCCCGGCACCTCGGTCCCGCTCTTCGAGCTTCGCCCGCCGGTCTTCGACGGCTTCGACTACGTGATCAAGCGCTCGTTCGACTTCGTCGGGTCGGTGCTGCTGATCCTGCTGCTGAGCCCCCTGCTGCTCGTCATCGCGGCCTCGGTCTTCCTCTCCTCCCGCGGGCCGGTGCTCTACCGGTCGATGCGCCCCGGCGTCGGCGGCGAGCTTTTCGCCTGCTTCAAGTTCCGCACGATGCGCTCTGACGCCGACCAGCTGCAGGCCGACATCGAGTCGCTCAACGAGGCCTCGGGGCCGCTGTTCAAGATCCGCCACGACCCGCGCATGACCCCCGTCGGGCGCTTCCTGCGGCGCTACTCGCTCGACGAGCTGCCCCAGCTGCTCAACGTCGTCTTCGGCCAGATGTCGCTGGTCGGCCCGCGGCCGCTGCCCCAGCGCGACTATGACCAGCTCGAGGACTGGCACAAGAAGCGCTATCTCGTGCTGCCGGGGATCACCGGCCTGTGGCAGGTCTCGGGGCGCTCGGAGCTTGACTTCGACGACCTCGTGCGCCTGGACTTCCTCTACCTCGAGCGCTGGTCGGTCAGCCTCGACCTGACCATCCTGGTCAAGACCGTTCCGGCCGTGCTGTCGCGGCGCGGCGCGTTCTAGCCCTGAGGCGTTAGCCTTCGGCGCATGCTCATCCTCGCGCTCAGCGACGCGGCGAAGACCACGATCTCCGCGGTGATCATCTGGTTCGTCGCCTTCCCGGCCCTGATCGGGATCCTGATCGCCGTCTCGGCGTTCCGCGCCCACGGCGAGAAGATGGAGGACGAGGAGTACTTCCGGCAGCACCGCCGCCGCTAGGCCTGAGTCACCGGGCCTGCAGCGCGCGCTCGTAGACCGCCCACGTGGCGGTCGCGGCCTCGCCCCACGTCCACGGCGGGGGGTCGGGCGCGGGCCGCGTAGCCCGCGCGGCCGCGTGCACGAGCGCGGCCATGTCACCCGACGCCACGTAGGTCGCGCGGTCGCCGACCACCTCGCGAAGGGCCGGAAGGTCACAGGCGACCACCGGAGTCCCGCACGCGAGCGCCTCGACGGCCGGCAGGCCGAAGCCCTCGTCGGCGGACGGGACGACCAGCGCGCGAGCGCCGCTGTAGATGGCGGCGAGGTCGTCGTCGCCGACCATCCCGGTGAGCGTCACGTCGTGCAGCTCGCGCGCCCACTGCCCCGCGTCCCCGACCAGGACGAGCGGCAGCTCGCGCGGCACCTCGGCCAGCGGGGCGACCCGCTTGGTCGGCTCGGGATGGCGCAGCGCGCCGACCCACAGGAGGTAGTCCTCGGGCAGCCCGTAGCGCTTGCGGACCGCGGCGGTCTCCGTCTCCGGGCGCGGCGTGAAGGCGGGAGCGGGCGCCTCGGCGATGACGTGCACGTGCTCGGGGTCGCAGCCGAGCAGCTCGATCGCGTCGGCCCCCACCACGTCGGTCGGCACGATCAGCTCCGCTGCGCGCTCGACCGCCAGCCAGCGCATCCGCGCCCGCAGGCCCGCGCGCAGGACCTGGCCGGGGCGCTTGAGCGCCACGAGGTCGTGGAGCGTGATGACCATCGGCAGGCGCGGGCGCAGCAGCGCGCCGTTGAGCCACGGCGAGTGAAACAGGCTGTCGCCGCGCTGGGGCTCGCGGCCCTCGAGCACTTCGGCGCCCCGGCGCGCGGCCTCCTCGCGCAGGGCGTCGAGCAGGCAGCGCGCGTAGCGGCCGATCCCGTCGGGCTCGGCCGCCGGGCGAGAGTCGTAGCGCACGCGCAGCCCCCCGTCGCCTGGCCCGCGGTTCGGCACCGACGGACCATACCCCTCGCCCGGCGCGCACTAGCCTCGCGCGTGTGAAGGACTACTACGAGGACGTCTGGGCGCAGCTCCCCGAGGATCCCGAGCCGTGGGCGTTCGCGCGCCGCCGCGCGCTCCTGCTCGGCGAGGCGCGGCCGGGCGAGCGGGTGCTCGACCTCGGCTGCGGGGCCGGGCGCTTCCTCGCAGCACTGCGCGACGCCGGCGCGGACCCGGTGGGCGTCGAGCTCGCCGAGGGTGCGCTCGAGCGGGCCCGGCGCAACGTCCCGGGCGCCGACCTGCGCCCGCTCGGCCCGGGCGGCGAGCTGCCGCTCGAGGACGCCTCCGTCGATCTCGTGTGGTCCTCGGAGGTGCTCGAGCACGTGCCCGACACCGCGCGCACGCTGTCTGAGGCCCGCCGCGTGCTGCGCACCGGAGGGCGCCTGCTGGTGACCACGCCGGCGCACGGGCCGCTGCGGCGGACGCTGATCGCGCTCGCGCGCTTCGACTCCCACTTCGACCCGCTCGGCCAGCACGTCCGCTTCTACTCGCGCGCCTCGCTGGAGCGTGTGCTGGGTGCGTTCGCCTTCGAGCCGGTGCAGGTCAGCGCCGAGGGCGGGCCGCCGGGCCTGCGGGCGATGCTGGTGGCGCGAGCGGTGAAGGCGAAGCTGGTCTAGCGCTGTTGCAGTGCCCGCGAGGCCTCGAGGAAGTCAGAGCTCGACTGCGCCGGCTGCGGGTCCAGGAAGTAGGTCGCGCGGAACGCCGCGACCGCGCCCTCGGGATTGTTGAGCGAGCTGAGCCGGTAGCGCCCGAGCCGTCGCCACGCCTCGGCGTTGGCGGGCTGGAGCTTGACGGCCTGCTCGAGCGCGTGCAGCGCGCCCTGCTTGTCGCCCTTCGCGTCATCGATGAAAGCCAGCTGCCACAGCGGGTCGACCGACAGCGGGTTGCGCTTCGCGGCCGTTCGCGAGATCGAGGCGGCCGCGTCGTAGGCGCCGATCTGCGCGCGGTCGATCGCCGCGTCCTCGGCGTGGGCCGAGCGCACGGGTTGCAGGGCCATCCACGAGCCGACGAGCGCGACGGCGAGGACGGCCAGCGCGCCCGCGGCTCCGGTACGCGGCGGGCGCCACGCGCGCAGGCGCTCGCGCCAGGGACCGCGCGCAGGCGGCGCCACGACGACCGCGGCCTCGGTCCGCGCGCGCAGCGGCCCGCGGCCGGCGACCCAGGCCGCGCACAGCAGCGCGACCGCGGCGTTGCCCGGCACGAACCAGGTCCAGTCGATCAGCGAGTGGACCGTGAACACGAGCACGACCGTGGCCATCGTGAGCATGCCGACCCGCTCGGCGTCGAAGGCCAGCCCGCGGTCGCGGCGGCGCAGCCCGAGCGTGCGGGCGGCCGCGACCAGCCACGCCAGCGCCGCCAGCAGCGACAGGCCGAGGCCCACGAGCCCGAGGTCCGACAGCGTCTGCACGACGTACCCGTGGGCGTGGCGCACCGACTGGGTGCTGTAGCGGTAGCGCGTCCGCGCGGTGCCGAACGCGCCCGCCCCGGCGCCGATCCACTTCGAGTGGCGATAGACGGCGAGCGCCTCGCGCCAGTAGGCGGCGCGGACCGAGGAGGTGGCCGTGAGGCGGTCGGGCGTGTTGGTCGGCGTCGCCGCCTTGGGATCGGTGAGCCGGTGCCAGCTCGTTGAGACCTGGCCGCTCAGCCCGCCCGGAGCAGTCGCTATCGCCACTACGACGACCACGGGGATGATCGCGAGTGCGCCGAGGATGCCGCGCCCGGCGAGGCGCCGCAGGCGCGCGCTCGGCGCACGCCTCGCGGCGAGGAAGTTGACCGCCAGCCCGGCCGTGACCAGCAGCGCGGCCATCAGCAGCAACAGCGCTCCCAGCTCGTGACCGGCGTCGCCGCGCGCGCTCAGCGGCACACGGTCCAGGGTCAGCGCGTCGCGCCGGAACGCCCATGCGACCACGGGCGCCGCGCCCACCAGCGAGCCGACCAGCGCCGTTGCCCCGCGTAGCCGCAGCGGCACGACCGCGAACCAGAAGGCGAGGCCCACCAGCAGCGCCAGCAGCGCGCCGCGCGAGTAGGAGAGCATCATGCAGACCGCCAGCAGCCCGAGGCCCGGCCAGGCGAGCGCGTTGACCGCCGCGTCGCCGGAGCGGCGGGCGGCGAGCCACAGCAGTGGCGGCACCCCGAGCGCCGCCATCAGGCCGACGGCGTTCCAGTAGCCGAAGGGCTCGCGCAGGCGCGCGTAGGTCTCGCCGGGGGCGAGCGCGGCGGGGAAGACCTTGGTCGCCAGCGCCCAGGCACAGACCAGCAAGCAGGCGAGGCCCACGCCGTGCAGCACCGCCGCCCAGCGCTCGGGAGCCAGGCGGACGAGCGCGAGCGCCCCCGCGAACGCGGCGAGGTAGGCGAGCGTCCGGTTGGCCTCCAGCCACGAGTCCGACGGGGCGAGCGACCAGACGATCGAGAGCGCGGTGAACACCGCGAGCCCCGCGAGCGCCAGCAGCGTCATCGCGCCGGGGATCTCGCCCCGCACGCGGTCGGTGAGCAGTACCGCCGCGGTCAGGCCCGCGCCGAGCAGCAGCAGGCCGATCTCCGTCCAGGTCGTGCGCTCGAGCCGCAGCCCGCCGTCGGCCACGAAGGCCACCGCCGCGAGCGTGAGCCCGACGGCAATCGTCAGGCCCGCGTCAGCGCGCACCCGGTCGAAGGGCAGCGGGCGCGCCTGGGCGCGCCGGGCGGCGCTAAGCGGCGCGGCGAGCGAGGACACGTCGGCGCACCATCGGGGCTCCGGCCGCCGCGGCGCACAGGGCGACCAGCACGAGCACGATCAGCACGGTGGTCGGCAGCCCGTTGCGCGCGGCGCTCGCCGCGAAGCCCGACGCGCCGGGCACGATGCGCTCGTTGCCGAGGGAGATCGCGCCCCCACCCTTGCGCGCCTTGGCGAGCGCCTTCTCCTCGGCCTTGCCGGCCGGGTAGAGCACCGGGCCGCTGCCGGTGGAGACGCCGCCGGGCGCGTTCGCCGCGCCACCACCACCACCACCGCCGCCGCTCACGCCGCCACCGCCTGCGAGCCCGCCGCCGCCAGATCCGCCGGAGCGGCCGGAGAGAGACGCGCGTGCGAGCACGTCGCGGCAGTCGGAGTACTCGTCGACGTCGGTCGGGATGTTCTTTCGCGCGTCTTGCAGCTGGCCGGGCGTGTAGCGCCCGGTGATCGCGCCCGACTGGCACTCGCGCAGGATGTTCTCGCGCGTCCCGGCGCTGGCCGTCGGCGCGGCCAGCAGCAGGATCAGCGCGCTGAGGCTCAGCAGCCGAACCATGTGCGCGTTCACGCTAGCAACCGGTCGCCGGGCTGCTGGGAGGATCCGACCGCCGCAAGCGCGCGCGAGAAGCCGGCCGCCCAGGCCGCGTGGGAGAAGGGCCGGACGGCTTCGCGAGCGGCGGCGCCGAGGCGCTCGCGGAGCTCGCGGTCGCCCTCCAGGCGCACCAGCGCGGCGGCCAGCGCCCCGGCGTCGCCCGCGGGCACGACGAGGCCGGTCTCCTCATGACGGACGAGCCCGCCGGCGACGGCGCCGACGGCATCGGTGGCGATCACGGGCACTCCCTGGTCGAAGGCTTCGTTGACGACGAGCCCCCACGGCTCCAGGAAGTCGCGCGTGGGGACCGACGGTAGGACGACAACGTCGCTGCCCGCGTAGAAGTTGCGCACTTCTCCGGCGCTGCGGGGCCCTTCGGCCAGCACCGCGCTGGTGGCGACGGCCCGGGCTCGGATCGGACCGTCGCCGACCAGTGCCAGCGCGGCGGTTGGTGCTGAGAGGCCCGAAAGACTCCAGGCTTCAAGTAGCACCTTGATTCCCTTCTCCCCGGTTAATCGGCCGACAAACATCGCCTGAAACGGCGCGCGGCGCAGCGGCGTCGCCGGAGCCGACCAGAACGCGTCGTCGACCGACTGCGGGGCCTCGACCACCGTCTGGTGCGCGCCCTTGGCCCGCACGTAGCCGGACACGTGGCTCCCGTAGGTGACGATCGCGTCCGCGCGGCGGTAGAGGTGGCGCAGCGGCAGGTAGGAGAGCGCGTGCGCCGGCGTGCGCGGATGCGCCCAGATCGTCGCCCACAGCACGAACGGCACGCCGGCGCGGCGGGCGCCCAGGTAGGCGGCGGGCAGCGCGACGCGGCCCGAGAGCCCGGCGACGACCGCACGGAAGCGCCCCGACGCGGCCAGGCGGGCGATCGCCCGCTGGTCGGGCTGCAGCACCGGGAAGCCGGCCGGCTCGCCGCCACTCCCACCACCGTGGCGCAGCTCGCCGCCCACGAGCGCGAAGACCACGTTCTCGTGCTCGTGCAGCGCCCGGAACGCGCCGGCGCGCGCCGGCGGGGCGTGGTTGGTCACGAACAGGACCGGCCGCGGGTCCGCGCTCACCGCAGCGCCTCCTCGTACGCGGCGACGGTCGCGGCGCCGCAGGCCTCCCAGGTGAAGGACGCCTGCACGGTGGCCCGAGCGGCGGCGCCGAGCTCGCGCCGCCAGGCGGGCTCCTCGACCAGGCCGCGCAGCTCGGCCGCGAGCGCCTCGGGGTCGCCGGGCGCCACGAGGCGCATCCCGCCGCCGGTCGCCGCGATCTCCTCCGGCCCCGGCTCCCCGCGGCTGCCGACCGCCGGGAGGCCGGCGGCCATCGCCTCGACGTAGGCCACCCCGAAGGCCTCGTCGATGCTCGGCAGCACGAACACCTCGCCCTCACGCGTCGCCGCCAGCGCCTCGGCGTGGGGGAGCTGCCCGAGGAAGCGCACCTGGTGCTCGAGCCCCAGCTCACGCGCCTGGCGCTCGAGCGCCGGGCGCTCCGGGCCGTCGCCGACCACGGTCCAGACCAGCCCGGGGTGCGAGTCGCGCAGCAGCCACAGCGCGCGCAGCACGTCCGCATGGCGCTTGCGCGCGACCAGGTGCGCGAGCGTGGTCAGCGCTGGTCCGGCGCCATCGTGCGCGGTGCGCGCGGGGACGTCGGTCCCGAGGTGCACGACCCGCGTCGCCCGGGCGCCCAGCTGCACGCAGCGGCGCTCGATCGCGCGCGAGTTGGCGAGCACCAGCCGCGCCGCGCCGAGCCCGGCGGCGACGGCGCGCCGCCCGGCCGGCGAGGCGGACGCGAGCGAGAGCACGTCGCCGCCGTGCACCGAGACCACCAGCGGGCGCCCGATCCGCGCCCGCCGCACCGCGTCCCCCGCCGGCGCGGCGTAGTGGGCATGGACGAGGTCGAACGGGAACTCACGCGCCAGCCGGCGCAGCGCGAGCGCCAGCGACGGCGCCGCCCACGCGCCCCAGGAGGCGTAGCTGCGCGGCCGCGGTGGGGCGAGGAACGGGACGTAGCGGACGCGGATCCCGTCGAGCTCGGCGCTCAGCGGCTGGCGCAGCGGAGCCAGCAGCGCCCGCGGCGAGCGGCTGCGCAGCGCCGCCCGCGGCGGGATCGGCCGGTGCAGCACGAGCACCTCCACCTCGGCGCCCGCGTCACGCGCGGCGAGCGCCTGGCGGTGCGCCCACACACCGAAGACCGGGTCCTCGGCCCGCGGGTAGTACTCCGCGACGACGGCGACGCGCATCAGCCGGTCACGAGAGCGACAGCGTGTAGCGGAGGGCGCTGTTCACCTCGACCAGCCGCTGTGGCGGGATCGTCCCCAGGTGCTGCACGAGCGCGCTGCGGTCAGGGAGCGTGAAGAGGTCGTGGCAGATCACCCAGGAGGAATGCGGCAACTCTTCGAGATCTCCTGGCCGTAGGGCGACCGCGGTCGGTATCGATCGCTCTCGGTCGACGCTCGTGATCCGAGCGACGACCGGTCGCAGACTCAGCGTCACAACCCGCCGGGAGACAACGAGAGCGGGCTTCAGACCGACTCCGGGCAGGCGAGCCAGCCACGCATCCCCGCGCTCATACATGTCCGCGCCTACTCGGAGTGCTGGGCCGCAGAGCCATCGAGGAACGCCGCCCGCTCCTCGTGGCCAGTCACGTCGGCACGGTCGAAGTCAGCCAGCGCCGGGGCGATCTGCTCGTCCGCGACGGCGTCCTCGACCGCGGTCACGAAGGCATCCACGACGGAGCGGATGAACGTTCCGTGACTCGCATCCTCGTTCTCCCGGAACCGACCGAGCAACGCGACCTCGAGCTCACGACTGATGTGACGGCCGAGCTCTGGATCCTGTGACAGTCGCGCATAGTCGCGCTGGGCCGCTGATAGACGCTCGCCGAGGCTGCTCGGAGCGCGGAAGGAGTACGTACGGTCGGCAACGGCCACTGCCGCAGTGTAGACGATTCGTCTACGGCTACTCCCGATGCTCGGCGAGCACCTGCCCCGCCTGCTCGCGCGTGACGTAGGGCTGGCCGGCCAGGAACGCCTCCGCCTCGGCCATCGCCTCCGCCCGCGGGTAGGTCGCCGCCACCGGACGCAGGTGGCGCACCGGCGTCGCGTCGACGATCCCGACCGGCCAGCCATTGCGCTCGGCGACCGCGCCCCAGTAGGCGTCGAGCCCCCAGCCCATCTGCAGGTCCGGGAACGGCAGCAGCACATGGAAGGCGTCGGCGCGGATCGCCGTCACCGGGCCGATCTCCACGAAGCGCGTGCGCCGCGCGAGCAGGTCCGGCCGGCGCCGCGTGACCTCCCAGGCGGCGTGCGACGCGAAGGCGTGCGCGGGCTGGGCGAGGCGGAAGTGGTAGCGCTCGGCGAGCGCGATGAAGGCGTCGAGGAAGCCGCGCGGGAGCACGACGTCGTCGTCGACCACGAGCAGCCAGTCAAAGCCCCGCGGGACGTCATGGCCGAGCGCGCGGTTGAGGTTCGCCCACTTGCCCGCCCCCGGGCGCGGCGGCAGGGTGCTGAGGACGACCTCGTGGTGGGAGGCCTCGAGCTCCGCGGCCGTCTTGGCGGCGCGCTTAGCGTTCTCCGGCCGGACGACCGAGGCGACCAGTACCCGGCGCTTCGGCGTCTCGCTCGCCCAGCGCGCCAGCCCGTGGCGGAGCCGGAACGCGGTCAGGTTCGCGCGCGCATCGCGCACCGTGCCGGCCAGCAGGTCGCGGCGCCCGAGCGTGCCCGAGCGCCCGCTCAGGTAGTCGGGGTCCGTCGCGCTCGGCGGCACCGGCTTGGGGCGCAGCGCCTCGCGCAGGCGCCCGGCGGTCAGTGCGGTGAGCACGATCCCGTTCCCGCATCTGTAGCGGCCCGTGTGCCAGACGCAGCCGGCCAGCGTCCGCAGCTCCCCAGCGACCGTCGGCGTGATGCCCTTGCGCGCGTCGTAGCGGCGCGAGTGGCGCCCGCGGCGGTAAGCGGCGCGCGAGAGCCCGCGCAGCTTCGCGTCCGCGCCCGCGCGCCGGTGCTCGACCCCGGCCTCGGCGACGTAGCGAATGCGCCCGCCGGCCGCGCGCAGGCGGCGCTGCCAGTCCTCCTCGTCGCCATAGAGGTCGAGCGTGGGGTCAAAGCGCCCGGCGAGCTCGAGCGCCGAGCGCCGCAGGGCCATGTTCGCGCCCCACACGAAGTCCGCGTCGACGTCGCGGGCTCCGAGGTCGAGCGTGGTCACCGGCGGAGGCTCGCGCCCGCACGGATGCAGGTTGGTCCCCTCCAGCCGCGCGCGGATCGGGCCGCCGAGCACGTCGTGCTCCGGCGCCGCGCCGGCGCCCAGCAGCAGCGCGCCCAGCCAGCCCGGCCACGCCTCGACGTCGTCGTCGAGGAAGCACAGGAGCGCGCCGCTCGCGGCGTCGATCGCGGCGTTGCGCGCGGCGTTGAGCCCGCGCGTCTCGCCCAGCGCGAGGTAGCGCGCCCCGTGGGCGGAGGCCAGCGCCTCGGTCTCCGCGTCGGCGGGGTCGTCCTCGATCACGATCAGCTCGGCGCCGTGCTCCGAGGCCTGGGCGGCGACTGAGGCGAGCGCGACCGCGAGGTAGTCGCGGCGGCGGTGGGTAGGGATGAGGATGGAGGCGGCGGGCGGCATCAGGCGACCACGCGCAGCGGCGTGTGGCGCGCGATCGCGTCGAAGTCGCCGTCACGGTGCAGCAGCTCGGCCCCGGCCCTGATGGCCACGACGGCGATCAGGCAGTCCGCCAACGCCCGGATCGTCTCGCCGCCACGACGGCAAAGGCGGAAGAGCTCCGCCGCGCGCTCGTAGTCGGCCGCGCCCTCGAGCGGGATGAGGGTGCAACGGCCGTACAGCAGGCGTCGCAGCTCGTCTCGCTCCTGGTCGCTGCGGGCGCCCGCCAGCATCTCCATGAGAACGACCTCCGTGGTGGCGAGATCCGCCCCGCGGTCGAGCAGCCCTTCCAGCTTGGAGTCCTGGTCGCTGCCGGTGGCGCGCAGCAGCTCGATCCACGCCGAGCTGTCAACGAGGATCACGACCGCGATTCGGCGTCGCGCGCACCCCACTCGGCGATGTTGTCCGGGGAGCGGAGATCGGCGAGCTCGAGGTCTCCACCCCATCCGCGACCGCGCATCGCGAGCGCCTCCTCGCGGCCCATCGGCTCACCGACGAGCCGTCGCAGGGCATAGTCGACGGCCTCGCGCTTGCTCGGCAGCCGGTAGATGCGCATCGCGCGTTCGATCAGCACCTCGTCGATGTCGATGTTCGTGCGGGCCATCGACACCAGGCTACACCACGATGTGTAAGGCTCGGGCCCGTGATCCTGCTCCTGCACAATCGCTACCGCGTGCCCGGAGGCGAGGAGCGCGCGGTCGAGGACCTCGCGTGGCTGATCCGCGAGCACCTCGGCGAGGAGGTCGAGGTCTTCGAGCGCGACTCGGCCCAGCTCAGCTCCGCCGGCGCCGCCTCGGGGCTGATGCGCGGCGGCCTGGCGCCGGAGGAGGTGGGCGCCGCGGTGCGCCGGACCGGCGCGCGCGTCGTGCACGCCCACAACCTCCAGCCCTCGCTGGGCTGGCGAGCGCTCGCCGCCGCCCGCGAGGCCGGCGCGCGCACCGTCGTGCATCTGCATAACTACCGCCTGGTCTGCGCGGTCGGCACCTGCTTCACCCAGGGCGAGGACTGCACGCGCTGCCATGCACGCAACACGCTCCCGGGCGTGCGCCTGAACTGCCGCGGCGGCTCGCGCGCCGAGTCGGCCGCCTACGGCGCCGGGATCGCGCTGTGGCAGCGGCGGATCGCCGAGCACGCCGACGCCTTCGTCGTGCCGAGCGCCTTCGCCCTCGGCCGCCTGCGCGAGCTCGGCGCCCCGCTCGGCGCCCGCGCCCGCGTGATCGGCTCCGTGCAGCGCGAGTTCGCGGAGCGCTCGAGGGCGAGCGAGGGCCGCCACGCGCTCGTCGTCTCCCGGCTCACGCCCGAGAAGGGCGTCGCCGACGCGATCCGCGCCTGCCGCGAGGCGGGCCGCCCGCTGGTCGTCGCCGGCGACGGCCCGCAGGCGGCTGAGCTGCGCGAGCTGGCGGCCGGCGCCGACGTGACCTTCACCGGCCGGGTCGGGGGCGAGCAGCTCGAAGCGCTGCGCCGCGACGCCGCCGTCGCGATCGTGCCGTCGCGCTACGAGGAGATCCTGCCGCTCGCGGCGCTCGAGGCGATGGCGGCGGGTCTGCCGGTCGTCGCGGCGCGGGCTGGCGGGCTGGCGGAGCTGGTACCGCAGGAGGGGCAGTACGCCCCAGCGGAGGCGGAGGCGATGGTCGCTCGAGTACGAGCGCTCTGGCGCGACGCCGGCGCCGGCGAGCGTGCGCTCAACGTCGCGCGTCAGCGGTCTGCGCCCGACGTGATCGCCGCCAAGCTCACCGACGTCTACCGGCTGTAATACGCGAGAGAGGGGCGCCTCGGCGCCCCTCTCAACCAGCGACTTGCTCGAGGGGCTAACCCTTGTTCTTCTTGGCCTTCTTCCGCGGGTAGCTGACCTTCTCGCAATTCCTGGCGATCTTGTCGATCTGATCGGCCGACACCTTGTCCTTGCCGCTGCCGCAGTTGATGCGATCGCGCGCGCCGTCGCGGGCGCTGATGGTGTCGTTACCCGAGCCGCCTTCGACGATGTCACGGCCGTTGCCAGGCGTGAGCCGGTCGTTGCCGGCCTGGCCGCGCAACTTGTCGTCGCCGTCGCCGCCGGTGAGGAAGTCTCGGCCGTTGCCGCCGCTCAGGACATCGGTGCCGCTGCCACCGCTGATGCGGTCGTTGCCGTTGCTTCCGCGCAGACGATCGTCGCCGCCCTGACCGCTGATGCGATCGTCGCCGCCGTTGCCGTCGATGGAGTCATCGCCGCTGCCGCCCTTGATGTCGTCGTCTCCCTCTTGGCCGGGGATGCACGAGTAGGGACCGGTGAAACTACTGCCCGGAGGGCACTTCCCATCACCGTTGATGGTGTCGTCGTCACTGCCGCCATCGATGGCGTCGCCGCCGCCGAGCCCGTTGATGGCGTCGTCGCCGCCCAGGCCGAGGATGGTGTCGGCGGCCTGGGTGCCGTTGAGGTTGTCAGGACCCGCCGTGCCCGTGACGACTGCCGCGACAGCGGCGCCCGCCAGCGCGAGCGTCAGTACCACGGCGGCAAGAAACACGGTTGCTCTCTTCAACGCAAATCCTCCCCTGGGGCGTGATCGCGCCCGGTGTCAACATCGTCGTCAGGCCGTACAGCGTAGCGTCGTTTCTCCGCGATCGAGATCGGAGAGGACCAGAAGTCTTCCTGCTCTAATCTGTTGCGTGCCGCGACATGACGTCTCCTCCAAGCGTCTGGAGGCACCGGCCCGGCCGTATCTCGGCCTCAGCGCTCCATCGATTGGCGCTGAGGAGATCGAGGAGCTGTTGGAGTCAATCCGCAGCGGGTGGCTCACCACTGGGCCGAAGGTGCAACTGTTGGAAAAGCGGCTATCGGGATACCTCTCCGTGCCCCATGTGCGGTGCCTCTCCTCGTGCACCGCAGGACTCAGCATCGGCTTGCGACTACTGGACGTGGGCCCCGGTGACGAGGTGCTGCTGCCGAGCATGACGTTTGTCTCGTGCGCGAATGCCGTTGTCCACGCCGGGGCGCGACCGGTCTTCGTCGACTCCGACCCGGCTACGGGGCTGTTGGATCTCGATCACGCCCAGACGCTGATCTGCGAGCGGACCAAAGCCCTGATGCCCGTGCACCTGGCCGGGTTCCCCGTCGACATGGATCAGATCAACACGCTGCGCGAGCGCACCGGTGTCGGTGTCATCGAAGACGCTGCCCACGCCATTGGCGCCAAGTGGAGGGGGGTGCCGGTGGGGGCGCACGGGAATCTGACCTCCTTCTCCTTCCACGCGACGAAGAACATGACCACGTTCGAGGGAGGGGCCCTCACGCTCTTCGACGACGAGGCGGCAGAGAGGGCCACGCGACTCTCCCTGCACGGACTCACTCGCTCGGCGTGGTCGCGCCACGCGACGACCGGCCCGGCCGCGTACGAGGTACCCGAACCAGGCTTCAAGTTCGCGATGCACGACATCGCGGCCGCAGTAGGCATCCATCAACTGGGCCGTCTCGACGGGTGGATTGAACGACGTGCGGAGCTCGCTGATGCCTACGACGAGGCGCTGGTCAGGCTCGACCTGCCGCTCGAGCTGCCGGCTCGGCCGCCCGCTCACTCGCGGCACGCCCACCACCTCTACACCGTCCGCGTGCGTTCTGACGCTCGGATGTCGCGAGACGACGTGATCGGACACCTGCAGAGAGAGGGCATCGGTTCGAGCGTCCACTTCAAGGCGATTCACCTCTACGACTACTATCGCGTCAGTCTTGAACTGTCGCCCGGAGATCTCCCGGTGGCAACGGATCTCTCAAGGCGCGCCCTGAGTCTGCCGT
Source organism: Solirubrobacterales bacterium (assembly GCA_038238015.1). Classification (GTDB taxonomy): domain Bacteria; phylum Actinomycetota; class Thermoleophilia; order Solirubrobacterales; family Solirubrobacteraceae; genus DASQFQ01. Next base: position 34,268 of record JBBRYA010000003.1, read on the forward strand.
TGTATCCGGGTATGTCCGAGAGCGACGTCGACCTCGTGACCTCGCGGCTGGCCGAGATGCTCGCATGATGGGTGTCGTCTGTCGCTTGCTGGTGGCCCTCTGCGCGAGCCTCGCCCTGATGACCGCCGCGTCGCCGGCTACGGCGAGTGCGTCGTCCCTCAAGGCGATCTGGGGGCCCTCTGAACTGCCCGACGGGAAATCGGCCTTCCCGCTCTACAAGCGGCTTGGGGTCGATGTGCTGGAGCACCAACTGAGCTGGCGCGACGTCGCGACGGCCCGCCCAGCCAATCCGCAGGACCCAAACGATCCGGCCTATCGCTGGCCAAAGGCACTCGATCTGGCTGTAGCGGAGGCAGACAGGTCTGGGATCCGGACCGCACTGATGGTGAAGCAGACGCCCGACTGGGCAAACCGGAACCGCGGACCCGAATGGGTTCCCGACAACGTGGGCGACTACGGAGACTTTCTCGTCGCGGCGGCCAAGCGCTATCGGACCGTCCGGCACTGGATGATCTGGGGTGAGCCGACTCGAGGCGACTCCTTTGAGCCGATGCCGCCAGGGCAGCGCCGTGGGCCGCGGGCCTACGCGGTGCTGCTCGATCGCGCTTACGCGGCTCTGAAGGGTGTCAGCCGCGACAACATCGTCATCGGCGGCATGACCTACACCGTTGGGGTGGTCGGTCCGAGCGACTTCGTTCGCTGGATGCGCCTGCCCAACGGCAAGCCCCCCAGACTCGACTGGTTCGGGCACAACCCATTCTCGGTGCGCTTCCCGAGACTGGCCGCGAATCCGTACAGGATGTCGTTGAGGGACATGAGCGATGTGGACACACTGCATGCAGAGGTGCGGCGGGCCTATCGTGGGCATCGCACGCCGCGGCTCTGGCTGTCCGAATTCACCGTTTCCTCTGATCGTGACAACCGCGCCTTCGCTTTCCACGTCAGTCGCCGCGGGCAGGCCAAATGGCTCGCGGCTGCGTTCCAGATCGCTGCCGGTCGCTCCTACATCGCCGGGATCGGTTGGTACACGTTGCTGGACGAACCCGAACACAAGAAGGGGCTCACGAGCGGTCTGCTGACCTCCTCGGGCAAGACCAAGCCCGCGTTCTACGCGTATCCGCGCGCGCGCTGATCGGCCACACGCTCGAGCAACGCGGCCCAGCGGTCGACCGATGCGTCGCGACTGAAGCGATGAAGGGCCGCCGACCGGCCGGCTGAGCCGAGCGCGGCACGCAGCGCAACATCGCCGGCCAGCTCCGTGAATGCCGCCGCCAGCGCCCCGGGGTCCTCCGGCGCGACTGCCAGGCCGGCACCGAGCTCGCGTACGAGCGACCACGCCTCCCCCCTTGCCGAGACGACGACTGGGCGTGCGGCAGCCATGCACTCGAGGAGCTTCGTGGGCAGCGCATCTGCAAAGAGTCCGCGGTCGCGCAGCAGCACGACTCCCGCGTGCGCTTGGCGGTAGAGCGCGGGCACCGCATCAGCGGGCACCATGCCGAGCAGGTCGACGTTGTCGATCCGCTCCTTCGAGACACGTCGCGCGAGAGCGGCGGCCTCGGCACCCTCTCCGGCGATGGTTAGATGAACGACTCCGGGCCCTGCGAGTCGTGCGGCGGACACAAGCGCATCCAGGCCGTGAGCCAGTCCCACGGTGCCCGCGTACAGGACCCGGAGCGGCGGGCTCTCGGCCTCGGGCGGCCCGGGCGTGAAGCGGTCGGCGTCCACCGCCGGTGGCATGTGCAGCGTCTTGCCCTTCGCGGGCTCCCGCTCGTTGAGCCTGCGCACCATCCCCGCCGTCGGAACCGTGATCGCCGCCGCGTGGCGGTAGCTCCATTCCTCTAGCGCCCGGGCCGCCTTGATCAAGCCCGGGTTGCGCAATGCTTCGAGCGCCACTGCGCTGTCCGGCCACAGGTCCGCGACGTTGAGGACGACTGGCGCCCGCTTGGCCGCCGCGTACGGCACCGCGGCCGCGGCCAGGAACAGTGGCGGCGTCTCGGCCACGACGACGTCGGCGGGGCCGGTCGCAGCGGCAGTCACGAGCGAGGATCCCGCGAAGCTCGCGTGGTTCATCAATCGTCGACCGAAGCCCGCGTTCGGGCTGGCATAGACGGCCGACCTGACCACGAGCGTCCCGGCCTGAAGCTCGCGCAGAAGGGGGCGGTTGCGGTAGGGCGCGAGGATCGTGCCTGTGGGGTAATTCGGAAACCCGGTGTGGACCGTCACGTCCATCCCCCGGGCGCTCAGACCCCGGGCCAACGCGGCGATACGCGTCTGTGGCGCGCCCACCTCGGGTGGGAAGTAGTGCGTCAGGAACAGAGCCCGCACCTGGGGCGGCTCAGCCCTTGCCGGTCGCAAGCTTCTGCAGACCGGCATCGCGCGGGTTGAGCGCCAGTGCGCGCCGGTACCAGGCGCGCGCGATCCCGGGATGGCCCGCGCGAAGCTCGAGGTCGCCCAACAACGCCATCGTCACGAAGCTGCGCGGCTCGAGCTCGAGCGAGCGGCGCAAGACGGCGAGCGCCGCTGCGGGCCGACCGAGAGTCTCGAGCGCACCGGCCTGCAGATAGCGGGGAGTCAGCGCGACGGGGTCGAGCCGCTGCGCCGTACGCGCGGTGTCCAGCTGCGCAACCGGCGACGTTCTCCCCTTGGCTCGTGCGAGTCGCACGTCCAGGTCGGAGAGATACAAGAAGCCGACCAGGAGGGCCGCCACAAGTGGGACGAGCCCGCTGACGAGTCGCCACTCGGGCCTGCCCGGCCGTGCCGGCTCGCGGGCATCAGGCAGAGCTATGAGCGCCACCCCGAGTGCCAGGCACGTGAGCCCGAGCCCGCTGAGCCCCGGTATCAGCCACAGCCAATCGACGCTTGCCTGCCCGAGCAGGACCGTCCCCGAGGCGAGCAGGGCCGAGCCCCAGCGGCGCCCGGCCGGCGACGCGCGCCCCCAACCTCGCGCCACGGCCACCGCCGCCGCAATCGGGAGCGTGATGAGAAGCAGGAGGCCAACGAGCCCCGTCTCGGCGAGCGTCTGCATCGGCAGGCTGTGCGGGGTCGAGAGGTTGCGATCGGTGTGGCGTTGTGCGTAATAGCCGACCGGGTAGCTGCCCTCCCCAACCCCGGTGACGGGAGCGGAACGGAACTCGTTCAACGCGATCCGCCAGAGGTCGTAGCGCTGGCCGCCCGTCGAGCCCAGGCGCGTCTCCGCAGGGGCGGCGACGTCGAGCTGCCTGAATTCCTGCGCCTTGTCGCGCACGAGCTTGATCGGGTCCCCGACGGCGATCAGGCCGCCGACGAGCACCGCGCAGGTTAGGGCCACCAGAAGGCCGGCGGCCACGCGGCCGAGGGCCCGCTGCGCCTCGGCCGACACGCGCAGTCCGCCGTCGAAGAGCGCGAGCAGGAGCACGACCGCGAAGGAGGCGGCGGCGAGCACCGCCATGGCCTCCATCGCCTTGGTGATCGCCGGCGCCGAGGTCTGCCCGGTGGCGACTAAGGCGTCGTAGGGGACCAGTAGGCGCTGGGCCGCGATGGCGACGCCGGCCACGGCCATCAGCGAGAGCCACGCCCGGCGCACGCGATCCGGCCCGAGTGCGAGCGCAACGACCGCGCCGAGGCAGAAGCCGATCAGCACGCCGCGCGACTGGGTGAGGAAGGCCAGCCCGAGGGAGGTCGTCGCCGTGCCGAACGCCGCCGCTCGCAGGAGCGGGTTCAGGCCGCGCTGTGCGGTCATGCAGAGCAGCGGCCAGAAGGCCATCGCGAACAAGGCCGCCGTGGCGTTGCGATAGCCGACGGGGTCGTTCAGTCGGCCGGCCAGGAAGTGCGGCGCGCCGTCGCTGAGGCAAGCGACGAAGGTGGCCACGACCGCAGCGGCAAGTCCCAGCGTGAGCCCTCCTGCAAGCCGCAGCGCTGCCTTTCGGTCGGGCAGCGTGACCAGAGGCAGTGTGACGAGCGCGGCGTAGAGCAGGTTGCGCGCGGAGCCTTCGAGGGCGCCGCCCGGGGAATCCGCCCACAGGGCGCTCAGCAGCGTCCACAGCGCGTAGGCCCAGGCCGCCCCGACCACCACGATGCCGGGGCCCCTGAGCGCGCGGCGGCGTACGCAGGCGAGCATGACCAGGGCGAACACCGCGATTGGCCCCCACTGGCGCAGCGAGAACGCGCCGTCAGCGAGGACCGCAATTGAGAGCAACACCAGCACGACTGCCATCGGGGCGATGGCGACCGCTCGATGCGGGGGTGGTTGGTGCGGATCGACGACCCGCTGCGTCTCGACTCCGGCGCGAATGTCCCTAGTCACGGCGCAGATGCCTACCATTGTCACGGATGAGATGGTCACCGCTCGCCGCTGCCCCCGTGGCGCTGCTGTTCAGCGCGTCCGCGCCCGCCGTCGGCCATGGGCAATCCACGGATCCCGCCCGGGGCAGCCCCCCCGGTGTGATCTACGAGATCCCGCTCGACAACGCCCGGCGCGACGCGGCGCCGTCAGCGCACCGTCGCGCCAGCGGCGGCCGGAGCCGAAACGGCGCTCCTGGAGCGGGTGGCTCTACGACCCAGGGCACATCGGTTCCGGCGTCCGCCGCAGGGGGCGTCACGCCCTCGTCGATCCACTCCGAGAACGGCTTCGGCTCTTCGTCGACGGTTCCCGGGGTGTCGGCCGGCGGGAATGGGTCGCAATCGAAGGATCGCCGGAGCGGCGCTGGCGCCGGGGCGGCTGGCGGCAGTTCCGGAGGCGGCTCGGGCTCGGCCGGAGGCAACGCTTCCCAGGCCGACCACGCCTCGGCCGAGCGGCTGATCGCCCCCGGCACCGCGGCCGTCACTCCGTCGAAGTCCCGCGCCTACCTGCTGTTGCTACTCGCGCTGGCCGGCGCCGTGGCGATTGGCCTGGCCGGGCGCTACATGTCGCGCAATCGCTGACACGACAGTGCCGCGAATCAGAGCGGGGCCGCTGCCTCTACGGCGTAGAGGACGATGAGGGCCAGGAGCAGGCCGACGAGTCCGATCGCCGGCACCGCGCGCGGCAGGATCGCCACGGATGCCGGCGGTGCGCCGGCCAGCCGACGCAGGATCTGATGGATGGGCAGCAATCCGGTCTTGAGCAACACCCCGACGTCCGACAGGACGCCATGGTCGTTGACGTAGGCAAGGTCGATCTCGAGCTTGTAGGGAAGGATCGACTCGCGGTACACGCGTGCCCGGTCGATGGACTGGGCTCGCGCGAGTACGTCGCCCTCCCACGCGTACTCGAGCTGTGCGAGGCCGGTGAGTCCGGGCGGCACGCTCAGGATGCGCTCGTACTCGTTGGAATACTCCGCGACGAATTCCTCGACCTCGGGCCTCGGGCCGACGAGGCGCATATCGCCCTTGATCACGTTCCAGACCTGGGGGAGTTCGTCGAGCCGGCTGAGGGCCAGGCGCCGGCCCAGCGGCGTGAAGCGCTCGTCGCCCGAGACGCTGAGCGGAGGTCCGGCGGCGTCGCGCAGCATCGTTCGGAATTTGAACATCTCGAAGATTCGTCCCCCACGGCCGACGCGCTGGGAGCGATAAAGGACGGGCCCGGGCGAATCCAGGAACACGGCCGCCGCGAGGCACAGCCCCAGCAGGACGATCAGCGGGGACGTGACCCCGATGAGCGCAAGATCGAGCGCCCGCAGTGCGGGAGGGATGCGATCGGCGACCTCTCGGGATCGACGGAGCCGAGCAAGCGCCTCCATCGTGTTTCTCCCGTAGCGCTTCCCCATCCCCGCCGCAGGGTAGCGGTCGACTGCGCGCTCGTCATTGGGTTTCCGACCCGAACGGATGGCGTGTGAGCTCGCTCGACGTGGCGATGTTGCTCCACAAGTCGGTCGTGCACGACTCGCGCGTCCGCCGTGAGGCGCGGGCGCTGGCCGAGGCGGGGCACAGGGTGACCGTGATAGAGCTCGACGCAGACGCCGCGGGAACCCTCGACGGCTTTCGCCGCGTGTCGGCGGCGCCCCCCGCCTGGTTCAGGCATGCACTGCCGTTCCAGCTCTACCGCGCGGCGTTCCTGGCCGGGTTCCTGTGGCGGCTGCTGCGCATGCGTCCTGACGTCGTCCACGCCCATGATGCGGCGATGCTGCTCCCCGGTCTGATCGCGGCGAAGCTCACGGGCGCAAGGCTCGTCTACGACTCGCACGAGCTGGCGACCGGGGTCCCCTACCGCGACCGCGGGTGGGCGCTCTTCGTCCGGGCCGTCGAGCGGATCGCGGTGCCGCGGGCGGCCCTGGTCATCACGGTCACAGACGGCATCGCCGGACGGATCGCGACGCTCTACGGGCTCCCCGACCGCCCGGTCGTGGTGCGCAACGTGTGTGACCTGCCGCGCCCGCAAATGGAGGGCTCGCCATTGCGCGACCGGCTCGGGATCAGCGGCGAGCCGCTTGTCCTCCACCAAGGTGCGGCCGCCCCTGCCCGCGGGTGCGAAGTCCTCATCGATGCCGTGGCGACTCTCGATGATGTCCATCTCGCCTTCCTAGGGACGGGCGACTTGGGCTTCGACGACGCGCTGGCCGACCGAGCGGCCGCGCGCGGACTCGCCGAGCGGGTCCACTTCCTCGACAGCGTCGCGCCTGAGTTCCTCTTGGAGCTGACGCGAGACGCGGACGTAGGGGTGACCCTTCTCCAGGACACCTGCGAGAACCACCGCCTTGCGCTGCCAAACAAGCTGTTCGAGTACGTCGCCGCCGGGGTGCCCGTGGTGGCGAGCGCGTTGCCGGAGATCGTTCGCATCGTCGACGGGCTGGGGATCGGGTGGATCGTCGATCCCGCCGACCCGGTGCAGTTGGCCGTAGCGCTGCGGCGGGGACTCGGCGCGAGAGGCGACGAGGAAATGAGCCGGCGGCTGGTCGCGGCCGACGCCGATCTCAGCTGGACGGCCGAGTCCCGCCGCCTCGTGGAGGCCTATGCCGTCGTGGTGGGTGCGCGTCGACCGGACGCGGGCGGCGCGCGCGCGCTCGTTCTCGTGCGTAACACCGTGAGTCACGACGCGCGCGTCCACCGTGAGGTCGAGGCACTTACGGCCGCAGGCTGGCGGCCCGTCGTCGCCGGAGTGGTCTCCACCACCGTCACCGAGCGCCACGGGCGAGTTGGGCCGGCGCCGCTGGTGCGGCTGGCCCCTAGGTCGCCGCTCGGACGGGCGCGCGACATGGTGCGTGGTCGTCGGGAAGCAGCGGCGCCTCCCCCGCCAACGCCGGCTGAAGTGGCCGCCGAGCGGGCGGGCGCCCCGACGAGCGGCGGCTCACCACTGCACGCGGCGCACCGGACGCTCACCGCGCTCGACTTCTACCGCCGCGGGCTTGGGCTGGTACGGGCGCTGCGCCCGAGGCTGCTGCACTGCAACGACTGGAACACGATGTGGATCGGGGTGACGGCGAAGCTGCTGTGGCGCATCCCGGTCGTCTACGACGCGCACGAGCTGTGGCCGGATCGCAACGGGCGTCCCGAGCCGCGCTGGTGGCTGATCGCCTGCGAGTCGCTGTTCGTGCGCGCCGCGGACGAGGTGATCACGACGAGCCCAGGCTACGCGGACACGATGATGCGCCGGTATCGCATCCGGCGCCCGACGGTCGTGCGCAACGTCCCGGCGGAAGCTTCGCCCCCAGCCGCCGGTCGCCCTCCGGGCCCGCCCGTCCTTGTGTACGTCGGCGGCGTGCTCCGAGGCAGGGGGATCGAGCAGGCGATCTCGGCCCTGCCGCACCTGTCCGACGTGCGGCTCGACGTGATCGGCCCCGGCGCGGACACCTACCTGCTCGCCCTGCGCTTGTGCGCGGAGGAGAACGGCGTCGAAGACCGCGTGCGCTTCGTGGCGCCGGTTGCTCCGAGCGAGGTGGTCGACGCCGTGCGCCATGGCTCCGCGGGCCTCTGCCTCATCCAGCCCATCTGCCTTTCCTACGAGCTGACGCTCCCGAACAAGCTCTTCGAGTACGCGGCGGCCGGCGTACCCGTGCTCGGCAGCGACCTGCCGGTGATCGCCGCGGTGGTGCGGGAGTTCGATGCCGGGGAGGTGGTGGCGCCGGATGACCCGCGGTCGATCGCCGACGGGCTGGCGCGCCTCCTCGACCCCGATCGTCAGGCCGAGTGCCGGCGTGGCGCCGCGGCGCTCTCGCGCAGCGCTACGTGGATGAGCGAGCGGTCGCTGCTCGAGGCGGTCTATGCGCGGGCGGGCTGACCCGCTACCGAGGGCTGCACCAACTCGGCGAGCGCGTTGTGCATGAAGCGCTGGAGGCGTGGATCGACGTGGCCCGGGAAGCCCCAATCGTCGAGACCCCACGCGAACTGCATGGTTCCCGTCGCGAATACCAGCGCCCCCGACGGCAAGCGGTGCCGGACCGCATCCGCGTTTGCGACGTCCCCCTCGTAGTGGAAGAAGACCTGCAGCTGGTTCGGCTCCCACCCGGGCTGCAGGCCATCCCATTCGTAGCCGACCAGACCGTGCAGCTCGTCTCCTGGCTCGAACCCAGTTCCCTGCATCCATGGATCGTCCGCTATCTCGGGCGCGACTCTGTAGTGGCGCGGCGGGAGCCCGGCAGCCGTGATGCCGCCCTGGTACTGCACCCCGAGTAGCTCACATTCGGGGCGTCGTGGGCGCAAGTCGCGGAAGCGGATGGTCTTGCGCGCCGGGTCGTGCTCGGGATCCCGCCCGGCGTGCCGATACTGGACCAGCGTGCGCTCGCGGTCCTCGTACCGGGCCTGCCAATAGATCGTGTTTGCTCCCATGCAGGCCAGGTTCGACCCGTACTTCAGCGCGTCGAGCAGCGCGTAGTTCATCTCTGGCGTCCAGTACTCGTCGTGACCGGCCGTCATGATCAGATCGTGGCCGACGAGCGACCACGGCTCGCGGTGCGTGTCGACGTCGGTCGTGTAGCCGACGTCGTAGCCATGGCGCTCCAGGAAGCGAACGAGCTGGTAGTCCCACGTGAAGGGCCAACGGCTGTTCGGGTTGGCCCAGCGCCATGCGGCGTAAGGCCGGTCAAAGGAGACCTTGACCGCGGCAGCCTGATCCCTGCTGTTCGACGGGTACAGGCTGCGGCCGCCCCAGTGGTTATAGGCCTGGGCGGTGTTGACCCCAGCTTGCACCAGGATTGCCTGGCGTGTATCGCGCCGCGGTCGGACCACAAAGGGCACGAACGCCATCGTCCCGGCGTGCTTGCCCGAAGTGAGCACCAAGCGGGCGATGTAAATGCCGCTGACCCAGTCGCCTCCGATCGCGATCCGGTCGGTCACGGGCCAACCCGCGATGCACAGGCCAGTCTGCGGATCGGGGTCCGGCACCTCGCGCGGCATCCCCTGAAGATCGCCGCCGGCAAGGGGCAACTCAGCGACGCGCCGCGCGCCGGCGCCGTCGTACCAGCCGAGTCGGTAGATCTGGATTCGATAACGCGCAGCGGGAGCAGTGCTGATGCACAGCTCAAGGACGTCTCCCGGGCGGACGCCCACTTGTGCCGCATAGCCCTCGATGGACCACTGCGGCGCCATGCTGGTCCACCACTCGTCGTGGCCTGCTCGTTGGTTCTCGTCTGCTATGGCCGTATCAGAGCTGAGGTCGGGCGCCACGGGCGCGCAAGGGTAGTCGCCCGCGATCCCTGAAACTTGCCTGCGGCCAACGCAGCGCCATCATGGCGAGGCGTGTTCTTGAATCCCCATCACCCGTTCGCATGAGCGTCCCCGCTGCCTCCGGCAACTCGGGCAAGCGCTCGGACGTGCTGATCCAGTTCGGCAGCCGGATCGGCCGCGACACGGTCGTCTACGCGCTCGGTACGGCGATAGTGCTGCCCTTCAGCTTGGTCACAGTTGCCGTACTTACGCGGTACCTCACACCCGCTGAGTACGGCCAGCTGGCGGTGCTCTTCGTCTTCTCCGGCCTCCTGACGACGCTCTACAACGTCGGCTCGCTACAGGGCACGCTGATGTGGGTGTTCGGGAGTTCTGGTGACGAGGTCGAGGCAGCTGCCACAGGCGGCGCCGCCTCGGGCACCAAGCGCCGTGCTCTCGGATCAGGACTCGGCCTGACGACGCTGATCGTCACGGTGGCGACGATTCCCATCCTGCTGTTCGCGGTCCCGATTCGCGATCTCCTCCTCGGCGGCGCGGCACCGCCTGCGGCCGTGCGTTGGGCTGCCGCGTCGGCGGCCTTCGGATCGCTGTGGCGGCTGGTCATCAACGTGTTCCGCATGGAGCGCCGGCCCCGGACGTTCGCGACCCTCAATGCATTACGCCCGACGTTCGTGCTCGGGTGCTCGATTCCGCTGGTGGCCACTGGGCACGGTGCTACCGGCGCCGTTGCCGGCACAGCTCTGGGCACTGCCGTCGGCGTGCTCGTGTGTCTGTTCCTTGGACGCCGCAGTTACGCAGTCGGCCTGCACCGCGAGGACGTTCGTCGCATCGTCTCGATGGGCTCCCGCTTCGTCGCCCTTGTCGTGGCTCTCTGGGTGGTGCACAACGCTGACGTCTACGTCCTGTCGCGGTTCGAAGCCGAACGCGACGTCGGTCTCTACCGGCTCGCCGGCCGGGTTGCCGCGTTCCTGTCCTACTTCGTCAGCTCCTTTCTGATGGCGTGGGGTCCCCTCGAGGCGACATCCCTGTTCCAGGCAACTTATGCGCGCCATGGCCGTCCCGGGGTTCGCAGTCGCCTCATCACCTACTACCTCGTCATCGCGCTCACCCTCCTGCTTGCGATGGCGGTGAGCGCGGAGGTGCTCGTCCGCATCGCCGCACCGGCCTACGCGGCCGCGGCGCCGCTCATCGCGCCCATCGGTTTCGGCTTCGTCGCGTACGGCGGATTCATCGTGCTCGCGAGGTCAGCGACCATCGCGCATCGAAACCTGGTCTACGGGACTCTGGCAGTCGGGTGCGCCGCGCTCTTCTCGCTCCTCGCCGTTCTCCTCATTCCGCCCTTTGGGGGATATGGCGCCGCGCTGGCGGTCGCGCTGTCTATGTTCACCGGATGCATCATCTTCATGGTGCTGATCGCGCGGGCCGAGCAGCCGGTGCCGTTCGAGTACGGGCGCCTCTTGGGGGTCCTGACTCTGGCGTTAGGGGCCTATGCAGCGATGCGTTGGGGCGCACCGGCGGCAGGCAGTTCGCGCTCGCTGGTGGACGCTGGCATCTTCGCGGCGTTCCTGGTCGCGCTGCTCGGGTTTCGCATTGTGCCCCTCGCGCATCTCCGACCGCTTGGGCGAATGGCCGCGTCGATGCTGCCGGCGCGTGGGAACCGAAGCCGCCTGCTCGAGGCAACGGCTCGGCTCGCGTCGAGCGACCAGCTGGCTCTCGAGCTCGTGGCGCGCCGCCACTTGCCTCCCGAGGAGGCGGCCCAGCGACTGGGCGCGGGCGTCGATGAGCTTCTCGCAGCGCTGGTGCGCGCACTTCGAGGCGTCGAGGGACGCGGGACGTCCACGGACGCCGACGCCCGCATCGGCGCATATCTCGTCAGAGAGCAGGCTCCCGCAGAGCGGGATGCACTTGCCCAGCGCCTCTGGGAGAGCGGGGTTGACCCCCTCGACCTCCACGAGCTCGAGACGACGCTTGCGCAGGTGCGCGCCATCCCGCGGCGCCGCTGGCGCACGGCGACGCCGCAGGCCGCCGCCGAGTGATCACGCGGCGATCCGGGTGAGCGAGCCGCGACTCGCGCGTGCGTCGGCAATCGCTGCTAGCAGCACGTCGACGCGATGGGCGAACGTGTGCTCAGCCAGCACCTTGAAACGGCCCTCGGCTGAGCGTCGCCGACGTTCCTCCGGGTCCGCGAGCAGTCTCTCTACGTGAGCGTGAAGTTCCTCGGGCGTGTCGTACGTGACGACCGCATCGCCGAAGTGCTCTTCGAGCCCAGCCACGCGATCGCTGATCACGACGGCACCGCAGGCGACGGCGTCGTACACGCGATTGGAGATGAACCCGTGGGCACGCATGTCCTCCCAGTGATCGTTCAGGACGATTCCCGCCGACGAGTAGACCTGGCGAACCTCGTCACTCGCGACCCACTCGGCAACTACCAGGCCGTCCTCGATGAGGCCGTTCCAATTGGAGCCGAAGACGGCAAGATCGTGTTTCGTGGGCAGGAGGTCGGCCAAGACCTTGCGACGGACGAAGCGCGAGTTGCCGACGAAGACCAGATCGCGGCGGTGCAGTTCGGTGGGCTCCGGGTGAAAGACGCGCGGGTCAGTCGCCTGCTCGAGCAAGACGACCGGGGTAGAGGTTCTCTGGCTCAGATCGGCGGCAAAGCCGGGCGAGGCCACGAAGACGAGGTCGTAGCCGTCGCACTCCGCGCCGCCGAGGTCCTCTGGATGACTGATGTTCCATAGCACGTTGAGCTGGCCCGGCTTGGGGGAGTGCCGGCTCAGCCCCCGCAGCACGATGGCCACATCGCAGCTCAAGCCGGCGGGATCCTCCCACTCCGCCAGCACCTGGATGAGGCTGCGGTGGCCACGTCGCTGCAACTCGCGTTGGAGCGCAGTAGCAAAGTGAAGATCGCCCCATCGCGCCGCCGCCTCCCAGGTGGGGGCCCCGATCTTAATGGCGAACGAGAGCTTCTGCTCAGACTCCTCGAGGATCTCCACCAGTCGATCAGCACGGTGCGCATAGGTGTGATGGTTGAGAACCGTCCGGCGGTACCGGCGTCCAAGCTCGCGGCGACGGTCTCCGTCTTCGAGCAGCGCATCGAGTTGCGCGCGCAGCGACGCCTGCGACGACCAGACCGGAAACTCGGTGTCGAACAACTCGCGCACTCCTGACCCGCAGTTGGTGATAACGGGCGCGCCACACGCAAGTGCGTCGAAGACGCGGGCGTTCACCGCACCGATCGGGAGTGTGGGCGCTGCGGTGTCGTCAATGACGAGCTTCGCCCATCCGTAGACCTTGCGAAGCTCTTCGTACGCGGCCGTCCCGTTGGCGAAGGGCGCAAGCGGGCTGTCTTCCCAACCCCGCCCGTAGATCGCGACCTGCTCTCCATCGCGCGGGCGAAGGGCGCGCTCGATGTCGCGCTCGACGCCCCAGCGGTTGCCGGTGAACACGTAATCCAGTTCACGGACGTTGCGTGGGGGTGGGAAGAAGCGCGCCGGGTTCGTGGCGAGCGGGAACGGGATGCTGGGTCGCCCCGTCCGCGCCGCGATGAGGTCGCCCGAGATGCCCGAAGACACCAGGAGCAGATCGATGCGATTGAACCACGGGCGTTCGAGCCAGCGCTCGGTCCAGTTGCGGATCCAGGCAACGGTGACCACGTCCGTCGGCACTCGCCGAGCATCGAAAGGGTCCATGAGCGTGATGAGGTAGTCAAGATCGGCCGGAAGGTCATACCAGTGGTCGTCCTTGCGCTCTGCGTAGGTGATCTGCCAGCCCTTCTGCACCAGCGCGTCACCGAGCTCATGCGCCGTATACCAATCGCCCCAGCCGTCCGACTGGGCCAAGCTGGTTAGCGTGATCGCCGCGTGAGGCGGCTCATCGGTCCATGCACGCGCCCCGCGCAGCCGGTCGAGCCGGACCTCGCGCCGGAGCGACGCGCTCCAGCGCTGAGCGAACAGCGCACGGTTACCAAGCCGGTTGAGGCGCATGAACTCACGGCCCGCGGCTTTCTGACTCGAGGATTCACGATGTAGGAGCATCGACCGGCCGCTAACGCGGATTTCGTGCCCCATGCGGCGCAGCTGGAGCCCGAAGTCGACGTCCTCGGTTCCGTACCGGTAGCCCACGGGGAAGCCGCCCGCGGCCTCGAAGATGACGCGCGGCAACAGCAGGCAGGCTGCGGTCGTTGACGGCTGGCTGCGCTCCACGCCGAAGTGCTGGCCGAAGGCGTCGTCACCATCCCCGGCGTTGTAGGCGCGCAGCGCGTTTCCGTCGCGCCGGAAGCGGATCCCGGCATGTTGCACGATCCACCCGCTTGGTGCGCGCACATCCGTGACGTCGGCGTGCAGCAGCGTGGCGCCGACGACGGTGGTGCCGGCCTGCTGCGCCGCAACGAGCTCGTGAAGCCAACCGGGTTCGATCGGTTCCACGTCATTGTTGGCGAAGAGCAGCAGCTGCCCGGCCGCAACCCCCGCACCCTGATTGCAGGCCTCTGAGAACGACCGGTTCGACTCGTTGGCCTCCATCCGGACGGGGAACGGCGCTTCGAGCTCCGTGAGCCAGTCCTGCGTCCCGTCGGTCGAGGCGTTGTCCACGACCACGAGCTCCAGCCTGTCGTAGCGCGTGCGCTCGACGAGCCCGTCAACCAGGCGCTGCACGTGGCTCAATCCATCTCGGGTGACGACTACCACGGACACCAGCGGCGCGTCTTCGAGAGCAGCCGGGGGACCCAGCCGCCTCCGCGCTTCGTCCCCGAGAGCGAGAGGATCCCGAGTCTGGGGGAGGCGCGCGGCGGCAGGCGGCGCCGGAAGCGCCGCAACCGGCGCACGCGGCGCCGGCAGAAGTCCCACCGCGTCCTCGAGCCGTGCGATCCGCTCCAGAGCGGTAACGACGGCGCCGCGCGTGCGCGCGGGTCGGGCACGGATCCGGGCCGCGAGCACTGCCATCGTGTGGCCCCACCGCCACGTGCGTGATGCAGCGATGCGCTCGAGGTCAGCTCGTAGCGCTGCGACCCCCGTGCGTAGTGTCGAGACCTCCGCCTGCAGCTCGCGAGCCTGACGGCGCGCCTGCTCGAGCTCGCTGCGCAGCCGTTCCGCTTCGCTTCCCGGTCCCACGCGCTCGTTGGTCACGCCGCAAGCATCCCGGAAGTCGCTGCCGCGCGGTGGGTCGGGTTCGTGCCTACCATCCGCCCGACACATGGAGCGCACAGCTCAAGCGGACACGCCGCGCCAAGTCCCCGGAGTCACGCCGACGAGGCGCCGGCTCGCCCGGACGCTGACAGGGGCGCGCTGGAGCGAGTATCGGGGGTTGCTCGAATACGCGCTCGTAATGGGCTACCGCGTGATCTCGCTCGAGCGCTGGCTCGACGAGGGAGATGACCCGGGGCTCCCGACCCTGATCCTCCGCCACGACGTAGACCAGTGCCCCGGCTCGGTGCGGCGGATGCTCGCTGCGGAGCGCGCGCTCGGCGTGACCGCGACGTGGTACTTCCGCTGGCGCACGGCCGATCCCCGCGCCATCGACTGGATACGCAACGCGGGCGGCGAAGTGGGGCTGCACTACGAGACCCTCACCAGGCGGCTGCTGAACCAGCGCGGTCCTCGCGAGCCGGAGGCGCTCATCGCGTCCTGCCGCGAGGAGCTCGCAGGTGAGATCGCCTCGTTCCAAGAGCATTTCGGCCCGATCCGCAGCGTCTGCCCTCACGGAGATTCACGGGTGCCGGGGTCCAGCAACCAGGTGCTCCTTCGCAGTGTTGACGTCACCCGCTTCGGAGTGGACTACGACGGCAACGATGCGTTGAGCAAGCGGCGGCTCGGCGTGTGGCTGACCGATCGGAGCACTCCTGACGGGCGCTGGAAAGACGGGATGGATCCGTTGCAGCTGCTCAACGGGCACTGCACGCCGATGCTCTGCCTGACCCACCCCAACAACCTCATCTCGGGACCGGCTCTGTGGGCGGACCGCATTGCGGCCGCCGCCCTGCCCGCGCCTCGTCCAGCGGCGCGGCGGCTCCTGATGCGCACCGGCAGCGACGAGGTGCCTGCCGTGCCCAAGGGTCGGGTTCCCGAGCCATCGGCGTTCGCACCCGTGGCACGAACGCTGGAGCGCGAGGTTCGGGCGTACTACGCCGGCCGCACCGACGCTCCTACAGGCCAAGCGGGCCTGAACACGTTGCTGACAAACTCGGCGTTCGCCGAACGCAGGGCCGAGACCCTCCTGGAGGTGCTCTTTCTCCACTCCGATGTCAGATCCCTCGCTGGTCTGCGCGTGCTCGACGTCGGATGCGGGTTCGGCGCCCTAGCGGCCGTCTTCGCGTCTCGCGGGGCGGTTGTCACGGCGCTGGATCCGAACAGTGAACGGTCTGCAGTTGGACGCCGGGTCGCCGAGCATCATGATCTCCCAGTCACTTTCCGCCGCGGCTGGATCGAGGAGATAGTGCTCGGTACGGAAGACTTCGATCTCGTCGTGCTCAACAACTCGTTCTGCTACTTGCTCGACCTCAGCGCCCGCCGGGTCGCGCTGAGCCACATTCGTGCATCTCTGAAACCGGGCGGATGGCTTGCCATGCGCAACCCGAACCGGCTCTTCCCGATCGACCAGTTTACGGGCCTTCCACTGCTCGGGGTGCTGTCGCCGCGCCTCGCGAAGGGTTCCGCTCGGCTAGTAGGCCGCCATCGCTCCGAGGTGCGTCTCCAGACCGTCTGGGCGCAGCGACGCGAGCTGGGGGGCGCCGGCTACGTCGACGTCTCGGCGGGGACACCTCATCGCGACGTGTGGCGTCGAAGGCTCGTAGCCTTCGCGCGCTACCAGCATGTGGTGGCTCGTCGACCTTCGGAGGCCTCGCGTGCGTGACACCCCTCAGCGCCTGGACCAGAGCCTGTGGCGGCTCGTTATCCGGCCGCTCGCCGAGGAGAAGGGTGGCCAAGTCGTCTGCGACACCGACGCGGCCGAATTGGTGGAGCGGCTGCTCGCGGTCACCACGGCGATCGTCCATGCCGTGGATCCGGTCGACGACTTCGAGGAACTCGCGCCGGCATACGGGGAGCGGCTCGTCGCGCATGCCGCTCCGGGGCCGGCCTGGGAGGCTGCGACGCAATGCCGTCTGGCCGTGCTCGACGCACGACGGTCGCTTCATGATCACGTCGAAGGCATCCGACGCATCCGCGAGCAGCAGCGCGAGCTGCCGACGGTCGTCGTCCAAGGTCTCGAGGACGATGGCGCACTGGGCCCCGGGGCTTCGTCGTTGGCAGTCTTCGGCGAGCACGGTTGGACCGTGCTGGAGCTGCCCGGACTCCCGGGCGCCCGGCTGGTGCTGCCGGCCGGGCCACGCCAGGGAGAAGGCCGTGCGGGTGCGCTGGTGACGCGGCTCGCCCGCTCAACAGCGCTTGCGCCGCCTCCGACGGTGGATCTGGTTCCTGCGCAAGCCCACCAACCGCCGGACGTGGCGCTGCGCTCACGACTGCGCGATCTCGAGGAGCTCGCTGCTGCCGCCGACGCGCGGCGTGAGGGCGCGGAGCGTCGAGAGGCAGCCGCGAAGGATGTGACCGCCGCACTCCGCACGTTCCACGAGCAGCTCCGCGCGGAGGCCGTCGAGGCGCGATCGCGGGTCAAGAGATCCCGGCTGGCCGAGGCGGACGCGACGCAGCGGGCCACCGACTCAGAGCGCCGCGAGGAGATCGCTGAGGCGGCCGCGGTAGAACTGCGCACCGCTCACGAGCACGCCCGCGTAGAGGTAAACGAGACGTCGGCCCTGCTCGAGGCCTCTCGCGCGGCCGAGCAGAAGGCAGCCACACGCGCCGAAGCTGCGGAGCTGCGGGCCGGCCAGGCAGCAGCACACGCGGACGCATCGGCTACCGCCGAGGCGGAGGCCGCCGGTCGCGCCGCGTTCGTGGAACTGCGCGCCGCAGATGCGGAGCGACGAATGGTTGAAGCGGAGGCGGACGCCGATGAGGCCCGGCGGTTGAGAGAGGAAGCCAATCACAGCAGTGCTCAGGCAGCGGCGCGCCTCGAGGTCGCGTACGAACGAGCTGATGCCGCAGAGCAGCGCGCTGGCGCGCTCGACCGCGAGGCGCGGCGAGCAGCAGACGAGATGGGGATCGCGAGAATCGATACGACGGCGCTCGTCAACAGTCGAGACGCGCTGCGCTCAGAGCGTGACTCACTACGCAGTGAACTCGCCAAGCTCGGCGGCCGGCGAAACGCGCTCTTGGTGAAGGTGGAAGCGCTCGAGGGCCTTCAGGGGCAGACGAAGCAGGATCTGGAGCGGGCACGGGCCTCCTGGGCGTGGCGGCTCGGTCACGCGTTGACCAAGCTCGGGCGGATCCTCACGTTCCGACGACCAGGTCGGACGGATGCGCTCGGGGCCGCGATCGATCGCCTATCGTCACCCGACGGCACGAGATGAACCGTTTCTGGGCACAGATTCTCCACCCGATCGCACGGGCGGCCGAGGCGCGCACCGTGTGCGAGATCGGAGCCCAGCACGGTCTACTGACCGAGAAGGTGCTCGCCTATTGCCACGAGGTGGGCGGTATTGCGCACATCGTGGACCCCGCACCGACCTTCGACGTCGACGAGTGGCGATCACGCTACGGAGCCACCTTCGACTTCCACCTTGCTCGCAGTCTGGACTCTCTGCCCGGGATCCTCCCAGTCGACCTTGTCCTCATCGACGGCGACCACAACTGGTACACGGTCTTCCACGAGCTGCGACTCATCGAGCGGCTCTCGCTCGATCGGTCGCCTCAGCTTCCCGTCCTCGTGCTCCACGATATGGGCTGGCCCTACGCGCGCCGCGATCTCTATTACGACCCGTCCTCGATCCCCGAGGAACATCGCCACCCGCACGCTCGACGCGGTCTCCACCCGGACTCCCCTGAGCTCGTCGAGGGAGGGCTCAACGACCACCTCGAGAACGCCCAGCGTGAGGGAGCCGCTCGCAACGGAGTCCGGACCGCCGTCGACGACTTCATGGCCGAATCGCAGACGCCCTGGGAGCTTCACACGTTGCCAGGCCTGCACGGTCTTGGTGTCTTGGTCGAAGCCGGGCGCTTGCACGCCTCTCGCGAGCTTGCACGAGTGGTCAAGCGGCTCGGCTCTACCGAGCTGCTCGGCCGCCAGCTCGACTCTGTGGAGCGCGAGCGAATCCTTGCCGAGATCCGGGTCGCTGAAGCTCGCGTGCGCTACCGGAGCGCCGAGGAGCAGAACGAGAAGCTCAAGAGCCGTGCCGCCGAACATAGCCGGGCGCGGGACGAAGCCGACGTCGCTCGCGCGGCGGCCGAACGGCTCGTTGAGGAACACGAACACCGGCGGCGCGATACCGAGGCAGCACGCGGGGCAGCGGAGCAGAGGGTGACCGAGTACACACATTCGCTCGCGGAAGGCCACGCTGACACCGCGCGGCTCGCCCGCGAGCTCGGCGAGGCCAGCGCGGCGAAGCAGATCCTTTCTGATCAGCTCCGAGAGCTGAGCGATCGTCTTGACCGGATCACCTCCGAGCGCGACGCGGCATGCGCGGAGGCCGAGCAGCATGCGATCGCGTTGGCGCGGCTCGAGGGTGAGCGAGCGCAGCTTCTCGATCGCCTCGCGCGACTGACTGTTGACGGTGCGACGGCGCGTGAGCAGCGGGAGACCGCACATGCTGAGGCGACGGCAGAGCTTCGAGCTCGCGGCGAGAGCGCAGAGAGCGAGCGAGAGGCCGCGCGGGAGCACGCTGGGACGCTCGCCGTGGCGCTCGCACGGCTTGAGGGTGAGCGGGCACAACTGGTCGAGAGCCTCGAGCGGATCAGGATGGAAACAAAGGCGGCGGGACAGCAGCGCGAGCGGCGCCATGCCGGCGAGGTTGCCGAGCTGCGGACGCGGCTCGCCCGAGCGGAGGAACACCTCGAGGCATCACGGAAAGAGGCCGCCGAGCACGCTGGTGCTCTTGCTCGGGCGGACCGCGAGCGAGCCGAGCTCGGATCGCGCCTGGAGCGGTTGTCAGACGACCGGGACGACGCGGAGACCGAGCTCGTCCGCCAGCGCGGGGAGCTCGCGAGCGCCTCGGCCATGGTCGAGCGCTCGCTCGGACGTGAACGAACTCTCCGCAGCAGGCTCGCGCAGGAGCGCGACGAGTTGGAGGAAGCGCTCGCGCGGGCTGAAGCGTTGGACAGCGCGCTGGTCGAGGCACGTGCGTCGCTCGCCGATGCTCACGGAGCCCTCGCGGAGCTTGAGCGGCGCGATGGGGAGTGTGTCGCCTATCAGGCAGAAGCTTTGCGCGAGAGCGCGGCTCGTGCGGCGCTGGAGGACCACGTCGAAGCGCTACGAGCGGAGATCGCTCGATCCGCGAGCGACTCTACGATGCCGGCGTCCGAGGAGCCCGAGGCCATCGCCAGGGTGGCGTTCCTGTCGCGCTTCGAGGAACTGCGCCGTACCGGCGGGCTCGAGGATCTCGACGACCGCGAGATGGGTTCGCCGTGGCCGGTGTTCGCGAAGGCGAGAGGAGGGTCCAAGCGACCGCGGATCTCGGTGATCGTCTGCGTGCACGATGCGCTCGAGGACCTCAGGCGGTGCCTTGTCTCCGTTGCGCGTCATCTCACGCCGGACGCTGAGGTGATCGTCGTCGATGACGGGAGCGCCGAGCCGACAGCGGGCTTCCTCACCCGCGTTGAAGCAAGCACCTCGCGCCTTCGCGTGGTGCGCAACCAGGACGAGCCCCATGGCTACACGATCGCCGCGAACCTCGGCCTCCGTGCGGCGCACGGCGAGTACGTGGTGCTCCTCAACAGCGACACCGAGGTCACCTCGGGCTGGTTGGAGCGGATCGTGGCATGCGGCGAGAGCGACCCGGCGATCGGGATCATCGGGCCTGTCTCGAACGCCGCCACCCACCAGTCGGTGCCGTCCGTGCGGACCGGTGGTGAGTGGGCCACGAACCCGCTGCCTCACTGGCTGCCAGTTGACGGCATGGGCGCCGTGGTCGCCGCGCTGGCGACACGCGAGCGCCCGCGTGTGCCCTTTGTCAACGGCTTCTGCTACGTCGTCCGCCGCCGCGTCCTCGAATCGGTGGGCTACCTCGACGAGGAGCGGTTTGCCTCCGGCTACTGCGAAGAGAACGATCTCTCGGTTCGCGCTCGAAGCGCCGGTTTCCAGGGAGTGATCGCCGACGACGTGTTCGTTTTCCATGCCAAGTCGAGGTCCTACACGCCGGAGGGTCGCAAGCGATTGGCCAAGCGGAACTACGCGAGCTTCGTCGAGAAGCACGGGAAGGAGACGATCGCGGCGCTGGTCGGGGAGCTTGAAGGGCAGCCGCCCGTGGCGGCCCTGGGTGAGCGCCTCGCGTCAGCCATCGCGGATCCGCGGGCGTTCGTGGACGCGATCCAGGAGGGCAAGAGCGATCCGCTTCGGCCAGTCTTCATCCTTCCGGGGCTCGCGAGGCGCGGATCGGGTGGGTCGCACTCAGTGGTCCAAGAGGTCGGCGGCATGCGCGACCTCGGCGTTGCGGCCCGCATCGCGGTGCCGGCGACGGTCATGGCGCGCGTCGAGGACGCCTACCCGGATCGCCTAGACGCCTTCGTGCCCTATGACGATGAAGCGGCCCTAGCGGAGCTGATGGCTGACGCCAACGCGGTGGTGGCGACCCACTTCCGCTCGGTGTCTTTGGTCAAGCGGCTCGCGGAGCTCCGTCGCGACCTCGTCCCCGCCTACTACGTGCAGGATTACGAGCCGTTCTTCGCGCCACCGGGGTCCGACAGCGCCGACCAAGCACTTGCGACATACACGGCGATCCCTGGGCAGCTCCTATTCGCCAAGACTCATTGGTTGTGCACCGTCGTCTCCGCTGCGCACGGTGTGCCGGTTGCCAAGGTGTCGCCGAGCATCGACCACGAGATCTACCACGCCAAGGGCAGGGGGGACGGGTCCAGTGTGCTGCGAATCGTCGCGATGGTGCGCCCGCGCACGCCGCGTCGCCAGCCGCTGACAACGGTCCGGACGCTGGAGCGGCTCCGGCGAACGCTCGGCGCAGACGTCGAGACAGTGACGTTCGGCTGCGAGCCTCACGAGCTCGCCCAGCTCACCGACGATCAGGCGACCATGGACGGCCATGCCGGGGTCCTCACTCGCGTGGACGTCGCAGAGCTGCTGCGTAGCGCTGACATCTTTCTCGACCTCTCCATCTATCAGGCCTTCGGGCGCACTGCGCTCGAAGCGATGGCGTGCGGCTGCGTGCCTGTGGTGCCCTCGGCCGGTGGGGCCTGGGAATACGCACAGCCGGGTGTGAATGCCATCGTCACACGGACGGACGACGAGGCCGTCTGCTTTGCCGACGCGCTGCGGATCGCGCGGGACGATGCCGCCCGGCGCGCCATGAGCGCCGCTGGGCGCGAGACCGCTGGGCGCTACACCGTCGAGCGGGCTGCGCTGTCCGAACTCAGCGTGCTTGCTGCGGCGCGCCTGCATCCTGCTCGCAAGCGTTCGCGCAAGCTTGTCCGGCGAGGGTGAACCGCCGAGCGACGAGGCCGCTCGCGTCCAGGCCGTCTATCGCCGCTACGCCACCGACTCGCGCAAGCAGCGTGCCTGGCGCGGTGACAACCCGGGCAATATCGCGCTCCGTCGGGAGCTAGTCGTAGCGGTGCACGGGCTGCTGAGGGGATCGGCCGAGGAGGCCGTGCGCTGGCTGGACGTGGGATGTGGCACGGGCTGGTTCCTCGAGGCCCTCGCCGGCGAGTCGCGACGGCTGGCAGGGGCGGACATCCAGGCGGACCGCGTCACGGCGTGCCGCCGTCGCGTTCCCGACGCCGAGATCCGGCAGGCGGACGCCCGCTCGCTCCCCTGGGCGGATGGCGTATTCGGCGTGGTGACGATGCTCAACCTGCTCTCGTCCTTGCGTGACGAGGCGGCGCAGCGGGCTGCGCTGAGTGAAGCGGCCCGGGTCCTCTCGCTGGACGGCGTGCTTGTGATCTGGGAACCCCGTCGACGGAACCCTCGTAATCGGGACGTCTGCTTCGTCCGGCCCGAACTGCTCGTTGAAGATGCGGGACCGCGGCTGGCCCAGACCACGATCACGCTCCTTCCTCCGCTCGCCCGCCGTCTCGGACGCGCGGCTCCGAGGCTCTATCCCGCGCTCGCCGTGGTCCCCGTGCTCAGGACGCATCACCTCAGCGCGTTCGGCAAGGGGTCCAGGTAGATTGCCGCCAGGTCGCGCTCTCCGTACGTCGGGTGCAGGCCGGAGCGGTTCCGCGATGGGGTGGCTCGTGGCGGCTGCTCGATCGGCGGCTTGGCGTGCGAGGATCTCGCGGTGACCGACCCAGCGGCGTCGAGCGATAGGACGGAGCACGAGGAGCAACTGCACGACCGCAGGCGGCGCCTCCGACGGCTGGTTGACAGCATCGAGCAGCTGGAGTCGGACGCGTCTTACCCAATTCCGCCCGCCCGCGGCGTCGTCATGGCGGGCGCTGAGTTTCGGGCGATCGGCCGTGAGTTCCTGGAATACCTCGTGACCTTCGGCGGGCTGCCGCCGGACGCCGATGTGCTCGACGTCGGGTGTGGCGGGGGGCGCATCGCTGCCCCGCTGACCTACTACCTGGACCAAGGGTCCTACGTCGGATTCGATGTTCACGACGAATCGATCCAATGGTGCAAGGAAAAGCTCGAGCCCAATCATCCTCGCTTCCACTTCGAGCACGTCGATCTGTTCAACGACCGCTACAACCGCACTTCGACCAACGATGCCACCAGCTTCCGTTTCCCCTATGACGATCGCCGCTTCGACTTCATCCTCGCCGTTTCACTGTTCACACACATGTTCCGCGACGAGGTCGCCAATTATCTCTCCGAGTTCGCGCGCGTCCTGCGCCCCGGCGGCGCAGCCTTCGTGACCGGCTACTTGCTCAATCCGGATTCAGTCAACGCAATGGCCCGGGAGCCGCGGGCGGTCAAGTTCCCACACGCACACCGTGACGCGCTGGTACAGGACCCGGACCGCCCAGCGACTGCCGTCGCGCTGCATCAGGAATGGCTGGTCGCGGACGCCCGGCGCGTCGGGCTCGGCGTCGATCGCATCGCTCACGGCGCGTGGACGACGCAAGCGCGGCTGAGCTGGCAGGACATCATGCTCCTGAGGCGAGACCGCTGAACCGGAGTCAAGTCTGCTCGAACAGAGCGATGCCGCCGAACCGACCTCGGTAGGAAAGTCGCGCCTCGGTAGCCAACTCATCGACCGCCTTGCGAACGCCATAATCACCGGACTCGTTTGCGGGGTGAAAGTAGTCGTGGAACATCACAACGCCGCCAGCCCGGATCCGGCCAGTGAGCGCACCGAGGTCCCGATGAGCACCTTCATACCGTATGACGATGGCAGAGGTGACGAGAGCCAGGACCAAGCCGGCCTGTCAAGGGCACCCACCCTCGACACCGGCTGCGAAGCGACCCAGCGAGCTCGCCGACCACCTCAGGGTCGTCAAGCGGCGGCCGCGGGCACAGGTGGCCGAGCAGGAGATCGCCGAGGCAGGCCGAGTCGTCGGCTCCACGCCCGGCGCCTTCCCGTCGTGGGGATGGATCTGCTCGAGAAGTACTGGCTGAGCCCGACCAACGGGGTGGATGAGAACGGGAACTTCAGCCGCGCGGCGAAGCCCGTTTTGCCGAAGCCTGGCGCGCTGGAGCCCGCGACGGCGGCGGAGATGCCGCGGATGCGCCGGCTTCTGCCGGCTTCGTCTTGCTCAGCGACGAGAGCTCCCATAGCCCGAGGCTCTTGTCGGAGTGGGGCTGCGCGGGGTCATAGACCCGCTCGGGGAGCAACATGAGCGGTGGCGGAAAGTCGAACGGCGGCCGCTGCAGGTTGATCGGCCGCCACCCCCCGGTTGAGCCGGGGCTGTTCTTCTCCTGGGCGTAAAACGTAGTCGCCAGAAGGTAGGCGATGCCGGCCTCGCGGAAGTGCTCGATCGCCTGCATGGCGTCGTCTTCGACGAGATGGACCAAGCAGTCCCGGCACAGTGCGAGATCAGCCTGCGGCAACTGGTCGCGCGTGATATCCCCGACCTGAAAGGACACTCGATCGGAGGCGTACCGCTGATTCGCGTCGATCAGCGCTGGCACGATGTCAACGCCGATGTAGCGATCGAGAGCTCCGAGCTGGTCCTGAAACCAGTTGAAGTCACCGCACGGAGCGTCGAGGAGCACGTGCGCGTCCACGGCGCGGAGCACGAACGGGAGCGCGCGCCGGAGGAAGGCGGTCGCGGGAAGCGAAGCCCCGGGTCCAGAGGGAGTGCCTCCCTTCCACTTGTTCGTCTCGTAGATCGCGGTGAACTGCGCTGCGAGGCCCTCTGGACGACTCATGGCGGCGTCGGGCTGCAAGCGGCTTCGCATGCGCGCGACACGCCCTCTGCCGCGGTCCGCCAGTTGAAACGCTCGAGGATCACCTCCCTGCCCTTCGCGCCCTTCTCGACAGCTTCCGACTGGTTCGCGTATGCGCTCCGCATTGCTGCTCTTGCGGCCGCGGCGTCGGGCTCGTGGTACGTGATGCCGGGCTCGCCGTAGGCGTTTCGGAAGCCCGCAGCGAACGGGTCGTCGTCGCCAAGCGCCAGCACCTCGAGCTCACGCGTCGGCAGGAGGTAGCCCAGCTCGTCGTTGAGGTACTCGGCCATGCCGGTCGAGTTAGGGGCGACCACGGGCTTGCCACAGAGGAGCGCCTCCGTGAGCGGCATGCACCAGCCTTCCCCGCGGCTCATTGTTACGATGCAGTCGACGCGGTTGTAGGTTCGGCACATCCACGGGGGCGACTGCGGACGCGTGAGCATCCGGACATGAGCGAGTGGCCGGTGCGCCTGGATGTCACGAAGCAAGTAGTTGAACTCGTCGCCCATGCCCGTACAAAGGAGCCAAAGCTCTACGGGCTCGCGCTCGCTGAACTCGTCTAGGTACGCCGCAAGGAGTAGATCGACGCCCTTGCGGTAGCTGAAGCTGCCGACGAACAGGAACGTGAAGCGGTCCGATCCCTCCGGCCGCCATTCCGGGACCGGTCGGAAGACGGCCGGGTTGGAGCCCTGCGGCGCGACGTGCACGTTCGGCAGCTCTCGGGCGAATACTTCCAGGTCATACTGACCGGGGACGATGCACCCATCTGCGCGGTGGAGGGCCTCCACCCACTCGCGTCTGAGCCCTCCGAGCGCGTTCTGCGTGTAGATCAGGCTGGGCGAGCGGAACTGGCGGCTGGCCGCCGGGCTGCCGATCTGGAGCACCAGGTCGGCGTCGGGCGGAGCTGCCGCGGCGGGGAGCCCTTGGAGGCGCTCCGCATTGCCGGGTTCGATCTGATCCCACGCGCGGTCGCCGTCTTGACGGATCACCTCATGCCCCAGCTCGTGAAGGCCAAGCGTCAGGTGACGGGCGAGCGCGCCGTACCCCGTCAGTGATCGGTGCCGGAGGCCGTCATGCACGTAGATGCGCACGCGCGCACCCTAGCTGTGCGTGGAGGGAAGGGCGGCCATGAGCCGAGCGAGCTTCGACCCAAGCGCACTGGCACGACCCGCTCCAGACGCCGGGGCCTGTTCCTCAGCGGGCATGAGCTGCTGACGCCAGCTCCTGCTCCGGCAGGTACGACAGAGAGAAGGACGATGCCTGGAGCCGCGCCGGCGGGGACGTGGTGCGCGCTCGCAGGCAGACGTTGATGACTTCCGCCCATGTCGCGTCGCCGACGCTGCCGAGCATCTCCGACTCGCGCGAGACGGTCACTGAGACGGTCCGGGCGGGCAGCAACTGAGTCCAGAAGAAGCTCCGGTGATCCTTAGTGCGAAACAGCAGTTGCGCCTGTAGGTCGGCGCTTTTCGTTTTGACCGCAAGGTCGAAGTGGAAGTGATGCGGGAGCGCGACGTTCGCGACCAACGTCAGTTCGTGCCAGCGCTCCGTCTCGGTGAGAGTCAGCCTCGCGGGCTTCGGAAGCAGCTTGCGACTCACGTGGTGCTGTCGCAGTGACGGCAGGTCGAACGGGATGGGCTGCCGGTCGCTGACGACCGTGGTCCGCGGCCTCGCGTTGGCGTCATCCAGGCGGTAACGGAAGTCTGAGAGCAGCGGCTCGAAACCGTAGTGCGCGGCGTGCTCAGTGTCGTGGACCACGATGAACTGCGCGTTGCTTCGGAGACGCAAGATCGCCGGGACACGATCATGGCCCGGGGCCTGGTCGACGAACGCGACGTCCCAGGGCTCGTCGAGCAGCTCGAACCGTCGCCAGTCTTCCACAAGCAGGAGCTCATGGTTCGGCGACTCGAGGTAACGGAACCGATCCATCCAGACGCCGCTGTTGTCCGCGGTGACCAGGCGTCGGCCGGCGCACGCGGTGTGGAGGATCGGAGTGCTGCCGTAGCCGCTGCCGAGCTCGAGCACGGGGCCGCCCGTATGGGCGACGGAGCCGAGCAGGACTGGCAGGTGCGTACCAAATGCTGTCGCTGGGTCCACGAGCGCGGGCGCAGACTACTCGAGTTAGCAGCAGCGCGGCGCGATCGGGAAGCACACGTAGTCGGGCCTACGGTGGGGTAGCGCACGACCGTCGCCAATGCGTGAAAGGAGCGGCCGGCTGGAGCCCAGCGATCCTCGGCCCGACGACCCCCGCGATCCCGATCATGGCGCCCCGCCAGATTCTCGACAACTTCAGCCGTGCCACCCAGACTCACACCGGGTCGGCGGTCGACTGGCTCGCCCAGTTCCCCGATGCAATTCCAGCCTTCCGCGCTCACCGAGGCCGAGAAGCGTCGTATCGCGGCCAGTCCACCCGGTCTGGGTCCGTGTATACGCGTCCCAGGCTGCTGTCGCGCGAGGGACCAATTCGTTTGGAAGACCTGGGCTCGTGCAGGCGTGACATGGTACGCAGGGCCTATGCTGGAGCGGCTTTGGAGGAGCCCGGCCGCCCCGACGAGAGCTCGCCCGCATCCCAAGACAACCGCTGGTGTTGCATCTGTAACGCAAGCCAGCGGCGTGACCATGCGGGCCGGCGACTTGCGCATTGCCCGGTGTGTGATGCGCTCGAGCGCCACCGGGCGCTTGCGCTCGCATTCATACCGGAACTGGACCACGGAGGCGACCGGCGCTGTTTGGAGATCGCCCCGGTGAGCCCGACCTGCTTCAAGCAGTATCTCCGCGCTCGCGGTTGGCAGCATGTAAGCGTCGACAAGTGGCGGACCGGGAACCCGCACGACCACCGGGACGTCGGGTTCGTCGACATCGAGGTGGACATTGCCGACATGCGCCTTTTCGCTGCTGGCGCATTTGATCTCGTCATCGCACAACACGTCATCGAGGAGGTTCCCGACGCCTATCGGGCGCTCGACGAGGTGCGGCGTGTACTCAGCGCCGGCGGCCTCGCTCTGCTTGAGATCCCGCACGACAAGGGTCTTGAGAGGTCGGCGTCCCAGACACCGAATCACTTTGGCAACCTGTGGTCCTTCGGCCGCGATCTTCTCGACGAACTCGGCAAGCGATTTAACGCGGTTGAGTCTCGCGCCCTACGGGAGGGGGACTACCGAGGCGAGATCTTCGCCTGTCACGTCTGAGACGGCTTCTCCAATGCTCCGCCGCTTCCTCGCCGCCCTTGCCGCCACGCTTCTCCTGGCCGCCCCAGTCGGCGCCCTCTCCTCCCCCAAGAAGGGCATCTGGGGTCCCGCGCGCGTTGGCGGCGTCTCGCAGTTCCCGATCTACAAGGAGCTCGGGGCCCGAGTCTACAACTCGAGCCTGAACTGGAGCGCGATTGCGCCGAAGCAGCCGGCCGATGCGGCGGCCGAGGCGCAGAAGTCGGCGATCAAGGTCGCGCTGCTGGTCACGCAGTCGCCGCCGTGGGCGAACGGGGGCAAGCTGAGCCAGTGGGTTCCGCGGGCGGCTGACTGGGCGGACTTTCTGGTCGCGGCGGCTCGGCGCTACCCGACGGTGCACGACTGGATCATGTGGGGGGAGCCGACGCGGGCGGCGAACTTCCAGCCGATCCCGGCGACGCATCCTTCGCGGCCGCTTCCGGCCAAGGGGAAGCGCACGGTCCAGCTCTACGCGGGGCTGCTCGACGCGGGCTACGGCGCGCGCAAGGGCGTCAGCTCGCGCAACGTCGTGATCGGCGGCAACAGCTTCACCGGCGGGGACATCTCGCCCTTCAACTGGATTCGCTACATGCGGCTGCCCAACGGCAAGCGCCCGCGGATGGACCTCTACGGCCACAACCCGTTCACGCTGCGCCGCCCGCGGCTGTCGGACCCGAGCGTCAGCGCGGCTACCGGACTTCTCCGACCTCGATGCGCTGGCGGGCTGGCTGGATCGCTACTTCGGCAAGGACCCGCGCGGGAAGCCGATGCGGATCTGGCTTGGGGAGTTCGTGCTGCCGACCGACCATCGCAAACTTCGAGTTCAACTTCTACGTCAGCCGCAGGGCCCAGGCCTCGTGGCTGACCGACGCGCTGAAGATCACGCGGCGCTGGTCGCGGATCGCCGCACTGAACTGGCTTGGGCTCTACGACGACGCGCGGGGCCCCCGGGGGGCGACGAGGTCACCGCGGGCTGATCGACGCCCAGGGCCGGCGCAAGCCGTCCTTAAGGCGGCTCATCAGCGATCCGCCTCCGATCCCGGTGAGGCCGACGAAGCTGCCGACGCCGAGGCCGAACATGATCACGAGCGGGTCCAGCGGGTGGATGCTCGCCGCCGACGAACTAAGATCGCCCCCCAGCGCGGACGTCGCCCTCACCAGCGAGCCTGCGGCGCTGCCGCACGAGCTGTCGCACCTGCGGACGCTCGAGGCCGAGGCAATCCACAGCATCCGCGAGGTCGCCGCCGAGCTCGAGCGCCCGCTGTTCTCCGGCGGCAAGGACTCGATCGTTCTCCTGCACCTGCGCGCAAGGCCTTCCGGCCCGGAGGGCTTCCGTTCCCGCTGATGCACGTCTCTTGGCGGGTGCCGAACCCTCACAGCACCACCGGACCATCAAACCCACCGCGCATTTGGTCTAGAGCGTTTGACGATGCTCCGTAACCGCGCGCGCGACTCCTGACCAGCCGTCAGACCCCGCGCGTGACGGGACCTATGTGGCCAGCAGCTTCTGGTCCGCATCCACCATCAGCCGGATCAGCTCCTCGAAGGAAACCCTCGGCGTCCACCCCAGCTCCCGCTCAGCCTTCGCCGCATCCCCCACCAGCAGGTCAACCTCCGCCGGCCGCTTGAACGCGTCGTCGATCCGCACGTACGGCTCCCACTCGAGCCCCACATGGTCGAACGCCACTTCCACGCACCGCCGGACCGTGTTGGTCTCGCCAGTCGCGATCACGTAATCCTGCGGCGTGTCCTGCTGGAGCATCATCCACATCGCCTCGACGTAGTCGAGCGCGTAGCCCCAGTCGCGCTTGGCATCGAGATTGCCTAGAGCAAGCGAGTCGCGCAGCCCCAGCTTGATGGCCGCCGCATGCCAGGAGATCTTGCGGGTCACGAACTCCAGCCCGCGGCGGGGAGAGTTGTGAACGACGAGCCGGCCGATGCCGGCGCAGAAGAGGCCGCTCTCAGTCTCGACGTCAAAGACCCATTCGGAGCGTTCAGGGGCCACCTCGACAACGCGCCGCACCTCGGCCGGGTCGCGGCGCAGATGCTGGCCCTTGGCACCGACACGGACAGCGCTTGGGAGATTGAGCAGGTAGTAGCAGCGGTCTCCACGGTGCTCCGCATAGACCGACGGCGTCCGATCGCGCAGTCCATATAGCCAGCACAGGCCTTGAGCGAGCACGGGCGAGTTGGTCTTCACGGCTTCGCCGTTGCCGCGCTTGAGCCCGTCGCCCGCGTAGTAGCCCTTGAGGAAGGCATCCTGCGCCTCTGCGGAGGCGTTGAGCACGAGTGGCGGCACCTGCTTGAGGCCAGTGCGGGTGTACAGCTGCTGCCTCAACCAGCTGTGCAGGGGCCCGGCGCCGCCCATGAAGGTCTTCGACCAGAGGTTGGCCACGAGCATCTGCAGGCCTGGGTCGTTGTTGGTGAACTGGATGGCGTGGTCGCCGATGTAGCCGTCTGCGGCCAACAGACCGAGCAGCTCGCCGAGCTCAGGAGTAACCGCGGTCCACTCGCCGGTGCCCGGCCAGTCGAGTGACATGCCGAGCTTGTCGCCGTCTGTGACCTCGTCGGCTCGCAGGGGGTCGTGTTCCTCGTCGATCATCGTGTGGTGAGCGGTGGTCTGAACGATGCCGCCGCGGGCTTCGATGGAGAGCAGCCGGTGGTCGGGGTCGGTCACTCGCCGACGGGTCGCCGTGATCGCCTTCAGCTCGGTCCAGTTTGCGCCGTCCCAGATCTCCAGAAGGAGGTCAGCGGGTAGGGCATGGCTCTGAACGCTTCTTCCCTTGCGAAGGAGCGGTATCAGGTCAGCCGGTGTGACGACCTGCACCAAGCCCTTGCGGCGCACCATCAACGGGGTCGCCTCCGCCACGCACTCGTGGTTGAAGAGGATCCCGGAGCACAGCGCCATGTCGTAGGACTCGCGGTAGTTGACCGTGATGTGGTGGCCGTAGACCTTCGCGACGCCATAGGGCGAGCGCGGGTAGAAGGGCGTGTCCTCGTTCTGGGGCGTCTGGCGGACCTTGCCGAACATCTCGCTCGATGACGCCTGGTAGAAGCGCGCCTCCGGGGCGGCTTCGCGCACCGCCTCGAGCAGCCGCGTCACGCCGACCCCGGTGAACTCGGCGGTCAGCGTGGGCTGCACCCACGAGGCGGCGACGAAGGACATCGCGGCGAGGTTGTAGATCTCGTCGGGCTTGGCGGCGCGCAGCGTGTCGACGAGCGAGCGCTGGTCGAGCAGGTCGCCCTGGTGCAGGGTCACGCGCTCGCGGATCTGCTCGATGCGCTCGAACTTCTCCGTCGAGGAGCGGCGGACCATGCCGTGGACCTCGTAGCCCTTCTCGAGCAGGAGCTCGGCCAGGTAGGAGCCGTCCTGGCCGGTGATCCCGGTGATCAGTGCGTGTTTGGGCGACATTCCCGTATCGCATCACAACGGCAGGCGCGACTGCGTGCACAGCGTCAGGCGCGGTCGAAGAACTCCTCCACCTTTCCTGAAAGGCGCGCGCGTCGATTTACGGGCTCCCTCCAATGCGACGTCGGATCTGACATATACACTTGCACTTCATGACGCCCGGATCCCTGCTTCGTGACGCGCGTGCGCGCCACCGGCTCTCGCAGCAGGCCCTCGCCGGCAGGGCTCGCACGACGCAGAAGCAGGTCAGCCGGATCGAGAACGACGAGATCTCGCCGTCCGTGCGCACACTCGAGCGGCTGTTGGCGGTGATGGGCGAGCGGCTCGAGATCCGGGCGGTGGCCGGTCCTCGCGACAACCGCTCAGACGCCGAGGTGCTGGCCGACGCGCAGGCGCTGACGGGCTCCGAGCGGGTGGCCGCGGCCGCAGCGCTCAGCCATACGCTGACTGCTGTCGCGGCCGGCCGCGTCCACCGCACGTGACCGGCGAGGATGACCTCCAGGTTCCGCCTCTCCAGGCCGAGGCGTTGCTGGCGACGCTGATCGAGCATCGTGTCGAGTTCGTCGTGATAGGTGGCTTTGCGCTGGCCGCCCACGGAGTGGTGCGCGGCACGAAAGACGTTGACATTTTTCCGGCACCGGAGCCGGAGAACCGCGCCCGGCTTGGGATCGCGCTGCAGGCGCTTCGTGCCGAGGTCCTGCTCGCCGACGACTTCGACCCTGCCGAGCTGGGCATCGCGCCGGACGCCGACGGGCTGGCCCTCGGCGGAAACTGGGTGCTGCGTACCCGCCTCGGGCGACTCGACGTCATGCAGGATGTGGCGGGAGCGGCCGACTACAACTCGCTCGCGGCGGGAGCGGTGGAGCACGAGGTCGCGGGCGCGGGCCCGGTGAAGTTCGCAGGCCTCGACGATCTCATCGCCATGAAGGTGGCGGCCGGCCGACCTCAGGACGAGATCGACGTCGTCAGCCTCGAGCGCGCGCGCCGCCCTCGAGAATAAGGCAGCTACAGCCGGCCGCGCAGGTGGCGCGCGTACTGCCGCGCGAAGCCGCTCACGAAGCGCGGGTTGTAGAGCAGGTAGCGCTTCCACAGCCGCCGCGGCTCCTGGGAGAGGCGGAACGCCCACTCCAGCCCGAGGCGCTGCAGCCAGTTCGGGGCCTGGCGCTTGATTCCGGCGTGGAAGTCGAACGCGGCGCCGACGCCGACGAGCACGGGGACCTCGAGGCGCTCGCGCATCTCGAACATCCACTTCTCCTGCAGCGGGACGCCGAGGCCGACCCAGACGACGTCGGCCCCGGAGGCGTTGATCTCGGCGGCGATCGCGTCGGCCTCCGCAGGCTCGAGGCGCCGGAAGGGCGCGAAGCGGGTGCCGACGATGCGCAGGCCCGGGTAGCGGCGCGGGAGGGCCTCGGCGAGCGTGGCGAGCGTGCTCTCGCGGCCGCCGTAGAGGTAGAAGCGCTGGCCGGTGCGGGCGGCGCGCTCGCAGGCGCGCGCCATCAGGTCGGGCCCGTAGACGCGCTCGTTGAGGCTGTGGCCGAGCAGGTTCATACCCCACACGAGCGGCTGGCCGTCCGGGACCGTGAAGTCGGCGGCGAGCACCGCGGCGCGCAGCTCGGGGTCCTCCTGGCAGGCCATCACGGTGTGCACGGCGGCGACGCAGACGTACCCGCGGGCCCGGCGCTCGGCGGTCGCCGCGATCCAGTCGAGCGTGCGCTCGTAGTCGGTCAGCGCGAGCGGGATGCCCAGGATCTCCACGGTGGCCACGGTCGGGAGGGCGAGGGCTTCGGAGGGCGTGGAGAGGGCGGCCATGACGGGTGTTGCAACGAGGGCCGAAGCCATCCGTTGCGAGGACTCGGGTCTCCTCCTACCCGGAGCGCCCGAGCAGGATCACCTGCCCCCACCTGCCGTGCGCAGCGTACTTGCCGGACATGCGCAGACTACGGCGGCCCCTCGGTCTAATGTCGCCGCGATGCCGTCCGTCCTCTTCCTCGCCGATCCCGGCGAGGACTACGTCGCCGACACCCTGCTGCACGGGCTGCGCTCGCTGCTCGGGGCTCAGGTCGTCGATGTGCCCAGGCGGGCGGCGCTGTACCGCGACCACCCGGACCTCGGGTCGCTCTACGGGCGCGGGTTCTCGATCTACGGGCTGCTTGAGGACGTCGAGGTGGACCGGTCGCGCCCGTTGGAGCGCGCGGCGGAGGGCGAGTTCGACCTCGTGGTGCTCGGGACGATCTGGCGCGAC
Organism: Solirubrobacterales bacterium; assembly: GCA_038238015.1. GTDB lineage: Bacteria > Actinomycetota > Thermoleophilia > Solirubrobacterales > Solirubrobacteraceae > DASQFQ01. The sequence continues at coordinate 68,001 of JBBRYA010000003.1, forward strand.
TGGCACTGGTGGGAGCGCGTCTGGGCGGCGGCCGGCGAGCGCGCGCGCTACGCGTTCGTCGACGGCGCCGACGTCGAGTGGGCCTATCCCTACGGCCCGACCTGGTGGAAGTCCCCCGCGCGCTGGCGGCTGCCGCGCGCGCACACCCGCGGCCCCTACTTCAAGCGCGAGTGGACGCGCGCCACCGACGTGCTGGCCGGCCGGGCGCTGGCGCTGCACCCGATCGCGATGTCCTATCCGGCCGAGAAGGTCCTGGCGGCGGCCCCCGCCAAGGCGAAGGACTTCCCGGCGCACGTGGTCGACGCGGAGCTCGCGGAGCGCCTCGGCGAGGGCGCCACGGGCTACGCCTTCTCCGACGAGGCGGGCTACCGCGCCGACCTGCAGGCCTCGCGCTTCGGCATCACCACCAAGCGCCGGGGGTGGGACGCGCTGCGCCACTACGAGATCGCCGCCAACGGCGCCGTGCCGTGCTTCCGCCGCCTCGGGGCCAAGCCGCCGCGCTGCGCTCCGCACGGGCTGCGCGCGGGCGTGAACTGCCTCGCCTACGAGGGTGCCGAGGACCTGCTCGCGCAGGTCGCCGGAGTGGGCGAGGAGCGCTACGCCGAGCTGCAGGCCGGCGCGCTGGCCTGGGCGGGGGAGAACACCACGGTGCGGCGCGCCGAGCGCTTCCTGGACTCGGCGGGTGTGCCGTGGCGGTGAACGACCCCGACCTCGACATCCTGGACTCCAACCGAGCGGGCGGGAAGGCGATCCGCGGGGGCGCGCTGCGGACGCTCTCCTACTTCGCGGCGATGCTGCTCTCGCTGGCGTCGGTGCCGTTCATGACGCGGCACCTGGGGACGGTGGACTACGGCTACTTCGTCGCGGTCTCGTCAATCATCTTCATCATCGGCGGCTTCACCGAGGCGGGGCTGACCAACCTCGGGATCCGCGAGTACTCGGTGCTCGACGGCGAGGCGCGCGACCGCTTCCTGCGCGAGCTGGTCGGGCTGCGCCTGGCGCTCACGGTGATCGGGGTGCTCGTCGCCACCGCCTTCGCCTGGGTGACCGGCGCGCGGCCGGTCGTCGTGCAGGGCACGTTCGTCGCGGGCGTCGGGCTGCTGCTCACGCTGACCCAGCAGACCTACATGGTCTCGCTGACCGCGCGGCTGCGCTTCGGCTGGGTGAGCGCGCTCGAGCTGATCAAGCACGCGACGATCTCGGTGGGCATCGTCGCGCTCGTGCTGGCCGGCGCGTCGCTGCTGCCGTTCTTCTTCACGAGCGTCGCCGGCGGGCTGATCATGCTCGCCTGCACGCTGCTGGTCCTGCGCACGGAGTCGGCGCTGCTGCCGGCCTATGACCGCGCGCGCTGGAAGCGCATGTTGCGCGACGTCGCCCCCTACGCGCTCGCCGCCGCGGTCGGGCTCATCTACTTCCGCCTGGCGATCATCCTCATGAGCTACATCGCGCCGGAGTCCGAGACCGGCATCTACGGCGCGGCCTACCGGGTGGTGGAGACCGTCGGGGTGATCCCGTGGCTGGTGATCTCGGCCGGCTTCCCGATCCTCGCGCGGGCGGCCCGCGACGACGCGGGGCGCCTGCGCTACGCGCTGCAGCGGCTCTTCGACGTCTCCGCCCTGATGGGGACGCTGATCTCGATGTGCGTGGCGATCGGCGCGCCGTTCGCGATCGAGGTCGTGGCGGGGCCGAAGTTCGCCGCGTCGGTCGGCGTGCTGCGGCTGCAGGCGCTGTCGCTGGTGACGGCGTTCCTGGTGGCGACGTGGTCCTTCGCGCTGCTCTCGCTCAAGCGCTACGCCGCGCTGCTGATCCCGAACGCCGCGGCGGCGATCGCGGCGGGGGTGCTCACGCTCGTGCTCGTGCCAGGGCTCGGCGCCAAGGGCGCGGCGCTGGCGACGTTCGGCTCCGAGGCGGTGCTGGCCCTTGGCTACCTGCTGGCGCTGCGCCGCACCGACCCAGAGCTCGTGCCCTCGCTGGGGATCCTGCCGCGGCTGGCGCCCTCGCTGGCGGCGGGCGCTGCGATCGGGGTGTTCGTGCCGGCGCACCCGGTGATCCTCGTCGCGCTCGCCGCCCTCGCCTACCTGGCGCTCGCGTTCGCGTTCCGCGCGATCCCGCCGGAGCTGGTCAACGCCGCGCTGCGGCGCGACCCGCCGCCGTTGTAGTACACAGGCCGTGCCGTGGCGTGTAGGCTGGATGTGGTGGAGCGCCTGAACATCACACTCGACGCGCAGCGGTCGGCGAAGCTCGCCCAGATGGCCGAGCGCATGCACGTCCAAGCCGGCACCCTCGCCCGGTCTCTGCTGTCAGGAGCGCTCGACGAGGCCGATCCCGATGCGCGCAACGTCGTCGAGCTACTCGACGGCATCCCGGGGGCGCATGCGCGGGCCCAGGCGGGCCTCCGCGATGCGAAGGCGGGACGGACCGTCCCGCTCGACGAGCTCTGAGCCGATGCCCTCGGTCGAGCTGGCTGCGACGGCCATCGCCGATCTCGACTCCCTGATCCTGACCCACAGCCTTCCGGCCGACACGAAGCAGCGCCTTCGCAGGGCGCTGCGCCCGCTCGGGCAGTTTCCACGCATGGGACCAGAGCTGACCGGTCGCTGGCAGGGCTTCCGGTTCGTGCTCGGACCGTGGCGCTGGCTCCTCGTGGTCTACGTCTTCCTGGAATCCGAGGACCGCGTCGTCGTCGTCACGATCCAGGACGCGCGCTCGTCCAGCGCCGTCACCGCCGTGAGGGAGCCAGAGTGAGCCGCCCGCGCGTCGTGCAGCTGCGCGGCCACAACGTCAACCCGTGGGACCTGCGGCCGCTGGAGCGGCTGGCCGAGGACTACCGGATCTCGGTGCTGCTCACGGGCTCGAACCTGCACCGCACCGAGGGCCTTGACCTCGAGCTCGTCCCGGCGCGCACCCCGCGCGACGTGCTGCCGGCGGGACGCGCGGCGGGGGCCGCGGCGTACGCGCTCGGGGAGCGCTATCTCGGCCTGCGCGAGCGCATCGCGGGCGCCGACGTCGTCCACGCGGCGGAGATCGGCACCTGGTTCAGCGCGCAGGCGGCGGGGCTGCGCGACGCGCTCGGCTTCAGGCTCGTGCTCACGGTGTGGGAGACGATCGCGTGGCGCGACGCGTACCGCTGGCGGCGCGAGCGCGCCTACCGCCGCGCGGTGCTCGGCAAGGTCGACCTGTTCCTCCCGGCGACCGAGCGCGCGCGCGACGCGCTGCTGCTGGAGGGCGCGCCGGCGGACCGGATCGAGGTCTGCCCGCCGGGGATCGAGCTCGAGCGCTTCGCCGCGGCGGCGGCGGCGGGCGGCGACGGCGACGGCGACGGGCCGATCCTCTCGGCGGGGCGGCTGGTGTGGGAGAAGGGCCACCAGGACGTGCTGCGCGCGTTCGCGGCGCTGCGCGGAGGGCTGTCCGGGGAGCCGCGGGCGGACCTGCGGCTGCTGATCGTCGGCGACGGGCCCGAGGGCGCGCGGCTGCGCGCCTACGCCGCTGAGCTCGGGGTCGCCGAGCACGTCGACTTCCGAGCGACCGTGCCCTACGACGCGATGCCCGCGCTGTACGCGAGCGCCCGCTGCCTCGTGCTCGCCTCCCTGCCGGCGAAGGGCTGGGAGGAGCAGTTCGGGATGGTGCTGGTCGAGGCGATGGCCGCGGGCACGCCGGTGGTCGCGTGCGCGAGCGGCGCGATCCCCGAGGTGCTCGCCGGCGCGGGCGCGCTCGTCGAGCCGGGCGACTGGCGCGGGCTCGCGCGTGCGCTGGCCGACCCGCCGGCGCCGGCCGCGGACGCCGCTGCACGCCTCGAGCGCTACTCCGCCGCGGCGGCCGCCCAGCGCATCGGCGCGGCGTACGCGAGGGTGCTCGCGGGCCCGGGGTAGACGCGGGCCTCCCATCCTGGTTGGGTGGGCCGATGCGCCGATGCGTCCTGCTCGCTGCAGTGTTCGCACTGACCCTCCTCGCCGCCGCGCCGGGCGCACAGGCGGTCACGACCTACCGGGGGCAGTGGCAGTGCAACGACCGCGGGGCGGTGCGGTCCGTACCTGGCGCCGAGCTCGAGCTGTGGGGGCGCGGGTGGGAGTGGCTGCCGGTCGCAGTCGCCGGCCGGCGGGTTGCCCAGAGCCGAACCGCTGAGGACGGGACGTTCACCTTCCGGAGTCCGAGCGATCCCGACAAGTACTTCGCGCGGGTCGTCATGCAGGACAACCGAGGGCTTCACGTCAGGCCCTCGATCGCCTTCACCGACTCCTACTTCGACTCGAGCCTGCTCGCGAACGACGTTCCGAGCCAGGACTTCGGCGGGATCCTGTCGGGCGGCGGCGCGCACTCGCCCGCCTGCGCGATCTACTCGGCCTTCCATGACGCCGACTCCGACTACCGGGCAGTCGTGGGGGCCGCGCCGCCGTTCTCGGCGCTGACCATCGACCTCGTCACGCCGTTGATCAGCGTTCCCGTGACCGTGCCCGGCTCGGTCCTGCTGCCGTTCAGCTACGACCTCGGCAGCACGCCCGGCCTCTCGACGGTCGCCCCACACGAGTACGCCCACGCCTTCCGGTACGGACTCGACGGGAACCTCGGCCACTACCTCCTCGACTTCGCCAGCTACGACTACACGCTCGTGCACCCGGCCTGCGCCCGGACGAACGAGGGCTTCGCGTTCAACGAGGGGTGGGCGCAGTACTGGTCGCGCGAGATCACCGGCCAGCCGGACTGCCCTGGGGTGGCGAACACCGACTATCGGTACGAGGGGCGCGTGGCCGCGGGGCTCGCCGACCTCGAGGCGCGCTGCGCGGGGGGGAGCCGCGCGACGATGGTCGGCGTGCTCAGGGCCAACCCTGGCGTCATCCACTCCTTCGGGGCGTTCCGCGACCGCCTGACCTGTCCCGCGCCCGCGCCGGCTCCGGTGCTGCCGCACGCCTCGGGGCCGTTCCAGCCGGTCCTCGGCGCGGGGTTCGTGGCCGCGGCGCTGCGCGTCCAGATCCACGGGCTGAGCAAGGACATCAGCGCGCTGAACGGCCGGCTTCCGGCCGCGGCGCGGGCGGTCAGGCACGCGCCGCCCTGCCTGCACGTCCCGTGCCTGCGCACGCTCGCGGCCGAGACGCGCGCCCCTGGCCTGCGCGGCGAGATCGCGCTGGTGGGCCTGCAGCGCGCATCGCTTCGCGGGCTGCTGGTGCCGGCGACCAGGCAAAGACTGGGATCGGAGAGCCCCAACGCGTTGTCGGTCGATCTCACTGCGCGCTCGCGGACCCTGTCACGCGCGGTGGCACGCAGCGGGCGCTCCATGCTCCGGGAGATCCTGCGCGGTGCGGCTCCGGTGCTGCGCCGCGATCACAGCCGCACCACGCGGCGCTTCGCCCGCCAGATGCGGGCGGAGCTCGCGCAGCTCGGACGGGCGGTCCACGGCGGACCGCTGCCGCCCAGCTTCGCGGCGTTCGTGGACCTGGCAGGGCCGCCCAAGCACGTCCCCGCGCGGTCCTTCCCTCCGTACGTCCCGGGCTTCCCGGCTGCACCCTCGCCGGCGCCGAACCCAACCGCGACCCCGAGCCCGACCCCCACGCCGGACAACCGGACGGCCACCCAGCTCACGCTGAGCTGCCCATCGAGCAGCTCGGGCGCAAAGCCCGTCGACATCTCCGGCAACCTCTCGCCGACCGTCGCCGGCGCGACGATCCACTTGAGCTACTCGGCGCCCAAGGCAGGGCAGAGCACCCGGAATGTGACCACCGACGCCAACGGCGACTACCACGACTCGTTCACGCCGACCTCGAGCGAGACCTACACGATCCAGGCCTCCTGGGACGGCGACAGCGGTCACAAGCCAGCGAGCTCACCGGCGTGCTCGGTGAACGTCACGCCCTGAAGGTCCGGCCGTCCGGAACGGGCGCCGCCTAGACTCGCCGGCCTGATGTCCTCGGTCTCGGCTCCCAAGCCCGCCGGCTACTACGGCCTCGAGCGCGCCGACGTCGTCGCCGAGCTGCCGCGGCCGATCGGGCGCGCGCTCGACGTCGGCTGCGGCGAGGGCGGCGTCGGCAGGGCGCTGCGCGCGGCGGGCGCGGAGTCCGTCAGCGGCATCGAGATCGAGCCCGCGGCGGCGGAGCTGGCGCGCGCCGTGGTCGACGACGTCTACGCCGGCTCGGTTGAGGACGCGCTGGCCTCCGGCGAGCTGAGCGGGCCGTTCGACACGATCTGCTGCTACGACGTGCTCGAGCACCTGGTGGACCCCGAGCCGGTGCTGCGCGCGCTGCGCGAGCGCGCCGCCCCGGGCGGACGGCTGCACGTCTCGATCCCCAACGCGCGCCACTTCTCGCTGCTCTGGGACCTCGGGGTGCGCGGGACCTTCGGCTACGCGGAGTTCGGGCACCGCGACGCGACCCACCTGCGCTGGTACACCCGCCGCGACGTCATCGCGCTCGTCGGGCGCACCGGGTGGGACGTGCAGTGGGCGCTGGCAGACACCTTCCGCGGACGCAACCGCTACGCGGACCGCGCGACGTTCGGCCGCGCCCGCGAGCTTCTGGCGCTGCAGTGGCACGTGCTCGCGCACGCGGCGTAGTGACGCGCGTCGCGCTCGCCTCGACGGGGGACCCGCTCGCGGCGGGGGCGTGGTCGGGCGTTGGCCCCGGCGTGGCGCGCGGGCTGCGCGCGCACGGCGTGGAGGTCGTGGGCGTCGACGCGACGCCGCCGCCGGGGCTGCGGGTGGCGGGGCTGGGTGCGGCGTTCGCGCGCACGCGCTCGCGGGTCGACGCGCAGTACACCGCTGCGCAGCACGAGCTGCGCTCGCGCGTGGCGGCACGGCGCCTGCGCTCGCGCGGGCCGGTCGACGGCGCCGTGCTCCTGGGCGCCGAGTTCGGGCTCCCCGACGGGGTGCGCTTCGTGACGCTGTCGGACCTCACGCTGCGCCAGGCGCGGGCCACGCACCCCGTCTTCGAGCAGCTGAGCGAGCACGTCTTCGCCTCCTGGGAGGACCGCCAGCGCGCGATCTACGCGCGCGCCGCCGCGTGCTGCGCCGCGAGCGCGTGGACGGCGGACTCGCTCGTGCGCGACTACGGGATCGAGCCGGCGAGGGCGCCGGTCGTCGGCTTTGCGCGCAACCACGAGCCGCCCGCCCGCGCCGGCGACTGGTCGCCGCCGCGCTTCCTGTTCGTCGGGCGCGAGTGGGAGCGCAAGCACGGTCCCGACGTGGTCGCGGCGTTCACGGCGCTCGGCGTCCCCGGGGCGCGCCTCGACGTGGTCGGCGAGCATCCGCCGCTCGAGGGCGAGGGGGTGACCGGCCACGGGCCGCTGCGCCTCGACCGGCCCGGCGAGGCGGCGCGGGTCGCGGAGCTGTTCGCGGCGGCGACGTGCTTCGTGATGCCCTCCGAGGTCGAGCCGTTCGGCATCGCCTACGCGGAGGCGAGCGCCGCGGGCGTGCCGAGCATCGCCACGGCGGTCGGCGGCGCCGCGACGATCGTGACCCCGGAGTCCGGCGTGCTCGTCGCGCCGGGGGACCGGGCGGTGCTCGCGGATGCGATGCGGCGCCTCTGCGATCCGGAGCTGGCGCGGCGGATGGGCGAGGCGGCGCGTGCGCGCTCGGGGCTGTTCACCTGGGAGGCGGTGGCGGGGCGGCTCCTGCGCGCGCTCGGGCTCGGCGGCGAGGGAGCCGCGTACCTGTGAGCTGGTGGGTGTGCGTGCTCAACTGGAACGGCCGGGAGGACACGCTGCGCTGCCTGGCGGCGCTGAGGGAGGTCCGCGTCGTGGTGGCGGACAACGGCTCTGGTGATGGGAGTGTCGAGGCGATCCGCTCGGCGTTCCCGTCGGTGGCGCTGGTCGAGAACGGGGCGAACCTCGGGTTCTCGGGCGGGAACAACGCAGCGATCCGGTATGCGCTTGGGCAGGGTGCCGAGTGGGTGGTGCTGGTCAACAACGATGCGTCCCTGGAGGCGGGTGCTCCCGAGGCGCTGCGGGCCGCCGCGGCTCGGCATCCGCGGGCGGGCGTGCTCGCGGGCAAGCTCCTCGACGCCGACGGGGGGCGCGTGCAGTGGGCGGGCCAGCGCGTCGCGCTGCTGACGGGGTACGCGGGGCGCCCGCGCGGGCACGGCCGCCCCGACGAATTCCCCTACCGGATCGAGGGCGCCACCGACCGCGCGGTGGGCGCGCTGATGGCGGTCTCGCGCGAGGCGATCGCCGCCGCCGGGCTCCTCGACGAGGACCTGTTCGCCTACGTAGAGGACGTCGACTGGTCGCTGCGCATCCGCGCCGCGGGCTTCGAGTGCGTCTTCGTCCCGGGGGCGCGCGCCGTGCACCGCGTCTCAGCCTCGACCGGCGGCGCCGCGGCCTCGACGCACACCGTCTACTACGGGGTGCGCAACACGATCGTCGTGGTCGAGCGGCATCGGCCGTTGGGGCGGGTGGGGACGTGGTTGCGGCGCGGCGCTGTTTTGGGCGCCTTTGCGTTGCATGCGGGGGTGGTGCTGCGGTCGAACGGCGCATTGAAGGCGGTCATGGAGGGGTACCGGGATGCGCTCGCCGGGCGGTTGGGGGAGCGCGGAGGAGGGCGCTGAGCTCGCGTTCGAGGGTCGCGGCGTCCTCGTGGAGCTGGCGCCAGGTGATGCGGATGACGCGCCAGCCAGATGCCTGGAGGCGGCGGTCGCGCGCGCGGTCGCGCTCGAAGGCCTGGCGGGTGCGGTGGAACGTGTAGCTGTCGAGCTCGGCGACGAGATTGTGGGCCGGCCACGCGGCGTCGACCTCGAAGCCCTCGACGATCGTGTTGACCGCGGGGCGAGGGAGGGCGGTGCCGGCGAGGAAGGCGAGGAAGGCGTCTTCGAGGTCGGAGCGGGTGAAAACCGGGTCGGCTCGCGAGATGAGGCTGATGCCGCGGGCTAGTGGGTGGCGAGCCACGAGCTCTGCGAGCGACAGCGGATCGGTGAGACGCTGGACCTCGGCTTCGTTGACAGCCTTCTGAAGGGCGTGTCGTGGCAGGACGGAGGCGAGGTCGAGCAGCGTCCTCGGAACGGTGGTGACGGGGATCCCGTTGACAGTCGTGACCTCGTCATCGGGAAGAACGGCGCAGTGAGGATGGATGCCCGGGCGGGGGTGGAGCTTGCGCCCAGCGGTGACGTCGACCGTGGTGCGCGCGGTCGGACGGATGCCCAGAAGCGCCGCGCCGGCGTGGTGGCTTAGGACCGTCCCGGGGCCCGAGGCGAGCACCGCCGCCAGCCAGCGCCCGTGCCTGGACAGCACACGATGCCCGACGGCGTAGACGCCCCGGTGGACCGTGTGAAGCCGCCCGAGCTTGCGCCGGTGGTCGATCGCTCCGCGATCGAGCCCGAGCGCCACGAGCTGCGCCCGCGACACGACGCCGTGCTGGCGCTCCGCGAGCGCCGCGATCAGCCCATCCAGACCACGAGACCGCAGTTGTTCATCCATGTCATGAACAAGTGCGGTCTCGCCTCCCACACCCCGAGAATCCCACCCATCTCGCCACAGCGGGGCGCGCGGACGTCACAAGACCGCCACGCGACTGCGACAACCTTCCCTCACCGCTGCCGTTCGCCGCGCTTCACCTCGACCGCCCGCTCGTACACGTCCGCGGTCGCGCGTGCCGCGGCTCGCCAGGAGAAGCGGGCGGCCTGGGCCCGGCCGGCCTCTCGCAGCGGCTCGGGGTCCCGCAGGGCGCGGCGGATCGCGGCGGCTATGGACGATGGGTCGGCCGGGTCGAGCCAGACCGCCGCGTCGCCGGCGACCTCGCGCAGGACCGGCAGGTCGGAGCAGGCGACCGGGACGCCGCGGGCCATCGCCTCGAGCACCGGAAGGCCGAAGCCCTCGAAGCGCGTGGCGGTGACGACCACGTCGGCGGCGGCGTAGAGCGCCTCGAGCTCGTCCGCGCCGACCGCGCCGAGCAGCCGCACGGAGTCCGCGACCCCGAGCGCGACGGCGCGACCCAGGAGGTCCCCCGTATCGGTCCCATGGCCCGCCAGGACGAGCAGCGGCCGCGAGTCACCATCGAGAAGAGCCAGCCCCCCCACGAGCGCACCGAGATTCTTGTGGGGCAGATCCGACGCCACGCTCAACACGACCGCCCGGCCACCCGCCTCCAACTGAACCCCTCCTACCCAGCCGTCGTTGACGTTCGACAGAGCCGCCGGAACCGTCACCCCATTGGGCACCACCTGCACCCGCCCCTGCCCCAACCCCAGCTCAACCTCGAGGTCCGCCGCCGACGCCCGCGACACCGTGATCACCCGGTCCGCCCGCCGCGCGGCGCCCGCCACCATCGCGTCGGTCCCCAGCCGCAGCGGGCGCCCGAGCGTGTCGGGCAACCGCCGCCACAGCAGGTCGTGGACGGTCAGCACGCGCGCGAAGTCGCCGCCGAACGGCCCGAAGTTCGCCACGGAATGCAGCACGTCGACCCGGCCCGCGCGCCGCGGCAGCTTCACCAGCTCGCCAATAGCCCACGACGCGCGATCAACTCCGCTTGACGCAACGGGCACCACGAGAGCCCCTTCGCCCCACCACCCCTCACCCGCCGCCGTTTCGCGGTTGACGAAGCACACCAGCGCAAGGTCGGGCCGCTCGACCACCAGCCCGCGCACCAGCTCCCGCGCGTAGGTCTCGCGCCCGCCGGTCTGGCCGGGGACGAGGAACAGCAGGTCGAGCCCGACGATCACGCCACGAGCGCGCGCACCGCACGCCAGTACGCCGCCTGCGCGCCGGCGACCGCGGGGATGTCCGCCGCCGGCCCGAGGAACGGCGAGTCGAGCCCTGCCGTCAGGGCCTCGGCGAACTGCGCCGCCCCGATCTGCCGCGCGGCCTGCACCGCCGCGCGCCGCCGCAGCGCCCGCGGCAGCGCCCGCGCCACGGCGAGCTGCGCGCGCAGCTTCGCGCCGAGCCAGCCGCCGCGCGCGGCGACCAGCAGCACCGCGAGCTCGCACGCCAGCAGCGCCGGAGCCAGCGCGAGCAGCAGCGCGCCCGGGTAGGCGCCGAGCACCGTCAGCCAGCGGTTGCGCTCGAGCAGGAACCACTTCTGCGATCCCTTCGCGAACTCGTAGTCGTGTTCCACAGCCGCGCCCGCGGCCAGCCCGACCTCCCAGCCGGCCAGCCGCAGCCGCAGCGACAGGTCGAGATCCTCGCCGTACATGAAGTAGGCCTCGTCAAAGCCGCCCGCCGCGTCCCACGCGCCCCGGCGCACGCACAGCGCGGCCCCCGAGGCGAACGAGACCGGGCGGTCGCGCCCGCCGACCGACGCCACCGGCTCGCCGAGCCCGCCCGACCAGCCGAACCCGAGCCAGTGCGTCTCGCCCCCGCGCGTGTTGACCACCTGACCGCCGTCCATCGTCACGAGCGCCTGCCAGCAGCCCCACTCCGGATGCGCCTCCGCCGCCGCCCGAAGCGCATCCAGGCACCCCGCGGCCGGGACCGCGTCCGGGTTCAGGAAGAACAGGAGCTCCGCGGACGACGCAGCCGCGCCGAGGTTGCACCCACCGGCGAAGCCCATGTTCTCCTCGCTGCGCAGTACGCGGCCACGGGCTCCCACTACCAACGAAGGCGAATCCGACGACGCGTTGTCCACCACCACCAGCTCATCCCCATCGCGCAACTGCGGCACGAGCCCATCCAAGGTCCCCGCCAGGTGCGCGGCCGACTCGTGGGCGACGATGACCACGGCGAGCGCCGTCAACGCGTGGAGGTCAGCTCGGCCTCGTCGCGCGCCGGCTCACCCGACTGCGCCGCCCGCAGCTCGTCGACCTCGTGCTGGAGCATCCCGACCCGCTGCGCGAGCACCTTGGTCTGCTCGGCCAGGCGCGAGATCACCAGCGAGAAGTGCAGCAGCAGGATCAGCACGAACCCGAAGGCCACCGCGAAGAACGCCGACGGCGCGTAGAAGATGCCGACCGCCGACGCGAGGTCCTCCAGCAGCTGGCGCCAGATCGAGAGCCCGAGCAGCACGACCGAGGCGAACAGCCACAGCAGCGCGTAGCGCTCGAGCAGGCGCCGCCGCCGCACGAGCTCGAAGACGAGGCCGAACAGGCCGCCCGTGACGAGGATCGCGAGGATCTGCATGCGCGAGACGTCGCCCATCAGATCCCGGCCTCCGCGGTGACGGGTGCGCGATCGCCGGCGCGCACGACGGGGCGCGCGCGGAACAGCCCGACGAAGACGGCCAGCAGCACCTTGACCATGTAGTAGATCGAGCGCGTCGAGTTGATCGAGGAGACCCCGCCGGTGCGTTCGCGCATTCGCACGGGCACCTCGACGCTTGCGAGCTGGTGCGCGTGCATGAGCAGCACCGCCTCGACCTCCGGGTAGTCGTGCGGGTAGTCGTGGGCGAACAACTCGATGCCGCGGCGCCCCGCCATTCGAAGGCCCGAGGTGGGATCGGTGACGCGCTGGCCGACGATCCGCGAGAGCACGCCGGAGAAGATGCGGATGCCCGCCCGCCGCGGCGCCGAGGACCGGAACCCATGGCCGTCGTCGGCGAGGAAGCGCGAGCCGGTCACCATGTCGAGCTCGGGGTGCGCGCGCAGGTGCTCGAGCAGCGCCGGCAGGCAGCGGGCGTCGTGCTGGCCGTCGCCGTCGATCTGCACCGCGACGTCGTAGCCGCGCTCGGACGCGTACTGGTACCCGGTTTGCACGGCCCCGCCGATCCCGAGGTTGAACGGGTGGCGGACGACCTCGGCCCCGGCCGCGCGGGCGCGCATGGAAGTGTCGTCGGTCGAGCCATCGTCGATCACGACGACGTCGAAGCCCGGCGCGTGCTCGCGGATCTCAACGACGACGCGCGCCACGGAGGCGGACTCGTTGTAGGCCGGGACGATCGCGAGGTGCTTGGGCATGAGGAGCTGAAACGGCCGGCAGGGTGGCGAGTTTCGGCCTCCCCAGGGTAACGGGGCCGCCAGCGGCGCCGACGGTACGCTCGAGGCTCGTGTCCTCCCCGCGCTCGCCCCGGCGTGCGGCGGCGCTCGTCGTCGCCGTGCTCGTCATCGCCGTGCTCGCCGTCGCCGCCGTCGTGGTGCTCGGCACGGCCCAGCCCCGCCTGGCGGGGACCAACGCCGCCTTCCCGGGCGAGATCGCGGCCACCGTGAAGGCCGGCCAGCGCCTCTGCCAGTTGGCGCTCGTCCCGACCGACACCGGCGCGATCGAGCTCCAGCTCGCGAGCGGCGACCCGGCGAGCCTGTCGCTGCAGCTGATCGAGGGCGACCGCGTCCTCGCCACCGCCGCGGCGCCGACCGCGCGCGGTCGCAGCACGCGCTTCGAGCTGCCGCGGCGCCTGGGCCGCGACGTCTTCGGCAGCGTCTGCCTGCGCCACGGGGGCGGCGCGCCGATCGCGCTGCGCGGAAGCCTCGAGAAGCCCGGGCTCACGGTCGACGGCGCGATCGTCCCCGGCGCGATCAGCCTCGCCTACTACCGGCCCGGCCGCGAGCGGCTGATCGCGATGGTGCCCGTCGTGGCCCAGCGCATCGGGCGCACGTGGGGGCGCTTCGGAGGCCCCGGGCGCGCGGTCGGCGCCGCCATCTTCTTCCTCGCCGGTCTGGCGCTCGCGGGGTGGGCGCTCGCCGGCTTCGCGCGCGGGCGCGCCGGGCGCCGGCTCGCGCTCGCCTGCGCCGCCGTCGCGGTGCTCAACGCGCTCGCGTGGAGCGCGCTGACCCCGCCGATGCAGATCCCCGACGAGCCCTACCACCTCTCCTACGTCCAGGACCTCGCCGAGAAGGGCCGACCGCCCGACAACCCGAACGATCGCCTCTCGGACGAGCTCAACCTGATCCGCGGCGGCGCGCGCCTGGGCGACGTCAACTTCAACTACTTCGGGCGCCCGCCCTGGACCGCGGACGCCGACCGCGCCCTCGACGCAGAGCTCGCAAAGCACCCGAGCACGGTCAACCCCGGCGCGAGCGTCAATGTCAAGGACTACCCGCCGGTCTACTACGCGTCGCTCGCGCCCGCCTACGGGGTGACCCATGCGCTCGGCGGCTCGACGCTCGACGCGATGACGCTGATGCGCGCGCAGGGCGCGCTGCTCGCGGGCGTGACGATCCTCGCCCTGCTTGCGCTCCTGGGCGAGCTGTTCCCCGCGCGCCCGCTGCTGGCGGGCGGCGTCGCGCTGGTGTGCGCCTACCAGCCGGTGTTCACCTGGATCAGCGGCGCGATCAACCCCGACGCGCTGCTGATCGCGCTCGGGGCGCTGACCTTCTGGCTGTTCGCGCGCGCCTTCAACCGCGGGCTCACCGTCGCGCTTGCGCTCGCGCTCGGCCTCGTCTTCGCCGTCACCGTCCTCACCAAGGTCTCGGGGCTGGGCTTCGCCCCCGGCTGGGCCGCCGGGATCGCGCTGCTGCTGTGGCGCCGCGCCCCCACGGGCCGGCTACGCCCGGCGCTCGCCGCCGCGCTCGCGGCCGGGGCCCCGCTCGCCGCCTACGCGCTGGTCAACACGCTGGTCTGGAACCGCCCGCTGCTGCCGGGAGGGGTCGGCGCCGCCGCATCCGGGCCCTCGGGCCCGAAGGGCGACCAGGCCTCGAGCTTCGCCACCTACCTGTGGCAGTACTTCCTGCCTAGGGTGGGCTCGATGACCGACTTCTTCCAGGTCCGGTGGACCCCGAAGGACCTCTGGACGCCGCTCTGGGTCGGCAAGTTCGGCTGGTACGACTACCAGTTCCCCCACGCGGTCAACACCGCCGCGTTCGGCCTCTTTGCGGTGATCGGGGTCGCCGCGGTGGTGGCCCTCGTGCCGCGCCTGCGCGAGCTCGCTCTGCCCGCGATCGTGTTCGCCCTGCTGGCCGCCGGGCTCACGGTCGCGATCGCCCGCGCTGGCTATCCGCTGCGGGCCTCGGGCAACTTCCTCTTCGAGCAGGCCCGGTATCTGATGCCGCTCATCGCCCTCTACGCGCTCGCGCTCGCGCTCGCCGGGTCACTGCTGCCGCGGCGCTTCACGCTCGCCGCGGTCGCGCTGTTGCTGGCCGGCTCGGTCCTGCACCTGCTCGGCGCCTGGGAGCTGACGATCCAGCGGTACTTCCTGTGACCGCCTAGAGGTTCTCCGCGAGCATCGGCGAGGCGCGGCGGAATGCCCAGACGCCGAGCAGGAAGACCGCGCCGATGATCGCGCAGGGGATGAGCAGGTAGACCATGCCCCCGGCTGCGTCCGCGGCGCTCGGCGCGGTCGGGTCGATCAGCGCGTGGCGCATCTGGGTGAGGATGGCCACGAACGGGGTGAGCGACATCTCGCGGGCGAAACTCCCGTACTGCGACACGGTGTAGAAGATCGGCGAGCCGTAGAAGATCATCTGGGACACCACCTCCCAGATCGGCGCGATGTCGCGGAAGCGCACGAACAGCGACGAGAGCAGGAGCGACACGCCGCAAGCGAGCAGCGCGAGCGCCAGCACGAAGGCCGGCAGCTCCAGCCAGCGGGGGTTCGGGTAGAGGCCGTTGATGAACAGGAACACGGTCACCGCGATCAAGTTCATGCCGAGGTTGAACAGCGCGGTCAGACAGACCGACAGCGGCACGACCGAGCGCGGGAAGCGGATCTTGCGCAGCAGCGCCTCGCGGTCCACGAGCGACTGCACCGAGTTGCCGGTGGCCTCGGCGAAGAACGTGAAGAGCACGATCGCCGTCAGCAGGTAGGCCGGGTAGTGCTTGACCGTGTCCCCGACCTTGGCGATCTGGCTGAACACGACGTAGAGCACGGCGAAGAACATCAGCGGGCGCGCCAGCGTCCACAGGTAGCCGAGCGCCGAGTTGAAGAAGCGCAGCTTCCACTCGGTCACGGCCAGCGTGTAGGTCAGGCGCACGAACCGGCCGGCGGCCTCGCGATCGGGCAGCCACGGCAGGGCGGGCACGGCGGGGGCGCTCATGCGGATTCGATCTCGAAGCGCACGGGCTGGTCCACGATCGCCCCGCTGTGGCGGACCGCGTGCACGAGTACGGCGCCGAGGCCCTCGCGCATGTCGACGATGTCCTCGGCGCGGCCGCCGTGGGCCAGCGCAGGGGTCGCGTCGTAGCGTCCGGGCGCGAACCAGCAGTCGAACTCGAGCCGCACGAGGTAGTGGCTGCCCCCCTCGAGGCGATTGGGGAAGTCGTCCTGCCATTCCGTCGTCGCGCGCAGGACCGGCAGGTGGGCCTCGTTGCGCAGGCCGACCGAGAAGACGGCCTCCTCCATGGTCTCGTGCACCCACAGCTCGCTACAGATCGCCGCGGGCTCGCCGAAGGCCAGCGCGTCGACGCGCTGGCCGCCCTGCTCGAACCACAGCGACCCGATCTCGGCGTCGTGCTGGTCGCCGTAGCGCGCCTCTCCCGGCCGCGTCACTGTGCGGCGCCCGAAGTTCATCTCGTTGTAGGCGCGCCCGACCGGGATCGGGTCGCCGAGCTCGACGATCTCGCCCTTCTCCAGCAGCATCGCGCGGTCGCAGAAGCGCTCCACCGAGCCCATATCGTGGGTGACGAAGAGGATGGTCTTGCCCTCGTCCTTCAGGCGCTGGAAGACGTCGTGGCACTTCTGCTGGAAGGACGCGTCGCCCACCGCGAGCACCTCGTCCACCAGGAGCACGTCGGCGTCGACCTGCACGGCGGTCGAGAACGCGAGCCGCACGTTCATCCCCGACGAGTAGTTCTTGAGCTTGAGGTCGAGGAACTGCTCGAGCTCGGCAAAGGCGATGATGTCCTCGAAACGCGCAGCGGCCTGCTTGCGCGTGAGCCCGAGCATCGTCGCGTTGATGAGGACGTTGTCGCGCGCGGTCAGCTCGGGGTTGAAGCCGACGCCCAGTTCGATGAAGGTCGCCAGGCGCCCGTTGACGCCCACAGCTCCGGACGTCGGCTCATAGATCCCGGCCAGGCACTTCAGCAGCGTGCTCTTGCCGCTCCCGTTGCGGCCCACGATGCCGAAGAACTCGCCCTGGGGCACCGTGAAGGAGACGTCGCGCAGCGCCTCCAGCGCCTCGTAGGTCGTGCTCGAGAACGGGTGCAGCACGCGCTCCTTGAGCGTGTGCGGCTGGTTGTGCGGGAGCTTGAAGGTCTTGTCGAGGCGGTCGACGACGACGGCCGGCGGCGAGGACGCGGCGTCCGCGGACGGGGCCGCGACCCCGGGCTGGTAGGTCGCTGACACCGCGAGAACGCTAGCAACGGCACGGGAACGCTACCCTCGGTGATCGCGCCCGGGCGCCCTCTGAGGCCGTTCCGCTCCATCGCGACCGGCGGCCTCCTCCCTCCCGTGTCCTCCTTCCCGCAGCGCATCCTCGTCACCGGTGGCGCCGGCTTCGTCGGCTCCGGCGTCTGCCTGGCCGTGGCCGAGCGCCACCCCGGCAGCGAGGTCGTCGCGCTCGACTCGCTGCGGCGCCGCGGCTCCGAGCTCAACCTCGCGCGCCTGCGCGACGCGGGCGTGGCCTTCGAGCACGGCGACGTGCGCCGGCGCGAGGACCTGTTCGGCCTGAAGCCCTTCAACGCGATCGTCGAGTGCTCTGCCGAGCCGTCCGTGCTGGCCGGCATGGGCGAGGGCGCGGACTTCGTGGTCCAGGCGAACCTGTTCGGCGCCCACAACTGCCTCGAGCTCGCGCGCCGCGACGGCGCCCAGTTCGTGTTCCTCTCCACCAGCCGCGTCTATCCGGTCAAGGCGCTCGGCGAGCTGGTGCTGCGCGAGGAGGAGACGCGCTTCGCGCTCGAGCCCGCGCAGCCGCACACCGGCGCGTCGGAGCGCGGCATCGCCGAGCACTTCCCGCTCGAGGGCGCACGCACGCTCTACGGCGCGACGAAACTCTCGGCCGAGCTGCTCGTTGCGGAGTACGCCGACTCACTCGGCGTCCGCGCGGTGATCGACCGCTGCGGGGTGATCGCCGGGCCGTGGCAGATGGGCAAGGTCGACCAGGGCGTGTTCACGCACTGGCTGCTGGCCCACTACACGGACCGCCCGCTCACCTACATCGGCTACGGCGGCGCCGGCAAGCAGGTGCGTGACGTGCTCCACATCGACGACCTCTGCGACCTCCTCCTCGAGCAGCTGACCGATCCCGACGGGTGGGCGGGCGCGACGGTCAACGTGGGCGGCGGCGCCGAGGGCAGCCTCTCGCTGATCGAGGCGACCGAGATCTGCCGCGAGCTCACCGGCAACGCGCCGGCGATCGAGCCCGTGCTCGAGAGCCGCCCGGGCGACGTGCCGCTCTACGTCTCTGACTGCCAGCGGCTGTTCGGCCGTAGCACCTGGCGACCGCTGCGCGGGCCGCGAGCCGTCCTGGAGGACACGTACAACTGGATCCACGACAACGAGCGCGCCGTGCTGCCGGCGCTCGGACAGGGGGCGGCGTGAGCACGGTCATCGTCACGGGATCGGGGGGCCTGATCGGCTCGGAGTCGGTGCGCCACTTCGTGGCCGCCGGCTACGACGTGGTGGGCCTGGAGAACGACATGCGCGCGAGCTTCTTCGGCCCGAGCGCGTCGACTCGCCCGAGCACCGAGCGGCTGCTGGAGGAGTTCCCCGGCGAGTTCCGCTCCGTCGAACTCGACATCCGCGACGCCGAGGGCGTGGACCGCGTGTTCGCCGAGGTCGCCGGGGACCTCGAGCTGATCGTCCACACCGCGGCGCAGCCCTCGCACGACTGGGCGGCGTCTGACCCCCATACCGATTTCACGGTCAACGCCAACGGGACGCTGAACCTGCTGCAGGCCACGCGCGAGCGCAAGCCCGAGGCGACGTTCGTGTTCTGCTCGACCAACAAGGTCTACGGCGACCGCCCGAACCACCTGCCGCTAGAGGAGCGCGAGACGCGCCTGGAGCTGCCCGAGGACCACGAGTACTTCGGCGGGATCCCGGTCACGATGTCGATCGACCACACGCTGCACTCGCTGTTCGGCGCCTCCAAGGCCGCCGCCGACCTGCTCGTGCAGGAGTATGGGCGCTACTTCGGCATCCCGACCGTCTGCTTCCGCGGCGGCTGCCTGACCGGTCCCAACCACCAGGGCGCCCAGCTGCACGGCTTCCTCGCCTACCTGATGCGCTGCGTGGTCACCGGAGACCCCTACACGATCTTCGGCTACGGCGGCAAGCAGGTGCGCGACAACATCCACGCGGTCGACGTCGTGCGCGCATTCGAGGCCTTCCATCGCGCGCCCCGCGTCGCCGCGGTCTACAACCTCGGCGGCGGGCGCGGGAACTCGATCTCGATGCTCGAGGCGATCGCCGCCAGCGAGCGCATCGCGGACCGCGAGCTCGCCTACTCGCTGTCTGACCAGGCGCGCACCGGCGACCACCGCTGGTGGGTCTCAGACCTCGACGCGTTCCGCGCCGACTACCCGGAGTGGGACATCGGCTACGACCTCGAACGCACGCTGCGGGAGATCCACGACGCCAACGTCGAGCAGTGGGCGAGCTCGTGAAGCTGTCCGTCGTCATCCCGGCCCACAACGAGGCGGGCTCGATCGAGGCGACGGTGCAGGGCATCCGCTCCGAGCTGCGCGGCGCGGCGATCCCGTACGAGATCGTGGTCATCGACGACGGGTCGACCGACCGGACGCTGGCGATCGTGCAGGGCCTGACCGGCGAGGGCGACGTGCGCGGCTTCCGCTCGCATAACGCGCGCGGCTTCGGCCACGCGGTGCGCTCGGGCCTGGATCGTTTCGACGGCGACGCGGTGGCGATCGTGATGGCCGACGCCTCCGACGACCCGCGCGACCTCGTCGAGTACCACCGGCTGCTCGAGGCGGGCTATGACTGCGCGTTCGGCTCGCGCTTCATCTCGGGCTCGCACGTCGAGGACTACCCGCGTCTGAAGCTCGCGATGAACCGCCTGGTCAACGCGGGCATCCGCGTCCTGTTCCGCCACGGCTACAACGACACCACCAACGCGTTCAAGGCCTACCGGCGCGAGGTCGTCGAGACGATCCAGCCGCTGCTGTCCAAGCACTTCAACCTCACCGTCGAGATGCCGCTGAAGGCGATCGTGCGCGGCCACTCCTTCGCGGTCGTGCCGATCTCCTGGCGCAACCGGCGCGCCGGCGAGTCAAAGCTCGCGCTGCGCGAGATGGGCTCGCGCTACCTGTTCATCGTGCTCTACGCGTTCCTGGAGAAGCATCTGAGCCGCGGCGACTACCGGCGTGTGGAGCCGGTCGAGCCGATGGCCCCCGCCGAGCCGGCGCCGCTGCGCGCGGTGGAGGACCGGTCGGCTTGAGCGCGGTGCTCGAGCGCCCGGGCGCGGTCGCCGGACCCGGGCGCCCGGCGGGCGCCCGCGGGCCGCTGGGATGGCGCCTGGGCGTCCTCGCGCTCGCCTTCGCGCTGCTCCTGGGCGCCGCGGTGTTCCTCTACGCCGCCCGGCGCACGGGCTTCTACTTCGACGAGTGGGACTTCATCCAGGACCGGCGCGGCTGGACGCTCGACGCGCTGCTCAAGCCCCACAACGAGCACCTCTCGCTGCTGCCGGTGCTCGTCTACAAGCTGCTGTTCGCCACCGCCGGCCTGGAGAGCCACGTGCCCTACCGGCTGGCCGGGATCGCGCTGCACCTCGGCATCGTCGTGCTCGTCCTCGCCTACGCCCGGCGCCGGGTCGGGGAGCTGCTCGCGCTCGGCGCCGCGGGCGCCGTGCTGTTCGTCGGGCCGGGGTCACTGGACGTCCTGTGGTCCTTCCAGATCGGCTTCCTCGGCTCGCTGGCCGCGGGCCTCGGGGCGCTGCTGTGCCTGGACCGCGAGGACCGCAGGGGCAACGTCGCGGCCGCGGTGCTGCTGACCGCGGCGCTGGCCTCCTCCTCGCTCGGGATCCCGCTGCTGGTGGCCGCCGCGGTCGAGCTGCTGGGCCGCCCGGATCGCCGGCGCCGCTGGCCGGTGCTGGTCGCGCCGGTCGTGCTCTACGCCGTGTGGTACGCCGCCTATGGCGTGCCCAGCGGCGCGACCGCCGACAACCTCTTCGCGGGCCCGCGCTACGTGGCCGAGGCGGCGGCGGGAGCGGCCGGCGCGCTGTTCGGCCTCGACGTCGCCTGGGGCCGGCCGCTGCTGCTGGGGCTGCTCGCCGCGCTCGTGCTGAGCGTCCGGCGCGTCCCCGCGGTGCCGTGGCGACTGGCGGCGCTGGTCACCGCGCCGCTGGCGTTCTGGGCGCTGACCGCGCTTGCGCGGGCCGACAACGGCGAGCCCGACGCCGCGCGCTACCTCTACCCCGGGGTGTTGTTCCTCGTGCTGATCGCGGTCGAGGCCGCGCGCGGGGTCCGCGCGCGCCCGCAGGCGCTCGTCGCGCTCGCGGCGCTGCTGGCCTTCGCGACGCTGTCGAACCTCAACGCGCTGCGCGACCAGGCCGGGTTCCTGCGCGACCAGACCACGATCGTCGACGGGGCGATCGCCGCGACGGAGATCGCCGGCCCGCGCGTCGGGCCGGAGTTCCAGCCCTCGCCGGTGACGGCGCCGCAGATCCGGTCCGGCCGCTACCTCGCGGCGGCGCGGGGGCTCGGCTCGCCCGCGCCGACACCGCGCGAGCTCGCGCACACCTTCCAAGCCGGCCGTGCCGCCGCCGACGCCGCGCTGGTGCGCGGCTACAACCTCGCGCTCGCCCCGGCAGGCGGCGCGCGCGCCGGCGCCGGGTGCCGGAGAGCGAACAACCTCGAGCTCGTCGTCCCGCGAGGCGGCCTGCTGATCGACGGCGCGGCCAAGGTATCCGTGCGGCGCTGGTCTGACCTCTACTCCGAGCCGTTGGCCGGCGCCCCTGCCGGCGCGGCCGTGCTGCGGATCCCGGCTGATCGCGGCGGCGCGCCCTGGCGCGCGAAGATCGCCGGCGGGGCGCCGGTCCGCGTATGTCCGCTGCCGTGACCGAGGCGCCAGCCGCCCCGCGCCGCCACGGCCGGCGCTGGCTCGGCCTGCTCGTCTCCGCCCTCGCCCTGCTGGGCTTCGCCTGGTGGGCGGCCCACCAGGAGGCGCCGACGATCCCGACCTCGGCGGCCGCGCTCTCCAAGCTGGGCCTCGGGGTGCTCGTCTACGCCGCCGCGACCGTCGTGCGCGGCTGGCGCTGGCACGTGCTGCTGCGGCGCTCGGGGGTCGAGCACCACGCCGCCGACGCCTACGCGCTGGCCCCCGTCGGCTACATGGGCAACACGATCTTGCCCGCCCGCGGCGGCGAGCTGCTGCGGGTGGTGCTGCTCGCCGCCCGCTCGCCCGCGCGCAAGCGCGAGATCGCCGGCGCGATCCTCGCCGAGCGCCTGCTCGACGCGCTGGTGCTCGCGGGGCTGTTCGTGCTGCTCACGCTCGCGAGGATCGGCGGGTCGCCGGCGGGCGACTGGCCGGCCGTGGCGGCGGCGGTCGGGCTCGCGCTGGTCGGGGCCGCGGCGATCGCGGCGCTGCGCCTGGGCCACAGCCCGCGCTTCGCGGCGCTGGTCGAGCGCGTGCGCCCCGTCGCGCGCGCCAGCGTCCTACTGTTCCGCCCGGTCGGCGCGCTGCTCGCGCTGGCCACCGCCGGCGTGTGGCTGCTGGAGGGCATCGTCTTCACGCTCGTCGGCGGAGCGCTCGGGCTCGGGGTGAGCCTGCTCGAGGGCGTCTTCCTCGTCGTGCTCTCGAGCTTCTTCGCGCTGATCCCGGCGGCGCCGGCCTATGCGGGGACCTTCGACGCGGCGATCGTCTTCGGCCTCAAGGCGCTGAAGATCACGGGCGGCGCGGCGTTCTCCTTCGCCCTGCTCGTGCGCGCGGTGCTGTTCGTCCCGATCACGGTTGTCGGCCTGGTGCTCGTCGTCGCGCGGTACGGCGGCTGGCGCGCGGTGCGCGCCGCCGAGCATCAGGGCGGGGACGAGGAGGAGCCGGGGCGCAGCCTGCGCGCGCGGTAGAGCGCCCGGTAGCCCGCGCGCAGCAGCGCGAACATGAGCTTGCGCAGCGGCGCGCGCGCCGACACCGCCAGCAGCGCGCGCTGGACCTCGGGCGGCAGCCACCCCTTCGGGCCCACGAGCGAGAGCGCGAGGTCGGTGAGATCGTCGGCCGGGTCGTGCAGCGCGCGCCCCGGCGCGACGGCCGCCTCGCGGTAGATCTCGACGGCGCGCTCGGCGTAGCGGTCCCACGTGAAGCGCGCGCCCGCCGCGCGGACCGCGTCGACCAGGCGCTCGCGCTCGCCCGCGTCGGCCAGCAGCGCGGCGGCGCGCGCCGCGGTGGCCTCGACGTCCCATGGCACGATGCCCGCTGCCTCGGCGGGCAGCACCTCGGCGAGCGAGGAGTGCGCCGCCCACAGCGAGGCGAGGCCGGCCTCGGCCGCCTCGAAGGGGATCAGCCCGAAGCCCTCCTGCGCGGTCGGGTAGAGCATCAGCGAGGCGTTCGCGTACAGCCACGCCTTGAGCTCCTCCGACACCGGCCCGAGGTCCAGCGCGTCGGCCGACGCCTCGGGCTCGCCCGCGCGCCAGGCGGCCTCCTCGCGCGCCGAGGTGCCGTGGTCGGCGTGGCCGCCTGCCAGCACGAGGCGGCCCGCGAAGCCGTGGGAGCGGCGTAGGCGGGCGAAGACGGCCATCGCGAACGGGCGGTTCTTGTGCTGGAAGTCCGTTCCCAGGCAGAGCAGGAAGCCGCGCTCGCGCAGGTCCGCGGGCCCGTCCTCGGGCGCCCGGGCCTCGGTCGTGCGCGCCAGCGCGCGATGGTCGACCCCGAGCGGAACCACCGCCGAGCGCGCTGCGTCGACGAGGTCCTCGTCGAGCGCCTCGCGGCGCGTGTGGTCGGTCGAGAACACCACGCGGTCGACGGCCATCAGCACCTCGCGGGTCAGCTCGCGGTAGCCGCGCCACTCGTCGTAGTCATAGAAGTAGATCGGGTTGCGGTAGGCGATCACATCCTGCTGCGTGAGCACGACCCGCCGGCCGAGGCGCCGGAGGTAGCGCAGGTCCAGCGGGTTGACGACCTGGAACGGGCGGTGGGCGACGTCGTCTGAGCGCACGCCCTCCGACGCCTCGTCGTTGAACAGGCGCTCGACGTCGAGCCCGTCGAGCACCGCGCTCGCTGCCGGGCCGATCGTGCGCGGGATCCGCACCCGCAGCTTCACCTCGCCGTGGCGCGCGAGCGCGGCGATCAGCTCGAGCGTGAGCACCTGCGTGCCGGTGATGTGCGGGCCCAGCGAGGAGCCGTCGATCGTCACCGACAGGCGCCCGAGCGCGAGCCGCCCGGCGGCGAGCGAGCGCGCCAGCGGGATCGTCTCCGAGCTCGCCGCCTCCCTCACCGCCTCCGCGTAGTAGGGGTAGCGGCGGTTGAGCTCGCGCTCGTGCTCGAGCTGCGTCGGGGTCATCGACTCGGTGAAGCTCGCGCGGCCGTGGTGCAGGACGTAGAGGTCGTCGGCGACGACGTGCAGCAGCCCGTGCCCGATGCAGCGCTGGGAGAAGTCGACCTCCTCGCCGTAGCCGGGCGAGAACGCCTCGTCGAAGCCGCCCACCAGCTCGAGCGCCGAGCGCCGGACGTACAGGCAGTGGCCGATCCCCGTGGGGATCGCGGGGTGCAGCCTCGGCGAGGCCGCGGCGACGGCCGCGGCGGCCTGCTCGAGCGTGAAGCCCGGCGGAAGCTCCGGAGAGGGCCGGTCGCGATCGGGCAGCGAGAGGATCGTGCCGTTGTTGGTGAGCGTGCTCGCGGTGGCCACGAGCTCGTCGGTGTAGGCGGCGGCGCGCAGGCGCTCAAGCCAGGACGAGGGGACCTCGACGTCGGAGTTGAGCAGCACCACGTCCGCCGGCGCGGCTGCGGCGAAGCCCGCGTTGGCGTTGCCGACGAAGCCGAGGTTGCGCGTCTGGCGCAGGTAGGCGACGTCGAGGCGGTCGCCGGCCTCCTCGGCGATCGCGCGGGTGATCGCCTCCACGCCGTCGCCGGGGCTCGCATCGTCGGTGACGAGGACCGCCACCCGGTCGCTCACCGAAGCCAGGACGCTGCGCAGGCACGCCTCGAAGAGCGCCTCGGCCCCGTAGACGGGGATGCAGACCACGCTGTCGCCGCGAGCGGCGCCAAGCAGCTCGCCGGGCGCGAGGACGCGGATGCTCATCGGCGGCGAGGATAGAGACCGGTCCCTTGCTACGGTCCGCCGCCACTATGGCCCGACCGCATATCGTCCTCGTCGGCCGGGAGCTCTATCCCTTCGTCGGCGGCGGCATCGCGCCGATCATCGCCGCCAACGCGCAGGCGCTCTCCGACGTCGCCGACGTCACCCTCCTCACGACGCACCTGCACCGCGAGGCCTACGAGCGACTGATCGTCGCCGGCCCGCTCTACGGGCCCGGCGTGGAGGTCGAGTTCGTGACCGAGCCGGGGCCGGAGCCGGGCGCGCGCGGCGCGCACTATTCGCACATGCACGCGTGGAGCTCGCGGGTGTTCGAGCATCTCGCCGAGCGCTTCGGTCACCGCCCGCCTGACCTCATCGAGTTCTGCGACTACCTGGCCGAGGGCTTCGTGACGATGCAGGCCAAGCACACCGCCGAGCCGTTCCTCAGCCGCACGATCGTGGCCGTGCGCATGCACACCAGCGCCGAGATGGCGAGTGTGCTCAACGGGCGCCTGCGCACCGACATGGAGACCGAGGCGGTGTTCGACGCCGAGCGCTTCTGCCTACGGCACGCCGACCGCCTCCTGTACTCGGGTGGCGACGTGATGGAGACCTACCGGCGCTATTACGGCCCGTCCGCCCTCGCGTCGGCGAGCAAGGTGCTCGAGGCCTTCCACGTCGACTACGTGCCGGCGCCGGGCGACGAGCCGGCCGCGGAGGGCCCGCTGCGGGTGCTCTTCCTCGGCCGGCTCGAGCGCCGCAAGGGCGTGCAGAACCTCATGCGTGCGGTCAACCGGATCGGCTACCGCGACTGGCGATTGACGCTTCTGGGCGGCGACACCGACACCGGTCCGCTGGGGACCTCGATGTTCGGCCAGCTCGAGCTGCAGGCAGCCGGGGACGAGCGCGTGGTATTCGCCAAGCCGGTGCCCCGCGCCGAGGTCGGCGCGATGATCCACGCTCACGACGTCGTCGTCGTGCCGTCGCTGTGGGAGTGCTGGCCGAACGTCGCTCGCGAGGCCTTCCTCTACAACCGCCCCGTGCTCGCCACGCCGGTCGGCGGGCTCGTCGACATGGTCGAGCCGGACCGCTCGGGCTGGCTGACCCGCGACACCTCGGTGGCGGCGCTGGTGGAGGCGCTCGAGGAGCTGATTGAGCAGCCGCAGCGCGCGCACGAGCTGATCCGAGCGGGCGGGCCCCGCCAGGCGCTCGAGCGCCTGCACGACGCCGACCGTACCCGCCGCGAGTACCTCGAGTTGCTGGGGTCGCCGCCCTCGCCGCGGTCGCGACCCGCCCGCCGCCCGCTGGTCTCGATCGTGGTGCCCTACTTCAAGATGCACGAGCACGTCCGTGAGACGATCGAGTCGATCGAGGCTCAGAGCTGGCCGCGGATCGAGACCGTCTTGGTCAACGACGGGTCCTACCGTCGCGAGGACGCGATCGTCGAGGCGCTGGCGGAGGAGTTCGGCTTCACCGTCGTCGGGCAGCCCAACTCGGGGCTGAGCGCAGCGCGCAACCTCGGCGTCAGCCAGTCGCACGGCACCTACGTGCTGCCGCTCGACCCCGACGACATGCTCGCGCCGGATTTCGTCGAGCGCTGTGTCGACGCGATGGAGCGCCACGAGGATCTGGCCTACGTAGCGACGTGGTCGACCTACGTGAACGAGCGAAGCGTCCCGTTGCGACCCGAGCAGGGCTACCGGCCCTACGGCAACTGGTCGCGCCTGGTCGACCGCGAGAACGTCGCCGGCGCCGGCACCGCGCTGATCCGCCGCCGCTGGTTCGACCTCGGGTATCGCTACAACGTGGACCTCACGAGCTACGAGGACTGGTTCCTCTACCGCGAGCTCGCGCGCGCGGGGCATTTCGGGGGAGTGATCCCGCGCAAGCTGTTCCTCTACCGCGTGCGCGAGGCCTCGATGCTGCGCAGCTACGGGATGGCCAACATGACGGTGCTGCACGACGAGATGCGGGCGCTGCTGAGAGAGGGGGAGATGCGATGGGAGCCTCAGAGCGCCTGAGCCTCGAGCAGGTGCGCGCCGGCGACGTGCTGTCGGCCTCGCACCTGCATCGCTACGAGCTCGCGGGGTCTCTGTGCGGCGGCCGGCGGGTTCTCGACCTCGCGTGCGGCATCGGCTACGGCGCCGACATCATCGCTCGGCGCGGCGCCGCCTCAATCCTGGGCGTCGACCTCGACGCGGACGCGATCGAGGAGGCGCGGCGCACTTTCGCCCGCGACGGCGTGCGCTTCGAAACCGGCGACGCGATCGAGCGCCTGCGGCGCCTGGACCCCGAGGAGGTCGACGTGGTCGTCGCATTCGAGGCGCTCGAGCACCTCGAGCGCCTCGACGAGGCGCTCACGCTGCTGCGCGAGCACGCGGCCGCGGGCGTCAGGCTTGTTCTGTCGGTGCCCAACAGCCGCACCTTCCGCGAGGAGAACGAGTTCCATCTCACCGACTTCGGCTACGACGAGATGCGCGAGACGTTCACGCCCTTCGGCGATGCCGTCGTGTTGTGCCAGCACCTCGCCGAGGGCTCGCTGCTGACCGGCGCGGGCGAGGGCTTGACCGGTCGCGTTGGGGCGCCGGAAACCGCCGAGCCCGAGTACGCGAACAACTACGTCGCCGTGATCGGCTTCGGCGACGCTGCCGTCGGCGACGCGACGGCGCAGCTGAACCTCGTGACCATTCCGAGCCACAACCGCTACATGCTCGAGCTCCAGGCCGCCAACGAGGAGCTGCGCGCCGCCAACCGCCGGCTCTCCCAGGCCTGGCTCGGCGTCCACGACGCCGCCGCCGCGTCGATCGTGGCGCGCTACGAGCGCGACCAGTGGCGCCTCGGCCAGCTCGAGGAGCAGTTCGAGCTCCAGGAAGCGGGGTTCACGGCGACCGTGGAGCGCTACGAGAAGGCGATCGAGCTGGAGCGCGCGTGGCGCGATGCGCCGCGCTACAAGGCCGTCGACGCGGTGCGCGACCAGCTGCTGAGGCTGCCCGGGTTCGGCGGCGGGGCCGAACGCGCCTGGCGACGGATCGCGCGCCGCTGAGCCCCTATCCTTCCCCGGCATGACGACCCGCACCACGGCGCCGGAGACGGCTGTCGCGCCGCCACGGGCACCGCTCGCCCCCCGGCCCGTGCGCCCGGAGCACGAGGACCGCGTCCTCGTGCGCCACTGGCCGGTGACGATCCTGCTCATGCCGGTGGCGATTTTGCTGCTGAGCTTCTGGCCCGGCCACATGAGCGCCGACACGCTCGTGCAGATCGACCAGGTCGCCGGCGGCTACCTGACCAACCAGCACGCGCCGCTGCTCCTCGCGCTGTGGACACCGCTGTGGGACCTTGGAATCGGGCCGGGATGGGTGCTCACCGCACAGGTCTCGGCCTTCGCCGCGGGCTGCTACCTGCTGCTGCGCGCCACGCTCGGGCGCCTCGCCGCCGCGCTTGGGGCGAGCGCGATCGTGCTCTTCCCGCCCGTGTTCGGAAACCTCGGGATCCTGGGTCGCGACGCCTGGTTCGTCTCCACGCTGCTGCTTGCCTTCGGCTGCGCGGCGACCGCTGCGCGCCGCACCGGCCGCGCACGGGTTGCGTGGCTGGCCGGCATCGTGCTCATGTCCTGGCTGTGCCTGGCCGCGCGCCAGAACGCCGCCGCGGCCGTGGCGCTCGCCCTGGTCGCGCTGGTGGCGCTGCTGCTGCCCGCCTGGGCGAGCCGCAGGCGGCTGGTCGCCGTCGCGGTGGCCGGCGGGCTTGCGCTGACCTTGGGACTGATGGGCATGCAGGTGGTCGCGCAGAACGCGCTCGGCGTCCAGGACGTCAACCCCGAGCAATACCTCTACATGTACGACCTCGGCGCGCTGTCGCACGACGAGCACCGCAACCTCTTCCCCCGCTCGGTGCTGTTCGGCGATATCTCCGACATCGAGGCGCGCTGGAACAAGGACTCGATGGCGGCGCTGGTGTACCCCTCCGACGCGCCGATCCACCCGTGGCCGTTGCCGGAGCCCAGGGAGCGCGCGCTCGCGAGCACCTGGCGCTCGCAGATCGGTAAGGACCCGCTCGCCTACCTCAACGAGCGCGCGCGCCTGTGGCTGCGCCAGGTGTCGGTCACGCGCGACCCAGTGTGGATCTACCACCCCGTGATCGACCCCAACAACCGCGAGTTCGCCGTGCGCTTCAGCGGGCCCAACCGCGCCGCCAAGCGCTACGTCGAGGCCTTCGCGATCAACGAGAACCTCGATGGCGGGCCGTTGTTCTGGGTCTGGCCCTACCTGCTCGCCTGCGCGGCGCTCGCCGTGGTGCTGCTGCGCCGGCGCTCGGCGCCCGTGCTGGTGCTCGGCGCGCTGGCGCTGGCGGCCGTCACCTACCAGAGCGGCCTGTTCGTCGGGGCCATGGGCACGGTGTTTCGCTTCGAGTTCCCGATCGTCGTCATCGCCGTGGTGACGGCGGTCGCCGCCTGCGGACTGCTCGTGCGCCGCGGGGCGCCGCCTACCGGCTGAACGGCATGCGGGCCGTGATCGCCCGGGCGCTCGGGTCGCCCGTGGTCGCGGGGGCGTTCGCCGCCGCGCTCACGCGCGCCGCGAACATTCGCGACCTCGTCGCGCTCGACGTCTCGATCTACCTCACCGTCGCCCGCGGCTGGCTCGACGGCCTGCTGCCCTACCGCGACCTTTTCGACCACAAAGGGCCCCTGGCATACGCATTGTTCGCCGTTGTTGAGGCGGTGGTTCCGAGCTCGTCGTTCGCGATCCGGTTCGCCCTCCTGCTGCTCTTCGTCGTTGCACTCGCGCAGCTCGTCGGGCTCGTGCGCCGCCACGCCGGGCCGCGGACAGCCTGGTTGGTCGCGGTGCTCTTCGGCATGGCGGGCTCGAGCCCGCAGTGGGACACGATCGAGCCCAACGCCGAGCAGCTGGCGCTGCCGGCGCTCGTCGCGGCCGTCGACCTCGCCGACCGTTACGAGCGCTCGGGCCGGCTCGTGCACGCGCTCGGGGCCGGCGCCATGCTCGGCGTACTGCTGTGGATCAAGCCGCAGTTCGTCGTGATCGCCCCGCTCGTCCTCGTATTGCTGCTCCGGCGCCCCCGCCGGCGGCTCGCGGCAAGTGCGCTGGTGGTCGCCGGCGCCATGCTCGTCACGGCCGTCGTGCTGGCACCGTTCGCGACCGCCGACGGCGGCCTCGCGGCCCTCCGGGACGGGCTGTTCACCTACAACCGCGCCTACGCGAACATCGGCCTCACCGACTTGGCGCACCGCTCGCTGCTCGAGCAGCTCGCGTGGCTGCCCGGCATGGCCGCCCTGCCCTTCACCCTCGGGGCGGTCGCGCTCGGCGCGCTCGCCTGGATCGAGCGCCGCTGCCGCGGCCTCGTGGCGATCTGCGCCGCCTGGGTCGGCCTCGAGTTCCTGGCCGCGAAGCTCGGCGTGCGCGACTTCCCCCACTACTTCCAGCCGCTCGTCCCGGGCCTGTGCGTACTCGCGGTCCTCGGCGCCGAAGCGGCCGCCGCGCACCTGACGGGGCTCACGCACACCGGTCGGCTCGCACTCGCCGCGGCCGTCTGGGCGACGGTCGCCGCCTTCCTCGCCCTCGGGCCGGCGCGCGACCGGCTCGCCAGCGGCGCCGGCCCTCAGCCGGCGGTCTACGGCATCTTCGCGGGCCTGATCCGGGCGCACACCAAACCGTCGGACCGGATCTATGTCGCCGCCTACGACAACGGCTACCAGCTCTACTGGCTGGCCGACCGCAACCCGGCGGCGCGCTTCTTCTTCCCGGCGATCATGGGCGGGCCGCCGATAAAGGTGATCCCGCGCTACGACCTCACGGTCGCCGACCTGCAGCGTCGGCTGCCCGCCGCGGTGGTCATCTGGCCGGGAGCCGAAGCCAGCTACCTCCAGCCGTTCCTCGCCGGGATGAGATTGATCGCCAGCATCGACGACGCCAAGCTCTACGTGCGCCGCTAGTCGGAGTGGAAGACCGCCAGACGCAGAAGCAGGAAGCTGAGCACCGAGAGCGTGCCCGTGGTGAGGACGAACACGACCTCGGGCGAGACGCCGAGCGGCCCCGGCAGCAGCTGCGTGGCCGTCGTGTTGATCGCGTACTGGATCGAGCCCAGCACGACGTAGCGGCCGATCTGGTGGCGCACCTGGAGCGCGAAGCTCTCGACGTGGCGGAAGACGAACAGCCGCTGCAGCGTGAAGTGCAGCAGGACCGTGAAGAAGTAGGCGATCGCGATCGCCAGCGGCAGCGCCAGGCCCGCCGCGCTGGAGAGCAGCACGGTGAAGCCCATGTAGAACAGCCCGACGAACGCGCCCGCGATCGCGTAGCGTGCTTCTGGGCGCGCCAGGGCGGCGCTGGTGAGCGTTCGCGCGCGCGCGCTGGGGGCTTCCATGCGATTCGAGTCTAGGCTGCCCTGCGCTAGCCTCGGCGACCGCCATGCTGATCACCCGCACACCCCTGCGCATCTCCATCGGAGGCGGTGGCACCGACCTGCCCTCGTTCTACCGGCAGCGCGAGGGCTTCGTGATCTCCGCGGCGATCAACAAGTACATGTTCATCGGGCTCAACCGCACGTTCACCGACGACTACCTGCTCAAGTACTCGGGGCTTGAGCGATGCGGCTCGATCGACGAGATCGAGCACGCGATCGTGCGCGAGGTCTTTCGCATGCACGCGCTCGAGCCGGGGATCGAGATGGTCTCGATGGCCGACATCCCGTCGGGGACCGGGCTGGGCTCCTCGGGCGCGTTCACGGTCGGCCTGCTGCGCGCGATCTACGCGCTCAAGCGCGAGCACGTGACGGCGGGCGCGCTGGCCGAGGAGGCTGCGCACATCGAGATTGACGTGCTCGGCGAGCCGGTCGGCAAGCAGGACCAGTACATCGCGGCCTTCGGCGGGCTCACTTGCCTGGAGTTCCACCCCGACGACCGCGTCAGCGTCAGCCCGCTGGCGATCTCCCAGGACACCCTGCACGAGCTCGAGGAGCGCCTGCTGCTGTTCTTCACCGGCTACTCGCGCTCGTCAGGCTCGATCCTCTCCGACCAGCACACGCGCTCCAAGCAGGGGGACGCCTCGATGCTGGACAACCTCGAGTACACCAAGGCGCTGGGCGGCCGCATTCGGATCTCGCTGGAGGGCGGGCGCCCGGAGGAGTTCGGCACGCTGATGCACGAGCACTGGGAGCACAAGCGCGCGCGCTCGGACGGCATGTCCAACCCCGACATCGACCGCTGGTACGCGTGCGGCTGCCGCAACGGCGCGGTCGGCGGAAAGCTCGTCGGTGCTGGAACGGGGGGCTTCCTGATGTTCTACGCCGAGGACCCCGCGCGCGTGCGCTCCGCGCTCAGCGACGAGGGGCTGCAGGAGACCCGCTTCGCCTTCGACCTCGACGGCTCGACCGTGATCGTGCGCGACTGATGCAGTGCGCGATCCTCGCCGGCGGCCTGGCCACGCGGTTGCGCCCGCTCACCCAGACCATCCCGAAGGCGCTCGTCCCGGTCGCAGGGCGCCCGTTCGCCGACCACCAGCTCGCCTGGCTGGCGCGCGACGGCGTGACCGACGTGGTCTTCTGCATTGGCCACCTCGGCGAGCAGCTGCGGGCGTTCGCCGGCGACGGAGCGCGCTGGGGCCTGCGGATCGCCTACGTCGACGAGGGTGCCGAGCTGCGCGGCACGGCCGGCGCACTGCGCCTCGCCCACGAGCAGGGGGCGCTCGAGCCGGCCTTCGCGGTGCTCTACGGCGATTCCTACCTGGCGGTCGACGTCGCCGCCGTGTGGCGCGACTTTGAGGCCCGGCGGCCCGCCGCGCTGATGACCGTGTTCCGCAACGAGGACAGCTTCGACCGCTCAAACGCGCGACTCGAGGCCGACGGAACCGTTCGCTATGACAAGGACGTCCCCGATCCGCAGGCCGCGGGCATGCACCACATCGACTACGGGCTCTCGATCATCGACCGCGACGCCGTCCTGCCCGCGCTGCCGGCCGGGGAGCGCCTCGACCTCGCCGCTGTCTATCGCGACCTAAGCGCGCAGGACCGGCTCGCGGGCCACGAGGTCTTCGAGCGCTTCTACGAGGTCGGCTCGCCGGCAGGGCTGGCCGAGCTTGAGGGGATGCTCTCGTCATGAGCCAGCTCGCCGTCCGCGATCATGCCATCGAGCTGCTGCGCCCCGAGCACGACGCCGAGGACCCCGAGCTCTCGATCGTGATCCCGGCGCTCAACGAGTCGTTGACGATCACCGACTTCGTGCAGTGGTGCCACGAGGGGCTCGCGGAGGCCGGGGTCGCCGGCGAGATCCTGATTGTCGACTCCTCGACTGATGACACGCCCGAGCTCGCGGTCGCGGCGGGCGCGCGCGTGCTGCGGGTGCCCAAGCGCGGCCTCGGCCGCGCCTACATGGACGCGATCCCTTACATCCGCGGCCGGTGGGTGCTGATGGGGGACGCCGACTGCACCTATGACTTCCGCGGCCTGGCGCCATTCGTTGAGCGCTTCCGCGCGGGCGAGGAGTTCGTCATGGGCTCGCGCTGGAAGGGCTCGATCGAGGCCGGCGCTATGCCGCCGCTGCACCAGTACCTGGGGACGCCCGTGACGACGTGGATCCTCAACCGGCTCTACGGCAGCGGCTTCTCCGACATCCACTGCGGCATGCGCGGGATCACCAAGGACGCGCTGGAGCGCATGGAACTGCAGTCGCAATCCTGGGAGTACGCGTCGGAGATGGTGCTGAAGTCCGTGCACATGGACCTCAAGACCGCCGAGGTGCCGGTCACCTTCCTCAAGGACCGCGAGGGACGCCTGAGTCACCACAAGCGCTCGGGCTGGTTCTCGCCCTGGCAGGCGGCGTGGATCAACCTGCGCGCGATGTTCGTCTACGGCTCGGACTTCTTCGTCCTGCGGCCGGGCCTGGTGCTGCTCCTGCTCGGGCTCCTGCTCACCGTCCCGATCAGCGCCGGGCCCGTGGACGTCGGGCCGTTCACGCTGTCGCTGTACACGATGCTGCTCGGCCTGGCCGCGACCGTTGTCGGGCTGCAGAGCTTCTTCCTCGGCTGCGTGGCGCAGGTGCTCTTCGACTACACCGGCCGCGCGAAACGGCGTTGGCAGCGGCTGTTCCCCTACACACGCACCGTCGGCATCGCGGTCGCGCTGCTGCTGGCCGGGATCGCGCTCGTCGTCCCGCTGGTTGTCACCTACATCGCCCACGACTACCAGCTCGGCGACCCGTCCGCGGTCGAGAACCACCTGGCCGTGATGGGCCTGACGGTCGCGATCGCGGGCTTCCAGCTGTTCACCTTCACGCTGCTGCTGCACGGCACGATCCTCGCGACCATGAGGAGGCGTCCTGACCGCGACGGCTGAGCACGGGCGCAGCGGCGCCTACGGCGAGACCCGCGAGCTCACCCCCGTGGACCGCTTCGGCGTCTGGCTGAGCGGGGCCGCCGTGCGCCGCCACGCCGACTTCGCCGGGTGCCGCCTCGGCGACTTCGGCTGCGGCTACGACGCCGCGTTCGCGCGCACCGTGCTTTCGCAGGTGGCGTCCGCCACGCTGGTCGACCTCAGCCTGGCGGGGGACCTCAAGGCCCATCCGAAGGTGACGGCCCTCGAGGGCTCGCTCCCGGAGCTGCTGCCGGGGATCGAGAGCGCCTCGCTCGACGTCGCGCTCTGCCTCTCTGTGCTCGAGCACCTGTGGGAGCCGCAGGAGACGCTGAGCGAGCTGCGGCGGGTGCTCGCTCCGGGTGGGGTGGCCATGTTCAACGTGCCTTCCTGGCGCGGCAAGCCGCTGCTCGAGCTCGCCGCGTTTCGCCTCGGGGTCAGCCCGGCCGAGGAGATGGACGACCACAAGCGCTACTACGACCCCCGCGACCTCTGGCCGCTGCTGGTGCGCGCCGGCTTCCGTCCGTCGCAGATCGGCTGCCACCGCCACAAGTTCGGCCTCAACACCTTCGCCGTCTGCCGGTTGCCCGCGTGAGCTTCGCCGAGCGCTTCCTGGAGGAGACGAGCCGCCTGGTCGAGGCGCTCGAGCCCGCGGCGATCGAGGCCGTGGCCCTGGGGCTGGCGAACGCGCGCGACAGTGGCGGCCGGCTGTTCATCCTCGGCGTCGGCGGGTCGGCCGGCCACGCGAGCCACGCGGTCAACGACTTCCGCAAGCTCTGCGCGTTCGAGGCCTACGCGCCGACCGACAACGTATCCGAGCTGACCGCGCGCACCAACGACGAGGGCTGGGACACGACGTTCAGCGCCTGGCTGCGCGGCTCGCGCCTGACGGCGGGCGACGCGCTGCTCGTGTTCTCGGTCGGCGGCGGCGACGCCGGGCGCGGCGTGTCGGCCAACCTGGTGGCGGCGCTCGACCTCGCACGCGAGACCGGCACGGGGATCTACGGCATCGTCGGGCGCGACGGCGGGCACACCGCGCTCGTCGCGACCGCCTGTGTGGTCATCCCGCCGCTGTATCCCGAGCACGTCACGCCCCACACAGAGGGTCTGTGCGCGGTCGTCTGGCACCTGATCGTGACCCACCCGGCGCTGAAGGCGGCGGCGACGAAGTGGGAGTCGGTGGCGCCGTGAGCGTGCGGCCGCGCGTGATCATCGTCGGCGGCGCCGGCTTCATCGGCAGTCACTTCACCGACGCGCTGCTCGGCGACGCCGGCACCGAGCGCGTCACGCTCTACGACAACTTTAGCTCCGGGCGCGAGTGGCACTTCGCCCACCACGCCGGCGATGACCGCCTGGCGGTGGTGCGCGGCGAGGCCAACGACCTCGAGGCGCTGACGGCGGCGATGGTCGGCCACGACCTTGTGATCCACCTCGCGTCGAACCCCGACATCGCCGCCGCGATGACCGACCCGGCGATTGACTTCCACGAGGGCACCAAGATCACCCACCACGTCGTCGAGGCGATGCGGCGCACCGGCGTCCCGCGGATCGCCTACGCGTCAGGGAGCGGCGTCTACGGCGACCTCGGGCAGGTCGAGGGCCACGAGGACCACGGGCCGCTCGTGCCGGTGTCGACCTACGGCGCCAGCAAGCTCGCCGGCGAGGCGCTGATCAGCGCCTACGCGCACATGTTCGACTCCCAGGGGTTCTGCTTCCGCTTCGGCAACGTCGTGGGCCGCCGGCAGACCCACGGCGTCGGCTTCGACTTCGTGCGCCGCCTGCTGGAGGACCCGAGCGTGCTGAACGTGCTGGGCGACGGCAGCCAGTCGAAGTCCTACATCCTCGTCACCGACGTCGTCACCGCCGTGCTGGACGCCGTCGGCGGCGGCTCGACCGCGCCGTTCAACGCGTTCAACGTCGCCACCGGCGACTACATCACCGTGCGCGAGATCGCCGAGCTGGCGGTCGAGGTGGTGGGCGGCGACCCCTCAGCCACTGACGTCCGCTACGGCACGAGCGACCGCGGCTGGAAGGGCGACGTGCCGATCGTGCGCATCTCGACTGAGCGCATCCGCGGCCTCGGCTGGCAGCCGAGCGCGGGCTCGCGCGAGGCGTTGCGGCGCTCGATGCAGGCGATGCTCGGCGACTTGCGCGAGGGGCAGCCGGCGTGAGCCGCGCCGCGGTGTTCCTCGATCGCGACGGCGTGCTCAACGCGGCCGAGGTGCGCGACGGCCGGCCCCACCCGCCGGCCGATGCCGCCGCGGTCGCCGTGCTCCCAGGCGCAGCGGCAGCGTGTCGCGAGCTCGCCGCCGCCGGGCTCGCGCTGATCGTGATCACCAACCAGCCCGACATCGCTCGCGGAACCACGAGCACGGCCCAGGTGAAGGCGATCAATGACCGCCTGCGCGCCGAGTTGCCGCTCGATGACGTGGTCGTCTGCCCGCACGACGACGCCGACGGCTGCGAATGCCGCAAGCCGCAGCCGGGCATGATCCTCGCTGCCGCCCGCCGCTGGGAAATCGACCTGTCCCGCAGCGTCACGGTGGGGGACCGCTGGCGCGACGTGGCGGCGGGCCGCGCCGCCGGCACTCGTACCGTGTACCTGGACCGAGGCTACGATGAGCCGTCAGCCGAGGGCCAGGACCTGACCGTAAACCAGCTCCAGGAGAGCGTGCCATGGATCATCCGAACGGCCGTACCGAGGCGCTGACGTTGGAGCGCGGCCTGACCGCAGAGGATCTGCGGGTCAAGATCTTCGCCGACGGCGCAGAGCTGGCGGGCTGCG
Source organism: Solirubrobacterales bacterium (assembly GCA_038238015.1). GTDB lineage: Bacteria > Actinomycetota > Thermoleophilia > Solirubrobacterales > Solirubrobacteraceae > DASQFQ01. Next base: position 105,036 of record JBBRYA010000003.1, read on the forward strand.
TGGACCTCTACGCCAACCCGCTCGTAGCGGGCTTCACCACCAACCCGACGCTGATGAACAAGGCCGGCATCACGGACTACGAGGCCTTCGCGCACCAGCTGCTCGAGGCGATCCCCGACCGGCCGATCTCCTTCGAGGTGTTCTCCGATGACCTCGCCGCGATGGAGCGCCAGGCGCTCAGGATCGCCGGGTGGGGCGAGCACGTCTATGTGAAGATCCCCGTCACCAACACCGAGGGCGTGCGCACCGACCGGCAGCTCGAGAAGCTCGCGGCGGCGGGAGTCAAGCTCAACGTCACAGGCCTGATGACCGCCGAGCAGGTGGCATGGGTGGCCGAGGCGGTGCGTGGCGACGCGCCAGCCTGCATCTCGGTGTTCGCCGGGCGGATCGCCGACACCGGCCGCGACCCGCTCCCGATCATGACGCGCTCGCTCGAGCTCATCGCCGACCAGCCGAACGTCGAGCTGATCTGGGCGAGCCCGCGCGAGATCCTCAACGTCGTGCAGGCCCACCAGATCGGCTGCCACATCATCACGGTGACCCACGACCTGCTCAAGAAGCTCGGCGGCCTGGGCAAGGACCTCGACCGGTTCTCGCTGGAGACCGTGAAGATGTTCCGCTCCGACGCGCTCGCCGCGGGCTACGACCTGTAGGACGGATGACCGCGGTGCGGGCACAATGGGCGCGCTGGCGCGCGCTGCTGGGCCAGCACCGCTGGCTGCTGGGGATCCTGGCCGCCGCGCTGGTGCTGCGCGTCGCCACGACCATCGCCTACCGGCCGATGCTCGTGGAGATCAACGACGTCTGGGGCTATCTGAACCTGAGCCGGGACCTCGACCTGCGGCGCCACTTCGTCGAGGCCCCCGACCGTCCGCTCGGCTATCCGCTCGCCCTCTGGCTGCTCGCGCGCCCCGGCTTCCACGTCGGTCTCGTCACGGCCCTGCAGCACCTTGCCGGCCTGGCAACCGGCGTGCTGGCCTACGTCGTGCTTCTGCGCTTCGGCGTGCGCCGCTGGATGGCGGTGGCCGCGGCAGCGGTGGTGCTGCTCGACTGCTACGCGATCGCGCTCGAGCAGGCGCTGATGCCCGAGGCGTTCTACACCTTCGCGCTGATGGCCTCCTGCGTGCTGGTGGCCACGCAGCGCAGCTCGCGGTGGCCGTTGGTCCTCGCCGGTCTGCTGCTCGGCGCCGCTGCGGCGCTGCGGCTCTCGGCACTCGTCGCGATCCCGGCCTGGGCGCTGTTCCTTGCGCTGCGACACTGGCGCCGCCCAGGCCTGCTGGCGGCGGCCGCCGTCGCGCTGGCGATCCCGCTCGGCGCCTACGTCGGCGCCCACGCGAGCGCAACCGGGCGGATCGGTTTCGCCGACGCGTCGGGCTTCTTCCTCTACGGTCGCGTCGGCCACCTCGCCGACTGCCGACGTATGGACGTCCCGCCCGGGACGCGGGCGCTGTGCCCGACGCCGGCGGAGCGGATCGACGATCCCGGCTTCTACATCTGGGACCAGCAGTCGCCCGCGCGGCGCCTGCTCGGCGGCTGGGGGTCGACGCCGGAGAAGCAGGCGGCCAACGACGCGCTCGTGGGCAGCTTCGCCCGCGCCACCATCCGCAGCCGGCCGCTCGCCTACGCCGGGCTCGTGGCGCGCGACTTCTCCTACTTCTTCACTCCGGGAATCAAGAAATGGTCGTTCGAGGGCTCGCTCGCGCTGCCGTCGTCGGTGGACCCCGACCCCGGCCCGCTGGGCGAGTCGGTCTGGCGCGGCTATCGCAACCATGCCCGCTACCCGGCGCCGCTGTTGAACGGCCTCTGGCACGTGCTGCGCACGCCGCGCTGGCTGCTCGCGATCGGGGTGCTCGCGGCGCTGGTGTCGCTGGCGCTCGGGCTGGTGGGCGCCGTGGGTCGGCGGCCGGTGCCCGGCTTCCGGCGGCGCGAGACGCTGCTGTTCGCCGGCGTGCCGCTGGCGACGCTCTTGGTGACCGCTGCGACCGCGCAGTTCGGGATCCGCTACGTGGTGGGCGTCGCGCCGCTGCTGCTCGTGGCCGGCATCCTGGCGGCTGAGGACCTGCTCAGCGGGACGCGCTGGGCACACCCGCGCCCGCCCCGCGCGCTCCCGGTGCGGGCCGCCGGAGAGGTCACCGTGCGCCCTCCGGCGCCGGTCGAGCACAGCCACGCGTAGCCCTCGGCGGCCCCGGGGCGGCCGCGACCTGAGGGTTGCCACAATGCTCGGGCAGATGCCGACCCTCGCCCCCCGGACCTACCATCGCGTCGCGGAGCTCGCCCTCGCCGCGCTGACGCTGATCGTCTTCACCGGCGCCGCCGTGCGCCTCACGGGCTCAGGCCTGGGCTGCCCGGACTGGCCCAAGTGCTACGGAGGCGTCGCGCCGCCGCTGGAGACCCACGCCTGGATCGAGTACGGCAACCGCCTGATCTCCGGCCTGGTAGGCCTGGCCGCGGTGGCAGCGGGCGCGTTGGCGCTCCGCCGCCGGCCCTTCCGCCGCGACCTCGCGCTGCTGGGCGCGCTGCTGCCGCTCGGCGTGGTGAGCCAGGCCGTCCTCGGCGGCTTCACGGTGCGCAACCACCTCGCCCCGGGCTTCGTGATGGCCCACTACGCGCTCTCGATGCTGATCCTCGTCGCCGCGGTCGCGCTCGCCTGGCGCGCGGGCCACGAGCCCGGAGAGCGCCCCCGCAGTGGCGACCAGCTCAGCGTCTGGGCGGCGCGCGCGCTGCTGCCGCTCGGCGCGCTGACGATCTTCTTCGGCACGGCGGCGACTGCGGCGGGCCCGCACGCCGGGGGCGCGGGGACGGGCGACACCATCGACCGGCTGGAGTGGAAGGGCTCGGGCACGCTGTCCTGGGCGATCCACCAGCACGGGACCCTGGCGACCGTGCTCGGGCTTGCGGCCGTCGGCGTGTTCTTCCTGCTGCGCCGCCGCGGCGCGGACCCGGAGGCTCGCCGCGCCGTCGCGGCGGTCTGCGTCCTGCTCGCCGTGCAGGGCACGGTCGGGGCGATCCAGTACGCGCTCCACGTGCCGGCCGAGATCGTCTGGGTCCACGTCGCGCTCGCCGCGCTGACGTGGCTGGCGCTGCTGTGGTCGGTCGCCGCTGCGGGGCGCCTCGCCCCGCAGCGCGAGCGCGCTCAGCTGCGCTTCCAGCCCCCGCCGAAGAATCGCCCGAGCCGGCCCGAGGAGGGGTTGGCGCGGTACTCGGGCGCCCCGCGCTCGTAGTCGCCCAAGGCGGCGGCGGCCTCGGCGTTGATGCTCAGCACCACGCGCCGCTCGTAGATGCGCGCCACCTCGGGCGCGTCCACCCAGACCCGCCGCTCGCCGGCGCGCATGACGATGCCGTCGAAGATGTTCTCCTTGGCGTTGTCGACCACACGCTCGACCGTGCCCAGCGCCCGCTCGTCGGAGGACACGATCGCCGTTCCCGGCGCGAGCGCGGTGTAGGCGATCGGGTCCCCGTAGTCGCTCATCGCCGCCGAGGCTACGACACCTCGCGCAGCTTGCCGGTCTCGACCTCGAAGACGAAGCCGCGCACAGAGTCCTTGTTCGGGATGAACGGGCTCGACTTGATGCGCTCGATCGACTCGCGAACGTTGGTGTCCAGGTCGGCGAACGCCTCGGCCTTCCACTCGGGCTTGGTTCCCGTGTCGTCCTCGAGGGACTTGCTGAAGTCCTCGTCGGTGAACGTGAGCATCCCGCAGTCGGTGTGGTGGATGAGCACGATCTCCTCGGTGCCGAGCAGGCGCTGGGAGATCGCGAGCGACCGGATCTCGTCGTCGGTCACGACGCCGCCCGCGTTGCGGATCACGTGCGCTTCCCCCTCCTGCAGGCCGAGGATGCCGTAGGGGTTCAGCCGCGCGTCCATGCAGGCGAGCACGGCGAGCTTCTTGGCGGGCGGCAGCGGCAGGTCGCCCTTGTCGAAGTTGGCCGCGTACTCCTCGTTGTTGCGCAGCAGCTCGTCGGTCGTGCTCATCGCGGGTCCTCTTCCGGTCGGTGTCGAAGGACAATGTACAAAAGGCGGTCAGGTTTCCCGCGTTTCTTCCGTAGGCGACGCCGCATTAGCCTGCCCAACGATGCCCGGCGACGAGACCGACGCCCTCTACACCCTTCCGAGCGACGAGTTCGTCGCGGCGCGCGACGCGCTGGCCAAGCGGCTGCGCGCCGACAAGCGCCGCGAGGAGGCCGCCGCGGTCAAGGCCCTGCGCCGGCCGAGCATCGCCGCGTGGGCGGTCAACCAGGCCGTGCGCTCGGACTCCGCCGCGCTGCGCGAGCTGCTCGACGCGGGCGCCGTCCTGCGCACGGCCCACGAGGCGCTGATGGCCGGCAGCGGCGGCCCTGACGACGTGCGCGCGGCGTCCGAGCGCGAGCGCGACGCCGTCCGTGCGCTCGCCCGCGCCGCCGCCGCGGCGCTGGGGCCGGCGGCGACGCAGGCCACGACCGAGAAGGTCCGCGAGACCCTGCACGCGGCAGCGGCCGACGAGGCGCTGCGCGAGCGGCTCGAGCAGGGGCGCCTCGAGCGCGAGGCGAGCGGCGGCGTCGCGGGGTGGCCGGCGGTCGCGGAGGTGGCAGCGCCCGCGCCGCGCAAGCCCGCCGCGAAGCCCGCCGCGAAGCAGCGCGCGCCGGCCGCGAAGCGGCCCGACCGCGCCGCCG
>JBBRYA010000004.1:0-100023 GCA_038238015.1 Solirubrobacterales bacterium
ACGATCCTGCGCCTGCAGCGCGACGAGTTCCTGCCCCTGCGCGTCATCCGCCAGGAGCTCGCCTCCGGCCGCTCGGAGTCCGACGTGCCGACCGGCACCGCCGCCCCGGAGGACCCGGACGGGCGGGCGGCGCGGCCGCGCGGGCGCCGGCCGAGCGTCACGGCCCCGCCCTCGGGCGCGCTGTACTCGCTCGACGACGTCGTCGAGGAGACCGGCGCCGCCCCGCGCCTCGTGGCCGAGCTCGAGGACTTCGGGATCGTGGCCGGCGAGCTGCGCGGGGGGACCCGCTACTACGACGAGACCGAGCGCGAGATCGTGCGGGCGGCGGCCGAGCTCGCGCGCTACGGGGTGGCGGGGCGCAACCTGCGGGTGTTCCGCACCTCGGCCGAGCGCGAGGCCGGGCTGCTGCAGCAGATCCTCGCCCCGTCGCTGCGCTCGCGCAATCCCGAGCGCCGCAAGGAGGCGCTCGAGGCGCTCGAGAACCTCGCCGCCGTGGCCTCGCACCTCAAGCACCTGCTGCTCGTGCGCGACCTGCGCCGCATCGCCAAGTGAGCACGACCGACCTGCGCGGCCTGATCCGCGACATCCCGGACTTCCCGCGCGCCGGGATCATGTTCAAGGACATCACGCCGCTGCTGCTCGAGCCCGATGCGGTGCGCACGGCGGTCGACGCCCTCGCGGACTGGGCGAGGCCGCGCTCGGTCGAGCTGGTGGTCGCCGCGGAAGCCCGCGGCTTCATCCTCGGCGCCGCCCTGGCGCTCGCGCTCGAGGCGGGCTTCGTGCCGGCGCGCAAGCCCGGCAAGCTTCCCTCGGAAACCGTCTCTGCCGAGTACATCCTCGAGTACGGCATCGACGCGCTGGAGATGCACGCCGACGCGCTGGCGCACGGCGCGCGCGTGCTGATCCACGACGACCTGCTGGCGACGGGCGGCACCGCGCTGGCGCTCGCCGAGCTGGTCGAGGGCCTGGGCGGGACCGTCGTCGGCTGCGCCTTCCTCGTGGAGCTCGAGTTCCTGGAGGGCCGCCGCCGGCTGGAGGGCTTCGACGTCCACGCCCTCGTCAGCTACGACGCCGAGTGATCGTCCGCCGCTCACGCACGATCGCCGCGCCGGTGGAGGACGTCTGGAGGATCGTGCGCAACCCTTACCACCTGCCGCGCTGGTGGCCGCGGACCGATCGCGTCGAGGGCGTCAGCGGGGCAGGCTGGACCTCGGTGCTGACGACCGACCGGGGCCGTTCGATCCGGGCCGACTACCGCGTCGAGCAGTCCCGAGGGCGCGAGCTGCGCCGCTGGTCGCAGGAGCTGGCGGGCACGCCGTTCGAGCGGCTGTTCGCCGAGGTGGTGACCGATCTGACGCTGGCCCCGGCCGGGGAGGGCACCGAAGTGGGGATCGAGGTGCGCCAGAAGCCGCGCGGCTGGGCGCGCTTCGGGGGCTTCATGCTGCGCCGCGCGACCAAGCGCCAGCTCGACGAGGCGCTCAAGGGCCTGGCGAGCGCGGTGGAGCCCGGTTGAGCCGCGAGCAGGTGTTCTGGGGCTGGGGCGAGCCCGGCGCCGGGCCCTCGCTGCCCGGCCACGCGGGCGAGTTCCTTCGCTCCGCGCTCGGCGTCGACGGCTCGATCGTCTCCGCCCCAGTGGCGCTCTCGGAGGTGCGGCTCGCGCCGCCCGCGCTCGGCGAGGAGGTCCGGCGGCGCCTGCAGGAGATCGTCGGGGCCGCGCACGTCCGCGAGGACCCCGAGGCCCGCGTGCTGCGCTGCCGCGGCAAGTCCTACCTCGACCTGCTGGCCCAGCGCGCGGGCGACTGCGAGGCCGCGCCCGACGCCGTCGTCGCGCCGGGCGACGCCGCGCAGGTGCAGGCGGTGCTCTACGCGTGCGCGGAGGCGGGGGTGGCGGTCGTGCCGTTCGGGGGCGGCACGAGCGTGGTCGGCGGCCTCGAGCCGCTGCGCGGGCGCTTCGGAGCGCTGATCTCGCTCGACCTCGGCCGCCTGGCGGGCCTGATGACGGTCGACGCGCGCTCGCTGACCGCGGTGCTGGCGGCCGGCACGCGGCTCCCAGAGGCCGATCGCGCGCTGGCGGCACACGGGCTCACGCTCGGCCACGTGCCGCAGAGCTACGAGTGGGCGACGGTCGGCGGCTGCGTGGCGACGCGCTCGGCCGGACAGTCCTCGGCGGGCCGCGGGCGCATCGAGGACAACGTGGTGGCACTGCGCTGCGCGACGCCGATGGGCGAGCTGGCCACCCTCGGGGCCCCGGCCACCGCGGCGGGCCCCTCGGTGCGCGAGCTGGTCGTGGGGTCGGAGGGGACGCTCGGGGCGATCTCGGAGGTCACCCTGCGCGTGTTCCGGCTCGCCGCGAGCTCGCGCTACGAGGGCTGGTTCTTTCGCACCTTCGAGGAGGGCTGCGCGGCGCTGCGTGCGCTCGTCCAGGCCGGTGTGGCGCCGGACGTCGCGCGGCTCTCAGACCGTGACGAGACCGCGATGTCGCTGGCGCTCGCCGGCTCGGCCGGGCTCAAGGCGCGGGCCGGCGGAGCGATGCTGCGCGCCCGCGGCTACCGGGATGGCTGCCTGCTGATCGCGGGCTGGGAGGGGGGTGCCGAGGCACTGGCCCGGCGCCGGGCCCCCGGTGCGCGCCTGCTGCGCGCGGGCGGCGCCATGGCCGTCGGCGGCGGGCCGGGCGAGGCCTGGCGCGCGTCGCGCTTCGCCGCGCCTCATCTGCGCGACGATCTGCTCGACCGCGGCGTGCTCGTCGAGACGCTCGAGACCGCGACGAGCTGGTCGGCGCTCGGGTCGCTGCACCGCGACGTGCGCAGTGCGCTCCACGGCGCGCTGGGCGACCGCGTCCTCGTGGCGTGCCACGTGTCTCACGTCTACGCGACCGGCACCTCGCTCTACTTCACGGTGCTCACGGCGCAGGACCGCGGCGACCCCGTCGGGCAGTGGCGGCGGGCCAAGGCGGCGGCGAGCGAAGCGATCGCCGCGGCCGGCGCGACGATCACCCACCACCACGGCGTCGGGCGCGACCACGTGCCGTGGCTGGGAGCCGAGGCCGGCCCGCTGGGGCTCGAGCTGCTGCGCGCGGTGCGCGAGCGCTGCGACCCGGCCGGGGTGATGAACCCCGGGAAGCTCCTCGCCTGAGCGCTACTTGCCGCTGGTGGGGAGCTTGCCGCTGAGGACGATCGGGCCCGGCTGCCTGGAGGTCTGCGACGTGTCGCGCGAGACGACGACGCGCTTGTAGGTCCCGAGCCAGCCCGCGAACTTGGCGACGTCCTCCTGCCGGGGCCCGGTCGTGCCGAGCTTGCCGTCGGCGGCCACGGGGGCGGCGTAGCCGAGGCGCTGGGCCTTGCTGCCGGGGCCCACCAGCCAGATGGCGTAGGCCTCCTTGGAGCGGCTGGCGGGCACGCCGGTGCCTTCGAGCGTGAACGCCAGCTGGCTCTGGGCCGAGTAGAACTTCATGATCGCCCCGGCCTTGGGCGCCAGCTTGGAGCCGGTGAGGCCGATCTGGCCGACGGCGGTCGGCGTGGCGACGGCGGTGGCCGTCGGGGTCGCGGAGGCCGAGGCCGAGGCCGAGGCTGAGGTCCCGCTCTTCTTGTCGTCGCCCTTGAAGACGAACAGCCACAGCGGTACCGCGATCGCCAGGATCGCGAGCAGGCCGATGAGCAGTGCGCCGCCGAGGCGGGAGGACGGCCGCGCGGGGCGCCTGGGGGCGTCGCCCGGTGCGGAGGGCTCCGCGACCGCCGCGGGGTCGGCGCGAAGCGGACGAGGGCGGGGCCGCGGCGCGTCGCGGCCCGCGGCGACCGGGTCCTCGGCGGCGCCCTCGGCGACCTCAGGCTCGGCGACCGCAATCGCGGCCGCGGGCTCCGCGGCCGTGGCCGCTGCCCCGGCCGGAGTCCGCAGCGCCGGGATCTCCGCCACCGCCGCGCCGCCGACGTCGCCGAGCGCCGCCGAGACGCTCTCGGCCCACTCGCGCGCCGGGCCCGGCCGTGCCAGCAGCCGCCGCGCCGCCTGGCGCGGCTTGCCGTTCTGCTGGCCGAGCAGGAAGTCACCGAGCGCCGCGACCTTGTCGGCCGGCAGCTCCACCTCCGGGGCGAGCGAGTCGAGCCCGCTGTGCGCGCGGGCGCGCACGGCGTCCTCGGAGATCTTCAGCAGCTCGGCGATCTGGGTGTAGGAGCGGCCTCGCTGGAGAACGAGCTGGAGGACCGCGCGCTGGTCCGGGGCGAGGGCGTCAAGAGGCATCAGCGAGCACAGAGGGTAGTGTGCGGCCCGCCTTGGACCTGCAATTTCCAATAAAGAGCGTCGAAGGATTCGATGCGCTCTACGGCCTCGAGGTGCTGGACGCGACCGAGGAGGAGGCGAGTGCGCAGGTCGTCATCTGCGACGAGCTCAAGCAACCCGCCGGCCTTGTCCACGGGGGCGTGCTCGCCTCGATCGCCGAGTCGCTTGCGTCGATGGCGACCTGGATGGCGGTCAGCGGCGAGGGCAAGAGCGCCCAGGGCCTGTCCAACCAGACCTCGTTCCTGCGCCCGCTCGTCGAGGGCACGATCCACGCCGTCGCGCGCCGCCGTCACAAGGGCCGCACGACCTGGGTCTGGGAGGTCGACATCAGCGACGACCAGGGGCGCCTGTGCGCGCTGGTGCGGATGACGGTCGCCGTGCGCGAGGCGCCCGCGAGCTAGCCCCGATATCCGTTCGTGATCGGCATGCGCCGGTCGCGGCCGAACGCACGCGGGGTGATCTTGATGCCCGGAGGCGCCTGGCGGCGCTTGTACTCCGCGCGGTCCACGAGCGCGAGCACCTGCTCGACCGCGTCGCCCGGCAGGCCCAGCAGCTCGAGCTGCGTGCGGTCGGCGTCCTCCTCGACGTAGGCCTCGAGGATCGCGTCGAGGGTCGGGTAGTCGGGCAGCGAGTCGGCGTCGGTCTGGTCGGCGCGCAGCTCGGCGCTCGGCGGGCGGGTGACGACGGACTCGGGCACCGGGCCGTCCTCGCCGTTGCGCTCGGCCACGAGCCGGTAGACGAGCGTCTTGGGCACGTCCTTGATCACCGCGAAGCCGCCGGCGGAGTCGCCGTAGAGCGTCGAATAGCCGACGGCGTTCTCGGACTTGTTGCCGGTCGTGAGCACCAGCCAGCCGAACTTGTTCGACAGCGCCATCAGCAGGTTCCCGCGGATCCGCGCCTGCAGGTTCTCCTCGGTGAGGTCGGGCTCGCGGCCCGCGAAGGCGCCGGCCAGCATGCCCTCGTAGGCCTCCATCGCCGGCGCGATCGGCAGCTCGATCAGCTCGACGCCGAGGTTCGCGGCGAGGCGCTCGGCGTCCGAGCGCGTGCCCTCGGAGGAGTAGCGCGAGGGCATCGTCACGCAGGTCACGCGCTCTGCGCCCAGCGCGTCGACCGCGACCAGCGCGACCAGGGTCGAATCGATCCCGCCCGAGAGCCCGAGCACGACGTGCTCGAAGCCGTTCTTGCCCACGTAGTCGCGTACGCCGAGCGTGAGCGCCGCGTAGACCTCGGCCTCGGGGGAGAGCAGCGGGGCCAGCTCGCCGCCGAGGCGCTCGGCGTGTTCGCGCTCCGGGCGCTCGACCCGCCCCAGGTGGCGAACCTCGGGCAGCACGCGGCGCACCGGCGGGCGCAGGCGCGCGTCGCGTAGGCGCGCGGTCACCGCCGCCTGCAGGTCGACGGTGGCCACCACCAGCCCCTCGGCGAACTGGGGGCCGCGCGCGAGCACGGTGCCCTCGTGGTCGACGAGCAGCGAGTGGCCGTCGAAGACCAGCTCGTCCTGGCCGCCCACGAGGTTGCAGAAGGCGACCGCGCAGAGGTTGTCGCGCGCGCGCTGGGCGATCATCCGCTCGCGCTGGTGGCCCTTGCCGGCGTGGTAGGGCGAGGCGGAGAGGTTGACGATCAGCGACGCCCCCGCGAGCGCCTCGTCTGACTCGGGCGGGCCCGGAGTCCAGATGTCCTCGCAGATCGTCAGCCCGAGGCGGGCGTCGCCGAAGTCGAGCACGGCGCCCGACTCGCCGGCCTGGAAGTAGCGCTGCTCGTCGAACACCCCGTAGTTGGGCAGCAGGTTCTTGCGGTAGACGCCCGCGATCTGGCCCTCCGCCAGCACGGCCAGCGCGTTGTAGACGTCGTCGCCGCGCTCGGGGAAGCCGACCAGCGCGACGATGTCGCGCGCGTCGGCGGCCAGCTCGGCCACCGCGGCGTTGGCGTCGGCGAGGAAGTGCTCCTTGAGCAGCAGGTCCTCGGGCGGGTAGCCCGTGATCGCGAGCTCCGGGAACAGCACGAGCTCCGCACCCGCGTCGCGAGCCTCGGCCATCCGGTCGCGCACCATCCGCACGTTGCCCTCGACGTCGCCGACGCGCGTGTCGATCTGCGCGAGCGCGATACGAAGCGGAGCAGGCCGTCTGGGCATGCCCTGCATGGTGTCAGGCGGCGTTGCGGCACGGCTTCGGCGCGCCGTGCCCCAGCCACGCGTCGGTGAACGCGCGCAGCTGCCGATCGCGGGCCCCGGCCGCCTGCAGCCGGCGCTGCCAGGCGAGTGCCAGCACACCGCGCGTCCCGGGCAGGCGGGCGAGCACCACCGCCTGGCCGGCGGCCGCGAGCTCTGAGTCAAACGGCCCGGCGAGCTCGTGCTGGAGCGCCTTCAGGCCCTTGGGCGGCCGGGCCGGTCCGTAGGCGAGCACGACGTCGCCCGCCGCCAGCGCGCCGTCGAGCTGCTCGCGCGAGAGCGCGCCCGCGTCGTGCGCGATCGAGGCCGTGCCGCCGGGGCAGCGCCCAGCGACCTTCTCGCCGGGGCCCGTGCGCCCCGTCACCTGTGCGGCGTCGCGGCTCTGCAGCACCAGGATCGCGCCGGCCACGACCGCCAGCACGAGCACGACGCCGGCCAGGGCGAGCAGAGCCCGCCGCACCTCAGTGCCGCGCGGCGGGTCGCGTGCCGGCCGGGGCGGACCCGGCGTGGCCGTTGCGCGTGCCCAGGCCCGCCGCGGCGCCCAGCTCGGCGATCGCCTCACGCAGCATGCGGGCGAGGTCGTCGAGGTCGGGCACGGCGTCGTAGTCAACGAGCAGGCCGAAGTTGATCGTGCCGTCGTAGGACATGATCGCGATGCCCAGCGCGGTGTTGCGCACGAGCGGGACCTGCGGGTAGAGCCGAAGCAGGCGCCGGCCGAGCAGGAACAGCGGGAACTGCGGGCCCGGGACGTTGGTCACGGTGAGGTTGAACATCCGCTGCTGGGACTGCAGCCGCGCGGCCTGGGTGAGAACGGTCGGCGGCGCGAACCCGGCGAGCTGGGTGAGCATCTCCGCGCCGACGGCCTGCCCGGACTCCTTGACGCCCGCCATCGCGGCTCCGACGATCGCGAGGCGCTCGAGCGGGTCATCGGCGTAGACGGGCAGCGGCGTGTACATCGCGCTGACCCGGTTGCCGAGCGCGCCGCGCTCGGCCTCGGCGCGCACGGACATCGGGACCATCGCCTTGAGCTCGACCTCGCTCGTGTCGTGCCCGTTGGCGCGCATGTGCGCGCGCAGCGCCCCGGTGACCGAGGCGAGCACGACGTCGTTGACCGTGCCGCCGAGCGCCTCCTTGATCGCCTTGAAGTGCGCGAGGTCCCCGTCGACCCACGCGAAGCGCCGGTGCGGGCCGATCGGGACGTTATAGGGGCTTCCCGGCGCCGCCTGGATGCTCGCGGTCACCACCGAGCCGATCGCCCCGGCGGCCCTGGCCAGCCGCCCCGCGGTGCGCTCGGGGTGGGCGAGAGCGCCGGTGGCGGCTCGCGCGAGGTCCAGAGGCGCAGAGGCGCGCTCGGTCACCGAGTCCGCGACCAGCGCCGCGGCACTCGGCTCCGGGCGCGGGACCCAGGCGGGCGGCGGCTGGGGCGGGGGCGCCGGCTCGGCCTCGAGGTCGAAGAGCACGGTGGCGATGTCCACGCCCGAGACGCCGTCCACGAGGCAGTGATGGGTCTTGGTGATCAGCGCGAAGCGCCCGCCCTCGACCTGGTCGACGAGCCAGATCTCCCATAGCGGCTTGGTGCGGTCCAGCCGCTGGGCGAGCACGCGCCCCGCGAGGTTGCGCAGCTGCTCGAGGCTGGCGGGCTCGGGCAGCGCCGTGTGGCGCACGTGGTAGCCCGGGTTGAAGCGCGGGTCGTCGACCCACACCGGCCGCGCCTGCGCGAGCGGGGGGAAGGCGAGCTTCTGGCGATAGCGCGGCACCAGGTGCAGGCGCGAGTGCAGCTGCTCGGCGAACTGCTCGTAGACCGGCGCGCGGCCCTCGAACAGCAGGCAGGACCCGACGTGCATCTGGGCGCCGGCGTCCTCGAGCGCGAGGAAGGAGGCGTCCAGGCCGCTGAGGCGATCGGGGTTGGGCATCGCGGGAGTCTCCCGCATCGGGCGGGCTCTCGCGAGGGTTCAACAGATATGTTTGACAAGCTTCAACACCGCGTATAATGTGAGTCACGACATGAACCTCGCCGACCCCCTCACCTATCAGCGCGCCTACGAGCAGCATTCGCGCGGTGTCTACACGGCCGCCTACCGCATCCTTGGCGACGCGGCGCGAGCCCAGGACGTCGTGCAGGACGTGTTCCTGCGTCTGTGGCGGCGGCCCGCCAGCTTCGACGCCTCACGCGGAGAGCTGGGCAGCTACCTTCGCCTGATGGCGCGCTCGCGCGCGCTCGACCTCTGGCGCGAGGGCCAGGCCGCCGGCCGCGCGTCGGACCGCCTCAAGCTCACCGTGAGCGACGACGAGGGGCGGGTGGAGGACCGCCCGGCGCCCGCGCTCGAGCGCGAAGCCGACGGCAGCGCGGTGCGCACTGCGGTCGCCCGCCTCCCGCTCGCTCAGCGCGAGGCGATCGTGATGGCCTACTGGGGCGGGCTGACCGCCGATCAGATCGCTCGCCGGGAGGACGTCCCGCTCGGCACGGCCAAGAGCAGGATCCGGCTCGGGCTCGCAAAGCTCCGCGAGGAGTGCAGCGAGCTGGTGCTCGAACTCGCCTAGTGGCCCGCAGCGCGAGCTTGTAACCCACTTCGTTACAATCGAACACGCGTTCGACCGCCGAGCCGGCCGGGGCACGATGCCCTGCTGGGCGGGATCCATGTGAGTGCGCAGAAAGCGCGCAGCGGACCCCGCAGGCGCCGAGGTCGAGCGAGCAACGAAGGAGGACCTCGCCTTGAGGCCCAAGCTCAATGCGCGTGCCGGGTCACTGTTCGCCGGCGCGCTCTTCATCGCCATCACCTGCGCGGCGGCCGTGTCACCGCTCGCGCGCTCCGCTGACTCCAAGGGCACGACCCCGAAGGCCGCCGTCACCGGCGTGAAGGTCACCGAGCGCCGCCTGAACGTTCATGCGGGCTCGCGTGTGCTGGTCGCCGGCAGGACTGGCCCCGCGAAGTCCGCGGTGTCGCTGCAGGTCAGGCGGCGCGGGCGCTGGATCACGCTGGACCGCGACCGTGCCTCGGCATCCGGTCGCTACGTCCTGCGCGACCGCGTTCGGCAGCCGATGAGCGTCCCCGTGCGGGTCAAGGGCGCCACGGCGAGCCGTGCGCTCGGCCGGCTGAACGTCTACCGCTACGCGAACGCCTCGTGGTACGGCCCCGGCCTGTTCGGCCGGCGGCTCGGCTGCGGGGGACGGCTCGGCTACAGCCAGTTGGGCGTGGCGCACAAGACGCTGCCGTGCGGCACGAAGGTGACGCTCCGCCACGGCGGGCGCTCGCTGCGCGTTCCGGTGATCGACCGGGGGCCCTACGTGGGCTCGCGCGAGTTCGACCTCACCGCGGCGACGGCCCGCAGGCTGCACTTCCGCGGCCACGGGTCGATCCTCAGCACGCGCTGAGGGTCCGCCTCGCGGCGTAGCCTGACCCGCATGGACCGGTGCGTGGCGCATCTCGACATGGACGCGTTCTACGTGAGCGTCGAGTTGATGCGCCGCCCCGGCCTGCGGGGCAGGCCCGTCGTCGTGGCTGGCAGCGGCCCGCGCGCGGTGGTGACCACCGCGTCCTATGAGGCGCGGCGCTTCGGCGTCGGGTCCGCCATCCCGGCCTCGCGAGCGCGGCGGCTGTGCCCGGACGCGATCTTCATCGCGCCCGACTTCGAGGCCTACCGCGCGATGTCGCGGCGGGTGATGGAGCGGGTGCGCGCGCAGGTCGAGGCCGTCGAGGTCGTCGGGCTCGACGAGGCCTATCTCGACCTCAGCGGCCTGATGGCGCCGCGCGCGGCGATGCGCCGGCTGATCTCCGAGATCCGCGCCGACACCGGCCTGACCGCCTCGATCGGGATCGGCCCGAACAAGCTCGTGGCCAAGGTCGCCTCCGACGCCGAGAAGCCGGCCGGCTTCGTCGTGCTCACGCGCGAGCAGGCGTGTGAGCGCTTCGCGTCCGCTGCCCCGCGGCTGCTCCCGGGCATCGGCGCCAAGACCGCCGAGCGCCTCGAGCAGCTCGGGATCGCCACGATCGCCCAGCTCGCCTCGGCGCCTCCCGAGACGCTCGCCGAGCGCTTCGGCGGCCGGCTCGGCCCCTACCTGGTGTGGCGCGCGTGCTTCGAGGACAACGGGCCCATCACCAACGAGCGCATCGCGGTGTCCGAGTCGCGGGAGACCACGTTCCCGCAGGACATCGCCGACCGCGGCGAGCAGGTCGACGTGCTGCGCCGCCTGACGGGGCAGCTCTGCGAGGGGCTGGGCAAGCAGGGGCGGCGGGGGCGCACCATCGCCATCAAAGTCCGGCTCGACGACTTCACGACGGTCACCCGTGCCCGCACGCTACCGGGCGCGACCAACGACCCGGCGGTCGTCGGCGGGGTCGCCTGCGCGCTCCTCGACGAGTACGCGCCGCCGCGGCCGGTACGGCTGCTCGGGGTGCGCGTGGCGGCCTTCGCCGGGGAGGAGGACCCCGCGGAGGGCGCCGTGGACCCGCAGCTGACGCTGTCGCTGGACTCCTAGTACAGCGCGCTGGCGAGCCTGCGGCGCGACTCACGCGCCAGCGGGTGCTCGACGCCGAGCTCGTCGAGGACGCCGACCACCGCGCGGCGCAGCTCCTCGCGGCGCTCGGGGTCATCGGTGGCGCCGATGGCGCCGATCAGCCCGTCGAGGCCGCCCTCGTGGTCGCCCTGGTCAAGGGAGTCGAGCGCCGGGCCGACCGTCTCGTCGCCCTCCATCCGGATGCGCGCGGCCAGCCCGTCGGCGGCGTAGGAGCCGGCGACGTTCGCCAGCAGGCCGAGCGCCTGCTCGTCCTCGCCGCGCTCGTGCAGCATGCGCGCCAGCGGGACGGCGACGTCGGCGCGGCCGGGCTCGAGCTCGAGCGCGCGCCGCAGCGAGGCCTCGTCGCCGCGGGCGATGAGCTCGTCGGCCTCGGAGGGCAGCAGGCCGTCGAGGAAGCGCTCGACGGCCGGGCGCGGCTGCGCGCCGACGAACTCGGCGGCCACCTTCCCGTCGACGAACGCCTTGACCGCCGGGATGCTCTGGATCCGCAGCGCGCCGGCGATGCCGGGGTTGGCGTCGGTATCGAGCTTGGCGAGCTCGAGCTTGCCGGCGCGGTCGGCGACGGCCTGCTCGATCACGGGGCCGAGGGCGCGACAGGGACCGCACCATTCGGCCCAGAAGTCGACGACGACCGGCAGCACATGGGAGCGGTCGAGGACCTTGACCTCGAAATCGGCGTCCGTGACGTCCTGGTACATGGCCTCAACTGTAGAACTCCCAGCCGTGGCGGAATTCACGGTGCAGTCGGGCGGCGTGACACTCGCCGGCGCGCAGGAGGGGGAGGGGCCGGCGGTCGTGCTCCTACACGGCCTGACCGCCACGCGGCGCTACGTCGTCATGGGCTCGCGGTCTCTGGAGCGCGGCGGGCACCGCGTCGTCGCCTTCGACGCGCGCGGGCACGGCGCCTCGACCCCCGCGCCCGATCCCGACGCCTACGACTACGACGACCTCGTCACCGATCTGCAGGCCGTGCTCGAGGACCGCGGCATCGAGCGCGCGGTGCTGGCCGGCGCCTCGATGGGCGCGCACACCGCCGTGCGCCTCGCCCTCGACGCCCCCGACCGGGTCGCGGGCCTGGTCGTGATCACGCCGGCCTTCGACCCGGAGTCAGACGACCATCGCGACCTCGAGCGCTGGGACGCGCTGGCGGACGGGCTGCGCAGCGGCGGCGTCGAAGGCTTCGTGGAGGCCTACGGCGACCCGGGCGTACCCGACGCCTGGAAGGCGACGATCGACAAGGTGCTGCGCCAGCGGCTCTCGGCGCACGAGCACCCCGGCGCGGTGGCCGATGCGCTGCACGCCGTCCCCCGCTCGCGGCCCTTCCAGGCCTGGGACGAGCTCGCGGCGATCGCGGTTCCGGCCGTCGTGGTGGCGAGCCGCGCCGAGGCCGACCCCGGCCATCCCTACGCCACCGGCGAGCGCTACGCCGAGGCGATCACGGGCGCCCGGCTGCGCTCCGAGGCAGCCGGGGAGTCGCCGCTGGCCTGGCAGGGCGGCCGGCTCTCGAAGGTCATCGCCGAGCTGGCAGCGGAGTCAGGCGGGCCATGATCAGCATCGCCGACTCGACCACGAGATCGCGGTCGTAGGAGACGGCGAACTCGTAGTCGCCGTCCTCGCGCTCGGCGGCCACGAAGCAGGCGTTGTAGTTCGGGCCCACGGCGGCGACGGTCCAGGTGCCGCGCAGCGGGTCCTCGGGCGCCAGCGGCCCCAGCCGCACGCCGGCCGCCTCGAGCTCGGCGGGCGCGCAGAGGGCGCCGACGAACGCGACCGAGCTCGCCAGCGTCCGCAGCAGCTCGAGCTCGGCGGCGCTGACGTGATCCTCCCGGGGGTAGGCGGCGAGCACGCTCGCGGTCTCCCCGAGCTCGAGCGCCTGCAGCGCGACCAGCGCCGCGGTCTGCTCGGCGAGCCCCCGCGACCCGCGCGTCGGCCGGCGCCAGTTGGTCACGCGGCTGAACGGGGTGCCCGATGAGGGGTCGCCGCCCGCACTCGTGAGCCGCAGCTTGCGCCCCGGCTCGGGCAACGCCGCCGGCAGCGGAGCCGGCTCGCCGAGATGGAAGCCCTGCCCGAGCGTCGCGCCGTAGGCGCGCGCGGCGGCGAGCTGGGCCTCGGAGTCGATGTTCTCGGCAAGGACCAGCGCCTGGCGGCGTTCGCTCTCGGCCCCGACGGCGCTGACGATGCGCGCGAGGTCCCCGGGAGAGCGCGCGCCGAGCAGCTTCAGGTCGAGCTTGATCACGTCGGGGTAGAGCAGGCCCATCAGCGCCAGCGAGCGCGAGTCCCCGCCGATGTCGTCGAGCGCCACGCCCCAGCCCTGGCCGCGGAAGCGCGTGAGCGTGCGCAGCAGGGCGTCGGGCCGCGAGACCAGCGCGCGCTCGGTGACGTCGATGATCAGCGTGTGCCGGCTCGGGGGCATCGCCGGCATCTGGTCGCCGAGCGAGTCCGCCTCCGCGTTCAGGAACAGCGAGAACGCGGCGTCGCTGCCCTCGACGAGGAAGTCTCGCAGCGCGGCGGCGCGGCACGCCGCGTCGAACTCGGCGACGACGTCCTGGGCGCGCGCGGCGGCGAACAGCTCGGCCGGGGACTCCAGCGCGAGGTCGGCGCGCCCGCGCGCCAGCGCCTCGTAGCCCACCACGCGCATGTCGCGCAGGTCGACCACCGGCTGGTAGACCGGCCGCAGGTCGAGCAGCCCGAGGCGCTCGAGGGTGGCGCCGGCGTCGCCGGAAGGGGGAGTGGGCTCGTCTGACGTCACGCCGGGCCATCGTGCCGTGGCTGACCGTCCAGGATACGAGGCGGCTCGGGCCGCAGCGCCCCGTCGCGCCAGCTCAGCGCGCGCAGCAGCTCGGCGTAGGGCTCGGACAGGCCGAGGCTGCCCCAGCCGAGCACGCGCTCGGGCCCGAGCACCGCCGCCGCCATCGCGCGGCCGCGGACCAGGCGGCGGTAGTCGTTGCGGTCGAGCTCGCCGGCGTGCGCGTCGAGCGCGTGAAGGATCTCCATCAGACGGTGTTCGGAGAAGCCGACGATCAGGTTCGGAGCCGGCAGCTCGCGCCACAGCCCCCGTTGCCACCACGGCGGCCCGTCCGGCCCGAGCGCCAGCACCGCGACCGGCTCGCCGGCATCGCGCAGCGCCATCAGCGCGGCGGGCGCGCCGATCAGCTCGTCGTCGGGGTGCGGGGAGACGTGCAGGACCACGCCGGGCGCTCAAAGGTGGGCGTCCACGATCGCGACCATGCCCTTGGCGACGTACGGCGCGAGCGGGTTGCCCTGCCCGTCGGAGGCGTGGAACTCGACCGAGCCCTCGTCGCCGTGGTCGCCGCGGCCAAGAACACGAGCCCGTCGATCTTCGCGTCCTCGCCGTACTTCTGCTCGAGCCGCTCGATGAACGACATCGCGAGCGCGCCGATGTGCTGGGGGTCGATCGCCATCGCTGCCTCCGGGATCCGCGGGGGTGGGGGTTAGGTTCTACACCGACATGAGCGGCTACTCCGGCACCCCGCTGCCGCGCAAGCTTGGCATCAAGCCCGGCCACCGCGTGCTGCTGCTCGGCGCGCCTGACGGATTCGAGACCAAGACGCTCGGCGAGCTCCCGGAGGGCGTGCGCGTGGCGCGGCGCCCGAGCGGCAGCGCCGACGTCGTCGTCGCGTTCCACACGCGCCGCGCGCGGCTGGCCGCCCGCATGCCCGCGCTGCGCGAGCTCATGGAGCCGGCGGCGGGACTGTGGATCGCGTGGCCGAAGCGCGCCTCGGGCGTCGCGACGGACGTGACGGAGGACGTGGTCCGCGAGCTGGCGCTCGCCAACGCGCTCGTGGACAACAAGGTCTGCGCGGTCGATGAGACCTGGAGCGCGCTGCGGCTGGTGATCCGGCTGCGCGACCGCTAGTGGGCTCGGCCGTAAGTTCTGGGCATAGCCCGGCGTAGTCCGGGTCGTGTCTGCTGGTGAACGGCATCCGGAAGCATGCCGGTGGCATGTGACCGGATGCCGGGGGGCAGCAGACGCGGGCCGGGCCAGTCGGAATGCTCAGAACTTGCGGACGGGTCCACTAGGCCCTAGGCCGAAGCCCCGCCCGTCACGCTCGTCACCCGGACGCGCAGCCGCTCGGTGGCGCCGGGGGTCACGATGCTCACGCGGTAGAGCCCGGCCCGGCGCGCCTTGACCTTCGTGGCGTAGCGCCCGCCGCGCACGTTGACCCGCTTGCGCTGGGCGAGCACCCAGCGGCGGCCCACCTGGCGCTCCAGCAGGCACTCGACGCGACCGCCGGTGGGCGGGGGAGAGAGCGTCCCCGAGACGGCGACCGGCGCGCCCGGGCGGGCCCTCCGGGACTGCACCGCGAGGGTGAGCGTGGGCAGCACCGTGATGGCGACGGGGGGCGAGCTCAGCGGGCCGCGCGCGCCGTCGCCGTTGAAGACCGCGCGAATCTGGCCGCTGCGTGCGAGCGGGACGGTCGCCGCCCAGCGCCCGTCGGCTCCGCAGAGCGCGCCGCCCACGCTCGTCCAGGCGGCGCCCGCGGTGGAGAACTGGATGTCGAGCGCCGCTCCCGTCGGGGGCGAGCCGTCGGGGAAGCGCAACTCGCCCGACAGCGCGACCGGCTTGGTGCGCACCCGGCGCGTGGCCGCGCGCACGGTGACCGCGCCCGACACCGGGCCCGCGTAGTGTGCCGCGCGCGTGCGCAGGTCGGCCAACTGGCCGTAGAGAAGCTCGCCCGGGCAGGAGGTCTGGTCGCCGTCGCGATGGCCGGAGATGCGCTCGAAGGTCACCGGCGTGCCGCTCGGGTAGCGGCTGCTCGGGCCACCCACCGAGGTCACGGTCACCTGGCCCTGGGTGGGCACGCCGTGCAGCGAGAGCTTCCAGCCGATCAGGCGCGCGAGCGCGTCCATCCCCGGCTCGGTCTGCGTGATCTCGCTGTAGGTGCCGAGGCACGCGATCCCGGTCGAGGCGTGGTTGTAGCCCTGGGCCTGGGCGCCGACGATGGCCTGGTCGATCCCGCCTGCACGGCCCTCGAAGACCTGGCCGTACTTGTCGACGAGGAAGTTGTAGCCGATGTCGTTCCAGCCGTTTGAGTCACGGTGGTAGCGCGCGATGCCGAGCACGATCCCCGCCGACTCCTCGGGCGCGTAGTCGTTGGCGGTCACCGTGTGGTGCACGAAGGCGAGCTGGACGGACCCGTGCTCGGGCCCGGTGCGCGGGGGGACCGAGTCGCCGCCCCACTCGGAGCGCGTGATGATGCGCGGAGGAGCGGCCTGGGCGGCGCGGGCGCCCGCATGTCGGCGCAGCAGCCGCGCGGTGACGGCTCGCGCGGCGCGCGCGGTCGGCTGCGCGCGGACGAAGCGCGCGCGCAGGTTGCCGGCGCGCCCGCGCAGGCGCAGCTGGAAGAGGTCGGCGGTGCCGGTCCAGGCCGGCTCGGTCCCGGCGGGGGCGCCGGCACCGTCGGGGCGGTGGGCGCCCGCGCGGTGCAGCGTCACCCAGGGCGACCAGTCGCCCCCGCGGCGGCGCACGCGCAGCTGCGCCTCGAGGTCTGCGCCCGGCGCCCAGCGCAGGCCCATCAGGTCAAAGCGCCGCGGGGCGCGCAGCACGCGCGTCGTGCGCCACCCCGCCGCGGCCGCCTGCGCTCCCTCCGCACCGATGCCGAGCTCGAACAGCGCGGGCCCGTGTGCGGCGAAGGCCGGGTGCGGGCGCAGTGCACCGGCGGCGAGGGCGGCGGCTCCGAGGCCGAGGGCCTCTCTGCGGTTCAGGCGTCGATGGTCTGGCACTTGGTCACACGGAACACAGTCGGCAGGTGAAAGGATCACTTCAATGCAGCAACGGCTCTCCCTCGTGACCCTCGGAGTCGCCGACGTGCCGCGCGCCCGCAGTTTCTACGAGGCGCTCGGCTGGATCTGCAACACCGATCCCAGCATGGACGTGGCGTTCTTCCAGGCGGGCGGGATGGTGCTCGCCGTCTGGAGCCGCGACGAGCTCGCCGCCGACAGCGGGGTCATCGACTCCGGCGGCTGGGGCGGGGTCACGCTCGCCCACAACGTGCGCTCGCCGGAGGAGGTCGACGCGGTGATCGCCCAGGCGCGGACCGCCGGCGCCACGATCGCCCGCTCCGGCGCCGAGACGTTCTGGGGCGGCTACTCGGGGGCCTTCATCGACCCCGACGGCCACCCGTGGGAGGTCGCGCACAACCCGGGCTGGACGCTCGAAGTTGATGGATCGGTGACGCTGCCTGACGGGTAGGTCGTTGCCATGACAACTACCACGACCGCAGCCGCCTCCGGCACCTTCGACATCGGCGGCGACCTCGCCGTCACGCGCCTGGGCTACGGCGCCATGCGCATCACCGGCGAGGGCATCTGGGGCCCGCCCGCCGATCACGACACGGCGATCGCCGTGCTCAAGCGCCTCCCCGAGCTCGAGGTCGACTTCATCGACACCGCCGACTCCTACGGGCCCTACGTCTCGGAGGACCTGATCGCCGATGCGCTGGCGCCCTACGACGCCACGACCGTCGCCACCAAGGGCGGCCTCACGCGCCAGGGCCCGCAGGAGTGGACCGCGGTCGGGCGCCCCGAGTACCTGCGCCAGTGCTGCGAGATGAGCCTGCGCCGCCTGGGCGTCGAGACGATCGACCTCTACCAGCTGCACCGCATCGACAAGCACGTCCCGCGCGAGGAGCAGTTCGGCGTGCTGGCCGAGCTCCAGCAGGAGGGCAAGGTCCGCCACCTAGGGCTCTCGGAGGTCTCCGTCGAGGAGATCGAGGCCGCCGGGGAGCACTTCAAGGTCACGACCGTGCAGAACCTCTACAACCTCACCACGCGCAAGTCCGAGGACGTGCTCGAGCACTGCGAGGCGAACGGGATCGGCTTCATCCCGTGGTTCCCGCTCGCGGCCGGCGAGCTGGCCAAGCCGGGCGGGCCGGTGGCCGACGCCGCCGAGGCCCACGAGGCGACCCCCGGCCAGGTCGCGCTGGCGTGGCTGCTGCAGCGCAGCGAGGTCATGCTGCCGATCCCGGGCACCGGGTCGGTGGAGCACCTCGAGGACAACGTGGCGGCGGCAGGGCTGCAGCTGACCGACGAGGAGATCGCCGAGCTCGACAAAGCCGCGGACTAGCCAGCCGCGGCGCAGGCGGGGCAGAGCCCGCGCAGCACCACGTCGTGGCCCGCGACGGCGTAGCCGAGGCGAGCGGCGACGCCGTCGATGCGCCGCTCGAGCTCGGGATCCTCGAAGGAGTCGAGCTTGCCGCAGCGGTCGCAGATCGCGTGGTGGTGATGCCCGCCGCCGGGGTCCGCGGGCTCGTAGGCGGCGGTGCCGTCGACGTCGACGCGGTGCACGAGCCCGAGGCGCGTGAGCACCTCGACCGCCCGGTAGACGCTGGCGAGCCCGACGGCGCGGTCGGTCTCGCGCAGGCGATCGTGGATCTCCTGAGCGCTCAGGCAGCAGTGCTGGCGGGCCAGCAGGCCCAGCACCTGCTCGCGGGCCCCGCCGGCGCGGTGGCCCGAGCGCGTCAGCTCGCGCTGCGCGTGCGCTTCCCAGGCGGTGTCCACCTGGAGAGCGTAGCGAGCAGTCACGAAAACGAGAATCAGTTTCAGTAAGCTGCCGGGCGATGACCCGCCGCCTGCTCCCGCTCGCCGTGCTCGCCGCTGCGCTGCTGTCCGGGTGCGGCTCGGGTGGCGGGGCGTCAGCGAGCGGCGGTGGCCCGGCGGTGACCGCCAGCACGACGCAGGTCGCCGACTTCACCCGCGCGGTGGCGCGTGGCCGCGCCCGGGTCACGCAGCTGCTGCCCCCGAACGCCGACCCGCACGAGTACGAGCCGCGCCCGCGCGACGTCAAGGCGCTCGCGAAGGCCGACCTCGTCCTGCGCTCCGGGGACGAGGTCGACGACTGGCTCGGCGGCGCGATCGATGCCTCGGGGACCGGCGCGCCGGTGCGCGTGCTGATCGACGCCGTCCGTCCGGCCGGCGCGGAGCCGCACTGGTGGCAGGACCCGGTCTACGCGCAGCGCGCGGTGGCGGCGATCCGCGACTCGCTGACGCGCGTGGACCCCGGCGGGCGCAGCGCCTACGCCGCCAACGCGAGCGCCTACACGCGGCGGCTGAAGGGCCTGGACCGCGCGGTGGCGCGCTGCATCGCCACCATCCCGCCGGCACGGCGCCGGCTCGTGACCTCCCACGATGCCTTCGGCGCGTACGCCCAGCGCTACGGGATCCAGGTGATCGGCGCGGTGATCCCCTCGCGCTCGACGCGCGGACAGGCCTCCGCACGCGACACTGCACGCCTCGTGAAGACGATCCGCACCGCCGGCGTGCCGACGATCTTCGCCGAGAGCTCGGTGAACCCCTCGATCGAGCAGGCGATCGCCCGCGAGGCCGGGGCGAAGGTGGGAAGGGCGCTGTGGGCCGACTCGCTGGGGCCGCGCAGATCCGACGGCGCGACCTACATCGGCTCGATCGCCGCCAACACGCGGGCGCTCGCCGGCGGCCTGGGCGGCGACCCGGGGTGCGCGCTGCCGCGCTGAGCGCCGTGCTCGACGCCTTCTCCGCCCCCTACATGCAGCGCGCGCTCGTCGAGGTCGCGCTGCTCGCGGTCCTGGCGGGCACGCTCGGGACCTGGATCGTGCTGCGCCGGCTCGCGTTCTTCACGCATTCGATCGGCACGGCGGCGTTCCCCGGGCTCGTGGTCGCGGGCCCGTGGGGGATCGCCCCGCAGCTCGGCGCGCTCGGCGCCGCGCTGGGCTTCGCCGCCGCGCGCGAGCGGCTCGCGCGCTCGGGCCGCAGCGACCCCGACGTAGCCACGGGGCTGCTGCTGGTCGCCGCGCTCGCGCTCGGGGCGGTGCTCGCCTCCGACGTCTACCCGTCGGGCGCGGGGGTCGACCGGCTGCTGTTCGGGACGCTGATCGGGCTCACCCCGGGCGACCTGGCGCTGACCGCGGCGGCGACCGCGGCCGTGCTGGTGGTCGACGCGGCGGGGCGTCGCTCGTGGCTGGCGACGGGCTTCGACGCCGGCAGCGCGCCCGCGCTGGGCGTCCGCAGCGCCGCCGCGGACCGCTTCCTGCTGCTCGCGGTGGCGGCCGCCGTGGTCGTGGCGCTCGACGCCGTCGGGGCGCTGCTCGTCGTCGTCGTGCTGGTCGTCCCCGCGGCGACGGTCCGCCTGCTCGCGAACGACCTGCGCGCGCTGCGGCTCGGGACCGCGGGGCTGGCGCTGGCCGAGGGCGTCGCGGCCATCTGGCTCGCCGACGGGCTCGACCTCGGCCCGGGACCGGTGCTGGGCGTGCTCGGCGGCGCGGTCTTCGCGCTCGTGGCCCTGCTGCGGGGAGCGCGGGGATGAGCGCGGTGGGAGCCGAGGGCCTGGCGGGCGGCTACCGGGCGGGGACGGACGCGCTGTGGGACGTCAGCTTCAGCGCCGGCCCGGGCGAGGTGGTGGCGGTGCTCGCGCCGAACGGCGGCGGCAAGAGCACTCTGCTGCGGGCTCTGCTGGGCGAGCTGCCCTACCGCCGCGGGACCGTCGAGCTCGCCGGGGCCGCGGCGTACGTGCCCCAGACCGAGCGTGCGCGGCTGGACTTCCCGCTCGGCGCGCTCGACGTCGCGCTCATGGGCGCCTACGCCCGCACGCCCTGGTACCGCCGCCTCGCGCGCGCCGACCGCGCCGCCGCGGCGGCTGCGCTCGAGCGGGTGGGGCTCGCCGAGCGCGCCGGCGAGCGCTTCGGGGCGCTCTCGGGCGGCCAGCGCCAGCGCGTGCTGATCGCGCGGGCGCTCGTCCAGGACGCACCGGTGCTGCTGCTCGACGAGCCGCTCTCGGGCGTCGACGCGGCCAGCGCGGAGAGCATCGAGGCGCTGTTCGGCGAGCTGCGCGCGGAGGGCCGCACCCTGCTGGTCGCCACCCACGACGTGTGCCAGGCGCGCGCCTGGGACCAGGTCCTGTGCCTCAACGGCGGCCAGGTCGCCTACGGCCCGCCCGCGCAGGCGCTGAGCTCCGAGGTGCTCCAGCGCACCTACGGTGCCGAGCTCGTCCTGCTGGGCGAGGGCGGCGCCGCGGTGTCGGTCTCCCACCACGGCCACGCGCACTGATGCTCGGCGACCCGATCGCCCGCCGCGCGCTGGCCGAGGTGCTGATCCTCGCCGTCGCCTGCGGGCCGCTGGGGGTGTGGGTCCTGCTGCACCGCCAGAGCTATGCGGCGGAGTCGCTGAGCCACGGGATGCTGCCTGGGCTCGTGATCGCCGCCCTCGCCGGGCTGCCGCTGATCCTCGGCGCCGGGGCGGGGGTCCTGGTGGCCGCCGCGGTGATCGCGCTGGCCGGGCGCGACGAGCGCGTGGGCTCTGACGCCGGCGTCGCGGTGGCGGTGAGCTTCCTGTTCGGCCTCGGCGCGGTGCTCGCGCTGGCGCCGCAGGCGCCGCCGCGCCTGTCGGAGCTGCTATTCGGCGACCTGCTCGGCGTGAGCGCCGGCGACCTCGCGGTCGCCGCGGGGCTCGCTGGCGCGGTCGTGGTTGCGCTGGTGGCGGCGCATCGCCCGCTGTCGATCGCGGCCTTCGACCGACCGGCGGCCGCCTCGCTCGGCGCCTCGCCGGCGCGCTGGGAGCCCGTGCTGCTCGTCGTGCTCGGGATCACCACCGTCGCGGCGGCGCCAGGCCTGGGCAACCTGCTGCTGGTCGCGCTCGTGCTCGCTCCGGCCGCCGCGGCGCTCGCGGTGACGCGGCGGCTCGGCCGCGCGCTGGCGCTGGCCGCTGGGTTCGCGGCCCTGGCGGGAGTGGGGGGGATCGCGCTCTCCTACTACGGCGGGGTGGCCGCCGGCGGCTCGGTCGCCCTGTGCGCGGTGCTGCCGGCGCTGGGCGGGCTCGCGCTGCGGCGCGGTTGAGCGGCTGGGAGACAACTTCTGTGCAGTCATAGAACTTTGAGTTTAGGCATGCCATAATCTCTGTGGTGCCGGTCCGCGACTCCATTTCCTCCGCCGTCGAGGACTACGCGAAGGCGATCTACTCGCTGGAGAGCCGGGACGAGGGCAGCGTCACGACCAACGCGATCGCCGAGCGCCTCGGGGTCACGCCCGCGTCGGCGTCGGGGATGGTGCGCAAGCTCGACGAGCTGGGCCTCGTCACTCACGTGCCCTATCGCGGCGTCCAGCTGACCGCGGAGGGGGCGCGCGTGGCGCTGGAGGTCATCCGCCACCACCGCCTGCTCGAGCTCTACCTCGCGCGCGACCTCGGCGTCCCGTGGGACCGCGTCCACGACGAGGCCGAGGTGCTCGAGCACGTGCTCTCGGAGGAGCTCGAAGAGCTGATCTCGGCCAAGCTCGGCCATCCGACGCGCGACCCTCACGGCGACCCGATCCCGACCCGCGACCTCGTGATCGAGGAGCGCGCGACGGTCTGCCTGGCCGACCTCGACATCGGCGCCACGGGGATCTTCGCCCGCATCTCCGACTCGGACCCCGCGATGCTGCGCTACCTGGCCGACCGCGGCATCGGCCCCGGCGCCGCCTTCGAGGTGATCGACCGCCAGCCGTTCGACGGCCCGCTGTTCGCGCGCTTCGGCGCCGACGTCCACGTGCTCGGCGGCCAGCTCGCCCGGGCGATGCGCGTGGAGATGGCGCCGCGATGAGCGCCCCGCCGCCCGAGACGCTCGAGCTGCCGGCCGACGCGGTTCTCGCGCCGCACGTCTTCACGCCCTCGCCGCTGCGCCAGATCCGGGCGAAGGGCCGGATCAAGGGCCGCCTCGCGATGCTGGGGCCGGCCTTCGTGGCGTCGGTGGCCTACGTCGACCCGGGCAACTTCGCGACCAACATCGCCGGCGGGGCCAAGTTCGGCTTCCTGCTCGTCTGGGTGATCATCGCCGCCAATCTGATGGCCATGCTGGTGCAGTACCTGTCGGCCAAGGTCGGGGTCGCCACCGGCCGCAGCCTGCCCGAGCTCTGCCGGCTGGTGCTGCCGCGGCCGGTCACTTGGGGGCTGTGGGTACAGGCGGAGGTCATCGCCATCGCGACCGACCTGGCGGAGTTCGTCGGTGCCGCGATCGCCCTGAACCTGCTCTTCGGGGTCCCGGCGTTCACCGCCGGGCTGATGACCGCGGTGGTGGCGTTCGGGATCCTGGCGCTGCAGACGCGCGGCTACCGGCGCTTCGAGCTCGCGATCGCCGCGCTGCTGGGGATCGTCCTGCTCGGCTTCGCCTACGACCTGCTGCAGGTCGGCGTCGACACCGCGGGCGTGGCGGGCGGCCTGGTGCCCTCCTTCAAGGGCACCAGCAGCGTGATGATCGCAGTCGGGATCCTCGGCGCGACCGTGATGCCCCACGTGGTCTACCTGCACTCGGCGCTCACCCAGAGCCGGGTCGAGGCCACCGACGACGCCGAGCGCCACGAGATCATGCGCTTCCAGCGCGCCGACGTGATGATCGCCCTCGGGCTGGCGGGCGTGATCAACCTGACCATGCTCGTGGTCGCCGCCGAGCTGTTCCATGCGACCGGGCGGACGCAGATCCACTCGATCGAGGGCGCCCACGCGGGCCTGGGGGCGCTGCTCGGGGGCGGCGCGGCGCTGGCCTTCGCGGTCTCGCTGCTGGCCTCCGGGCTCTCGAGCTCGAGCGTCGGGACCTACGCCGGCCAGGTCGTCATGCAGGGCTTCATCAACTTCCGCATCCCGCTGTTCCTGCGTCGCGCGATCACGATGACGCCGGCGCTGGTGGTACTCGCGATCGGGCTCGACGCCACCGACACGCTCGTGATCTCGCAGGTCGTGCTGTCCTTTGGCATCCCGTTCGCGCTGGTGCCGATGATCCTGCTCACGCGCCGGCACGACCTGATGGGGACGCTCGTCAACCGCCCGGCGACCACCGCCCTGGCCGCCACGGTGGCGGCGCTGATCATCGGCCTCAACGGCTTCCTGCTCTTCCAGACGTTCGCGGGTTGACGCCGTCCGGGGCGTCCGCGAGCATCGCCCGCGATGCCGGAGACCGCCACCCCCGAGCGCCCTCGCCCCCCGGCGCGCCGAGGCCCGGCGAACGCTCGCGCGCGGCGCCGCCCGCGGCGCGGATCCGGGGGCTCCGGTGTGGTCCTCAGGCGCGTGCTGGCGGCGCTCGGCGCCCTGCTGGTGCTCGGCGTGGGAATCGCGGTCGCGCTGCTGGTCACCGGCAGCTCGAGTGACGATGGCGCCGCCGCGGTCGCCTCGCGCGCGACCCCGGCGCCGAGCCAGACCGCTGCGCCGACCCCGGCCCGCAGGCACGCGCCACGACTGACCCACGCCCAGCGCCAGAGCCGCGCGGCGGCGATCCAGCAGCTGCGCCTCCAGGGCTTCACACCGATATCCACCGCCGCGTACCGCCCGCGCCAGACCCTGCGGGTGCTGATCGGGCGGGCGCGCGACAAGACCAGGCCCGGGCTGCGGGCGTTCTTCTTCGTGCGCGAGGCCTACATCGGGACCGATGCGTCCGAGGCCAGCCGCAACGTCCGCGTCGTGCTCCAGCGCGACTCGACGATCACGCTGGGCTACAAGCTCGCCAGCGGGCTGACCTCGCGCGTACGCTTCACATGGGACGGCTCGCGCCTTCAGCCGCTGGACGCGATACCGCCGCCCGCCGCGCGCATGCCGCCGTCGTAGGCTCTGTTCGGCCATGTGCGGGCGCTACACGCTGACGACAACGGTCGGGCCGACGGTGGCGGCGCGCTTCGACCTGACCGAGAGCCTGGACGCGCCCGAGACGCTCGGGCGCTTCAACGTGTGCCCGACCGAGGACATCCTCGTAGTGACCGGCGGGGGTCAGCGCGTCGCGCGCTGGGGGCTCGTCCCGCCGTGGGCCAAGGCGGTCGGCGACGGTCCGCTGCTGATCAACGCGCGCAGCGAGACGGTCGCCGAGAAGAAGGCGTTCGCGCGCCTGCTGGTGCGGCCCGAGCGGCGCTGCCTGGTGGTGGCCGACGGCTGGTATGAGTGGTTGCGCCCGGAGAAGAAGGGCGAGCCGCGCGTGCCGTTTCACTACCGCGTCGACGGCGGCGAGCTGTTCGCGTTCGCCGGGCTCTGGGACGTGCAGAAGATCGCAGGCGAGTGGGTGGTCTCGGCGACGTTGCTGACCGGCCCGCCCAACGAGGTGGCTGCCCACGTCCACGACCGCATGCCCTGCGTGCTCGGCGACCGCGACGCCGAGGCGGCGTGGCTGGACGGAGCCGAGACCGATGTACTGGAGGTCCTGGCCTCCGACCGCACGAGCGTCGCGCCCGCCAACCCGGCGGTCAACAAGGCCGGGGTCGAGGGCCCCGAGCTGCTCAGCGTCCCGGCCTGAGGCCTCCCGGCCGCGGGCTCGACTAGGCCGCGGCGGCGCTCGCGGTCTCGCGCAGGCCCGCGAGCGCCCGCACCAGCACCGCGTTGAACTCGTCGGCCTTGACGCTGACCGCGCCGTGGTCGCCGCGGACCTCGTACATCGGCGCGTCGAGCGTCCGCGCCAGCGCTCGCTGCTTGTCCGCGGGCACCGCGGTGTCCTTGGTGGTGACGATCACCGCGGAGGGCACCTCGATGCCGCCGGCCCAGTCGTGGGAGTCAAAGCGCCCCAGCTCGCGGCCCGCCTCGGCGAGGTCGCGCGCGTTGCCGCGGCTGAGCTCGGCCACCGTCCACGCCGTCGTGGCGGTGTCGGGGAAGCCCGCGGCAAGCAGCCCGCGGCGCCAGACCGCGTTGGGCGCGGCGCCGAGCAGCACGCGCAGGGCTGCCATCGTGCGCCAGAATGCCTTCATCCGCGGGTCGCTCCAGTCGTTGGCGGTCGCGGCGAGCACGATCGCGGAGACCCGCTGGGGGTGCTGGCGCGCCAGCAGCTTGGCGATCGGGCCGCCCATCGAGTAGCCCACGGCGATCACCGGCTCGACCCCGAGCTGCTCGAGCAGCGCCCCGGCGTCGTCGGCGCAGGCGCTCAGCGTGAAGGGCTCGGCGGTGCGCAGCCCGCGCCCGTGGCCGCGATGGTCGACCGCGAGGACGCGGTAGCCGGCCCCGATCAGCGCGTCGTAGTTGCGAAACCAGTTCAGGTCGGCAGAGAACATCCAGCCGTGCAGCAGCAGCACCGGCGGGCCGTCGCCGCCCGAGTCGCGCAGGAAGAACTCGCCCCGCCCCGGCACGTGGACGATGGAGCCGGGCGGGAGGGCGATCGGGGGCTCTGGGACCTGAGGCATCGCGAGAGGGTAGAGGGTTCTACCGTGGGGGCGGTGCCCGCGCTGAACACGTTCGAGGGGGCGCGGCTGGACCGCGTCACCGCGCGCCGCCGCGACGCCGAGTGGGTCGCCGAGCGCCTCGCGGATGCCGCCAGCCGCGCGGTCGTCACCGCTGACGCGGCGGTGGCCGTCGGCGGTCAGGGACTCGCGCTGCTGGAGCTCGGCCCATTGCTCCGGGCCGGCGCCGAGCCGCTGCTGCTCGGCGTGCAGGACGGCCGCGCGCTGTTCGCCGTCGACGGCGAGGGGCTGGACGCGGAGGTGCTGGCCCCGGCCGAGCTCGTCTCGGTGCGCGAGATCGCTCCGCGCCTGGCCCAGGACGACGGCGGGCTGATCGCCTATGCGGCCGCGCTGCTGAACTGGCACCGGCGCCATCGCTTCTGCAGCGTCTGCGGCAGCCCGAGCGAAGTGGGCGAGGCGGGGCTGCTGCGCCGCTGCCCGGCCTGCGGCGCCCAGCACCACCCGCGCACCGATCCCGTGGTGATCATGCTCGTGGTCGACGCCGACCGCGACCGCGTGCTGCTCGGGCGCCAGCCGAGCTGGCCGCCGGGGCGCTACTCGGCGCTGGCGGGCTTCGTGGAGCCCGGCGAGAGCCTGGAGGACGCGGTCGCCCGCGAGGTGCTCGAGGAGGCCGGGGTGGAGGTGGCCATGGCGCGTTATGACTCCTCGCAGCCGTGGCCGTTCCCGAGCTCGCTGATGCTCGGGTTCGCGGTCGACTACGTCGGCGGCGAGGCGGTCGCCAGCGACGGCGAGCTCGAGGACGCCCGCTGGTTCGATCGCTCAGAGCTGGCCGCGGCGGCCGCCGGCGACGGCGACGTGAAGCTGCCGCCGCCGGTGGCGATCGCGCGGCGGCTGATCGACGCCTGGCTGTCGCAGCGGTGATCGACGCGGCGGCACTGCGGGCGTGGTGTCACGCGCGGCCGGAGGTCACCGAGGAGCTGCCGTTCGGCCCGATCACCACGGTCTTCAAGGTCGCGGGCAAGGTCTTCGCGCTGTGCGGCCTGGACTCCGGGCCGCTGCGGCTCTCGCTGAAGTGCGAGCCCGAGCTTGCCGAGGCGCTGCGGCGCGACCACGCCGCGGTGGTGCCCGGCTGCCACCTCAACAAGCGCCACTGGAACACGGTGACGCTGGACGGCTCGCTCCCGGACGCGATGGTCCTCGACATGCTCGAGGACTCCTACGACCTCGTGGTCAGCGCGCTGCCGCGCGCCACGCGCGAGCGGCTCGGATGGGCTGCGGGCCCGACGGGGTAGGAGCGCTGCCATGAGCGACTGGACAACGAAGGCCATCCCCGATCAGACCGGCCGGACCGTGGTGGTCACCGGCGCCAACAGCGGTATCGGCCTGCAGGCCGCCAAGGTGCTCGCCGAGCATGGTGCCGAGGTGGTGCTGGCGGTGCGCGACACGAGCCGCGGGGAGAAGGCCGCGGCACAGATGACCGGCCGCGTGGACGTGCGCCGTCTCGACCTCGCCGACCTCGCCTCGGTGCGCGAGTTCGCCGCCGCGCTGCCCGAGCGCTTCGGGGACGGGCTCGACCTGCTGGTCAACAACGCCGGGGTGATGGCGCTGCCCGAGCGCCGCACCGCCGACGGCTTCGAGATGCAGCTCGGCACCAACCACCTCGGGCACTTCGCGCTGACCGGCCTGCTCCTGCAGTCGCTGCTGCGCCGGCCCGACCCGCGCGTGGTCACCGTGTCGAGCATGATGCACCGCATCGGGCGCATCAACTTCGAGGATCTCCAGAGCGAGCGCTCCTACCGCAAGTGGCCCGCCTACGGCCAGTCAAAGCTCGCCAACCTGCTGTTCACCTATGAGCTGCAACGCCGTGCGAGCGCGGCGGGGACGAAGCTGCGCAGCGTGGCCGCCCATCCCGGCTACTCGGCGACCAACCTCCAGGTGACCGGCCCGCAGATGGCGGGCTCGAGCCTGAACGAGCGCGTCCAGCTCGTGGTCAACAAGCTCTTCGCGCAGAGCGCCGCGATGGGCGCCGAGCCGACGCTCTACGCCGCGACCACGGCCGACCTGCCCGGAGGCGCGTTTGCCGGCCCGAGCGGGCCCGGGGAATCGCGCGGGCATCCACAGGTCGTCAGCTCCAACAGCCGCTCGATGGACGAGACGACTGCGCGGCGGCTGTGGGAGGTCTCCGAGCAGGTGACCGGCGTGCACTACGAGTTCGGGGCCGTCGCGGTGGCCTGAGCCGCAGGTTTCGTCGCTGTCGCGTCTACATAACCGTTCTTATCGAGCGTTGGAAGCAGACGCCGGGGCCGTCCACTCCGGCCTCAGCACCGCCAGGCTGACCACGTCCACGCGCCGCCCGCGCTCCACGTTGCGCTCCCGCGCGAAGCCCTCCTTCTGGAAGCCGAGCCGCTCGGCGAGCGCCAGCACGCGCTCGAGCTCGGGCAGTGTGCGCATCTCCACGCGGTGCAGCTCCAGCGCCTCAAACGACCAGTCGACCGCGAGCCCGATCGCCTCGGTGGCGACGCCGCGCCCGCGCGCGCCCGGCGTGAGCCAGAACCCGGTCTCGGCGCGGCCGTGACGGCGGTCGAGCTCGAACAGCACGACCATGCCCAGGAAGGCGTCGCTCTCGCGGTCGGCGACCGCGAAGCGCACGAAGCGCCCCTCCTCGAGGCCGCGCGCGTCGCCGGCCATCTGCTCGCGCAGCTCGGCCTCGGTGGGATCGCGCGGCATCCCGAGCGCCACGCCGAGCTCCGGGTCCTCCGCGAAGGCCGCGGCGGCGGCCGGCAGGTCCTGCTCGCGCAGCGCTCGGAGCGTGACGGCGGCGCCGGTCAGGTGTGGCGGTGCTGGGATCGGTTCGGCCATGCCCGCTACGGTATGAGGTCCGGCGGATCGCCCACTCGGCCGGGAGTGCCCTCGGGCCCTCCAGCCGGGCCACGCGCCGTCCTCACGGGCGGCGGCCAGTCCCGGTGGTCGGGAGTGTCATGCCGCCCAGGCAGAGACACGAGTCCTGGGATGTAGTAGTTCAGCGGTGATCCATGACCGGGAACGGAGGCCCTGCGCAAGTGGGGCCTTTCGTGCGTTATGACGCCTTGGCCCTACCGCGCCGCCGCGCGACCGGTCGCGATCCGCTGCGCGATCGCCGCGGCGGTGGCGGGCCGCAGCTCGGAGAAGGCGAGGCGGCGGCCGCTCACGGTCTGCAGGCGCAGCACCGCGACGCGCCGGCGCGGGCGGCGCAGGTGGTGCTCGACGGAGGCGATCGAGCCGAACGGCAGCGACTGCACGCGGCTGGCGATCGCGTCGTCGAGCAGCCACAGCAGCCGCCGCTCGGTCACCGCCAGCAGCGCGCGCGCGCTCGCCCACGTCGAGGCCGGCGTCACCAGGCGCACGTCCTCGCCGGCGGTGAGCGCGGCCAGCAGCTCGGCCCCCAGCGCCTCGCGGATGGCGGGTTGAAGCCATGCCCCGCGGCCGGTCGCGGCGGCCGGCTGGGCGTGCGGAGCGCCGGGCGGGGCCGCGGCCTGGGCGCGCCATCCGCCGTCGCGCAGCAGGTCGTAGGCGACGTTGACCTCGGCCATCCGGCGCTGGGCCTCCTCGCCCCCGCCGCGGTCGGGGTGCCAGCGCTTGGCGGCCTCGCGGTAGGCGCTGGTGACCTCGCGCGCCGACGCGCCCGCGTTGACGCCGAGGATCGCGAACGGGTCGCTGCGCGCGCTCACCAGGGCACCGGCTGCCCGTCGCGGAAGAAGCCGCCGGTCGGTCCGTCGTCCTCGAGCAGCGCGGCCCACAGCACGCTTGCCGCCCCCTCCTGCACCGAGCGCGACGCCCCCGCCCCGCCCATGTCGGTGCGCACCCAGCCGGGGCAGACCGAGTTCACGAGGATGCCCGTGCCCGCCAGATCGGCGGCGAGCACGCGCGTGATCGCGTTCATGGCGGCCTTGGACACGCTGTAGGCGGGCGCGTAGGTGCTCATGCCGGCGAGCGAGCCCGCCCCGCTTGAGACGTTGACGATCCTCCCGCCGGGGCCCATCAGCGGGATCGCCGCGACCGCCAGGCGCCAGGCGCCGAGCGCGTTGGCCTGCCACGCGCGGTCGGCCTCCCCCGGGTCCATCTCCGACGCGGTGCCGTGACCCGGGATGACGCCCGCGTTGTTGACCAGCACGTCGAGGTGCTCGAGGCCGCGCACGGCCGCCTCGACGCTCGCCTGGTCGGTCACGTCGAGTGCCACGGCGCGCGCGCCGGCGCCGACCTGCGCGGCAGCCGCCTCCCCCGCGCCGAGGTCGCGGGCGCCGAGCAGCACCTGAAAGCCACGCGACGTCAGCTCGCGCGCCACCTCGAGGCCAATGCCGCGGTTGGCGCCGCTCACGAGGGCGTGACGGGAGTCCGGGGTGGTCATGACGGACATTGAAGCGATACTTGGCTCACGCCTGCCACTCGAGCCCCGGAGGCCCGCTTCCCGTGCACTTCCCAGGAGTCATCCCCGCCGTCACGACGCCCTTCGGGCCCGGCGGCGCGCTCGACCTCGACGCGCTGCGCCGCAACGCGAGCAAGCTGCTCGACGCCGGGATGGCCGGCCTCGTCGGCAACGGGACGATGGGCGAGGCCGGCAGCCTCTCCCCCTCCGAGCGCCGCGAGGTGCTCGAGGCGCTGGCCGACGCCGCCTCCGGCCGCGTGACCGTGACCGCGGGCATCTCCGCGCCGACCGCCGCCCAGGCCGCCGACTACGCGCGGGCGGCGCGCGACGCGGGCGCCGGCGGGCTGATGCTCCTCCCTCCCCTGCTCTACGGCGGCGACGAGCGCGAGGTCCTGGCCTTCTACGCCGAGGTCGCGGCGGCCACCGACCTGCCGGTCATGGCCTACAACAACCCGGTGGCCAGCGGCGGGACCGACCTGCTGCCGGCCTTCCTCATCCGGCTCGCCCGCGAGGTCGACACCGTGGTCGCCGTGAAGGAGTGCTCGGGCGACACGCGGCGCATCCCCGCGCTGATCGAGGGCTCCGGCGGCGCGCTAGAGGTACTGGTCGGCGGCGACGACTGGGCGCTCGAGGGCTACGCGGCGGGCGCGACCGGCTGGATCTCGGGCGTTGCGAGCGTCGCCCCCGCCGCGTGCGCGGAGCTCCAGCGCCACGTCCAGGACGGCGACCTCGCCGCCGCGCGCGTCCTCTACGGCCGCATCCTGCCGCTCGCCCGCCTCGACATGACTCCGCAGCTCGTCCAGTACTTCAAGGCCGGGATGGACGCCGTGGGACTCGAGGGCGGCCCCTGCCGCCCCCCGCGGATGGCGCTGACCAAGGAGCAGCGGGCTGTGCTCGACGCCGCGCTGGAGGCGCTGGGGGCGCAGGCGGTGGCGGTTTGAGGGCCAGCCGGGTCTTCGCGGCGGTCGACTCGCATACGGAGGGGATGCCGACCCGCGTGGTCACCGGCGGGGTCGGCACTCTGCCGGGCGCGACGATGCTCGAGCGCAAGCTGCACTTCGAGCGCCACCTCGACGATCTGCGCCGGCTGCTGATGCGCGAGCCGCGCGGCCACGGCGCGATGTCCGGGGCGATCCTGCAGCCCCCGACGCGCCCGGACGCCGACTGGGGCGTGCTGTTCATCGAGGTCTCGGGCTGCCTGCCGATGTGCGGGCACGGCACGATCGGCGTCGCCACCGTGCTCGTGGAGACCGGGATGGTCGCGGTGAGCGAGCCCGAGACCGTCGTCGCGCTCGACACCCCGGCCGGACTCGTGCAGGCGCGCGTGCAGGTCCGCGACGGCGCGGCGACGTCGGTGACGCTGCGCAACGTGCCCGCGTTCCTCGAGCGCCGCGACGCCGTCGTCGAGCTCGACGGGAGGGCGCTGAGCTACGACCTCGCCTACGGCGGCAACTTCTACGCGATCGTCGACGCCGCGTCAGCGGGGCTGGCGCCCGTGCCCGAGCAGGCGCCAAGGCTGATCGCCGAGGGCGCCCGGATCATGGCCGCGATCGAGGCTGAGGGGCGGCCCGTGCACCCCGAGGACCCGCGGATCGGCGGCGTGCGCCACGTGCTCTTCACCGCGCCCGGGCGCGACGGCGCGGACGCCCGCGGCGCCGTCTCCATCCACCCGGGCTGGCTGGACCGCTCGCCCTGCGGCACCGGCACCTCGGCGCGGATGGCGCAGCTGCACGCCCGTGGCGAGCTCGCGCTCGAGCAGCCCTTCGTGCACGAGTCGGTGATCGGAACGCGCTTCACCGGCCGCCTCGTCGAGGCGACCGAGGTGGGCGGCCGCGCCGCGGTCGTGCCCGAGATCACCGGCCGGGCGTGGATCACCGGCATGGGCCAGTACCTGCTCGATCCCTCCGACCCCTTCCCCGCCGGCTTCGACCTGTGAGGGTCGCGATCGTCGGCGCCGGCATCGTCGGCGCCGCCACTGCGCGCGAGCTCGCCGCCCGCGGCGTGGACGTCGATCTCTTCGACTCCGGGCCGGTGGCCGGCGGCACGACCGGCCTCGGCGAGGGCAACGTGCTGTGCTCGGACAAGCCGCCCGGGCCGGAGCTCGAGCTGGCGGTGCTCGGGCGCGGGGCGTTCGACGCGATCGAGCAGAGGTACGGCGCGACGGCGCGGATCCGCCGCAAGGGCGCGTTGGTCGTCCATCGCGACGAGGCGAGCCTCGCGCTCGAGCCTGCGCGGCTGGAGGCGATGCGCGCGGCCGGGCTCCGGTGCGTGCTGCTCGAGCCCGAGCGGGCGCGCGCACTCGAGCCCGGCCTGGCGCCCGAGATCCTCGGCGCGTCGCTGTTCCCCGACGACCTCCAGTGCGACCCGCGGGCGATCGCGCGCGCGCTGGCGGAGGAGGCGGCGAGTACCGGGGCGCGCATTCACACCAGCTGTCGCGTGGAGGCGATCGAGCCGGGCTCGGGCGTCCGGACCCCGGACGGCGTGAGCGAGGCCGACGCGGTGGTGCTCGCGGCCGGGTCCTGGAGCGCCGCGCCGGCGCGGGGCGCGGGCCTGGAGCTGCCGCTGGAGCCGCGCAAGGGCCAGCTCGTGCGCCTGGGCCCGGCGGGCGCCGTCGGCGTGCGCCACAAGGTCGTCGACGGCGGCTACCTCGCCACGGTGGCGAGCGACGACGCCGCGCTGCAGATCTCCACCGTGCTGGAGACGACCTGGGACGGGCACGTGCTCGTGGGCTCGAGCCGCGAGCGCCGCGGCTTCGACACTTCGGTCGACCCGGCGGTGACCGCGAAGCTGGTGGCGCGCGCCGCGGGCATCCTCCCCGCGGTGACGACGCTCGAGGTCGAGGACGCCTGGGCGGGCCTGCGCCCGTGGCTGCCCGACGGCCTCCCCGCCATCGGCCCGTCGCGCGCGGTCCCCGGGCTGTGGGTCGCGACCGGCCACGAGGGCGCGGGCGTCGGCCTCGGGCCGATCACCGGCGAGCTGGTCGCCGCGGCGCTGTGCGGGGAGCGCCCGGCACTCGACCTCTCCCCCTTCGACCCGGATCGGTTTGCGGGGTAGCCGTCCTGCCGAGGCGTCGCATGGCGACGTCTATCCAGGACAGCTGCCGTGCCGCCGGCCGGGCTCAGGACATTCTCGGGCGCACGAGCAGGCGGTCGTCGCCCGCGGCATCGTCGGGAACGACGAACCCGGCCCGGCGGTAGAACGGCCGCGCTCGTGCACTGGGCGAGAGCACGAGGCGCGCGTAGCCACGCTCGTCGGCGACGGCGATGATCGTCGTCAGGAGCGCCGAGCCGATGCCGCGGTTGCGGAACCGCTCGTGCACGAACATGTTGCCGACGTAGCCCCAGCGCGAGTCCGGGCGTCCTGGGCGAGGCATCCGCCGGTACTCCAACATGGACGCCGTGCCCACCGGCGAGTCGCCGAACGCGGCGAGCCAGGTCGTGCGACGATCGCCTTCAGCGGCAATCCAGGCGGCCATGCGCCTCTCGAACCCAGGGTCCTCATCGGTGCCGGCGCTCCACACCGAGCGCAGCGACGCGATCGCGCCGATGTCGTCTGCACCGGCCACTCGCACGACCGCATCAAGCCGTTCCGAAGCCATCGCACCGTTGTAGCCCTGCCGCGCCCTCGCCCGCAAGAGCATGCCTCAGCGCCTCACCGGTTGGTCGTGGGTCGCCGCCCGCCGGGCGGCGACCGCGGTCACACCATCTCGAGCTCGGTCCTGATCTCGATCCCGCCCTCGAGGCTGCGCGCGACCGGGCAGCCGCGGGCGTGGATGCCGTGGACCCGCTCGACGTCGGCGCGGCGGTCCTCGGCGACCGGAAGCCGGTAGTAGACGGTGATCCGCTCGATCACCAGGACGCCGTTGTCATCGACGATCTCGCCGACCGCCTCGGCCTCGTAGCGCTCTGGATCGACCTCGATCTGACGCGCCTCCAGCGCGCCGGCGAAGGTGCCGGCCAGTCACCCGCCGGCCGCGGCGACCACGTAGTCGAGAGTCGTCGCGTGCGGTGGGTACTGATCGGGTGAGACGCCGTAGTGCGCGGCGACCTCGCTGTGGACGCCGAAGGCGACGGGCTCGCTCTCGGCCGGCAGATAGGCGAGGCGCTGCGGGCCTCCGAGGCGCTCGATGCGCACTCGCGAGATGTAAGCGGGTTCTGAGGCCATGACGTTCGCTTACCCCGTGCGCCAGGATGCACGCCGGAGATGCCCCGTGTCTTGATCCTCACCGCGGACGTCGGCGCGGGCCACGACCTGCCGGCGCAGCTGTTGGCCGACGCGCTGCTCCAACGCGGAGCGGAGGTGGCGATCGCCGACGGGCTCGACGCGATGGGGCCGGTCATCCATTCGATCATGCGGGGCTCCA
Source organism: Solirubrobacterales bacterium (assembly GCA_038238015.1). Classification (GTDB taxonomy): domain Bacteria; phylum Actinomycetota; class Thermoleophilia; order Solirubrobacterales; family Solirubrobacteraceae; genus DASQFQ01. Next base: position 34,819 of record JBBRYA010000004.1, read on the forward strand.
CCGAGACGGTCCTTCACCGCATGCCGTGGCTGTTCGACGCCGAGTACTGGCTGATGACCGCCTTCCCCCCCACGCGCTGGCTGACGGTCGCGCTCGGCGTCGTGCTCGGCGGCCCGGGGCTGCGGCGGCTGCTGCGCCGCGCGGCGCCCGACGTGATCGTCTCGACCTACCCCGGGACGACGCAGCTGCTCGGCATGGCGCGACGCGCCGGGCGCCTCGCAGTCCCGGTCGTCTCGGCCGTCACCGACCTTGCGTCGCTGCGCTTCTGGGCGCATCCGGGGATCGACGAGCACCACGTGATCCACGCCGAGTCCGATGCTGAGGTGCGCGAGTACGCGGGACCCGCAGCCGCGATCCGCCACGTGCGCGGCTACTCGCGCCCGCAGTTCGAGGCTCCGCCCGCCCGCGCCCAGGCGCGCGCCGCGCTCGGGCTGCCGGCCGCCGGCGGCGTGGCCGTCGTCTCCGGCGGCGGCTGGGGCGTCGGCGACCTCGAGCAGGCCGCGAGCGCAGTGCTGGCGATCCCGGGTGCGACCGCGGTCTGCCTGTGCGGCAACAACGCCGGGCTGCGCGAGCGCCTGGAGCGCGACTTCGCCGGCGAGCCGCGCGTGCGCGCGGAGGGCTTCACCGACCGGATCCCCGAGTGGCTGGCCGCCGCCGACGCGCTCGTGCACTCGACCGCGGGCCTGACCGTGCTCGAGGCGCAGATGACGGGAACGTGGGCGATCTCCTGGGGCTGGGGCATCGGCCACATCCGAACCAACAACCGGGCCTACCGGCGCTTCGGGCTCGCTGAGGTCGCCGACACGCCCACGCAGCTCGCCGCCGCGCTCCAGCACGCGTTCACGGCGCCGCGCACGCCCGACCGCTCGTTCGCCGCGCTGCCGGCCGCCGCCGACGCCGTGCTCGCGCTCACCCGTCCTCCTGATGGGAGCCCTCGACCAGGCGCCTGACCCCGGGCGACGCGCTCAGCCGAGCCGTGCCCGCCGTCACCGCGACCAGGCCGATGACGATCACCCCGCCCCCGAGCGGCGTCGCGCCCCAGGACTCGCCGACCAGCAGCGGCGCGAGAAGCACCGGGATCACGGTCTGGGCCACGAACGCCCCCGACGCCGTCCATGCCGCCGAGACGCGCTGCAGCGCGACCATCTCGTCGGCGATCCCGAGCCCCGCGACGGTCGCGGTCAGCGCGGCGAAGCCCGCCGCCTCACCCCACTGCGACGCCTGCGCGGCGTCGACGAGCAGCTTGGAGCCGATCGCCGAGCACGCGTACGCGCAGCCGGCGCCGACGACCAGCAGCCAGCCCGGCAGCCGGCCGCGCGACAGCCACGGCACAGCCGCGAGCACGCTCAGCGTGCCAAGCACGAGCACCAGCGTGAGCGTGCTCGCGTGCACCTTGGAGTCCTCCGGCGCGGCCCAGGCCAGCAGCCCGACCCCGACGGCGATCGTCCCCACGCCAACCAGCTCGCGCACGCCCGCGGGCTCCCCCAGCCAGCGCGCGCCGAGCACGAGCAGGACGATCAGGCCGAACGCCAGTGTCGGCTGCACAATCGTCAGCGGCGCGAGCGCGAGCGCGCCGAGCTGGAAGGGCCAGCCGAGCGCGCCGAGCGCGGTCGCCGCCAGCCAGCGCGGGCGGCGGACCAGTCCGGCGATGAACCCGACGCCCGCTCGGGCCTCGGGCAGCGCGCGCGCCTCGAGCGCCTGCAGCGCCACCGCGCCGTCGTAACAGACGGCGGCGACGGCGGCGAGCGCAGCCCCGGCCGCGACCGAGCCGGTCACCGGGCGCCTGACATCATCGCCGGCGTGACCGCCGTCCGCTCGGCCCTGACGCCGCTCGCGCCCGTGGTCCCCGGCCTCGCCGAGCGGCTGGGGATCGCGACGCGCTCAGCGCTGGCCGGCACGGTCGCCCTCACCTTCGACGACGGGCCGCACCCGCAGGGCACCCCGGCGGTGCTCGAAGCGCTCGCGCGCGAGGGTGCCCGCGCGACGTTCTTCCTGGTCGGCGAGCAGGTGCTGCGCTCGCCCGCGCTGGCGGCCGAGATCACCGCGGCCGGGCACGCGGTCGCGCTGCACGGCCACCGCCACCGCGCACTGCCCAGGCTGCCGCGCCGCGCGCTGCGCGCGGATCTCGACCGCTGCGCCGCCGCCGTCGGCGAGGCGACCGGCGCCGCGCCGCGGCTGCACCGCGCCCCCTACGGCGTGTACTCCTCCGGGGCCCTGCACGAGCTGCGTGCGCGCGGCCTGACGCCGCTGCTGTGGAGCCGCTGGGGCCGCGACTGGCGGCGCCGGGCGACCGCGGAGTCGATCCTCGCGACGATCGGCGGCGAGCTGACCGCGGGCGAGGTGGTCCTGCTTCATGACTCCGACCGCTACAGCGCCGCCGGCTCCTGGCGCGCCACGGCGGCCGCGCTGCCACGCCTGCTCGAGGCGGTCGCGGCGAGCGGGCTGCACACCGCGCCGCTCACCGGCCCTGCCGAGGTCGCTCAGCCCTCGGGGCGGTAGTAGATCGGGACGCACCAATGGTGCTCGGCCACCCAGTCGCTGTTCGGCAGGTCGTCGGGGTGGCCCATCAGCCGGTGGCACGGCTCGTCGTAGACCTTGCCGGTCGAGCGTTCGACCGGGTCGAAGGTCAGGTACTTGTAGAGCCCCGAGGTCATCCCGTCGGGCAGCTGCAGGCGGCCGGGATGCAGCGGGTCGAGCTGCTCGCGCGCGGCGCGGTTCTTCCACTCGACGATCTCGGGCATCCGCTCGGTCTGCACGAGCCCGAGCGCCGCCGTGAACTCGCTGAGGCGGAAGTTCAGCCCGGCGACCTCGTGCTCGGGCTTGCCGTAGTTGCGGAAGGCGCGCGCGAACTCGAGCAGGCCCTCGTCGCGGGAGGCGAGCATGCCGCCCTCGCCGGTGGAGACGGTCTTGGTCGCGTAGAACGACCACGCCCCCGCGTCGCCCCAGCTGCCGGGCCGGCGCCCGTTCCAGTCGGCGCCGTGGGCGTGCGCGCAGTCCTCGAGCAGGAAGATCCCCTCGGCGCGGCACAGCTCGGCGATCGCTTCGACCTCGAAGGCAACGTGGCCGCCGATGTGGACGAGGATCGCCGCGCGCGGCTTGTGGCGCGCGACCTTGGCCTCGAAGTCGGCGAAGGACATGCAGAGGTCCTCGCGGTTGCAGTCCACGAACTGCACGTCCGCACCCGCGTGCAGCGCCGCGAGCGGCGTGGCCATGAAGGTGTTCGACGGGCACAGCACGGTCTCGCCGCGCACCCCCGCGTAGTTCAGCGCCGCCAGCGCCGCCCCGGTCCAGCTGCCGAACGCGACCGAGCCGAGCCGGTTCCAGGCGCTCCATGCCGCCTCGAAGGCCGCGGTCTGCGGCCCCTCCGACCACCGCTGGCTGGTGATGACCTCGTCCCAGAGGCCGTGCAGGCGCTCGCGGTCGCGATCGTCGAACCCGATCGCGAACCGGCCGAGCGCCTCCTGGGAGGCGACCGGCGTCACTCGCCGGCGACCGCGAGCAGGTCGCGCAGGCGCGGGCTGGAGGAGCCGATGCGCGCGGCGACGCACGCGCTCAGCGCGCTGAGCACGAAGAACACGTGATGGTGGTCGGCCAGGCCGTCGAAGATCCCCGGCCAGGGCACCACGACGAGCGCGAGCTGTACGCCGGCGAGCGTGAAGCACACGGTCTGGATCAGCCGGCGGCGCGGCGGGTCCCAGTCGAACCCGCTCATCAGCACGAATGGGAGCATCAGCACCAGGACGGCCCCGAAGGTGTCATAGACGTCCATGTCGCCGTCGACGGGCGCGAGGCTGGCGAGGCCGATGAGCAGCGTGGCGACCAGCGCGGCGAAGGCGAACGAAAGCGCCGCGCGGCGCAGCAACCAGGCGCCGACGGCGACGCGGTGGCGGAGCGCGGAGGGCGCAGCCGCGAGCGCGGCGTCCTCCTTGTGCCAGGCGATGTAGCGGCGCACGCCCTCGCGGAAGGAGGTCGTCGGGCGCCAGTCGAGGTCGGCGGCCGCGCGCTCGCCGCAGACCGGGGCCCCCGCGAAGTCCCCCGAGCGGCCGGGCACGCGCGTGATCTCGACGTCGCCGACCAGCGCGCAGACCGTCGTGGCGATCTCGGCGATCGTGACGTCGTCGGAGCCGACGAGGTTGTAGGTGCGGTTGGCGGCCACCGGCGCGAGCGCCCGCACGACCGCGTCGGCGAGGTCCTCGACGTAGACGAAGCGCCGCGACTGGCTGCCGTCGCCGGCCACCGTCAGCGCCTCACCCGACAGCGCGCGGCCGACGAAGGCCGGGATCACGGCCGCGGGGCGCGCGCGCGGGCCGTAGGGGATCCCGAAGCGCAGGATCGTCGACTCGAGGCCGTAGAGCTCGCGATAGGAGTTGCAGTAGAGCTCGCCCGCGAGCTTGGTCGCGGTGTAGAGATGGCTCGGAGGCGCCAGGGTGAGCGTCTCGTCCATCAGCTCCGCCTCGGTGTCGGAGTAGACCCAGATCGTCGAGGCGTAGATCACGCGCTGCACCTCGGCGCGGCGCGCCGCCTCCAGCACGTGCAGGGTGCCGCGCGCGTTGCGCCGCTCGGACTCGGCGGGGTCGGCCTCGACCTCGTTGACGTCGGCCGCGGCGGCGAGGTGCATCACCGCGTCGCAGCCGCGCATCGCCGTGGCCAGGCGGTCCAGGTCGCCCAGGTCGCCCTCGACGAGCTCCACCTCGGGGTGGTAGGGCGAGGGCCGGAGGTCGTAGATGCGCGGGCGGTGGCCCGCGGCGATCAGATGGTCGACGACATGGGAGCCGATGAAGCCGGCTCCTCCGGTCACCAGCACGGTTGCGTGTTGCTCCATGAACGAGAGCCTAGCCGGGATGCCAGACTGCGTCGTCGCCGACGCCCTCGCGCCGCGCGCTCCCTGCGGCCACGAGGTCGATCAGCGCGGCCTCGGCCGCGCCGCGGTCAGGGGGCTCGTTGCCCTCGGCGAGCACCGCGGCGACCTCCTGCGTGGCCAGCCCGTCGCCGAATGCGGTGAGCAGCTCGCCGAGATCCTGCGGCGGCGGCCTGCGCTCCAAGGTCGGGTCGAGATTCGCGATGGCGACGTCATAGGCCTCGACGGGCTGGAACCCCCCGGCCTCCATCCGCGCGGCGCCGGTCTCGAAGACCAGCGACGGCGCCGTGAAGCGCACGGGGCCGTCGGTCTGGGCCGCCTTGCCCTGGAAGTGGGTCGGGCCGCCCTCGGCCGTGCGGGCCTCGGCGCGGTCGGCCTCGTAGGCCCGCTCGACCTCCGGGTCCTGCAGCGCGCCGAGCACCGCGGGGACGTCGAGACCGTCGACGCGCGCGAGCGCGTGCGCGATGTCGGCGGGCTCGTCGAGCACCAGCGGCGTCGTGAACCAGCCGTACTGCAGCGCACGGAACACGGCGTCCTCGCGCTCGGGCGCGAGCAGGCGCGTGGCCACGATCGCGCGGCAGGCGGTGCCCGTGCCGGCCATGCGCGGGCGCGGCTCGGTGGCGAACGGCATCCCGTAACGGCGGAACTTCAGATAGCCGCGCGCCGACTTGGCGGGCGTGTAGCCGCGCTGGACGTACTGCTCGGCGCGCTCGGTCAGCCCGATCGTGACCAGGCGCCAGTCCAGCTGCGCCCCGTAGCGCCAGCGCAGCACCGTGAGCGCGGGGCCCGCCGAGTAGGCCCACGGGCAGCCGGGGTCGCTGAAGTGGGTCACGACGACAGGGGCGGCCACGGCCCTGCATCCTAGGAGGGGTGACCGACCTCCCCTCCTGCCTCTACGAGCCCGACGGCGAGCGCTTCCGCCCCACCGGGCTGACGCGCGGCCCGTGGGACCCCGGGTTTCAGCACGCCGGGCCGCCCGCGGCGCTGCTGGCCCGCGCCGTCGAGCGGGCGAGCGGCCTCGCGCCGGCGCTCACCGCGCGGCTCAGCTACGACATCCTGCGCCCGGTCCCGGTCGCGCCGCACACCGTCCAGACGCGCATTCTGCGCCCCGGGCGAAACGTCGAGCTCCTGGAGGCCACGCTCACCGACGCCGCGAGCGACCAGGCGCTGATGCGGCTGACCGCGTGGCGCCTGCGCTGCGAGCCCGTGGACCTGCCCGAGGCGCTCGTGGCGCCGGACCCTCCCGCGCCCCCGCCCGAGCAGGGCCGCCCGATGGTCCTGCCCGCGTTCTGGACCGAGCCCGTCGCCTACCACGCGGCGCTCGACTGGCGCTTCAGCGCCGGGACGTTCGACGCGCCGGGGCCGGCCGCTGCCTGGACGCGGCTGCGCGTCGCGCTGGTGGAGGGTGAGCGGCCGGCGCCGCTGCAGCGCCTGCTCGTGATGGCCGACGCGGCCAGCGGGATCTCGGCGGAGCTCGACTGGGAGCGCTGGTCGTTCGTCAACGTCGACCTCGGGATCAACCTCGAGCGCGAGCCCGAGGGCGAGTGGATGGCGATGGACGCGGTGACGCGCCCGGGCCCGGCCGGCGCCGGGCTCTGCGTCGGCGTGCTCTCTGACGAGCGCGGACGCGTCGGGCTCTCGACCCAGACGCTGCGCATCGGCCCCCGCTGACTATCCTGCCCGGAGGGTGACCCTCCAGGGTTGGATCTTCATGGTCGGCCTGCGCTTCTTCGACGTCGGCGCCCTGGTCGCGTGGCTCGTGTGGTTCTTCCGGCTGCGCGAGGACGACGACGACAGCGGCGGCGAGGACGACTTCCGCGGAGGCTCCGAGCCCGACGCTCCGCCGCCCCCGACCGGCCCGCAGGGCCTCCCGCTGCCCGACGCCGAGCCGTGGCCCGCGCGGCGCCGCGACCACGTGGGGGACCGGCCGCCGGCCGCCCCCTCGCGCCGACGCGGCGCGCCCGAGCGCGAGCCCGCGCGGGTGCCCGGCAATCGGCTCGCCTAGCGCAGCCGCGCCGTCGCGAACTCCCGCATGCCCACGTGGAAATCCTCCCGCGCGGAGAAGCCGAGCGCCTCGGAGGCGCGCAGCGCCGAGGCCACGATGTGGCGGACGTCGCCGGCGCGCCACTCGCCGGTCACCACCGGCTCGGGCGCGCCCTCGAACGCCGCCGCGAGCGCGCGGGCCATGTCGAGCACGGTGCGGGCCGTTCCGCTCGCCACGTTGAACGCCCCGCGGACGGGCTCGGGTGCGCCGAGCGCGAGCAGGTTCGCCCGCGCGACGTCGCGAACGTGGACGAAGTCGCGCCGCTGCCCGCCGTCCTCGAACACGTGCGGCGCGCGCCCCGCTTCGAGCGCGCTGCGGAAGATGCTCGCGACGCCGGCGTAGGGCGTGTCGCGGGGCATCCGCGGCCCGTAGACGTTGTGGTAGCGCAGCGCCGTGACCGGGACGCCGGTCTCGCGCGAGAACGCCGAGCAGAGGTGCTCCTGGGCGAGCTTGGTCGCCGCGTAGACGTTGCGCGGGTCGGCGGGCGCGTCCTCGCTCACCGTCGCGGGCTCGAGCCTGCGGCCGCAGACGGGGCAGGGCGGCTCGAAGCGCCCGGAGTCGAGGTCGGCGGGCTCCCGCGGCCCCGGCCGCACGGCGCCGTGGTCCTCGCAGACGTAGCGGCCCTCGCCGTAGATCACCATGCTCGAGGCGAGCACGAGCGGGCCCGTGAAGCGCCCGGCGGCGAGCGCGCGAAGCAGCTGGGCGGTCGCGAGCTCGTTGTGGCCGACGTAGTCGGCGATGTCGCTGATGTCGGCGCCGAGCCCCACCATCGCGGCCTGGTGACTGACGGCGGAGACGCCGGCGACGGCGCGCTCGGCAACCGCGGGATCGCGCAGGTCGCCCTCGATCCACTCGGCCTCGGGGTTGAGGTAGTCCGGCCGCCGGCTGTGGGCCGCGAGCAGCAGCGCGTCCACGACGCGCACGCTCGCGCCGGTCTCCACCAGGGCGTCGACGATGTGCGAGCCGATGAAGCCCGCGCCGCCGGTCACGAGGATCGCCGCTGCCATGCGCCTAGGATGCCGGACCGTGCACCAGGTCGTCCTTCCGGTCCTCGACGAGCGCGAGGCGCTGCCCTGGGTGCTCGAGCGCATGCCGGAGGGCTATGAGCCGATCGTGGTCGACAACGGCTCGACCGACGGCAGCGGCGAGCTCGCCGCCTCGCTCGGCGCGACCGTCGTGCGCGAGCCCCGCCCCGGCTTCGGCGCGGCGTGCTTCGCCGGGCTGACCGCCGCCCGCTCCGACGTCGTCTGCTTCATGGACTGCGACGCGTCCTTTGACCCGCGCGAGCTGCCGCGCGTCACCGACCCGGTCGCCGCCGGCGCGGCCGACCTGATGCTGGGCGCCCGCGCCGCTCAGCGTGGCGCCTGGCCCTTGCACGCGCGGCTTGCCAATCGCGCGCTCGCCTTCGAGGTGCGCCGGCGCACCGGCGTGGCGCTGCGCGACATCGGCCCGATGCGCGCCGCCGGGCGCGAGGCGCTGCTGGCGCTCGGGATCCAGGACCGCCGCTTCGGGTGGCCGCTGGAGATGGTCGTGCGCGCCGCGCGAGCGGGCTGGCGGATCGAGGAGGTCGCCGTCGCCTACCGCCCCCGCGAAGGGCGCTCCAAGGTGACCGGGACCGTGCGCGGGACCGCGCGGACGGTGCGCGACATGGCCGCGGTGCTCTGATGGCCGGCGTCGCGCTGCTGGTGATCGCCAAGGCCCCGGTCCCGGGCCGCGTCAAGACGCGCCTGACCCCGCCCTGCACCCCGGAGCAGGCGGCCGGGCTCGCTCAGGCGGCGATCGAGGACACGCTCGCCGCTGCCGCGCGCGCCACGCTGCCGGCCCGCCGCGTGCTCGTCCTCGACGGCGCGCCGGGCCCGTGGCTCCCCGCCGGCTTCGAGGTCGTGCCCCAGCGCGGTCGCGGTCTGGAGGAGCGCCTCGCCGCGGCCTTCGAGGACGCCGGCGCGCCCGCGCTGCTCGTCGGGATGGACACCCCGCAGCTCACCCCGGAGCTGCTCGACGAGGGCATCCGCGCGCTCAGCGACGGCGCCGGCGCCGTATTCGGCGCCGCGACCGACGGCGGCTACTGGACGATCGGCCTCGCGCGCGCCGACCGGCGCGTGTTCGAGGGCGTGCCGATGAGCGAGCGCCGCACGGGCACGCTGCAGCGCGCGCGGCTGGCGACGCTCGGCCTGCGCGTGGCCACCCTCCCTCCCCTACTCGACGTCGACTCGATCGAGGACGCCCGCACCGTCGCGGCGCTCGCGCCCCACGGGCGCTTCGCCGCGGCGGTCGCGGCGCTTCAGCTGGAGCCGAAGCGGTCCACCGGCCACGGCGCGCCGGCGTAGCGTTCGAGCACCGGACCCGTCGGAGGCAGCGGGCGGCCGATCAGCCCCGGGCCCGCGAGCCCCTGTCGCGCGGGCCAGATGCGGGCGAAGGGGTCGTCGCGCAGGTCTGACTCCGCGGCGAACGCGCTCAGCGCGCCGGCGAAGTGCGAGCCGTCGCGCACGAGCGTGGTGCAGGCCAGCGGCGGCGGCCCGGCGAGCACGAGCTGGCGCGCGCGCTGGACCGAGCCGTCGTCGAACAGGATGCTCACGTCGTCGGGCGGGCGCACCCAGGAGACCCAGGCCTCCGCGCCGGAGGCGTCGAACGCCCGCGGGTCGGCCCGCAGAGCGCCCTCGACCTGCTCGTCCCACACGACCAGGTGCCCGCCGGCGAACTCCGCGCTCGCCCACGCGCCATCGGGCACCTCGTCGAGCAGCGCGACCCAGCGGCTCACGGCGTGGGCGCCTCCCAGTCGGAGCGCAGCTCGCGCGAGAGCTCGCGCAGGTCGCGCACGAGCTCGTCGGGGCTCGGCCTCCCCCAGTACCAGTAGCCGTCGTAGCGGCTGTGAACGGTCAGGTCCGGGCGCACGACGAACACGACTGGGACGTAGGGGTCGTGGGTCGTGTCCGTGGTCTCGCGCAGGCCGAGCTGCTCGAGCGCGGTGCGCTCCGGGTCGCACAGGAACGTCCAGCGCGCGCCGAGCCCGGCGCGGAACGCCGCCGCGACCTCCGGCGGGTCGACGCTGAGCGACAGCATCCGCGTGTAGGCGACCTCAGCCTCGTCCTGCAGCGCCAGCAGGCGGCGGAAGTAGCGCTGCTCCTTCGGGCACCAGGGCCCGCGATAGGTCTGCAGGACGGTGGGGTCGCCGCCGACGAGGTCAGAGAGCCGGCGCAGGTTGCCGCCGTGGTCGCGCAGCTCGAGGTCGGGCAGCTTCACGCCGCGGCGCGGCGGCCGCGAACCACGTAGAGCACGGCGGAGACCACGAACAGCGCGGCGGTCACCAGCAGCCAGCGGCCGAGAAAGCCGCTGTGCTGCGCGCCGCTGACGCCGTCGAGGGTGCTCGTGCTGCGGCTGAGGATGACCGGGAAGTAGACGAGCAGCAGCAGCGCGGAGAGCGCGAGCGGGACCCGCAGGTAGTTGACGGCGCGGACCGAGCGGGCGAGCCGGCTGCCGACGCGGTCGATCCCCGCGTAGAACGGCAGCAGCAGGAAGTCGTGGAGGATCACCGCGCCGAGGAACCACAGCGCGATGTTGCCCACGGCGCGCGAGCCCACGAGCTGCAACACCGCGAAGCCCGCCAGCGCGAGCGCCGCCAGGTGCGCCAGCAGGTGCAGCGGGGTGTCCCCGTAGTGCTCGCGCAGCCGCTTCATGCCTTGGACTCGAAGGTGAGGGCCTTGACCCACTTGGTGTTGTGGACCCCCGGCAGGGCCGGGACGATGATGCGCGCGGGGTAGCCGTGGTCGAGCGAGAGGTCGGCGCCGTTGACCTTCAGCGCGAGCAGCGCGCGGTCGTCTGAGAACTGGTCGCGGCTGAGTGTCGCCTGGTTGAGGATCCCGGCGGGCTGCAGGGACTCGACCAACACGGCGCGCGCGCCCGTCGCGCCGGCCACGCGCGCGAGTTCGGCGAGCGGCACCCCCGTCCAGGTCTGCGTGGTCGACCAGCCCTCGACGCAGGCGATCGGCAGCGTCTCGGTCCGCTGGGGCATCCCCAGCAGGTCCTCGCGGCTGAAGGCCTGCGTCCGGTTCCCCAGGCCGACCGTGAGCCGGTAGTCGGCGCCCGTCATCTTCGGCTTGATCCCGGCGCCCATCGCGGTCTTGTTGACCTGGAAGGCGTTCGGCCCCGAGCCCGGCTGCTCGGCGCGCGGGGCCAGGAACGCGAGCCGGCGCAGCGGCCCGCCGATCGTCTGCCCGGCGGTAGCGACGAGCAGCAGCCCCGAGCCGGCTCCGACGAGGCCGAGCAGGCCGCGCCGCGTGATGCTCGGCGCCGCCGGCTCCGCCGCCACGAGCCCGTCCTCGTCGCGCGGCTCGGGCACGGTGTGCGCGAGGTCGTCGCGCAGCGGCGCGAGCACGCCGCGCTCGCTGTAGGCCCGCAGCACGACGGGCATCTTCACGATCACGTGGACGGCCATCGAGGCCACGAACACGATCGCGCCGTAGTAGTGGGCGACGACGAAGTTGAACTTGAACAGGTAGTAGTTCTGCGCGTCGGCCACGCCGGTGGCGAGCTGGAAGACGGCGCTCGAGACCAGCAGCCCGATCGCCAGGCGCTCGATCGCCATCGCCGGGGTGGCGACGGGCGGCCAGGCGAACAGGCGCGGGATGACCGACCACAGCTTGGCGAGCACGAGCGGGATGACGATGATCCCGAGTGTCACGTGCAGGCCCTGATTGAGGGCATAGAGCCAGGACGGGTGCAGCGGCCAGCCGAAGGTCAGCGGCAGGTCCGCGCCGGCAGGGACGATCGCGTTGCGCCCCAGGTCGGGCATGTACGCGGCGTGGGAGAGGAAGCCCGTGAGGGCCACGATCGTCATCGCCACCAGCAGGAGCGAGCCCAGGATCGCGGTCAGCCACGGCCCCCGCAGCGGGCTCTTGAAGAAGCCGGGGCGAAACGGCCCGGGCGGGGCGGTCGCGGGGAACAGCCGCGCGAGGTTCACGAGTGGTGCACGAGCCGCGCGAAGCGGCGGCCGGGAGCGCCGAAGACCTCCACGACCCGCAGGCCGGCGGTCGTCGCCGCCGCGGCGAGCCCCTCAGCGTCCAGCCGCGCCCACGAGAACCAGTCGCTCGCGTGCTCGCCCCACTCCAGGCGGATGCGGTCGGTGCGGCTGCCGCACTCGGAGGGCTCGAGCTCGGCGATCACCTGGCCACCGGGGCGCAGCAGCGCGGCCACCCGCGCGAGCAGGCGCGACGGGCGCCCGCCGATGCCGACGTTGCCGTCCATGAGCAGCACGGTGCCCCAGCCGGTTTCGAGGCTCGGGCTGAAGACGGTGCCCATCATCGCCCGGCCCCCGCCGCGGCGCGCCAGGCGCACGGCCACCGGCGAGACGTCGATGCCCATCGAGGGGTGCCCGGCGTCCGAGAGCGCGGCCAGCAGGCGGCCCGGGCCGCAGCCGACGTCGAGCACCGGCCCGGCGATGCCGTGCAGGGCGATCCGGTCGTCGCTGGTCGCGGGGCCGAGCCAGCGGTGCAGCGCGAGCGGCTCGGTCGCGCCGTCGGCGTGGCGGAGCACCGCGCCCTCCACGCCGTCGTCGCCGGAGGCCGCGTCGAGCAGGCGGCCGTAGAGCTCGAGGGGGTGCAGCGGAGGTGCGGAGGGCTCACGCGCTTCAACGCTAGGGGAGGAATCGAACAGCACGGTTACGTCTCCTACCCCGCCGGGTTCCCGACGGCGGACGCCGACGCGCCAAGTCCCGGCTCGATCCGTGGAAGCGAGAAGCACACGCTGGTTCCTACGCTGCGGCTCGCCAACCAGATCTGTCCGCCGTGCGCTTCGACGATGGCGCGCGAGATCGCGAGCCCCAGTCCCGCGCCGGCGCGGGTGCGCGCCACGTCGGTGCCGCCGCGGAAGAACGGCTCGAACACGCTCGCCCGGTCGGCCTCGCTGATCCCCACGCCGGTGTCGGCGACCTCGATGACCAGCGCCGACGCCTCGGCCTGCGCCCGGACGGTCACCGAGCCGTCCTCGGGCGTGTGGCGCAGGGCGTTCTGGATCAGGTTGACCAGCACGCGCTGCAAGCGCTCGGGATGACCATGGGCCTCGCCCACCGAGGCCGGGACCTCGGTGTGGACGTGCACGCCGCGCGCGTCGGCCTCCTGGCGCAAGGCGTCGACGGTCTCCTCGACGAGCTCCTGCACGCTCACCTGCTGCAGCGACCAGGAGATGTCGCCCGCCTCCAGCCGCGAGAGCTCGAAGAGATCGTCGATCAGCGCCGACAGCGCGCGCAGGTGCGTGCTCATCTGCGCGAGGTAGCGACGGCGCGTGGCCTCGTCGACGATGTCGTCGTCCACGGCCTCGGCGAGCAGGCGCAGCGAGGTGATCGGCGTGCGCAGGTCGTGGGAGACGGCGGCGATCAGGTTGCGCCGCGCCGTCTCGGCCTGGTCGAGCTTGGCGATCGCGGCGTTCGCGGCGGCGGCGAGGTCGGCGAGCTCGCTCGCGGAGGAGGGCACCGCCGCGGGCTCGCGCGAGCCCTCTCCGACCGCGACGAGCGTGGCGCGCAGCTCGTCGACGTCGGCCATCGCGCGCTGGGCCAGCAACTGGGCGGCGCGCGCGGCGACGATCCCGGCCATCACCGCGAGCACGAGCCCCAGGACGAGGTCGTGCGTGGAGACGAACATCAACGCCGCTCCGGCGGCGAGCGCCACCACCAACTGGCCGACCACGAGCGCGACGCCGAGCGAGAAGCGCCGCCGCAGCGAGCCCAGGCGAGCGCGGCGGCGGCCCACCCGGTGGGCCACGGCCAGCGAGCTGCCGCCCAGCGCGATCAGCAGGGCCAGCGTGACGAGCCCGTCGCGCCTCCCGTAGAGCGCCCCCACCAGCGCGGCCAGCGGCGCGGCGCTCAGCAGGACCAGGAGGGCCGAACGGCGCGCGCTCACGGCTGGAAGCGGTAGCCCACGCCCCACACGGTCTGCACGTGGGCGGGGCTGGTGGCGTCCGCTTCGATCTTCGCGCGCAGCCTGCGGATGTGAACGGTCACGGTCGAGGTGTCGGTGTAGAAGGAGTAGTCCCAGACCGCGTCCATGAGCTGGTCGCGCGAGAAGACCTGCCCTGGATGGCGGGCCAGGTACAGCAGAAGGTCGAACTCGCGCTGGGTCAGCGCCGCCTCCTCGCCGTCCACGTGGACGCGGCGGCTCGCCGGATCGATTCGCAGGCGACCGAGCTCGAGCGGCTCGTCGCGATCTGGCGTGGGGTCGGCGCGGCGCAGCACGGCATCGACGCGGGCGACCAGCTCAGCCGGGGAGAACGGCTTGACGACGTAGTCGTCGGCGCCGAGGCGCAGCCCGGTGATGCGGTCGGACTCCTCTCCGCGGGCGGTGAGCAGGATCACCGGCAGGCGGTCGCGCGCGCCGCCGTCGCCGAGGCGCCGCAGTCGCCGCAGCACCTCGAGACCGTCCATCCCGGGCAGCATCAGGTCGAGCACGACCAGGTCGGGGCGCGCTTCAGACGCGAGGTCGAGCGCGCGCGGGCCGGTGGCGGCGACGCGCACGGCGTAGCCCGCGCGCTCGAAGTAGCGCGACAGGACCTCGGTGATGGTCGGCTCGTCGTCGACGACGAGCAGCGACGCGCGGCGGTGCCCGTTGGACGGCAAGCTGCTCAGTCTCGACGCTCGTGCCCGCGCGGGCAAGCCGCGCGCGGCAACCGTCACCGATCCGTAAGGACCGGGTCGAGCACCTGCAGCACCCCGTCGGCGGTCCCCGTCACGTACACGCGCCCGTTGGACTGGTCGACCGCCACGGTGTCGGGCTGGCGGACGGCCGGGTAGCGCCGCAGCTCGCGCGGCCGGTCGCCCGTGGAGAGCTCGAGCAGCTCGTTGGTGCGCGTGAGCGTCACCCACAGGCGCGCGTGCTCAGGGCGGCGGTCTACCCCGATCCCGTAGGGGGCGCCGAGCAGCGCGTAGCGGCGGATCAGCTGGAGCTTCGGTGTGGTGGTGAACACGAGCAGCGCATCGCCCGAGGTGTCGGTCACCCACAGCGTGTCGCGATCGTTGGCGACGACGTGGGTCGGGCCCACCCCCGCGTCCACGCGCCCGAGCCGCTTGAACGTGCGCGTGTCGTAGATCTCGAGCACGCGCTCGCGCACGGACACGACAGCGACCTTGCGCCCCTCGTCGATCGAGGCCAGGCCGCCGGGCTGCAGCGCGACGCGGAAGGTCTTGACCACGCGGTGGCCCTCGAGCACGGTCACGGTCGAGCCGCGCTCGTCGCCGACGAAGATCTTCCCGCCCGCGGCGATCGCGTCGTGGGGATAGTTGCCCACGCGCGTCGGCGTCACGCGCCCGCTCGGCAGCGCCACCTGCGCGAGCGTGTTGGCGCGCTCGGAGGGCACCAGCACCGGCCCCCCCGGGGCGACGAGCGAGAGGTGGCGCGCGGACTCGGGGATCGGCACGCGCCGCACGACGCGCCGGCGGCGGGTGTCCACGAGCGCCAGCACGTCAGGATTGCGCAGGCTGACCGCGACCCGGCCGGTGGTCGCGTCGGCCACGATCCCCTCGGGCATCGAGCCCGTGCGCAGCGTCGTGCCGGCGGGGCGCTGGCGCAGCGGCGGGGACTTGGCGGGCTCGGCGGCCGGCGGCAGCTGGGCCTTCGGCGCCGAGCCGCAGCCGGCGGCGAGGAGCAGCCCGAGCAGGGCGAGCGGGCGTGCTGGGTTGCGGCGGGCGATGCCGGCGAGGATGACACGGCAGGATGTCGGGCCGTGCGGCTCCGGATCCTCGTCCCCGCCGTGTTCGCCATGGTCGCCGCGGCGACGGTCGTGGTGGGCAACGTCCTGGACCACAGCGGCACCGTGCTCGGCGCCCCTCACCCCCCGTTCATCTTCAGGTGGGACCCGCGCGCGCACCCCCTGCTGCTGGCGTCGCTGCTCCTGTTCGCCGCCTCGGTGGCGCTCGCCCTGCGGCTGCTGCGCGCGCGCCTGTCGCCGCTCGGGTTCGCCGCGGCGCTGTTCGCCTTCACGCTGGTCCTGCGCCTCGCCCTGGCGTTCGGCCGCGGCGGCACCGACGTGTGGGGCCGGGTGTTCGACCTGACCCGCTCGGGCGAGGCGCGCAACGAGTACCTGGCGGGCCTGCCGGCGCTGCAGTACGGCCGCGGGGTGTTGCTCGACCGCTTCGCCGAGCTGGTGCCCGCGCTGCCGGTGCACGTGGCCGGGCACCCGCCCGGGCTGCTCGTGCTCGCAGACCTGCTCGGCCTCACCACCCCGGGGAGGCTCGGCGCCCTGTGCGTGCTCGCGGGCGCGCTGAGCGCGCCGCTCACCTACGGGCTCGGCCGCCGGCTGCTCGACGAGCGCGGCGCTCGCGTCGCCGCGCTGCTGATGGCGCTGGCGCCGTCGGTGCTGCAGTTCGGCGTCACCTCCGCGGACGCGCTGTACCTGACGCTCGGGCTGCTGGCCGCGTGGCCGCTCGTGTCGGCGAACCGGGGCGCGAGGATCGCCGGCGCGCTGGCACTGGCGCTCGGCGCGTGCTTCGCCTGGTCACTGCTCGCGGTCGCCGCGTGGGCCGGCCTGGTCGTGCTCCAGCGCGACGGCTGGCGGCGCGCGCTCGAGCTCGCGGCGCTCTGCGCCGTCGCCTTCGCGGCGGTGCAGGGCGTGCTCGCGGCGGCGTGGGGCTTTGACCCGATCGGCACGCTGCGCGCCACCGAGGCGGTCTACCGGGTCGGCGTGGCCTCGATCAGGCCCTACGGGTTCTGGGCGTTCGGCTCGCCGGTGGCCTTTCTGCTGACCCTCGGGCTGCCGATCGCGTGGCTCGCCGCGCGCGGGCTCGGCGAGGGCTCACAGCTGGCCCGGGCGATCTTCGGCGTGCTCATCGTGGCCGCCGTCGTGGGCTTCACCAAGGCCGAGACCGAGCGCATCTGGCAGTTCTTCGCCCCGTTTGTCTGCCTCGCCGCGGCGACGCAGCTGCGCGAGCGTCAGGTGACGCCGGTGGCGGCGCTGCTCGCCGTGCAGGCGCTCGCGACGGAGGCGCTGTTCGGCTCGCCGTGGTAATTCTTGACGAAGGCGATCGGATTTGACAGCTTTGCGGCTCCCCGCGCCGAGGAGGCACCCCGCATGGCTCGCTGGACCCCGGATCCGAGCTTCTACCCCTCCCCCGCCGTCGCCGCCGAGGCGCCGCCCGAGACGCACGCCTACGTCGTCACCCTGAACACGGGCTCCAACGGCGACTCGGCGCCCGACGCGCTCACGGTGCTCGACCTCGAGCCGGGCTCGGCGACCTACGGCAAGCTCGTCGGCCGCCTGGACATGCCCAACGTGGGCGACGAGCTGCACCACTTCGGCTGGAACGCCTGCTCCTCGGCGCTGTGCCCGTGGGCGCCGCACCCGCACATCGAGCGGCGCTACCTGCTCGTGCCGGGCCTGCGCTCCTCGCGCATTCACGTCATCGACGTCAAGGACGACCCGCACAACCCGACGATCACGAAGGTCATCGAGGCCGAGGAGATCGCGGGCAAGACCGGCTACAGCCGCCCGCACACGATCCACTGCGGCCCCGACGGGATCTACGTCTCGGCGCTCGGCGCGCCCGACGGCGACGGCCCCGGCGGCATCTTCCTGCTCGACCACGAGAACTTCTCGGTCAAGGGCGCGTGGGAGGAGGACCGCGGCCCCCAGAAGCTCGCCTACGACTTCTGGTGGCACCTCAACCAGGGCACCGTGCTCACCTCCGAGTGGGGCACGCCGAACATGGTCGAGAACGGGCTGCAGGGCGACCTGCTGCTGAGCAACCAGTACGGCCACACGCTGCACGTCTGGGACCTCGAGAAGCGCCGCCACCTGCAGGCCATCGACCTGGGCGAGGAGCACCAGATGGTGCTCGAGCTGCGCCCGGCGCACGATCCCCGCAAGGCCTACGGCTTCGTCGGCGTGGTCACCAACACGTCGGACCTGTCGGGCTCGATCTGGATGTGGCACCGCAAGGACGACGGCAGCTTCGGCGCCGAGAAGGTGATCACGATCCCCGCCGAGCCGGCCGAGGCCGACCAGCTGCCCCCGCTGCTTCAGCCCTTCGGCGCCGTGCCGCCGCTGATCACCGACATCGGGCTCTCCGTCGACGACAAGTCGCTCTACGTGTCCTGCTGGGGCACCGGCGAGCTCAAGCGCTTCGACGTCTCAGACCCGCGCAACCCGCGCGAGACCGGCTCGGTGCGCCTGGGCGGGATCGTCGAGCGCGCCGCCCACCCGGCCGCCGGCCCGCTCACGGGCGGCCCGCAGATGCTCGAGATCTCGCGCGACGGCCGCCGCGTGTTCCTCACTAACTCGCTCTACGCCTCCTGGGACGCGCAGTTCTACCCCGAGGGGATCGACGGCTGGCTGGTCAAGCTCGACGCGGGCGAGGACGGCGGGCTGACGGTGGACCCGGAGGTCTACGTCGAGTTCCACGGCGAGCGCCCGCATCAGGTGCGCCTGGGCGGCGGCGACGCGTCGTCTGACTCCTACTGTTTCCCGGACTGAGTGGTCCTCTGATGCACGGGGTCTGGCCCTGGGCCCTGATGGCGCTGCTCGGCGCTTATCACGGCCTCAACCCGGCGATGGGCTGGCTGTTCGCAGTCGCTCTGGGGATGCAGGAGCGCGACCGCGGTGCGGTGCTCCGGGCCCTGCCCGCGATCGCCATCGGCCACGAGCTGGCGCTCGGCGTCGTCGTGCTCGTCGTGCTCGGCCTCGGGGCGCTGACCGACCCGTCGGTCCTGCACCTCGGCGCCGGCCTCGCGCTGATCGCCTTCGGGATCTTCCGCTTCGTCAAGCCGCGGGCACACCCGCGCTGGACCCGCGCCCAGGTCAACCGGCGCGAGCTGACCTGGTGGTCCTTCCTGATGTCCAGCGCCCACGGCGCCGGGCTGATGGTCGCGCCCGTGCTGCTCGGCGCGGGCGCCGCCAGCGAGGCCGCGGCGGGCGACCACGCGCTCGCCGCCGTCCGGTCCCACTCGATGTCGGTGCCGGCCGGCGCGCTCGCGATCACGCTGCACGTCGCAGCGATGCTGGCCGTGATGTCCGTCGTGGCGATCGTGGTCTACGACAAGCTCGGCGTCGCGATCCTGCGCCGCGCCTGGGTCAACCTCGACGCCGTGTGGGCGGGCGCGTTCGTGATGGCAGGGCTGGTGACCTTCGTGACCTGACGTGCTCTCAGGGCGTGACCCGGATCGTCCGCGTGGTGGCGGACCGGTTGCCCGCCGCGTCGGTCGCCGTAATGCGGAGCTCGACGACGAAGCGCCGCGCGGGGCCGATCAGCCGGCGGCTCGGGTGCAGGAGCACGGTGCGCGCACCCGCGGCGGGAGCAAGCGAGGCGGTGGCGAGGCTGAGCTCGTAGCGGGCGAGGTGCGCCGCGCGTGCAGTGGCGCGGAGGTCGAGGCCCAGGGCGGCGGACTCGCTCGGCTTCACGGTTACGCGCAGGCCGCGCAAGAACGCCCGTCGCGAGAGCCTTGACGGCAGCCCGGCAAGCGTCACGGACGGCGGAGTCCTGTCGCTGCTCGTGGGCGGCGGTTGTGGCGCTGAGGCGGTGGGGCTTGGGGGCGCTGAGCGCGTGGGGTCGAGCGGGTACTGGTCCTCGTTGTCGGGGACGCCGTCGCCGTCGTCGTCCGCGTCACAGGCATCGCCACGACCGTCGCGGTCTGTATCGGTCTGCTCGCCGTTCGCCGTGGTCGGGCAGTCGTCGTAGCCGTCCGCGACGCCGTCCCCGTCGTCGTCTGGCTCGAAGTCCGTCCGCGTCAGCGTCTGCCCGGAGCCGATCTCGACGTCGTCGACGTACTCGACGGCGCCGGCGGCGAAGGGCGCCTCGTCGCCGGCTACGAACCGCACCGCCGGCCCGGCCAACGCTCCGGTGGGAACCGGTCGCAGCCGCGCGCCCGGCGCGGCTGCCACGAGGCTCGCGAAGGGCTTGACGTTGCCCGCGGCCGAGCCGGCAAGGCCGCTCGACGAGTACCAGCCGCCGGCCAGGGCGTCCCAGCGCTGCCAGGCGCCGAGCTGCACCGCGCCCTGGTCGGGGAGCCCGTCCGGCGCATTCTGGAAGTACGGGTCGAAGATCCAGACGTCGTCGAATGCGTTGTCTCCGTTGGTGTCGACGAAGAGGTAGACGACGGCGACGCGCTGGACGGCGCCCGTCGCGGTATACGTGGCGTAGGAGAGCCGGCTGAGTGTCGGTGGAGCGGCGCCGTCGAAGCCCGAGCGCTCGAGCTGGGCGAGCGACGACCCGTCGGCGCCCACCGAGAGCTGCACGCTGCCGGCCCCACGGGCGGCCGGGCCGCTCACCAGCGCGGCGGACGCCGTGCCGGTGCCTGCGAGAGCCCAAGGGCCGAGGGCACCAGGACGGACCACCACGTCGTTGGCGCGCGCAGGCGCCGCGGCGACCAGAAGGGCACCGATTACCATGGCGAGGACCGCCGGACGGAGCACCGGCCGAGCCTATACCGGTCACCGCATCGTTCATAGGGCGTCATCCCGGACGCTGACGTAGGGTCCGCCTCCGCATGAGCGACTCGTTCCATACTGCTTCCCGGACTGAGCGGACTCTTGCGCGGCGCATGGCCGTGAGCCCTGATGGCCCTGCTCGGGGCCGCCAGCGAGGCGGCGGCCGGTGACCACGCGCTCTCGGCGGTGCAGTCGCATTCGATATCGATCCCGGCCGGGGCGCTCGCGATCACGCTGCACGTGGCGGCGATGCTCGCGGTGATGGGCGTCGTCTCGGTGGTGGTCTACGACCGCGTCGGCCTGGCGGTGCTCCGCCGCGCGTGGATCAACCTCGACGCGATCTGGGCGGGCGCGTTCGTGCTCGCCGGGC
The DNA here is from genome assembly GCA_038238015.1 of Solirubrobacterales bacterium. Taxonomy (GTDB): domain Bacteria; phylum Actinomycetota; class Thermoleophilia; order Solirubrobacterales; family Solirubrobacteraceae; genus DASQFQ01. The sequence goes on from JBBRYA010000004.1 coordinate 55,492, forward strand.
TGGTGACCTTCTTCACGTGATGTCCTCGCCCCCCTCCGAGTCCCGCCCACCGCTGCCCCCGTTCACCCGCGAGTCCGCCATCGAGAAGGTGCGGCTCGCCGAGGACGGCTGGAACACGCGCGATCCGGCCAAGGTCGCCATGGCGTACACGCCCGAGTCGCGCTGGCGCAACCGCGCGGAGTTCGTCACCGGCCGGGAGGAGATCGTCGCCTTCCTCACCCGCAAGTGGCACCGGGAGCTCGACTACCGGCTGGTCAAGGAGCTCTGGGCGTACGGCGACGACCGCATCGCCGTGCGTTTCGCCTACGAGTGGCACGACGACTCGGGGAGCTGGTTTCGCTCCTACGGCAACGAGAACTGGGAGTTCTCCGGAGACGGCCTCATGCGGCTGCGCCTCGCCAGCATCAACGACCTGCCGATCGCCGAATCCGAGCGCGCCTACCACTGGCCGCTCGGTCGCCGTCCCGACGACCACCCGGGGCTGACCCAGCTCGGCCTCTGAGCTCGGCGGCGACCGGCGGGCGCGCCACGCGATCACCACGGCGCAGGTCGTACTGGACGGACGCCATCAGGCCCGCCGAGACCTGCCAGGTGCGCCGGAGGGAGGCCATGGCGCGCCGATACGGCTCCGGCTACTCGACGGCGAGCATGACGTCTGAGGCCTTGACGATCGCCGTGACCCTGCTGCCCTCCTGGAGGCCGAGCTCGCGCGCGGCCTCGACGGTGATCGAGGCGACCAGGCGCTGCCCGTCGACGTCGAGCTCGACGTTCGCGGTCGCGGCGCCCTCCGTGACGCTGACGACGCTTGCGGGGAGCTGGTTGCGGGCGCTGAGCTTCATGGGTCCTCCTTAGCGGTTGAGCAGTCGGGTGCTGGCGGCCTTCCACGTCGCGACGACGTGGCTTCCGGGAGCGAGGCCGAGGCGCCGAACCGAGGCGTCGCTGATCTCCGCGGTCAACGGCTGCGGTGCGGCGAGCCCCACCCGTACCCGGTTTCCTACGGTGGTGATCGAGATCACCTCGACGTCCAGGTGGTTCTGTGCCGATCCGGCGTTGTCGCCCCCGGCGGGCTCGAGGATGATCTCCCATGGATAGACGCTGACCGCGACCGGCCCTTCCCCCGCCTCCGTGCTGGCGACGGCGCCGCCGCCGTCGAGGGCGACCCGGGTGAGGCCGTCGGGCTCCGGGCTCGCGGTGCCGGTCAGCACCACCGCGCCGGTGAAGTCGGCGACGAACGCGGACGCCGGCGAGGCCGCCAGCTCCGCCGCGGTGCCCTGCTGGACCACGCGGCCGTCGTCGATGACGCCGACCTCGTCGCCGAGCAGCGCGGCCTCGGTGAAGTCGTGGGTGACCAGCAGCGCGGGCACGCCGGTCTCGCGCAGGACGGCCGCAAGCTCACGGCTCGCGGACGCCCGCGTTCGCGCGTCGAGTGCGGAGAGCGGCTCGTCGAGCAGCAGCGCCTCGGGACGGCGTGCCAGCGCGCGGGCGAGGGCGACCCGCTGGCGTTCTCCGCCGGACATGGTGCGCGGCCGCGCATCGGCCAGGTGGGCCACGCCGAAGCGCTCGAGCAGCTCCGTGGCGCGCCGGTGGCGATCGCGCCGCGGCTCGCCGCGCAATGGATACGCGACGTTCTGGCGCGCGCTCAGGTGCGGGAACAGCGCGTAGTCCTGAAAGACGTAGCCGCACCGGCGATGCTCGGGGGCGACGTCGATGCCGCGGCTGGTGTCAAGCCAGGTCTCGGCCCCGCAGCTGACCTGGCCGGACTCGGGGCGAAGGAGACCGGCGACGATGCGCAGCACCGAGCTCTTCCCGGCGCCGGAGGGCCCGGCGAGCGCCAGGCAGCCGGCGGTCGGCGCCTCGAGCGCCACATCGAGCGCGAACCCCCCGAGCCGCGTCGCGGCCTCAACGCGCAGCACTGCCCAGCCATGCCGATCCGCTCAGCAGCTTGACCGACAGCAGCAACGCCGCCGAGACCGCGACGAGCACCGCGGAGAGCGCGAGCGCGCCCGTGAAGTCGGTCGAGAAGCGCTCGTAGATGGCCAGCGGCACCGTCTGGGTGATGCCGCGGAAGGAGCCGGCGAACATCAGCGTCGCCCCGAACTCGCCCAGCGCCCGCCCCCACGCCAGGGCGAGCCCGGAGATCAGCCCCGGCCCGGCGGTCGGGATGGCGACGGCCAGGAACGTGCGCGCCTCGCCGGCCCCGAGCGTGCGCGACGCCTCCATCCACGTGCGGTCGAGCGCCTCGAAGGCCGACTGGGCCTGGCGCAGGTAGAACGGGGCGGCCACGAAGATCAGCGCCAGGATCACCCCGGCGGTGGTCAGCACGAGCTCGAGTCCGGCGCTCGCCACAAGACCGCCGAGCACGCCGTTCGGTCCGAGCGCGGCGAGCAGGCCGATCCCCGCGACCGCCGGTGGCAGCACCAGGGGGAGCTCGACCAGCGTGATGAGCGTGGAGCGTCCCGGGAAGCGGCGGGTTGCGAGCAGGTAGGCAGCGGGTGTGCCGACGAGCACGATGACCGCGACGGCGATCGCGCTGCACTCGAGGCTCAGCCGCAGCGCCTGCAGCGCTCCCTCGTCGCCGAGGCTCGCGATCAGGTCGCGCGGCGAGGTGTCGACGAAGATCGCGACGATCGGCAGCGTGAGGAAGCACAGCGTCCCCGCCAGCGCCGCGACCAGCAGGACGGGGAACCAGCGCCGGCTTCTCACCCCGTCGGCGGCGGCTCGAAGCCCGCGGCCTTCAGCGCCTTCTGCCCAACGCCGGCGGTGAGCCCGTCGATGAACGCCTGCGCCTGTTGGGGCTGCTTGGCGCCCTTGACCACGGCCGCGCCGTAGGCGACGGAGGGCTGCAGGTTGCCGGGGAGCTCGATCGCCTTGAGCTTGCCCCCGGCGCCGCGCACGTCGCTGATGTAGACGAACCCGGCGTCGACGGCGCCCTGGGTGAGCTTGCCGACGATGCCGGCGACGTCAGGCTCCTCGGAGCCGACGTTGGCAAGGATCGCCTTGCTCCGGCTCGCGGGCAGCTTGTCGAGCACGGTGCGCGTGTAGGAGCCCACCGGCACCGACTTGGCGCCGACGGCGAGCTTGACGCCATTGCCCTCGAGGCCCGCGAGCGAGCGCACCTTCGTGGCGCCGGACGGCACCGCCAGCACGAGGCGGTTGCCCGCGAACACCGTCGGCCTGCCGACCAGGCCCTTCGCGTAGAGCTGCTGGGGCAGCTTGGTGTTGGCCGCCGCGAAGACGTCGGGCTTGACGCCCTGCTCGATCTGCGCGGCCAGCTCGTCCGAGCCCGCGAACGAGAACGAGGCCCGTGCGCCCTTGAACTGCTTGCCGTACGCGGTGAACGCCTTCTTCAGGGAGGCTGCGGCAGAGACCTTGAGCGCGAGCTTGGAGGCGCTCGAGCTCTTCGAGGAACCGCTCCCGCACCCGGCGAGCAGGGACAGAGCGAGCGCCAGGGCGGCGAGCCGCCTCACGTGCCCTCGACCATCACCGAGGTCGCCTTGACCGCCGCGGTGGCGTGCACGCCCTCGCGCAGCCCGAGCTCCTCAACGGCGTCCCGTGTGATCGCCGCCGTCACCCGATGGGGGCCGGCCTTGATCTCCACGAGCGCCATCACGCCGTCGACCTCCACCGAGGTCACGATCCCCGGGAAGCGGTTGCGCGCCGACAGCGATTCCCCGGTCCTATGGCGCTCCGGCCGGGTGCGCAGACGCTCGAGCTCGGCCCCGGGAACGGTGCGGCGATTGCGCCCGTCGCGGTCGGTTCGCAGCTTGCCGTCGCGGTCCCAGCGCCGCAGCGTGTCCACGCTGACGCCCAGCTCCCGCGCGGCCTCCCCCAGGGTCAGGTCCTTCATCTGCCTAAGCATTGCATAGGCAGAGGGTCAGACCGGCGGCAGCGTCCCCTCCACCCGCCGCCGTCCCGCGGCGGAGACCTCGACCTTCCAGATCGGCGCCTCGGCCTTCACGCGGTCGATCAGTGCGCGCGCTCCCGCGAAGGCCTCGCCGCGGTGTGGCGCCGAGGCCGCAACGACCACGCTCGGCTCGCTCAGGGGCACCGTCCCCGTGCGGTGCTCGAGCGCGACCGCGCACAGCCGGTGGGCGGCTGCGACCTCCTCGCCGATCGCGCGCAGCTTCTCGACGGCCATCTCCGCGTAGGCCTCGTAGTCGAGCTCGGGGACCTCGCGCGTGACCCCCTCGAAGACCACGACCGCGCCGGCCGCCGGGTCGCGCACGGCGGCGGCCGCCGCGCCCGGGTCGAGCGCGTCACCGGTCACGCGCGCGAGCCGCACCGCGCCGGCACCGCCGCTCACGGGCGGCACCAGCGCGACCTCGTCACCGGCGTGGACGGTCTCCGCGGGGCCCGCGTACTCGCGGTTGACGGCGACGACGCACGATCGCGGCGCGATCTCCATCGCCTCGAGCAGGTCGGCGACGAGCGCCCCCTCGGGCAGCTCCACCTCGACCCGGTCGCGCCCCGCGCGCTCGCGCAGGCCGGCGAACAGGCGCACGGACACGATCATGGGGCAATCGTAGGCGCCTAGACTGGAGCGCGAGATGGAGGGTCCCGCGCTCACGCACCTCGACGCCTCCGGCCAGGCCCGGATGGTCGACGTGGGCGCAAAGCAGGCCACCGCCCGCTACGCCCGTGCCCGCGCGGTGGTGCGGATGTCGCCGCAGGCCGCCGCCCGCGTCGTGGCCGGCGACAACCCCAAGGGCGACGTGGTCTCGGTCGCGCGGATCGCCGCGATCCAGGCCGCCAAGCGCACCGACGAGCTGATCCCGCTCGCGCACTCGCTCCCGCTCACCTCCGTCGAGCCCACGCTGGCGATCGACGCGCAGGCCGGGACGGTCACGATCGTCGCCGAGGCTCGCACCACCGACCGCACCGGCGTGGAGATGGAGGCGATGGTCGCCTGCTCGGTGGCCGCCCTGACCGTGTACGACATGGTCAAGGGGATCGAGCCCGGGGTCGTCATCGAGCGCGTCGAGCTGCTCGAGAAGACCGGCGGCAAATCGGACTTCAGGCGCGCATGAAGCCGCTGATCGACGGCCACGGGCGCCCGATCGGGGACGTGCGGATCTCGGTCACCGACCGCTGTAACTTCCGCTGCCAGTACTGCATGCCGGCCGAGGGGCTGCCATGGCTGAACCGCGAGTCGCTGCTCTCCTACGAGGAGGTCGCGCGGATCGTCGGCCTGCTCGCGTCGATGGGCGTCCACGACGTGCGCCTTACCGGCGGCGAGCCGCTGGTGCGCCGCGAGCTCTGGCGCCTGGTGGAGATGCTCGCGGCCGACCCCGGCGTGCACGACCTCTCGCTCACCACCAACGGCTACCTGCTGGCGAGCCAGGTCGACGGCCTCGTCGCCGCGGGCCTGCGCCGCGTCAACGTGTCGCTGGACTCGCTCGCCGCCGACCGCTTCTTCCAGCTCACCCGGCGCGACTCGCTCGGCCAGGTGCTCGCGGGCCTCGAGGCCGCTCAGCTCCACCCCGAGCTGCGCCCGATCAAGGTCAACGTCGTCGCGCTGCGCGACTTCACCGAGGACGAGGTCGTGCGCTTCGCCGAGTTCGCCCGCACGCGCCCGTTCGTCGTGCGCTTCATCGAGTACATGCCGCTCGACGCCGACCGCACGTGGACCGCCGATCAGGTGCTGCCCAACGCCGAGATCCGCGACCTCATCCACGCGGTGCACCCGCTCGAGCAGGTCGGCCGCGACCGCCACGGCACCTCGCGGCGCTGGCGCTTCGCCGACGGACAGGGCGAGATCGGCTTCATCTCCCCCGTCTCGGAGCCCTTCTGTGGTGACTGCAACCGCATCCGCATCACCGCCGAGGGGATGCTGCGCACCTGCCTGTTCTCGCTCAACGAGACCGACCTGCGCGCGCCGCTGCGGGCCGGGGCGACCGATGGCGAGCTCGAGCAGATCGTGCGCGACGCGGTCTGGCGCAAGGAGCTCAAGCACCACATCGGCGACGAGGGCTTCGTGCAGCCGGCGCGCTCGATGTCGCGCATCGGCGGGTGATCGACCTCGAGCCGGCCTGGGCGCTGGTCGCTCAGGCGGCGAGCCCGCTCGAGGCCCAGCGAGTCGCGCTAGGTGACGCCGCCGGGCGGTTCGCCGCCGAGGATCTGCGCAGCGCCGTCGACCTGCCGCCCTTCGACCGCTCGGCGATGGACGGCTATGCGGTTCGTTCGCAGGACACCAGCGCGGGCCCGCTGCGGCTCGCCGGCGAGCTCGCCGCCGGCGAGGTCGCGACCGCCGCGCTCGAGCCCGGGACCGCGCTCGGGATCACGACCGGCGCGCCGCTGCCGCCCGGTGCCGACGCCGTCCTGCAGTCAGAGCTCGCCGAGCTCGATGGCACGACGGTGCGGGCGACCGAGCCGATCCCCGCGCGCCGCCACGTGCGCTTCCAGGGCGAGGACGTCCGCGCGGGCGACACGATCGTCGCGGCCGGGCAGGAGCTGACGCTCACGCGGGTCTCCTCGCTGGCGGCCGCGGGCGTGGGCGAGGTCAGCGTGCACCGCCGTGCGCGCCTGAGCTTCCTCGTCACCGGCTCGGAGCTGCTGCCGCTCGGCGCGCCGCCGCAGCCGGGCAAGGTCCACGAGTCAAACGGCCTGCTCGTGCGGCTGCTGGCCGAGCGCGCCGGCGCCGCGGTCACCGACCTCGGCGTGGTGGCCGACGACTTCGAGGGGACGCGCGCGGCGGTCGATGCCGGCCTCGGTGGCGACGTGCTCGTCGTCTCGGGCGGCGTCTCGGTCGGCCCGCACGACCACGTGCGCCCCGCCTTCGAGGCCTGCGGGGTGGAGGAGGTCTTCTGGCGCGTGCGCGTCAAGCCCGGCAAGCCGCTGTGGTTCGGCCGCCGCGGCGACACGCTCGTGTTCGGCCTGCCGGGCAACCCGCTCTCCTCGATCGTGGGCTTCCTCGCGCTGATCGAGCCCGCCCTGCGGCGCATGCACGGAGAGCACGGAGCGGCGATGCGGACCGTGCGCGCCCGGCTGACCGAGGCAGCGGGCCCGTCGGACGGGCGCACCACCTTCCTCACCTCTCGGCTCGTCCCCGGCGCCGACGGCGTGCTCGAGGCGACGCCGACCGCCCGCCAGGGCTCCCACCTGACCGGAGCACTGGGCGAGAGCGACGGCTTCGCGATCGCCCCGCACGGCAGCGAGCCGCTCCCCGCCGGCGCGCTGGTCGACGCGGTCGTGCTGCGGTAGCCGATCGCCCCGCCTGGGTACAGGAGGAGCGTTCTGACACCGGCACGAGGGGGAGACGTGGCGTTCAAGAGTCCGCAGGGGATCACCGAGGCCGGCATCGAAACCGGCGTCACCAAGGCGGCGCTGTCCTGGGACAAGGCGATCGTGGCCGGCTTCCTCGCCGGCGCGTACATCGCGTTCGCGGGCCTGCTGGCCATCGCGACGACCTCGGGGCTTGACCCGAAGACCTGGGGGACGCTGCCCACGCTCGTCGCCGGCTCGGTCTTCGCGCTCGGCCTGATCCTCGTCGTGCTCGCCGGCTCGGAGCTGCTGACCGGCAACATGGCGCTGGTCCCGCTCGCGGCGTTCTCGCGGCGGGTCGGCCTCGGCGCGCTGAGCCGGAACTTCGGCTGGGTGCTGATCGGCAACCTGCTCGGCTCGCTGTTCGTCGCCTACTTCCTGGCCGTGCAGTCCGGCGTGGTCACCGCCGACCTGCCGCTCGCGCGGCTCGCCGCCATCGCCAAGGCCAAGGCCGTGACCGAGACCGAGTGGCAGATCTTCCTGCGCGCGGTCGGCTGCAACTGGCTCGTCTGCCTGGCCGTCTGGATGGCCATGGCGGCCGAGGACGTGGCAGGGAAGATCCTCGCGATCTTCTTCCCGATCATGGCCTTCGTCGCCATGGGCTTCGACCACGTGGTGGCCAACATGTTCTTCCTGCCCGCGGCGATCTTCGCCCACGTGCCCGGAATCGGCTGGTGGGACACGGTCCACAACTGGATCTTCGCGTTCCTCGGCAACCTGGTCGGCGCCGGGGTCTTCGTGGCCGGCAGCTACTGGTACCTGTACGGCCGCCCGGTGGACGTCGCCGAGCGCGGGGCGGGCGACACCGAGCGCACGGGCACGGCCGCGACGGACGGTGACGGCGACGGGCGCGCGCGGACCGGGACGATCAGCTCCGGCCGCGGCCCAGCAGGCGTCTGACCCGCTCCCACAGCACGGAGGCCATCAGCGAGAAGCCCTTGACCGGCGCCGCCGGCGGCGGCGCCGGGGTCGGGCTGGTGGGCGAGGCGGCCGGCTCGCCCGCCGTGGTCGTCGGCTGCGGCGCGGCGGGGGCCTCGCCGAGGCGGCCCTGCAGGCAGGTGGCGAAGTCGCGCAGCAGGCGGTTGGAGACGTCCTCGATCATCCCCGGGCGCCCGAAGCGCGCGAGGCGCCCGGTGATCGAGAAGTCGGTGACGGCGTCCACGCGCGTGCCGCCGCCGTCCTCGACGAGCGTGTTGACGATCGTCGCGCTTGCGCCGCCCTGGCCGCGCTTGTCGGTCCCGCGGGCCTTCAGCGTCGCGACGTGGGTCGCCTCGTCGGCACTCTCGATCCGGATGGTGCCGCGGTAGTTCGCGGTCGTCGGGCCGAGCTTGACCTGGAAGGTGCCGGTGTAGTTGCCCTCCTCGTCGTGCTCGGTGATCGCCGCGCCGGGCAGGCAGGGAGCGACGCGCTCGAGGTCGTTGAGCACCGCCCAGACCTGGTCGATCGGGGCGTTGACCTGGAAGGACTGCTCCATCTTCATGTCTGGACCTCCTGCAGCGTCTCGGGGGTGTCGATGTCGGTCGGGTCGCCGAGCTCGCCGCACTCGACCTCGCACACTCCTACCCCTTCGAGCAGCTCGCGTGCGCCGACGTCCCCGCGCAGGCCGCCGACGCGCTCGAGCACGCGGGCCGCGAGCAGCACGGGGTGGCCGGGAGTCCCGGCGTAGGTCGCGCGCACCGCATCACAGCCGTCACGGCGCCCGGCGATCACGGCGTCGATCGCGGCGGCGCTGATGAACGGCTGGTCGCCGAGCGTGACCACGATCTCCGAGCAGCCGGCCAGCGCCGCGACGCCGGCGTTCAGCGATGCCGCCTGGCCCTCCTCCCAGTCCTGCGCGACCACGGGCAGGGCGACGCCGAGCGCCACGCCGGCCTGGATCTCCGCGGCCGCCGCGCCGAGCACGACGACGACGGGGCCGAGCTCGCGCGCGCCGAGCATGGCGGCGACGGCGTGCTCGAGCAACGGGCGCCCGCGCAGCTGCGCGAGCTGCTTGGGCGCGCCGAAGCGCCGCGCGCCCCCTGCGGCGAGGACGAGGCCTCCGACTATGCCGGCACCCCGTCCTCCAGCAGCTCGGCGAGTGCCTCCAGCGAGGCGATCGAGTTGCCCGGCAGCAGGTGGTCGACGTGCGGGAGCGCCGCGCGCATCCCGCGCGTGAGCGGCTCGTAGCGCGCGTCCGCGGCCAGCGGGTTCAGCCACACGATGCGGTGCGCGCAGCGCGCCAGGCGCCCCATCTCCTCCGCGAGCTGCTCGGGGTCGCCGCGGTCCCAGCCGTCGGAGAGCACGACGATCACCGCGCCGCGGCCGATGCGCCGGCCGTGCTCGCGGTTGAGCTGGCCGATCGCCTCCCCGATCCGCGTCCCGCCCGACCAGTCGGCAACCCGCTCGGCGGCCCGGCTCAGGGCGCGGTCGGGGTCGCGGCCCGCCAGCTCGCGGGTGACGCGGGTCAGCCGCGTGCCGAACACGAACGCCTCGACCCGCGAGCGCGCCGCGACGCTGGCCTGCAGGTACTGGAGCAGCATGCGCGAGTAGGGCGCCATCGAGCCCGAGACGTCGCACACCAGCACCAGCCGCCGCGGGCGCTCGGCGGGCTCGCGGAAGCGACGCTCCACGAGCTCGCCGCCGTGGCGCAGCGACACCCGGATGGTCGCGCGCAGGTCGTGGACGTCGCGGCGGCGCGCGGTCGGCCGGGTGCGGCGGCTCAGCCGCCGCGGGGCGCGCAGTGCGAGCCGGCGCAGCAGCGCCCGCGCGGTCGCGCGCTCGGCGTCGGTGTAGAGCGCGAAGTCCTTCTCGCGCAGCAGCTCCTCCTCGCTCCAGGCCGCCGGTGCGGGCGCGACCTCGAGCTCGGCGGGCGGGGCGAGCTCGGGCGCGTTGGCGCGCGGGAGCGCCATCCGACCGACCTGGCCGAGCTCCTCGAGCGGGTCCGGGCGCGGCCCCGTGTGCCCGGCGAAGACCACCGTGAAGGCCTCGGCGAACGCGGCGAAGTCGGCCCGCGAGGAGCACAGGACCGTACGAAGGGCGAGCGCCGACTCCTCGCGCGAGCTCGCGTCGACCGCGGCGAGCGCCCGGTGGGCGCCCAGCACCGCGCCGACGCCGACGCGCACCCCGCGGGCGCGCAGCTCCGCCGCCAGGCGCGAGAGCGCGGGCTCGGGCGTCGCGATCACGGGCGCGCCTGGCGGCTCAGGCACCGCGCAGCACGCCCAGCTCACGCACGCGGTCGATGTCCTCGCGCACCTTCAGCGCCACCCCGAGGGTGTCCTCGAGCGGAGCCTCGGGGTCGAGCGCGAGCAGCGCGCGCGCCCAGGTGATGGTCTCCCCGACCCCGGGCAGCTTGTAGAGCTCCTGGCGCCGCAGCCGCGCCACCGCCGCGCAGACCCGCGCGGCCACCTCCTCGGGCACGCCGGGCAGCCGCGCGCGCACGATCTCGGCCTCGCGCTCGCGGTCGGGATAGTCGATCCAGTGGTAGAGGCAGCGGCGCTTGAGCGCGTCGTGCAGCTCGCGCGTGCGGTTGGAGGTGAGGATCACGAGCGGACGCACCGTCGCCTCGACGGTCCCGAGCTCCGGGATCGTGACCGCGAAGTCCGAGAGGAACTCGAGCAGGAAGGCCTCGAACTCGTCGTCAGCGCGGTCGATCTCGTCGATCAGCAGCACCGAGGGGCCGTCGTGCTCCAGCGCCTCGAGCAGCGGCCGGCGCAGCAGGAACTCGCGGCCGAAGAGCTCGTGGGGCTCCCCCGCGCCCGCCTCCGCTGCGCGGATCGCCAGCAGCTGGCGCGCGTAGTCCCAGTCATAGACGGCGTGATGGAGGTCGATCCCCTCGTGGCACTGCAGGCGGATCAGGCGCGCGCCCTGCGCCGCGGCGAGCGCGCGCGCCACCTCGGTCTTGCCGACCCCGGCCTCGCCCTCGAGCAGCAGCGGCTGCTCGAGCACCGACGCGAGGTAGATCGAGGTGGCCAGCGCGCTGTCGGCGAGGTAGCCCTCGCCGGCCAGCGCGCGCGTGACCTCCTCGATGCTGCCCAGCGTCGCAGTCTGCCCTCGCCCAGAGGGCTCGGTCACCGGCTACGCCTCGGCCGCCGCCGCCTGCTCGAGCGCGCGCCGGCACAGCACCCGCGCCAGATGGCGCTTGTAGTCCGCGCTCGCGTTGAGGTCGGCGGGCGGGCTCGTGCCCTCGGCGGCCTGCTCGGCGGCGCGGGCGATCGCGTCGGCGTCCAGCGAGCCGCCGCGCAGCGCCTCCTCCACCGCCGTCGCGCGCAGCGGCACCGAGGCCATGTGCGTGAGCCCCACGCGCACGTCCTCGCAGGAGCCGTCGCTCGCCTTCTTGATCGAGGCCGACACGGCGACCATCGCCCAGTCCTCCTGGCGGCGGTTGAACTTCTCGTAGCCGTGGCCGTAGCCCTCGAGCGCGGGCAGCGAGACCGAGGTGATGATCTCGTCGTCGCCGATCGAGGTCGTGAGGTAGTCCTCGAACAGGTCCGCGGCGGCGATCTCGCGCTCCCCGTTCGGGCCGGTCACGCTGACCGTCCCGTCGTAGGCGAGCAGCAGCGCCGGCATGTCCGACGCAGGGTCGCCGTGCGCGAGCGTGCCGCCGATCGTCCCGCGGTTGCGCACCTGCTGGTCAGCGATCGTCGCCGCCGCCAGCGCCGCGGCCCCGAGCCCCTCCTCGGTCGCGACGGCGTGGTGGCGGGTCATCGCCCCCAGCCGGAAGCCGCCGTTGGCGCGCTCGATGCCGCTCAGCCCCGGGATACGGCGCAGGTCCACCAGCAGCGTCGGCGCCGCGAGCCGGAGCTTCATCAGCGGCAGCAGCGAGTGCCCGCCGGCGAGCAGCTTGGCGTCCTCGCCGCCGTCGCGCAACGCGGCCAGCGCGTCCTCGATGGTCTCCGGGGCGACGTAGTCGAAGTCCGCGGGGATCATTGCGCACCTCCGCCGGCCGCCGGGCCGGAGGCTTCTCCGATCGCTTCCCAGATCCGCATCGGGCTCAGCGGCATGTCCATGTAGGTGACCCCGAGTGGGCGCAGCGCGTCGATCACCGCGTTGGTGACCGCCGCCGAGGAGGCGATCGTGCCCGCCTCGCCGATGCCCTTGACCCCGAGCGAGTTCGTCGGCGACGGCGTCTCGGTGCGGTCGGTCTCGATGTTCGGGACGTCGGCCGCGCTCGGGAGCGCGTAGTCCACGAAGGTGCCGGTCACGAGCTGGCCGTCCTCGTCGTAGTGGATGCGCTCGAAGAGCGCCTGGCCGATGCCGTGCACGACGCCGCCGTGGACCTGGCCGTCGATCAGCATCGGGTTGACCGCCGGGCCGCAGTCGTCGACCGCGATGTAGCGGACGATGTCCACCTTGCCCGTCTCCGCGTCCACGTCGACGACGCAGCAGTGCGCGCCGAACGGGAACACGAAGTTCTCCGGGTCGTAGAACGACGTCTCCTCCAGCCCGGGCTCCATCCCGTCGGGCAGGTTCTCGGGGATGTGGGCCTCGCCGGAGGCCTCGGCCAGCGTCAGGCCCTTGTCGGGCGAGCCCTTGACCGAGAACTTCCCGTCGGCGACCTCGATGTCCTCGGGCGCCGCCTCGAGCTGGTGGGCGATGATCTGGCGGATCTTGTCGGCGACCTTTCCGGCCGCGCGCGAGACCGCCTCGCCGCCGACCGACAGCGAGCGCGAGCCGTAGGTGCCCAGGCCCTGCGGGCCGGTCCCGGTGTCGCCGTGGATGACCTCCACCTGCGCCGGGTCGCAGCCCAGGCGGTCCGCGACGATCTGCGCGAAGCCGGTCTCGTGGCCCTGGCCGTGCGGCGAGGTCCCGGTGAACACCGTCACCGCGCCGGTGATGTGCACCCGCACCATCGCGGACTCCCACAGGCCCGTCTGCAGGCCGAAGCCGCTCGGGCCGGTCACCCGCGAGGGCGCCAGACCGCAGATCTCGGTGTAGGTCGAGAAGCCGATCCCGCGGTGAATGCCCCGCGAACGCAGGTCCTCCGCCTCGCGCCTGACCGACTCGACGTCGACGTGCTCGAGCAGCTTGTCCAGCGTGCCCTGGTAGTTGCCCGAGTCATAGACGATCCCCAGCGCCGTCTCGCACGGGAAGGCGTCGGCCGCGATGAAGTTCCTGCGCCGCAGCTCGAGCGGATCCATCTCGAGCTCCGCCGCGAGCTGGTCGAGGACGACCTCGATCTGATGCGTGGCCTCGGGCCGGCCGGCGCCGCGGATCGCGTCCGTCGGCATCTTGTTGGTGAACACGCCCGTGATGTCGGTCTGGACCGCGGGCGTCTTGTAGCACCCGTTCATCACGAACGCCCCGAGCGACGGGATCGTCGGCGTGAGCAGCATCAGGTAGGCGCCCATGTCGGCCAGGATCCGCGTGTGGTAGGCGGTCAGCGTGCCGTCGCGCTTGGCCCCGACCTTCACGTAGGCGATCTGGTCGCGCCCGTGGTGGGAGGCGGCCATGTGCTCCGAGCGCGTCTCGGTCCACTTCACGGGCCGCTCGAGCTTGCGCGAGAGCCAGGCGCAGAGCACCTCCTCGCCGTAGATCTGCAGCTTGGCGCCGAAGCCGCCGCCGACCTCGGGGGCGATCGCGCGGATGCGCTCCTCCGACACGCCGAGGATCAGCGACAGGAACAGCCGCAGGAAGTGCGGCACCTGGGTGGTGCTCCAGATGGTCAGCGAGCCGGCACGGTAGTCGGCCAGCACGCCGCGGGGCTCGATCGGGGCTCCGGAGGTGCGGTGGTTGACCACGCGGCGCTCGAGGATCACGTCGGCCTCGGCGAAGCCGGCCTCGAGGTCGCCGCCGCCAAGCGACCACTCGTGGCTCTTGTTCGTGCCGAAGTCCTCGTGCACGAGGTCGGCGCCGTCCTCGAGCGCCTTCTCGATGTCGGTCACGGCGGGCAGCGGGTCGTACTCGACGATGACGTCCTCGACGGCGTCCATGGCGATCTCGCGCGTGTCGGCGATCACGACCGCGACGGGGTCGCCGACGTGCTTGACGACCGCCTTGGCCAGCGGCCAGTGCTCGGGGGTGTTGACTTCGATCCCCGGCGGCACCCAGGCCATCGGCAGGCCGGACTCGAGGTCGACGTCCTGCCCGGTGTAGACCGCGAGCACCCCGGGGCGCTCCATCACGGCGGAGGTGTCGATCGAGGTGATGCGGGCGTGCGCCTCGGGCGAGCGCACGAGCACGGCGTGGACCATGCCGGGGACGACGATGTCCTCGGTGTAGGAGGCCTTGCCGGTGATGAGCCGCGGGTCCTCCTTGCGGCGCATGGCGCGGCCGACGAACAGGCCCTTGCCGTTGGTGGCGGTGTCGGTGGCGCTCATGCCTGCACCCCCGCGCTCTGGCCGTCCTTGGCGGCGGCCATCACCGCCTTGACGATGTTGTGGTAGCCGGTGCAGCGGCAGAGGTTGCCGGCCAGCGCCTCGCGGACCTCGTGCTCGGAGGGGTCGGGGTTGCGCTCGAGCAGGTCGGCCGAGGCCATGATCATCCCCGGCGTGCAGTAGCCGCACTGCAGGCCGTGCTCAGACCAGAAGGCCTCCTGGAGCGGATGCAGCGCGCCGTTGTGGCTCATGCCCTCGATCGTGCGGATCTCGGCGCCGTCGGCCTGCGCGGCGAGCACAGTGCAGCTCTTGACCGCCACGCCGTCCAGATGGACCGTGCACGCTCCGCAGTTGGAGGTGTCGCAGCCGACGTGCGTCCCCGTGAGGCCGAGCGTCTCCCGCAGGAAATAGACAAGGAGCGTTCGAGGCTCAACATCCGCTTCGTGGCGCTCGCCGTTCACGCTGACCGAAACCTGGACGGGGTCTGCCATGTGCTGCGTCCTCCCATCGAGACAGTGGTGCTCGGAAGGTAGTCCTCGCGGCGCTCGGATGCCACCCGCCATCCTGACCCGGCGCGCTCGGCGCCGCCGCGGCGGCGACAATGGAGCCGTCAACCCGACCAGAAAGGCCAGCATGACCGACGACGAGACCACCGAGGACCGGCCCGAGGAGAACGGCGGCGACAGCGCCGAGTCACCGCCGCCCACCCCCGACAGCGACGACGAGTCTGACGCCGGGACCACCGATCAGCACTCCGACGCCCCTGCCTGAGACGGCGGCGGAGGACGGGGCGCGGTCCGGCGGGCGCCTGCGAGGGCGCCTGTCGGCGCTGGGCCTCGTCATCTCCGTACTCGCCGTCGCGGGCGTGGTCTGGTGGGCGTCGCGCCAGGACCCGCCGCGGCTGCCCCATACCGCCGGCGAGCTCGGCGCGCTGCTGGCCGCCGTCGTCCTCTACGGCGTCAACACGCTCGTCCGCTCCGAGCGCTGGCACCGCCTGCTCTGCGACGACGGCGCCGAGCCGACGCGCGCGGACTCCTACGCGCTGACCACCATCGGCTACGCGGTCAACAACATCCTGCCCGCCCGCGCCGGCGACGCGGTGCGCGTCGTCCTGCTCGCGCCGCGCGCGCAGGCGTCGCGGCGCACCGTGGTCGGCACCATCGTCGCCGAGCGGCTGCTGGACGTCGCGGTGATCCTCGTGCTCTTCCTCGTGGTCGGCTACGCCGTGCTCGGCGAGGTGGGCGCCGGGTCGGTCGAGTGGATCGCGCTGGCGACCGCCGGCGTGGTGCTGGCGGGGTTCGTCGGCGTCCAGCTGATCCGCCGCAACGAGCGCATCCACGACGTCGTGGCGCCGATGCTCTCCTCCACCCTTCGCCTCGCCAGCCGCCACGGGCTCCTGCTCGTGGGCATGACGTTCACGATCTGGGCGATCGAGTCGGTGGCCTGGATGGAGGTCGGCCACGCCGTCGGCTTCCCGATGAGCCTGATCCAGGGCGTCTACCTCGTCGCACTGGCCAGTGTGTTCGCGCTGATCCCCTCAGGCCCCGGCTACGCCGGGACCCAGGACGCCGCCACCGCGATCGGCATCAAGGCGATCGGGGGCACGGGCGCGACGGCGGTCTCCTACCTCGTGATGCTGCGCTTCGCGCTGACGGTCCCAATCACCGTCGTGGGGCTGATCCTGCTGGCGGCGCGCTACGGCGGGCTGCGGAAGCTGCGGGCGGCCCGCGCCTGATGCGGCGCCCGCGGTGGGAGGTCGCGGCATGGGTCGCGCTCGTCGCGATCGCGCTCGGGCTGCGCCTCTATGACCTCGGCTCGCGCCCGTTCCACCACGACGAGAGCCAGGACGCCTACTTCTCCTGGATCCTCTTCACCAAGGGCGACTACACCTACCAGCCGATCCTGCACGGGCCGCTGCGCTTCTACATGACGGCCGGGTTCTTCAGCCTGTTCGGCGACTCGAACTTCACCGCGCGCCTCGCTCCAGCGCTGATGGGGACGCTGATGGTCGCCCTCCCCTACGGCCTGCGCCACCAGATCGGGCGCGTCGGGGCGTTCGCCGCCGCGGTGCTGTTCGCCGTCGGCCCGTCGTATCTGTACTTCTCGCGCTTCGCCCGCGAGGACATCTACGTGGCCGCGATCACGCTCGCGCTGCTGGTGGTCGTCTTCCGCTTCCTCGAGCACCCGCGGCGCAGGCACCCTGCGGTGATCGGCGCCCTGCTCGCGCTGTCCTTCGCCACCAAGGAGTCGACGTTCATCACCGTGTTCGTGGCCGGGACGTTCCTCCTCGGCATCGCTTGGCGCGAGCGCCGGCAGGGCTCGCCGATGCTGCACACCATCGGGTCGGTGGGCCTGGAGGCGTGGGGCTGGGGCCTGGCCGCCTTCGCGGCGGTGTTCACGCTGCTCTTCACGGTCTTCCTGACCGACCCGCCCGGTCTCTGGAACGGGCTCTACGAGGGCCTGCACTACTGGCTGGGCCAGCACGCGGTCGGCCGCGGGGGCGAGCCGCCGTACTTCTACGTCGTGGTGCTGTTCGCCCACGAGTGGCCGGTGCTGCTGCTGGGCGGCATCGGCGCGGTGCTGGCCTTCCGTGCGCCGACGCTGCTGCGCGCGTTCCTGGTCTGGGACTTCGCGCTCTCGCTCGCGATCTACTGCTGGGCGGGCGAGAAGTTCGCCTGGCTGGTGCTGCACCCGCTGCTGCCGCTGATCCTGCTCGCCGGGCTGGCGGTGCAGGCGCTGTGGGAGGCGCGCGCTCTGGCGCTCGGCCGCGCGGGCATCGCGGTCGCCGTGCTGGCGGCCGCCTACGTGGGCATCGCCTCGTGGTGGATCAACGCCGAGCACCGGGCCAACCCGGTCGAGTTCCTGGTCAGCACCCAGAGCTCGGAGACCGTGCCGAAGGTCGCCGCGCAGGTGCGCGCGATGGCCCGGCGCAATCACAGGCTGAGCATCACCATCGACGCGTCCGAGGGCGCGACGTTCCCATGGGCCTGGTACTTCCGCGACCTCCCGGCCGGCTACGTGGACCTCTCCACCGCGACCGCGGCGCCGGCGTCCGACGTGCTGATCATGACCCAGGCCGACCGCGACCGGCTGGGGCCCGCGCTGACCGGCTACGGCGAACGCAGCTTCCCGTTCCGGGTGTGGTGGGTGCGCGAGTACGACCAGATGTCGGCGGGCAACTGGTGGCGCTGGTACACCCGCCGCAAGCCCTGGAACCCAACGGGCGGAATGCCCGAGTGGCGCTTGGTCAGGCCGTCGCCGAGCTCCTGACCTCCCAGATCACCGTGCCGTCGCGGTCGAACACGCGCCGGCCCAGGACGTCCCACTTGGCCAGCCCCGCGTCGCCGTAGTCGGTGCGCTCGAGCGGCCCGACGACCACGTAGCGCACGCGGTAGTGGCGCAGCGGCGCGAGCGCGGTGCGGGCGTCAGGCGCCGTGTAGAGGCGCTCGACCTGCTGGCGGCGGGTCCCGGGATCGTGCGCCCACTGCAACTCGTGGCCGACCCAGCCCATGAGGGTCGGCAGCCCGGTGAAGGTCGAGATGCGCGCGTGGCCGAACGCCGAGTAGTCGTCGCCAACCGATTCGAGCACGACCGCCTTGCGCGGGGCGTGCTCGCGCAGCCAGCCAATCGCCGCGACGTCGCCGGGGGCGGTGCGCGCGAGCCAGCCCAGGCCGTCGAGCGTCGGGGGATGCGAGAAGCCGTCCTTGCGCGCGTAGGTCCCGGCCACCGGGTAGACGAGCGCCAGCCCGACCAGCGCCGCCAGCGGCAGCGCCCACGCGATGCGGACCGCCCGCGGCAGCCACGCTCCCGCCCACATCAGCACCCCGGCGCCCGCCACCGCCAGCAGCAGCCACGCCTGATAGCCCATCTTGAACACCGTGTTCATGCGATAGAGGTCGCTGCCCTCGAAGGAGTCGCGGACGTAGACGACCTCGCCGATCAGCAGGCACAGCATCCCGCCGGCGATCAGCAGCCACGCGAAGCGCTCCGGCGCCGCCAGCCGCCGCGACACCATCGCGTGGGCCGCCACGAGCGCAAGCGCGGCGAGCACCGCGACGCCCGCGAGGTCAGAGACGGCCAGCAGCGAGCCGAGGAACACCGCGGCTACCGCGATCCACGCCGCGTTGCGCCACGGATGCGCCGAGCGCGCGATGCGCACCGCGTAGGCGGTGGCCGCGAGGTAGGCGAGCAGGCCGTAGATGCGGCCGTACTCGCGGGCGAACGCGGTGAACGGGCGGTGGTCCGTGACCTTTCCGAAGCCCTTGGCGGCGGGGTCGTAGTCGATCAGGAACGGCAGCACCGCGAGCACCGCGAGGACGAGCAGCACGAACAGCCAGGCGGCGGTGCGGGCGCCCTCGCGCAGCCCGACCCGGTCGCGCATGCGCACCACCCCGCCGAGCACGACGAGCCCCGCCAGGACCGGGAACGACCAGGCGTTGATCGCGTACAGCGTGCCGATCACGACGGCGCTCACCACGAGCTCGAGCGCCGCGGGCCCCCGCGGCGGCAGCGGCGGGCCCGCGAGCGCCAGCTGCAGCGCGACGCCGAGGGCGAGCAGCGAGAACGGGATCGCCATCACGTGCGCGTGCAGGTCGGCCAGCACGAACGAGAAGGCCGGGAACTCGTTGATCGTCCCGAGGATCACGCGCGAGGCCCCGAACCAGTCATACGCGCGCAGCGCGCCGCCGTCGCGCAGCAGCTGCTCGCCCCCGAGCACGTTGCCGAGCAGCAGGACCAGCGCGACGGTCAGCAGCCCGGCGGCGACGCGCCCCCGGAACGCCATGCCCAGCGCGAAGCACGCCGCCACCGAGAGCGCGAAGAAGGCGGCGACGGCAAGGTTGTAGCCCACGCTGGGCTCGACGCCGGTGAGCCGTACGAGCAGCGCCGCCATCAGGTGGCCGAGGTAGTAGTAGTTGAGCTGCTCCCCGGCCATCCACGGGTCCGAGGGCGGGAAGTACTGCGTGTCGTTTGAGGCGTTGATGAACGCCATGTCCATTGGCTTCTCGGTCGCCCAGACGTCCGGCGAGTAGGCCTGCGAGAGCGCCATCGCCGCGAACGCGACCACCGCCAGACCCTCGGCCCACAGGAAGCCGCGCAGCCGCAGCGGATCGGGCAGCCGCGG
This sequence comes from Solirubrobacterales bacterium, assembly GCA_038238015.1. Lineage (GTDB taxonomy): Bacteria > Actinomycetota > Thermoleophilia > Solirubrobacterales > Solirubrobacteraceae > DASQFQ01. The sequence goes on from JBBRYA010000004.1 coordinate 75,166, forward strand.
GCGCCAGCGCCACCAGACCAGAGCGCCCGCGAGTGCGACCAGCCCACAGGCCCCGGCCGCCGAGGCGACGCCGTAGGGCACCACGTGCAGACTCCCGCCGATCCACACCAGCCACGTGACGGCAAGCAGCCCGAGCGGCTTGGCGAAGCCCAGCCCCGCGCCGGGAAGGCGCGCGAACACCAAGGCAGCGAGCGGCGTGGCTGCCAGTCCCAGCACCTCGATGAGCGCGAAGACGCGCAGCGCGTCGAGCATCAGTGGGCCGAGACACTAATGTCGGGTCCAGCGTGAACACCTACGACCGGCTCGCCGACCTCCCGCTGCGCATCGAGGGATACGCCCTGGAGGCGCGCGAGCGCGCTGTCTCCGAGCAGTTCAAGCGCGTCACCACCACGTTTCACCTCGGCGGCGAGGGCGAGGAGGGGCACGGCGAGGACGTCACCTACGGCGAGGACGAGCAGCGCGCCCAGCAGGAGCGCGGGCCCGACCTGCCGCTCGCGGGCGACTGGACGCTCGACTCCTTCTCGCGCCACGTCGGCACGCTCGACCTGTTCCCGGGCATCGAGCCGGAGATGCCCGCCTTCCGGCTCTACCGCCGCTGGGCGATCGAGAGCGCCGCGCTGGACCTCGCGCTGCGCCAGGGCGGCCTGTCGCTCGCCGCGGTGCTCGAGCGCGAGCCGCGGCCGGTGAACTTCGTCGTGTCGCTGCGCATCGGCTCGCCGCCGAGCTTCGAGCCGGTGGAGCGGCGGATGGCCGCCTACCCGGGTATCCGCTTCAAGCTCGACGCCACCCCGGACTGGGACGAGGCGCTGATCGCGCGCCTGGCGGCGACCGGCGCGGTCGCCTCGATCGACCTCAAGGGCGCCTACAAGGGCACGATCGTCGACGTGGAGACCGACCCGGTGCTCTACCGCCGCCTGGCCGAGGCGCTCCCGGAGGCGTGGCTGGAGGACCCCGACCTGACCGACCCGGAGGCCGACGCGGCGCTCGAGCCCTACCGCGACCGCATCACCTGGGACGCGCCGATCCACTCCGTGGCCGACATCCAGGGCCTGCCGTTCCCGCCCCGCACCGTCAACATCAAGCCCTCGCGGGTCGGCGCGATCTCAGACCTCATGGCGGCCTACGACTACTGCGCGGAGCAGGGCATGGGCATGTACGGCGGCGGCCAGTCAGAGCTCGGCGTCGGGCGCGGGCAGATCCAGTACCTGGCGAGCCTCTTCCACCCTGACGGGCCGAACGACATCGCCCCCTCGGGCTATGACTGGGCCGAGTTCCCCGAGGGCCTGGACCCGAGCCCGCTCGACCCGGAGATCGAGCCCACCGGGTTCCGCCGGCGACCGTAGACTTAGCCGTCATGCCGCCCAAGCAGCGCCAGGTCCGGATGGAGAACAAGGGAGCCATGGCCGCCATGTCGCGACTGGAGTCCCGGAGCGACGAGGAGCTCCAGGCCGAGACGCGCTTCCGCTCCGCCGCCCAGGCCATCCTCGGCGCGCGCGCCGCCGAGCGCATGGACGCCAAGCGCTCGCGCGAGCACTTCCGCCAGGCGATCGCCGCCGCCCGCCCGCAGGAGCGCCTGCAGCTGCGGCGCATGGCCGAAGCCTCGCTCGCGCTCGCCGAGCGCCGCCCGGCCGACCTCAAGGCCGCGGCCGAGAAGCTCGGCCAGACCCCGCCCACCAACCGCCAGCTGCTCGCGCTGCGCTTCATGGGCCTGATCGCCCCGCCGCCGGGCGCGAGCCCGCTGCTGCGCGCGCGCGGCATCTTCATCGTCTTCGCGCTGATCGTGCTCCTGCTCGCGCTGGGCTGGGGCATCGTCCAGCTCGGCTCGCTGCCGTTCGGCGGCATCGACAAGGGCGTGAGCATCTTCTGGGGCTTCTTGCTGGTCTGCGTCGCGCTCGGCGTGCTGTTCCTCGTCGGCCGCCGGCGCCAGAAGCGCGCGCGCGCCGCGACGGCCGAGCAGCGCGCGGACGCCGCGGCGAGCAGGCGCTAAGCGCGGCAGCGTCGCGCGAACGTCAACGGCGGCTGGGTAGGAGACGGGCGCCGGCGGCCCGCGGCGGTCGGAGCCGGGCGGTCGCGGTGGGCTCGCGGGGATGAACGCGGCAGCTTTCCTGGATAGGCATCGGATAGCGTCCTCTAGGCAGGACAGCTGCCTAGAAAGAGCGCGAGGACGCCCTACTCGGTCGGCTCGACCGGCAGCTCGCCGCGAGCGGGTGCGCGCAGCGACAGCACGAGCACAGACTCGGTGAGCTGCGGCCTGCCGGTCATCGGCCGACCCTCGCCCGTGGGCTCGAAGCCGAGTCTCCGGTAGAGCGCCGCCGCGGCCGCGGCCCGGCCGGTGACCAGAGCTCGAGCCGCGTGGCCGCGGGCGCGGGCCCAGGTGGCCATGACCGCGCGTTCTTGGCACATTCGGGCAACCGCGCCCCGGATATTGTCGGTAGGTGGCCAACGCGATCGTCACGAAACGCCTGCTCATGCTGCAGATGGCGGTCGAGGACGCGGTGGCGCTGGTCGAGGGGCGACATCCCAACGGGCGGCCCTGGGCGCCGGGCTATCCCGACGACGGCGCGGTCGTGGCGGCGAGCATGGTCGTCACCGCGACCCAGCGCGGGTCCGATCTCGGGGCCTTCGGGACCTACCAGATCATCCGCCGCGAGGACGGGTCCGTAATCGGGGCCTGCGGGTTCATGGGCGCCCCGGACGACACGGGCGCCGTGAGCGTCGGCTACGGGCTCGCCGAGTCCGCGCGCGGGCAGGGCTACGCCGCCGAGGCGCTGCGCGGGCTGCTCGACTGGGCTCGCAGCCAGGAGGGGCTGACCTGCGTCCTGGCCGACACCACCCGCACCAACATCCCCTCGCAGAAGGTCATGGAGCGCGCGGGCATGAAGCGCGTCGGCGAGGACGGCGAGCTCCTCTACTACATGGCCTGAGCCTCACAACCGGCGCGCCTGCCACGTTGTAGGGAGGTGACCGCTGTCGCGCTCCCCCCCTTCTGGTCGCTCGTGGAGGCCCACGGCGACGAGCTGCTGGCCCACGCGCGGCGGCTTACCGGGGAGCAGCAGGCCGAGGACGTGCTCCAGGACGCGCTGCTGCGCGCGCTACGCGCCTACCCGCGGCTGCGCCACGCCGACCACCTGCGCGCCTGGCTCTACCGCGTGACCACGACGGCCGCGATCGACGCACATCGGGCGCGCCGCCGCGAGATCCCCACTGCGGAGCCGCCGGCTCCCTCGGTGCAGGCCGAGTACGACGACGGCGCCTTCGACGCGCTGATCGCGCCGCTCGCCGCGCCCGCGCGCGACGCGCTGCGCCTGCGCTACGTCGAGGACCTCGACTACGACCGCATCGCCGTCGCCCTCGACTGCTCCCCGGACGCCGCCCGCCAGCGCGTCTCCACCGCCGTGCGCGCCCTCAGAAAGCAGGCCTCCCCATGACCCCGCTCTCCCCCGAGTTCCTCGCCTCGCTCGCCTCCGCCGCCGTCCGCGAGGGCCTCGCCGACGCCGTCTACACGCGGCTGCGAAGCCCGATCGGGGACCTGCTCGTCGTCCAGGGCGGGCACGGCGTGCTGCGCATCGGCTTCGCGGAGGAGCCCGAGGACGCGCTACTGGCCGACGTCGCCGCCCGCGTCGGCCCGCGGGTCATCGCCTCCGACCGCGAGCTCGCGGTCACGCGCGACACGCTCTCGGCCTACCTCGAGGGCGACGACGACCGCCTCGAGCTGCCGGTCGACCTCACGCTCGTGGGCGCCCCGTTCCGCCGTGCCGTGCTCGAGACGCTGCACCGCGAGGTGCGGCGCGGCGAGGTCATCACCTACGGGGCGCTGGCCGAGCAGGCCGGCCGGCCGCGCGCGGCGCGCGCCGTCGGCACGGCCTGCGCGCGCAACCCCGTGCCGCTGATCGTCCCCTGCCACCGCGTCCTGCCCGGCTCGGGCGGGATCGGCTCCTACGGCGGCGGGCCGGAGCGCAAGCGCGCGCTGCTCGCGCTCGAGGGCTCGCTGCCCGCCTAGACCAGTGCGCCCACGGCCTCGCGGAAGGCGTCGGTGTGGAGGTCGACGTCCCGCTCGGTGGTGCTGGGCGCCATCAGCGCCATGTTGTGGAAGGGCGTCAGCAACACGCCGCGGTTGAGCGCGTGCAGGTGCAAGTAGCGCTCGAGCTCGGGCTCGGCCGCGGCGTGCGCCTCGCTCCCGTTGCGGGCCGGCGCGGGCGTGAAGCGATACTCCGCGCGGCAACCAAGGCGCGTGACGCTCCACGGCAGGCCGGCATCCGCGCATCCCTCGCGCACGCCTTCGGCGAAGCGCTCGGCGAGCGCCGTCGTGTGCGCGAAGGCGTCCGCGGTCAGGACCTCCGACAGCGTGGCGCGGATCGCGGCCAGCGAGAGCGCGTTGCCCGCCAGCGTGCCCCCCACGCCGCCGGTGTCCTCGTAGTCGGCGCCCGGCGCGGCGAGCATCGCCTGCGCGAGCTCCTCGGTCAGCCCCAGTGCTCCGGCCGGAATGCCGCCGGCGATCGCCTTGCCGATCGTGAGCAGGTCGGGCTCAAGGCCCCACGCGGCGGTGGCGCCGCCCGGCCCGGCCGAGAAGGTGTGGGTCTCGTCGAGCACCAGCAGCGTGCCGTGCTGGCGGGTCAGCGCGCGCAGGGCGTCGTGGTAGCCGGGCTCCGGGAGCACGATGCCCATGTTCGTCATCGCCGGCTCGGCCAGCACGCACGCGACGTCGCCGTGCGCCAGCGCGCGCTCGAGCGCGTCGAGGTCGTTGAACTCGACCGCCCGGGTGGTCTGGGCGGGATCGACGGGCGGCCCGACGTTGCCCTCGCGCGAGCGCGTCGCGCCGCCGGCGTCCGCCACCGCGAAGGCCTCGTCGACCGAGCCGTGGTAGCAGTAGGAGAAGACCAGGACCTTCGGCCGCCCCGTGATCTCGCGCGCCACGCGCAGCGCCGTGCGGTTGGCGTCGGTGGCGGTGAGCGTGAACAGCCAGCGCGCGAGCCCGAAGCGCCGGCCGAGCTCCTCGCCCGCCCACGCGGCGTCCTCGCTCGGGAGCATCGTCGTGACCCCGCGCGCGACCTGTTCCTGCACCGCCGCCACGACCGCGGGCGGCGCGTGGCCCGCCATCGCGCCGGTGTCGCCGAGGCAGAGGTCGACGTACTCATGGCCGTCGAGATCGACCAGGCGGCTGCCCTCGGCGCGCGCCGCGACGATCGGGAAGCCGCCCGCCCAGCGCATCATCCACGGCATCGGGACTCCGCCGATCAGCGTCCGGCTGGACCGCTCGAAGGCCTCGCGCGATCGCGGGTTGGCCGCGCGGAAGGCGTCCAGCTCTCGCTCGAGCAGGGCGCCCGGCTCGATGACTACTTCTCCTGGATCCGTATCTGGCGGATCAGCACGGGCTCGGTGGGCTTCTCGTCCGGGCCGACCTGGAGCACGCCGATCTTGTCGACGACGTCCTGGCCCTTGGTCACCTTGCCGAGCAGCGCGTACTCCGGCGGCAGCGGCGTGTCCTCGCCGGTGACGACGAAGAACTGGCTGCCTGAGGTGCCGGGCGCCTCGATCTGGGTCTTGGCCATCGCGACGATGCCCTTGGAGTAGCTCAGGTCCGCCGGCGGCTTCTCGACCACGGAGTAGCCGGGGCCGCCCGAGCCGTCGCCCTTCGGGTCGCCGCCCTGGATGACGAAGCCCGAGACGATGCGGTGGAAGCTCAGCCCGTCGTAGAAGCGTTTGCGGGCGAGCGTCACGAACGAGCCGCCGGTGAGCGGGGCCCGCTTGGCGTCGAGTGTGATGTCGAACTCGCCGCAGGACGTGACCACCTGCGCGACGTAGGTCTTGGCGGGGTCGAGCTCGAGCTTGGGCTTTGACAGCTTGGGCGCGGTGCCGGGCCGCGGCGCGGCCACCTTCTCACAGCCCGCCTTGCCGGCCGCAGGGGCGCTCGCGGAGGCCGACGGGGTCGCCGACGGCGTCGCGGCGGCGCTCCCCTTCTTGGAGGAGGAGCCACAGGCGGCGAGCGCGAGCGCGCAGCAGAGCGCGAGCACGGTGAGCAGGGGGAGCCTCCGCATCGGCGGCGATGATAATGGCGAGCGTGCCGCTGTCCTCCGTCGCCCGCCGCTACGACAGCGTCCTGCTCGACCTCGACGGCTGCCTGTGGGTGGGCGATGAGCCCACCGAGCGCGCGCCGGCGGCGGTCAACGCGCTGCGCGAGGCGGGCAAGGGGATCGTCTTCCTCACCAACGAGACCCTCTACGCCCCCGAGGAGTTCGTGCGCAAGCTCTGGCGGCTCGGCTTCCAGGCCTCGCTCGACGAGGTGCTGAGCGTCGGCGCCGCGCTCCAGTACCAGCTCGCCGAGCGCCGCGACGGCGGCGCCGCGTTCGTCATCGGCTCCCAGGCGCTGGTCGACCACGTCGCCGACGCCGGCCTGCGGATCGTCAACAACACGGAGTTCGCCAGCCGCGCCGACGTCGTGGTGGTCGCCGCGCACGAGGCCTTCGACTACCGCGAGCTGCGCACCGCCACGCAGGCGGTGCTGCGGGGCGCCGAGCTGATCGGGGTCACGCGCGACCGCACCTACCCGATGCCCGATGGCCCGTGGCCCGGCTCCGGCGCGGTGCTGGCCGCCGTCGAGACCGCCACCTCGAGCCAGGCCGACCTCTGCATCGGCAAGCCCGAGCCCGGGATGTACGAGGCGGCCCGCGACCGCCTGGGCGAGGGGCGCCTGCTCGCGATCGGCGACCAGCTGGACTCCGACGTCAGCGGCGCGCGCCGCGCGGGCATCGACGCCGCGCTGGTGCTGACCGGCGCGAGCACCCGCGCGGAGGCCGCGACCGCCGAGCCGGCTCCCACCCACGTGGCCGACTCGCTGGCACACCTCATCCTGTCCGAGTGATGCGCCGCCGAACCCACCCAGGGGGGCCTCGCCCCCTACACCCGGCGGCTGCGCCGCCGGGTCACCCCCCAGTTACCTGTCGTGCTTGGGTTGAGTCGTGCGCCGCCGAACTCACCACAAGCACTCGTCCACGAAGGGCTATCGCAGGCTGCTGGACCGCCTGGCCGACCACGAGGCCGTGCACAGCGTCGCCACTGGCCGCGTCAAGCCGCGGATGGGCTCCGGGCGCCCGGTGGCGCAGATCTCCAAGGTCCGAAAGGTCGAGTCGGGGCTCTCGATCACCATCAACGCCGACGGCGCGATGATCGACGCCTACGTGGTCACCGACCGCCCCGCCGAGGTCGCCGCCTGGCTGCGCGAGCAGGGGCTGGCCCGCCCGTGACCCGCGGCGTCTGCCTGATCGTCAACCCCAGCGCGGGTGGCGGCCGCGCCGCGCGCCTGCTCCCGGGCGTCGAGGCGGCGCTGCGCTCCCTCGGCCTCGCGTTCCGGGTCGAGCGGACGCACTCGATCGCCCACGCGCGCGAGCTGGCGCGGGCCGGCGTCGAGGCCGGGGAGGTGGCGGCGGCGTTCGGCGGCGACGGGCTGATCGGCGCGGTGGCGGGCGAGCTTCGCGGGACCGCTGGGGTGCTCGGGGTGCTCCCCGGCGGCCGCGGCAACGACTTCGCGCGCAAGCTCGGCATCGACAAGGATCCTGTGCGCGCCTGCGACGTGCTCGCCGGCGGCGTCGAGCAGCGCCTCGACGTCGCTGACATCGAGGGCCGCGCCTACCTGGGGATCGCCAGCGCGGGCCTTGACTCCGACGTCCAGGACATCGCCAACGCCACGCGCCTGAAGCTCGGCGAGCTCGTCTACCTCTACGGGACGCTGCGCGTGCTGCGCACCTGGAAGCCCGCGCGCTGGGAGGTCGTGATCGACGGCGAGCCGCACTCGTTCTCCGGCTACTCCGTCGCGGTGGCCAACTCCGGGATCTTTGGGGGAGGCATGCGCCTGGCCCCGGACGCGCGGCTCGACGACGGCCTGCTGGACGTCGTCCTCACGGGCGACCGCCCCAAGCACCGCTTCCTTGCCAACCTCCCCAAGGTGTTCAAGGGCACCCACGTGCACGAGCCGGGCCTGGAGATCCTGCAGGGCCGCGAGATCGCCTTTCACGCCGACCGCCCGTTCACGGTCTACGCCGACGGCGACCCGATTGCCGACCTGCCCGCCAGCGTGCGCGTCCAGGCCGGCGCGCTGCGCGTCCTGGTCCCGCGATGACGCTGCTGGCCCCGAAGGTCGCGGCGGCCAAGGCCGTCGGCACGCTGGCCCGCCGGGCCGGGCGCGGCGGCGGCACCTCGCTGCCGGGCAAGCTGCTCACGCGCATGGAGCCCCACGCGATCGGCCTGCTGGCCGGCCGCCTGGAGCACGGCAATGTCGTGATCTCGGCCACCAACGGCAAGACGACCACCGCCGCGATGGTCGCGGCCGTCCTCGAGCGCACCGGCCGCCGCCTGGTCCACAACCGCGCCGGCGCGAACATGGCCGGCGGCGTCGCCTCCGCCCTGGCCGGCGCCTCGCGCCGCGGGGGGCGCGAGCTCGACGGCGACATGGGGCTCTTCGAGGTCGACGAGTTCTGGCTCGGGGAGCTGGTGAAGGAGCTGCAGCCGCGAGCGCTGCTGCTGGGCAACCTGTTCCGCGACCAGCTCGACCGCTACGGCGAGCTGGACGCGATCGCCGACCGCTGGGCGGCGCTGGTGGCCTCCCACGATCACGGCATGCGCCTGGCGCTCAACGCCGACGACCCGCTCGTGGCCGACCTCGGCCGCGGGCGCGAGGCGCTGTACTTCGGCGTCGAGGACGACGCGATGGCGCAGGCCGAGCTCCAGCACGCATCGGACTCCAAGCACTGCCGCCGCTGCGGCCACGCCTACGTCTACGACGCGGCCTACATGGGCCATCTCGGGCACTACCACTGCCCGAACTGCGGCAACCGCCGTCCCGATCCCGCGGTCGTCGCCGAGGCCGTGGAGCTGCGCGGCATCCGCTCCGCGGCGTTCACGCTGCGCGCACCGGAGGGCACGACGCGCGTGGAGCTCCCGCTGCCCGGGCTCTACAACGTCTACAACGCGCTCGGGGCCGCCGCGCTGTGCCTCGCGCTCGGGGTGTCGCTCGCCGACGTGGCCGCCGGGCTCGCCTCCGTCGCCCCCGCCTTCGGGCGCGCGGAGACGCTCGAGCTCGCCGGCCGCTCGACCTCGATCCTGCTGGTCAAGAATCCCGCGGGGGCCAACGAGGTCCTGCGCACGCTGGCGCTCGAGGGCGGCCGGCTCGACCTCTTCAGCGTGCTCAACGACCGCATCGCCGACGGCCGCGACGTCTCGTGGGTGTGGGACGCCGACTGGGAGCTGATCGTCCCCCACGTCGAGCGCATGACCTGTTCGGGGACGCGCGCGGCTGAGCTCGCGCTGCGCCTGAAGTACGCGGGGGTCGCGCCCGAGCGCCTCGAGGTCGTTGAGGGGCTCGCGGACGGCCTGGACCGGGCGCTGGCCGGCGGCGCGGGGCCGCTCTACGCGCTGCCCACCTACACGGCGCTGATCGAGCTGCGCGAGCTGCTCGCCGCGCGCGGGCAGGCGAAGGAGTACTGGCGCTGAGCGCGGTCGACTGGCACGACATCGAGTGCGGGGCCTACACGGCCGACCTGCCGCTGTGGCGTGCGCTCACCGCCGCGCAGCCCGGGCCGGTGCTCGACGTGGGCGCCGGGACCGGCCGAGTGGCGCTCGAGCTCGCCGAGCGCGGCCACGAGCTCTGGGCGCTGGACCGCGACGCAGCGCTGCTCGAGGCGCTCGCAGCGCGCGCGGCCCGGCGGTGGCTGTGCGTCAGCACCGTGGTCGCCGACGCCGCGGGCTTCGACCTCGGCGCCCTGCGCTTCGGCGTCATCCTGGTCCCCATGCAGACGATCCAGCTGCTGCCCCACGCCGCCGCCCGCGCCGGCTTCCTGCGCGCCGCGCGCTCCCAGCTCGCCCCCGGCGGCCTGGTCGCGCTCGCGATCGCCGAGGAGCTCGAGGGCTTCGAGGAGCCGCTCGCGCCGCTCCCGCCCCCCGACATCGGCGCGCGCGACGGCTTCCGCTTCTCCTCGCAGCCGGTCGCGGTACGCGAGCGCGGCGCCACCGTCCAGCTCGAGCGCATCCGCCAGACGGTCGCCCCCGACGGCTCGCTCACCGCCGAGGGGGACCTGATCGAGCTGCAGCGGCTGAGCGCCTCAGTGCTCGAGGCCGAGGGTGCGGCCGCCGGCCTGCGCCCCGAGCCCGCGCGGGCGATCTCCGCGACCGCTGCTCACGTGGGCTCAACGGTGGTGATGCTGCGTGGCTGAGCGTCTGCGCGTCTGCGCCCTCTATCCGGACCTCATGAACATCTACGCCGATCGCGGCAACCTGATGCTGTTCCAGCGCCGCTGCGAGTGGCGCGGCCTGGGCTTCGAGCTCAGCGGCGCCGGCATCGGCGACCAGATCGATCCCGACGACCACGACCTCTTCTACCTCGGCGGAGGTCAGGATCGCGACCAGCGGCTGTGCGCCGAGGATCTGGCGACGGTCAAGCGCGACGCGCTGCACGCGGCCGCCGAGCGGGGACGCGTCATCTTCGGGGTCTGCGGTGGGCATCAGCTGCTGGGCCACGCCTACGAGCTCGGCGGCGAGCGCCTGCCCGGCGTCGGCCTCGTCGACCTTGAGACCGTGCGCGATCCGGGCCCGCGGCTGATCGGCAACGTGGCCATCGAGGTCGATCTGGGCGACGGCCCGCGAGTGCTCGCGGGTTTTGAGAATCACGGCGGGCGGACGCATCTGGGGTCCGGAGAGCAGGCGCTGGGCCGCGTGCTCAAGGGCCACGGCAACAACGGCACCGACGGCATGGAGGGCGTGCGCGGCGGCGCGCACGGCACCGTGATCGGCACCTATCTCCACGGTCCGCTGCTCCCGAAGAACGCCTGGTTCGCCGACTGGCTCGTGCAGTCCGCTCTGGGACTGCAATCCGGCGCTCTGGCCCCGCTGGAGGACGAGCTCGAGGAACTTGCACATGCGGCGGCAAGGCGTGCAGCCTCTGTGTGAACAGGTAGGGTCCGCTTTGCCCTAGCCCGGAGGAACCTCTTGAGTACGACCAACGCCGCCCACACCGAGGGGTCATCCGCCAGCGCGGTAGCCGCCTCGCTGGAGTTCGTCGCCGCCAGCAAGCGCTACCCCGGGCAGGACAAGCCCGCCGTCGAGGCGCTCTCGCTGGAGGTCCCGGCCGGCGAGATCTGCGTCTTCGTCGGCCCCTCGGGCTGCGGCAAGACCACCGCGATGCGGATGGTCAACCGGATGATCGACATGAGCGACGGCGACATCCTGGTCGGCGGCAAGAGCGTCCGGGACCGCCCGCCCGCGCAGCTGCGGCGCGAGATCGGCTACGTGATCCAGCAGATCGGGCTGTTCCCCCACCGCACGATCTGGGAGAACATCGCCACGGTCCCCTCCCTGCTCGGATGGGAGAAGAAGCGCATGCGCGAGCGCTCCGACGAGCTGCTCGAGCTCGTCGGGCTGCCCGCCGACTTCTCCGACCGCTACCCGGCCCAGCTCTCCGGCGGCCAGCGCCAGCGGGTCGGCGTGGCACGCGCCCTGGCCGCGGATCCCCCGCTGATGCTCATGGACGAGCCGTTCGGCGCGATCGACCCGATCAACCGCGAGCGGCTGCAGAACGAGTTCCTGCGCCTGCAGGCCGACATACGCAAGACGATCGTCTTCGTCACGCACGACATCGACGAGGCGATCAAGATGGGCGACAAGATCGCCATCCTCAAGGAGGGCGGCAAGCTCGCCCAGTACGCCTCCCCCGCCGAGCTGCTGATGTACCCGGCCGAGCCGTTCGTCGAGGACTTCGTCGGCTCTGACCGCGCGCTCAAGCGCCTCGCGCTGCAGCGGGTGCGCGACATCGACCTGTGGAAGGCCGCGACGGTGCGCGCCGGGGAGTCGACCGCGGAGGTGCGCGCCAAGCTCGCCGACGCCGACATCGCCATCCCGCTTCTGGTCGACGACCAGGGCCGCCCCAAGGGCTGGCTCTCCGAGCGCGGCATGCAGGGCGAGCGCGTGCGCGAGGAGCTGCGCTCGCCGGCCGATCCGATCGTCGAGCTCGACGACATCCTGCGCGACGCGTTGTCGGACCTGCTCGGATCCGACACCCGCTACGGCCCGGTCGTCGATGCCAACGGCGCCGTCGCGGGCGTGCTTTCGATGGAGGTGCTCTCCCACGCGCTCAGCGTCCCCGCCGAGCACATCCCGACCCCGTCCGAGCTCGCGGCCGTGGAGGCTGACGCGTCTTGATCGCGGCCCTCGCGCCCCACGCACCCGCGCTCGCCCAGCTCGGCGGCGACTTCTTCGGCAATCGCAAGAACGCCGTCAACCGCTGCCCCGGCAACAACGGGCTGTGCCCGGGCTGGATCGTCGACAACATCAACCAGTACTTCACTCCGCTGTGGGAGCACGTCCTGCTCAGCGTCGTGCCGCTGGTCATCGGCTTCGTGCTCGCGACCACGCTCGCGCTGCTGGCCCATCGCTACAGGTTCCTCGGCCCTGTCTTCCTCGCCTTCGTCAGCGCGCTCTTCACCGTCCCGTCGATCGCCTTCTACCTGATCCTCCTCAACGTGACCGGCCGCGGGTACGCCACGGCGGTCGTGGTTCTCACGGCCTACACGCAGGTGCTGATCTACCGCAACGTCCAGACCGGGCTGCGGGAGGTCCCGAGCGAGATGGTCGACGTGGCGGAGGGCATGGGCCTCACGCGCCGGCAGATCCTATTCCGGGTCGAGCTGCCGATGGCGCTGCCGACGATCTTCGCGGGGCTGCGCATCGCGGCCTCCTCGACGGTCGGGATCGCCGGCTTCGCGTTCTTCGCGGGGGCCGGCGGGCTGGGCCAGGAGATCTTCGCCGACCCGACGTTCCGCGGCAACGTGGTCGCGGCGTCGGTGCTGATGATCCTGCTCGCGACGGTGCTCGAGCTGATCGTGCTCGCGGTCCAGCGGGCCTTCACCCCCTGGGAGCGGGCGGTGCGGGCATGAGCCTCGCCGTGCTCGGGCCCTTCGGGGACGCCTTCAAGTTCATCTTCCAGCAGCGCGAGTCCCAGGCCGGCACGGTCCGGGTCGGCGGGCTCAGCGAGATGGGGCAGCTCACGCTGACCCACCTCGAGCTCTCGCTCGCGGCCACGCTGGTCGCGGTGCTGATCGCCATGCCCCTGGGGATCTGGCTCGGGCACATCGGCCGCTACCAGTTCCTGGCGACCAGCACGTCCAACATCGGTCGCGCGATCCCCGCGCTCGGGCTGATCGTGTTCTTCATCGCCTTCCTGGGCGTGGGCTTCCTCAACGTGATGGTCGCCCTCGTGCTGCTGGCGATCCCGCCGATCATCACCAACAGCTACGTCGCCATCCGCGGAGTCGATCCCGAGACGGTCGACGCGGCGCGCGGCAACGGGCTCACCGAGCGCCAGATCGCCACGCAGGTCGAGCTGCCGCTCGCGCTGCCGACGATCATGGGCGGCGTCCGCATCTCGCTGGTGTCCGTGATCGCGACCGCGACGATCGCCCCGCTCGCGAACGTCGACACCCTCGGGCGCCCGATCATCAGCCCGAACGTCTACGGCAACGCCGGGCAGCTCGCCGCCTGCATCGTCGTGGCGCTCGTCACCTTCGGCGCCGACGGCCTGTTCGCCGCCCTCCAGCGTGCCGTCACGCCGCGCGGAGTCAAGATTCTCGACCCAGGACGGTCGAAGGGCCGGCGCCTGGCTTTCCTGTCATCCAAGAGGAGCATGCAATCAACGTGAGACGCATCCATTCCCTGCTGGCCCTGCTCGTCGTCCTGTGCCTCGCCGCCGCCGGTTGTGGCAGCAGCAGCAACAGCTCGAGCTCGTCCAAGCCCGCTTCGGGCGGTGGCAGCTCGGCGTCGTCCAACCAGATCAAGAAGGTCGCCGGCGCGGAGTCCAAGCCGGTCATCACCATCGGCTCCAAGAACTTCACCGAGCAGTTCGTGCTCGGCGAGATCTACTCCCAGGCGCTCGAGGCCGCCGGCTTCAAGGTCAAGAAGCAGCTCAACCTCGGCTCCGAGCTGATCGCTCACAAGGCGCTGCAGGCCGGCAAGATCGACGCCTACCCGGAGTACACCGGCACCGCGCTGACCTCGTTCTTCAAGGTCAAGACCGCCGACGTCCCGAAGGATCCCGAGAAGGCCTACGAGATGACCAAGGCGGGCTTCGCCAAGGAGAACATCACGGCGCTGCCCCACACCCCGTTCCAGAACACGTTCCGCCTGACGATGACCAAGGCGAACGCGACCAAGCTCGGCGTCAAGACCACGAGCGACCTCAAGGGCAAGGAGTCCAAGCTGTCGATCTCCGGCTTCCCGGAGTGCAAGCAGCGCGAGGACTGCCTGCTCGGCGTGGAGTCCACCTACGGCCTGAAGTTCGGCAAGTTCGTCGCCAGCGAGCAGAAGTACCAGGTGCTCGACTCCGGTGACGCCGACGTCGTCTTCGGCTTCACCACCGACGGCGACCTGGCCGGCGGCAAGTACGTCACGCTCGCCGACGACAAGCAGTTCTTCCCGCCGTACAACATCACGTTCGCGATCCGCAACTCGGCTCTGAAGAACATCGGGCCCGAGGGCCAGAAGGTCATCGAGGCGGTGCAGAAGCCGCTCACCGAGAAGGTGATGCAGGAGCTCAACGCCCGCGTCGACATCGACAAGCAGAAGCCGGAGGCGTCGGCCAAGGCCTACCTCCAGCAGGCGGGCTTCATCCCCAAGGGCTAGCCCTTCACCGTCGGCGGGATCCGGGGTGAGCCCGGATCCCGCTGCCGCGCAGCGGGTTCGTGAAGTAGCGCTACCCCGTCGAGCCGAACCCGCCGGCGCCGCGCGCCGTGCCGGCGAGCTCGTCGACCTCGACCACCTCGGGCGCGGCGACCGCCGCGATCACGAGCTGCGCGATCCGGTCCCCGGAGCTCAGGGTGAACGGCTCGGAAGGATCCGTGTTGAGCAGCAGCACCGCGATCTCGCCGCGGTAGCCGGCGTCGATCAGACCGGGCGCGTTGACGAGCGTCACGCCGTGGCGGGCGGCGAGGCCGGAGCGCGGGAGCACCCAGCCGGCGTGGCCCGCGGGCAGCTCGATGGCGATCCCGGTCCGCACCTTGGCCCGCTCGCCCGGGCCGACCGTCGCGCCCTCCAGGGCGCAGAGGTCATAGCCGGCGTCGTCGGGGTGCGCGCGGGCTGGAAGCCGCGCCGCCGGATCGAGCCGGCGGACGCGCAGCATCATCCGCCGGGCTCGCTGCCGTTCGCCGTGGCGGCATAGCGGTCGAAGCGCTGGGCGACGACGGCGGGCAGCCGCGCGGAGATCCGCACGCCCTCGGCGGTGTCCTCACGCTCGAGGTCTCCGGCGACCTCGTGGAGCTCCGACAGCGTGCCGCCCTCCGAGAACGGCACGAGCAGCTCGACGTCGCGCAGCGAGCGCTCGAACTCCGCGGCCACGCGCTCCCCGAGCTCATGCAGCCCTTCGCCGCTGACCCCGGAGACCAGCTGCGCCTCGGGATGGCGGAAGGCCAGCTCGCGGCGGCGGTCCTCGTCGAGCACGTCGGCCTTGTTGAGCACCAGCAGCCGCGGCGTGTCGCCGGTGCCGATCTCCTCGAGCACGTCCTCGACGGCGCGCGTCATCTCGACCAGCTCCTCCTCGGGCTCGCTGGCGTCGGCGACGTGGAGGATGAGGTCGGCGATCTTGGTCTCCTCCAGCGTGGCAGCGAAGGCGTCCACGAGCTGGTGGGGAAGCTTGCGGATGAAGCCGACCGTGTCGGTGGCGAGGTAGGTCCGGCCCTGCAGCGTCCACGTGCGGGTGGTGGGGTCGAGCGTGTGAAAGAGGCGATCGCGGACGCCGACCTCGGAGCCGGTGAGCGCGTTGAGCAGCGTCGACTTCCCGGCGTTGGTGTAGCCGGCGAGCGCGACGGTGGGCAGGTGCGCGCGCTCGCGCTCGGCGCGCTGGACGGCCCGGTTTGAGGCGACGTGCTCCAGGCGCCGGCGCAGCGCGGAGATGCGGTCGCGCGCGAGCCGGCGATCGGTCTCGATCTGGGTCTCGCCGGGGCCTCGCGTGCCGATGCCGCCCACGCCGCGCCCCGCCCCGAGGCGCTCGAGGTGCGTCCACAGCCCGCGCATGCGAGCCATGTTGTACTCGAGCTGGGCGAGCTCGACCTGAAGCTTGCCCTCAGCGCTGTGGGCGTGGCCGGCGAAGATGTCGAGGATCACGGCGGTGCGGTCGATGACGGGCACGCCGAGCGCCTCCTCGAGGTTGCGCTCCTGGCGCGGGCTCAGCTCGCCGTCGATCGCGACGAGGTTCGCGTCGGCCTGGCCCAGCAGCGCCTTGAGCTCCTCGGCCTTGCCCGGCCCGAGGTAGAGGTTGGGATGCGGCGACTCGCGGTGCTGGACGAGCTCGCCGACCACGGCGACGCCGGCGGTGCGCAGCAGCTCGCGCAGCTCGGAGAAGTCCTCGCCGGTGGGCGTCACGCCGGCGACGAACGCGCGCTGGCGCGCCCGCCCCGGCCGGGGCGGCGCGACGTAGCGCGACTCGCCCTGACGACCGTTGCGGCTTCGCTGCACCCCTCGATTGTAGGCGCGACCGGTCAGGCGAGCCCGGAGCGCGCTGGAGGCGGCAGCGTCTCGTAGGAGTCGAGCAGCCCGGCGGTCGGGACCACGAGTACGCCCTCGGCGGGGTCGCCGAGCCAGGCGCCGAGGCCCGCCGAGAGCGCGTAGGCCGCGTAGGCGGCGGCCGCGGCGGCGAGCTCCTCCAGGGTGCGATGCCAGAGCCCGCCGTCGTCGTCGACGACGCCCTTGCGCCTGAGCGCGGAGATCCGCTGCTGGCCGCCCCACGGCGTGGCCTCCGGCGGGGCGCGGTGGCCGAGCAGGGCGCAGAACACGGCCTCGCAATCGGTCTCGAAGACGCGCCCGAACGGCAGGGCGGTCGCGTCGACCAGGCCGCTGAGCGCGCCGTTGACGCTCTGGGGCCGGTAGCGGCCGAGCTCGGAGAGGCCCTCGTAGAGCCCCTGCGCCGCGGCGATCGCGGTTGGGGACTGCTCGCCGCGTCCCGGCAGGCCGCGGCGCTGCAGCTCGGCGCGATCGGCTCCCACCCGCGACGGGGCGCCGATCCCCACGAGCGCCTCGCCGCGCCCGAAGCCGCAGACGGTGCGCACGACCTGCTCCACGCTGCCGGTGTCATAGAAGCTCGCCACGAGCTCCAGCCCGTCGGCGCCGCGGCGGCCGTGCAGCGTGCAGAGGCGCTGCCGGCCCGGGTCGGCCGAGACGTGGATGCCGCAGTAGCGCATGCGCCGTCCAATATGCCAAGGTGCGGGGACATGCCGCTGAGCGACGCCGAGCTGGGCGAGCGCCTGGCCGCCCGGACGCTCGAGCTCATCGACATCCCGTCGGAGTCGCGCGACGAGGCCGCGCTCGCCGACCACGTTCTCGGGCTGCTGCCCGGGGCGCGCGACCTCGGCGACACCTGCGTGCTCGCCGGCCCCGAGGCCGCGCCGGTCCTGCTCGGAGGCCACCTCGACACCGTGCCCGCCCAGGGCAACCGCCCGGGTCGCGCGGACGCCGAGTGGGTGCACGGGCTCGGGGCCGCGGACATGAAGGGCGCGCTCGCGGTGATGATCGAGTTGGTGCTCGCCGGCGCCGCCTACGGCGCGCTGTTCTTCGGCCGCGAGGAGCTGCCGCTGGCCGACAGCGCGCTGACGCCGCTGCTCGCGCGCGAGCGCCTCGCCCCGGAGCTCGTCGTGATGATGGAGCCGACCGCCAACGAGCTCCACGCCGGCTGCCTGGGCAACGTCAACGCCGGCTGGCGCTTCCACGGGCGCTCGGGGCACTCCGCGCGGCCGTGGCTGGCCGACAACGCGATCGAGCGCGCCGCGCTCGGGATCAGTGCGCTCGCCGCGCACGACCCCGAGCCGCGCGACTTCGACGGCCTGCGCTTCGTCGAGGTGGCCACGGTGACCCGCATCGCCGGCGGCATCGCGACCAACGTCATCCCCGACAGGGTCGACTGCCGCGTCAACTACCGCTACGCCCCGGGGCGCGCGCCGCAGGAGGCCGAGGCGCGGCTGGCGGAGATGACCGCCGGCCACGGCGAGCTGCTGATCGAGTCCAACGCCCCCTCCGGCCCGGTCGCGGACGGGCCGCTGGTCGACGCGCTGGTCGCGGCGGGCGACCTCGCCGTGGCGCCCAAGCAGGCGTGGACCCCGGTGGCGGAGTTCGGCGCGGCGGGCCTCGCGGCGGTCAACTTCGGCCCGGGCGACCCGCCGCAGGCGCACACGCGCGCGGAGTCGATCGAGGTCTCGGCGCTCGTGCGCTGCTACCGGGTGCTGGAGGCCTTCGCGGCGCGATGAGGGTCTCCCCCGTGCTCGCCGGGCTGCGCACCTACCCGTTCCTCCGGCTGACCGAGGCCAAGCGCGAGCTGCTCGCGCGCGGGGTCGAGGTCGTGGACTTCGGGATCGGCGAGCCGCGCGAGGACACCCCGGCGTTCATCCGCGAGGCGCTCGCGGCGGCGATCGAGCCGCGCTCGACCTACCCCGCGAGCGACGGGCTGCCGGAGCTGCGCGCCGCGGTGGCGGCGTGGATCGGACGGCGCTACGGCGCCGAGCTGGATCCGGACACCGCGGTCCTGCCCACGATGGGCTCCAAGGAGGCGATCTTCCATCTCGCCCAGACGCTCGAGGGCGAGCTCGTCGCGGTCACCACGCCCGGCTATCCGGTCGCCGAGCGCGGTGCCGCGTTCGCGGGCAAGCAGGTGATCGAGCTGCCGCTGCGGGCACAGGACGACTTCCTGCCCGACCTCGGCGCCCTCGACGCCGAGACCTGGGCGCGCGTGGCGATCCTGTGGCTGAACTACCCGAACAACCCGACCGCGGCGACCGCGCCGCCCGAGCTCTACCAGCAGGCGGCGGCGCTCGCGCGCGAGCACGACTTCGTGCTGGCCTCCGACGAGGCCTACTCCGAGGTCTACTTCGGCTCCGAGGCGCCGGGCTCGGCGCTCGAGCTCGGGGACCTGACCAACGTCCTCGTCTTCAACACGCTCTCCAAGCGCTCCTCGATGCCGGGCTACCGCTCGGGCTTCGTCGCCGGCGACCCGGCGGTGATCGCCACCCTCAAGCGCTACCGCCCGAACGTCGGCGTCGCGCCCCAGGAGTTCATCCAGCGCGCCGCGGTGGCGGCCTGGAGCGACGAGGCCCACGTGGAGGCGGTGCGCGCGATCTACCGCGCCAAGCGCGACGTGCTGCGGCCCGTCTTCGAGGCCGGCGGCCTGCGCCACGCCGGCGGGGACGCGACGTTCTTCCTCTGGCTCGACGCCGGCGAGCGCGCGCAGCCGCTCGCCGCGGCGCTGCTCGAACGCGGCGTCGTCGTCGCGCCAGGTGCGTTCTTCGGGCCCGCCGGGGCGGGCTTCCTGCGCGTCGCGCTCGTTCCCACGCTCGAGGAGTGTCGCCGCGCCGCCGGCCTGCTCGCCTCAGTCGTTGGCGTGCAGGGCGGCGTTGAGGCCGGCCCAGCGGCCTGAGCGCGGCATCGCCTCGACCGCGCCCGACTGCGAGTTGCGGCGGAACACCAGCCCGTCGGCGCCGCTGAGCTCGAGCGCCTTGACCACCTCGCCGTCGGGCATCGTCACCCGCGTCCCTCCGGTCACGTAGAGCCCTGCCTCGACGATGCAGTCGTCGCCGAGCGAGATGCCGAGGCCGGCGTTGGCGCCGAGCAGGCAGCGCTCGCCGATCGAGATGACCGCGGTGCCCCCGCCCGAAAGCGTGCCCATGATCGACGCGCCGCCGCCGACGTCGGAGCCGTCGCCGACCACCACGCCGGCGCTGATGCGCCCCTCGACCATCGAGGCGCCGAGGGTCCCGGCGTTGAAGTTGACGAACCCCTCGTGCATGACCGTCGTGCCCTCGGCCAGATACGCGCCCAACCGCACGCGGTCCGCGTCGGCGATCCGCACGCCGGAGGGCACGACGTAGTCGGTCATGCGCGGGAACTTGTCCACCGACTGGACCCCGAGCGCGATGCCGTCCTCGCGGAAGCGGCGCTGCACCGCGGCCAGCGCCGCGGGGTCGACGGGCCCGTGACTCGTCCAGGCGACGTTCGGGAGCACGCCGAAGATGCCCTCCAGCGAGATCTCGTGCGGCCGGACCAGGCGATGGGAGAGCAGGTGCAGTCGCAGATAGGCGTCGTAGGCGTCCGTCGGCGCCGACTGCAGGTCGTCGAGCACGGTGACCACCTCGACCGTGCGGACCCCGCGGCGCGGGTCAGCCGCGCGTTCGGCGCCCTCGGTGGCGCCGGGGCCGGACGGCGCGTCCTCGAGGCCGAGCCGCGGCTCGGGGTACCAGGCGTCGAGGACCCGCCGGTCGTCGGTGACGGTGGCCAGGCCGCTGCCCCAGGCTTCGCTCATCGCGGGCATTAGAGCAACTCGCCCCCGAACACCGGCACGGCCCAGCCGGCGAGCTCGACTTGAAGCGCCTCGTCGACCGCCACCTCGAGCTCGCCGCCGTCCAGGTGGACGGTCACGGGGGAATCCCCGCCGCGCAGCACGTGCGCGACCGCCGCGCCGCAGGCGCCCGTGCCCGACGCCGTGGTCTCCCCCACGCCGCGCTCGAAGATCCGCGCGCGGATCGCAGCGGGTGCGAGCTCGCGCCAGAACGACACGTTCGTCCGGTTCGGGAACTGCTCGGCGCGCTCGATGCCGGGGCCGATCGCCGCCAGGTCGAGCCCCTCCAGCTCGGCCTCCCCGGCCACGCGGATCGCGCACTGCGGGTTGCCGATCGCCACGTGCTGGAAGCTCCATCCGGCCACCTCGCCGGTCCCGTCGGCCGGGCCCGAGGGGTATGCAGCAGAACGCAGCGAGGCGCGGCCCATGTCCATCCGGCAGGTGCGCTCACCGGTGATCGTGGCGCGGATCTCGCCGGCGACGGTCTGGATCGAGAACTGCGGCGCGTCGGTCCAGCCGCGCCGGCGCAGGTAGAGCAGCGCCTGGCGCGCGCCATTGCCCGACAGCTCGGCCTCGGAGCCGTCGGGGTTGAAGATCCGCAGGCGCGCGACGAAGCCGCGCTCGTCGGGCGCGGTGAGCAGCAGGACGCCGTCGGCGCCGACGCCGTGGTGGCGGTCGCAGAGGCGCCGCACCTCCTCCGCGCCGATCTCGGCCCGCTCAAGGATCAGGTAGTCGTTGCCGAGCGCCTGCCATTTCTCGAACCTCATGGGCGCCGGATCATGCCGTGCAGCTCCGCCGCCACGTCGGCCGGGGCGCGGTGCGTGACGTCGATCAGCCGCACCCCTGGGAGTTTGCGCATCCAGGTGAGCTGGCGCCGGGCGTAGCGGCGGGTGCGCAGCGCCATCGCCTCGACGTCGCCGCGCAGCAGCTCCTCGAAGCCCAGGGCCTTGCGGGCGGTGACCGAAGCGCCCGCCGCGTCGGCGGCACGGACCTCCTCGATCGCGCCGGCGGCCACGATCGCGGCGACACGCTCGTCGATGCGCTCGCGCAGCACGTCGCGCTCCATGGTCAGCCCGGCCAGCAGCGTCGGGTGGCGGGTGTCCCGCGTCCACAACCGCGAGGGCGCGCCCGGCCCGGGCGGAGGTTGGGCCCCCGCGTCGAGCAGCTCCAGCGCCCGCGTCGCGCGCCGCCCGTCGGTGGGCGCGATGCCCGCCGCGACGGCCGGCGCGCGCTCGGCCAAGGCGGCGTGCACCGCGGCCGCGCCGCCGGAATCGAGCGCCGCCTGCCAGCGCGCCCGGTCTTCCAGGTCCGGCGGTGGGCGCAGGTCGAGCTCGGCGAGCGCGGCGCGCAGGTAGAGGCCGGTCCCGCCGACCACCAGCGGGCGCCGGCCGGCGGCGAGCAGCGCGTCGATCTCGGCGTGGGCTCGCGCGGCGTAGGCCCCCGCGCTGAAGAGCTCGGTCACCGGCACGAAGCCGATCAGCCGGTGCTCGAGGCGAGATCGCTCGGCGGGTGCGGCCGCACCGGTGAGCAGCTCGAGCCCCGCATAAACCTGCAGGGCGTCGGCCGATACCGCGACCGGGTCCTCGCCGTCGGCGCGCAGCCGCTCTGCCAGCGCGACCGCGACCGCGGTCTTGCCGATCGCGGTCGGGCCGAACAGCGCGATCACGGCCGGGGTGGCGCTCACACTCGGGAGTATCGTCACGGCAGTGAGCGTGCACATCGCGACCGGCCTCTCGACGACGCCCGACGCCCGCACCGGCGCGCTGGAGGCGGCGTCCGCCGCGGCGCGCGGCCTGCACGGGCGTCCGTGCGATCTGGTCGTCATGTTCGCCTCCGGCGCTCATCTCGCCGCCCCCGAGGCGACGCTCGAGGCCGTCCACGAGCTGCTCTCGCCCGAGGCGCTGATCGGCTGCGGGGCTGCCGGCGTGATCGGCGGCGCGCGCGAGGTCGAGGAGGGCACCGCGGTCTCGGTCTGGGCCGCCTCGCTCGGCGAGGGCGAGGCGATGCCGTTCCACGCCGGCGTCGAGGAGATCGAGGAGGGTTCGGGCGCCCTGGCCGGCCTGCCCGATCTCGAGGGCGCCACCGGCGCGATCCTGCTCGCCGACCCGTACTCGTTCCCCACCGACGCGGTCCTGCGCTTCCTCTCGGAGGCCTCGCCGCTGCTGCCGCTGCTCGGCGGCGTCGCGTCGGCGCGCACCGCCGAGGGCGGGCCCGCGCTCTTCTACGGCGACGAGCTGCTCGACGGCGGCGCCGTCGGCGTGCGCTTCGACGGCGTCGAGGTGCTGCCGTGCGTCTCCCAGGGCGCCGCCCCGATCGGGCCCGAGCTGACCATCACCGCCGCCGACGGCCAGGTGATCGCCGAGCTGGCCGGCAAGCCCGCGCTGGGCAAGCTGCGCGAGGCGATCGAGAGCCTCTCCGAGGAGGACCGCGGGCTGGTCGACGGCGGGCTGCTCATGGGCATCGTGGTCGACCCCAACAAGCCCGACTACCTCCAGGGCGACTTCCTCGTTCGCGGCCTCGTCGGCGCCGACCCCGAGACAGGCCAGGTCGCGGTCGGCACCGCCGTCCACCCCGGCCAGGTCGTGCGCCTGCACGCGCGCGACGCCGAGAGCGCCGATCGCGACCTGCGCGACGCGCTCGACGTGCAGATGACCGCGCTGGGCGGCCGCACGCCTGCCGGCGCGCTGGTGTTCGCCTGCAACGGCCGCGGCCGCGGGTTGTTCGGCTCGCCCGACCACGATGCCGAGGCGATCGCCACCGGCCTCGGCGGCGCGCCGGCCGCCGGGTTCTTCGCCGCGGGCGAGATCGGCCCCGTCGGCGGCGAGTACTTCCTGCACGGCTTCACCGCCACGGTGGCGGTCTTCGCCTCGTGAACCTCAGCGGAGCCAGCGTCCTGCTCACGGGCGCGACGGGCGGGCTCGGCCACGCCATCGCCCGCGCGGTCGCGGCCCGCGGCGGCCGCCTGGTGCCGACCGGCCGGCGCTCTGAGCTGCTCGACCCGCTCGCCGCCGAGGTCGGGGGGCGCGCGCTCGCCTGCGACCTCGGCGATCCTCGCGCACTCACGCGGCTGCTGGAGGAGGCGGGCGACGTCGACGTCCTGATCGCCAATGCCGCGCTGCCGGCCAGCGGGGCGCTTGACTCCTTCAGCGACGAGGAGATCGACCGCGCCCTGGCGGTCAACCTGCGCGCGCCGATGATCCTCGCCCGCCATCTGGCCGCCCCGATGGCCGCGCGCCGCCGCGGGCAGCTCGTGTTCATCTCCTCGATCTCGGGCAAGGCGGCCAGCACCGGCTCGGCGGTCTACTCGGCCACCAAGTTCGGCCTGCGGGGGTTCGCGCTCGGCCTGCGCGAGGACCTGCGCGACTCAGGCGTCGGCGTCTCGACGGTGTTCCCCGGGTTCATCAGCGACGCCGGGATGTTCCATGCCTCCGGCGTCAAGCTGCCGGGGTTCGTCGGCACGAAGACCTCCGAGGAGCTCGGCGAGGCGGTCGCCGGCGCGATCGAGCGCAACCGCGGGGAGGTCGACGTCGCGCCGCTCGGCGTGCGCGCGGGAGCGATGGCGGCGGGCGTCGCCCCCGAGCTCTCCGCGCGGCTGCAGCGGCGCCTGGGCTCCGAGCGCATCGCCTCAGAGCTTGCCGAGGCCCAGCGCGACCAGCGCAGCTAGGCGGCCGCCTAGGACTCGTACTCCTGCGTCGAGGGATCGCGCGAAGCGAGATCGGCCTCGGCGGGCAGCGGCGCGCCGCCGCCGTTGCCCTCGTGGCGCTCGTCGCGGGTGACCGAGGAGATCGCCTGGAGCACCTCGTCGGCGAGGCGTGGGCCGTCGGCATCTGACACCGGCGTGGCGGCGATGCGCACGATCACCTCGTCGGAGTCGACCTCCTCCAGGCTGATGTGCGGCTCTGCGCGCAGCGGCGTACGCACCGCGTCCTCGAGCAGCGCCTGCACGATCGTGGGCTTGACGTCGGGGCGCAGGCGGGCGCGCAGGTTCACCGCGGCCGGCTCGCGCAGCGGGATCACCGCCGAGCTGAGCACGACGTTGTTGGGGACCATGATCGAGTCCTCGCCCTGAGAGAAGGTGACGTACAGGAGCCCGAGCGACTCGACGGTGCCCTCGAGCTGGCCCGCCAGACCGCCGCCCTGCATCCGCACGCGGTCGCCGATCCGGAACGGCTGCGCCGCGATCAGCACCATCCCGGCGATCAGGTTGCCGAGCGTCTGCTGGGCCGCGAGGCCGAACACCACGGCGGTGATCGCGCCGCCGACCGCGAGCGTCTGCGGCTTCAGGCCGGCGATCCGCAGCGCGGCGAGCCCCACCACGGCCAGGAAGGCCAGCCGGATCAGGAAGCTCACCGTGCCCGCGGTGCCCGGGTCCACGCGCCGGAACAGCGCGGGCTGCGCCCAGCGGCCGATGTCGCGCGCCAGCGCCCACCCGAGCACCCCGAGGACCACGGCGGCGGCGGCGCGCACGGGCGTGTCCACCCCGAAGAGCTCCTCGCGATACCGGTAGGCCA
>JBBRYA010000005.1:0-97200 GCA_038238015.1 Solirubrobacterales bacterium
CGGATAAACGGGGTCGCAGAATTCACCGAGAGCTAACGTAGGACGGCGTGTCCGAGACTCCCCACGCGCTCGAGCTGCGCGGCTTCACCAAGCGCTACGACGACGGCCTGCTCGCGCTCGACGCCGTCGACCTGGTGGTCGCCGACGGCGAGTTCTTCGGGTTGCTCGGCCCCAACGGCGCGGGCAAGACGACGCTCATCTCCGCAGTCTGCAACCTGATCCGCGCCACCGGCGGAGACGCGCTCGTCTTCGGCCACCCCCACGGCGAGAACGCGGCGCGGCGCCTGATCGGCCTTGCCGAGCAGGACGTCAACCTCGACCGCTTCCTCGACGTGGAGGAGACGCTGCTCTACCACGGCGGCTACTACGGGATGAGCCGCGCCGACGCGCGCCGCCGCGCCGCCGAGATGATCGACGTCTTCGACCTGCGCGCCAAGGCCCACGTCCGCGCGCCCAAGCTCTCCGGCGGCATGCGCCGGCGCCTGCTGCTGGCACGCGCGCTGATGCACGAGCCGCGCCTGGTCATCCTCGACGAGCCGACCGCGGGCGTGGACTTCGAGCTGCGCCTGGAGCTGTGGCGCTACATCCGCCGCCTGCACGAGCTCGGCACCACGATCCTGCTCACCACGCACTACCTCGAAGAGGCGGAGGAGCTGTGCGAGGAGATCGCGCTGATCCGCGGCGGGACGATCATCGCGCGCGGCTCCGCCGACGGGCTGCGCTCCGCCTACGACGCCGGCTCGCTGGCCGACGTCTACGTCAAGGCGATGGCACGGCAGCCCGCCGGCGAGCCGGTTTAGGGTTTAGCCGACGGTCGCCGTCCGCTCCCGGCTCAGGCCGAGCGCGTGGTCGGT
Source organism: Solirubrobacterales bacterium (assembly GCA_038238015.1). Taxonomy (GTDB): domain Bacteria; phylum Actinomycetota; class Thermoleophilia; order Solirubrobacterales; family Solirubrobacteraceae; genus DASQFQ01. The sequence goes on from JBBRYA010000005.1 coordinate 855, forward strand.
GTGGCCGAGGATCCGCACGCGGTAGGTCGCAGTCGCGTTGACCCGCGAGCGCATCGAGTACTTCGAGTACGCCGACGTTCCCGCCTGCAGCGCGGCGCTCTTGATCGTCACGAAGCTGCCGCCGCCGATCCGGCGCTGGAGGTAGACCTTGCGCGCGTTGTGCGGCGGGCGCACCGTGCCGGAGAAGCGCACGAGGCTCTTCGCGCGCGGCGTCGAGTCGCTGAGCTTGAGGCCCACGAGCGGCGCCACCTTGACGATCAGCTCGGCGCTGGTCTGGTCGGGGTTCGTGCGGGCGACCGCGCGGTAATAGGTCGTCTCGCGCGGGCGGGTCGTGAACGTCACGTCGCCCTTGGCGTCGGTGGCCCTGGTCTCCACGTCGGTGAAGGTTTTCGAGCTGGTGAGGTGGCGCTGCAGCGTCACCGTCACGCCGGCCTTGGCGGCCTTGACCGATGCGGTCAGCGTCTCGGGCTGGGAGAAGGTGAGCGGGTTGGCGCTCGTCCTGAGCGTCACGCCGCCGCCGCCGGGCGCGGGCTTCGGAGGCTTGGGGGCCGCGATGGCGGCCACGGGGGCGAGCAGCGCCGCCGTGGCGAGGAAGGTCGTTGCGATTCGTCTCATGTGAGACTGACCCCCGTGGACGAGGCGAGGTTGGAGACTTACGCGCTGCGCCCCGCCACGGCGGAGGACGCGCCGGCCGTCGCGGAGGTGCTGATCGCCGCCGGCGTGAAGGCGTGGGGCCCGTGGCTGGGGGCCGAGCGCGTGGCCGGGCAGACCCCGCCCGCCGAGCGGTGGGTCGCCGCGGGGACGATCGTCGCGACCACGGAGGCCGGCGAGCTCGTCGGGTTCGTGCGCACGGAGCCCGGCGAGGAGGGGGAGGGGTGGGTCGACCTCCTCTACACGCACCCGCGCGTGTGGGGCCGCAGCGCCGGCCGGGCGCTGCTCGACGCGGGGCTGGCCGAGCTCCGCGCCGCGGGCTGCGCGACGGCGCTTTTGTGGACGGAGGAGCGCAACGAGCGCGCGCGCCACGTCTACGAGGCCGCGGGCTGGCACACCGACGGCGAGCTGCGCGAGCGCGACTGGCGCGGCGCGCAGCTGCGCGAGCTGCGCTACCGCCGCGACCTGTGAGCGGCGCCCGGCGGAGCACCGCGCAGGCCGTCGGCCTCGTGTTGGTCGCTGTCACCTCGCTGCAGGTCGGCGCGGCCTACGCCGTGACGCTGTTCGACGACCTCGGCCCCGGCGGAGCGGCGCTCGGGCGGCTCGGGCTCGCCGCCGTGGTGCTGCTCGCGGTCTGGCGCCCGCGCGTGCGAGGGCACCCTCCGGCCGATCTGCGCACGGCGTTCCTGTTCGGGCTGACGCTCGGCGGCATGAACCTGTGCATCTACGAGTCGATCCACCGCATCCCGCTGGGCGTGGCGGTCACGATCGAGTTCGTGGGCCCGCTCGCGGTCGCGGTGGCGGGCTCGCGGCGCGCGCTCGACGGCGTCTGGGTGGTGCTCGCCGCCGCGGGCGTGCTGCTGCTGGCCGACGGCGGCGGCGGCGCCCCGCTCGACGCCCTCGGCGTGGGCTTCGCGCTCGCGGCCGGCGCGCTGTGGGCGGCCTACATCCTGCTCAGCGCGCGCACGGGCCGGGCCTTCCCGGGCGGCCGCGGGCTTGCGCTGGCGATGATCCCCGCCGTCGTGCTGGTCGCGCCGGCCGGGATCGCCGACGCCGGGGCGGCGCTGCTGCGCCCCGAGCTCCTCGGAGCGCTCGCGGTCGTGGCGCTGGCCTCCTCGGTGATCCCCTACTCGCTCGAGCTCGAGGCGCTGCGCCGGCTCCCCGCGCGCGTGTTCGGCGTGCTCATGTCCGCCGAGCCCGCCGTCGCGGCGCTCGCGGGCCTCGTGGTGCTGGGCCAGCAGCTCGCCGCGCGCGACTGGGTGGCGATCGGCCTGGTGGTCTGCGCGAGCGTCGGCGCGGCCACCGGAGCCCAGGCCGGAGCCCCTTCTATCGTCGAATGACATGGACGCCTTCCTCGCCTCTCGCCGCGGGCTGATCGCGCTCTCGGGTCGCGAGATCGCCCGCGTGCTCAAGCTCTGGACGCAGACGATCCTCGCGCCGGTGCTCTCGAGCTCGCTGTTCATCCTCGTCTTCGGGCTGTCGCTCGGCGGGCGCATCAAGCAGATCGACGGCGTGCCCTTCGCGGTCTACATCGTGCCCGGGCTGATCGCGATGACGATGGCCCAGGCCGCCTACGCCAACAACTCCGCGACGGTCTTCCAGGCTCGCTTCGACCGCTACCTCAACGACGTCCTGGCCGCCCCGATGCGGGGGTGGGAGGTCAACCTCGCGCTCAACCTCGGCGGCGCGGTGCGGGCTTTGTCGATCGGCGCCGGGCTGCTCGGCGTCTCGCTCGCGCTCACCGACGTGCCGATCCGCCAGCCGCTGGCGCTCGCCGCGGCGGTGGCGCTGCTGCTCATCCTGTTCTGCTCCTTCGGCGTCGTCGTCGGCGTCTACGCCGAGTCCTGGGACCACACCGCGTTCGTGACCAACCTCGTGATCCTGCCGCTGAGCTTCCTCGGCGGCGTCTTCTATTCGGTTGCGGCGCTGCCCTCGCCCTGGGAGCAGATCTCGCGCGCCAACCCGCTGCACTACCTGATCGACGCGATGCGCTATGGGTTCCTCGGCGCCAGCGACACGCCGATCGCGCTGTCGCTCGGCGTCACCGCGGTGATCGCGGCGCTGACCGTCGCCTGGAGCGTGTGGCTGTTCGCGACCGGACGGCGGCTTAAGCCATAACCTTCGCCGCCGTGAGGCGCCTGCCGCTCATCGCCTGCGGATCGACGGGCTGAGCGCGCCGTCGTGTTCGAGCTGACGCTGCCGAACTCCCTGACGCTCCTCCGGATCGCGCTCGTGCCCGTGCTCGTCGTGGTGCTGCTCTCCACGGTTCCCGAGGCCGACGAGGTCGCCGCCGGGATCTTCGCCGTCGCCTCGGTGACCGACGCGCTCGACGGCTGGATCGCGCGGCGCAAGAACGCAGAGTCGGCGTTCGGAAAGCTGATGGACCCGCTGGCCGACAAGCTGCTGATCACCGCCGCGCTCGTCTCCCTCGTCGCCCTCTACCGGCTCCAGGCGTGGGTGGCGATGGTGATCATCGCGCGCGAGTTCGCGGTCACCGGCCTGCGGCTGCTGGCCATGGAGCAGGGGCTGCTGATCCCGGCGAGCGTCTGGGGCAAGATCAAGACCGCTGCGCAGGTCTTGATGGTTCTGGCGCTGATCTGGGACGTCCCCCGCCCGGCGTGGGTCGACGTGCTCGTCTACGTGACGGTGGCGATCACCGTCGTCTCCGGCGCCGACTACTTCTTCCGGCTGCGCAAGCTGCTCGCGGCGCCGCCGCCTCAGGCGCGCCCGTCGAGCCACTCGCGCATCGAGACGTGATGCGCGGAGGGCTCGCCGCCGGCGATCTCTGAGCGGACCTCGCCGAGCAGGCCGAAGCGCTCGGCGAGCACGTCGTGCTGGTGGATCGTCTCGAGGTTCTCCTGGCGCGCCGAGACGAACGAGTCGTCGCCGAGCTCGCCGAAGGTCTCGACCACGCCGCGCAGCATCTCGCGCACGCAGTCCTCGACGAAGCGCGGCCGGCGGTGGGCCTTCTCCACCACCGCGCCCTCGTCGGAGCGCTTCATCAGCTCGTAGATCTCCGAGGACATCGAGCTCTCGACGATCCGCAGCAGCGCGAGGGCGTCGATGTCGGAGTCGCAGCTCTCCGGACAGCCGATGTGCAGCGTCCCGAACCCCCGCTGGTTGTGCGTCGCGCCCGGCACGGCGTCGAAGATGCGCTCGATCTCCTCGTGGGAGAAGCCCTCGGCGATCAGCCGCTCGCGCGAGCTCGCTCGCACGAGCCCCTGCGCACACGGGCACGCGGTGATGCCCTGGGCCTGGACGCCGATCAGGCGTCGCGTCCCGGCGGCGGAGGCCACCGCGGTGCCGAAGAGCGTGTAGATCTCCTGCGTCTCGATCCCCGACACCGGCGCGGGCTTGTGCTCCGGGTAGCGGGCCTGGATGCGCACCTCCGCGCGCGCCGCGCCCTGGCGGTCGCGCACGCGCTCGGCGATGTGCTGGGCAAGCGTCTCGGCCCGGAAGCTGTGCTCGTGCAGCACGACCTCGCCGATGGCGTCGTTGACGACCTCCTCGAAGCGCGACATGTGCGCGCCCTTCTGGTCGGGCCCGAGGTCGACGAAGCAGTCCAGCCGCGCTGAGAAGAGCTGCTCGACGCCCTCCTGGCGCAGCCGGATGACCTTCTCGACGCCGGTGACCCCGACGCGCGAGAGCGAGACGGCGAGTGAAGGAAGTTGTGCCTGGACGTCCTCCAGGACCAATTCGGGGCTCGAATATTCGTCCACGCTGCCCATCAGGTTAGACCTCTGACCGGCCCCCACGCCCAAAAGGGCGCCCGGAAGGTCCAAGGTTTAGCCACTATGAACTTGCGATTACGCGCTATAAAGGCTCGGCGGCACGGACAACAGAGCGGTTTCAGCACTGGTCGGGCACGGAACGCCCGGCCATCTTGCAAGCGACGGTCCCGAAAGACGAGGGATTTGGTTACCAAGACCGATGCACTGCTGGCAGGCGACGCGTCGATCATCGAGATCGACGAGCTCCGTCCCCTGATCGCCGAAGGACAGGACAAGGGATTCCTGACCTTCGCGCAGATCACCACCGCTCTGGAGGAGGTCGAGGTCTCCAAGGAGCAGATCACCGAGCTCCACGCCTACCTCGAGGAGCAGGGCATCGACGTCGTCGGCGCCGACGGCAAGCTCGCCACCTCCGAGGGCGGGCGCTTCGAGCCCGCCGTCGGCCGGGCCGAGGCCAAGCCCGGCACCCCGCGCAAGCCCGAGATCGACCTCACCGTCGAGCCGTCGCTTGACTCGCTGCGGCTCTACCTGCGGTCGATCGGCCGCGTGCAGCTGCTCACCGCCGACCGCGAGGTCGCGCTCGCGCAGCGCATCGAGCGCGGCGACCCCGTCGCCAAGCAGGAGATGGTGGAGGCCAACCTGCGGCTCGTCGTCTCGATCGCCAAGGGCTACCTCGGCCGCGGCCTGACCTTCCTCGACCTGATCCAGGAGGGCTCGCTGGGCCTCATCCGCGCGGTCGAGAAGTTCGACTACCGCCGCGGCTACAAGTTCTCGACCTACGCGACCTGGTGGATCCGCCAGGCGGTGACCCGCGCGATCGCCGACAAGGGCCGCACGATCCGCATCCCGGTCCACATGGTCGAGAGGCTCAACAAGGTCGTGCACGTCGAGCGCCAGCTCGTCCAGGAGCTGGGGCGCGAGCCGAACCCCGAGGAGATCGCGGCCGAGCTCGAGTTCGCGCCCGGCGAGGTGCGCGAGATCCTGCGCATGGCGCTCCAGCCGGTCTCGCTCGAGAAGCCGGTCGGCGAGGAGGAGGAGTCCGAGCTCGGCGACTTCGTGGAGGACGTCTCCGCGACGTCGCCGTTCGAGTCCGCGTCGGAGAACCTGCGCAAGGAGAACGTGCGCCGCGCGCTGGACGCGCTGCCCGAGCGCGAGCGCGAGGTCATCGAGATGCGCTTCGGCCTCACCGGCGCCCGTCCCTACACGCTCGAGGAGGTCGGCCGAGCGTTCAACGTGACGCGCGAGCGGATCCGCCAGATCGAGAACCACACGCTCAAGAAGCTCGAGTCGCTGCCCGAGTCCCAGAGGCTGCGCGAGACGGGGTGAGGATGGCGGCCGCGCCGCCCGCTGGCTAGAATCGCGCCCGCTCTGGGCGGGATTCCCGAGCGGTCAAAGGGGACGGACTGTAAATCCGTTGGCTCAGCCTTCGCAGGTTCGAATCCTGCTCCCGCCATCTCACGGGGCTCTCATCCGCGGCGCGCTAGCGTCGCCTGAGCATGTCGCGCCTGGACCGCATGCCCGTGCGCCTGCGGGTCACCCTCGCGTTCGCCGGTGTGATGACGGTGCTGCTGGCCGCGATCGGGCTCTTCCTCTACCTGCGCCTCGGCGCTGAGCTCGACGCGACGATCGCGCGCGGGCTGCGCTCGCGGGCCGACGACGTGGCGGCGCTGGTCGCCCAGGCCGACAGCGGCCTCGCCGAGGCCGGCCGCAGCCCGCTGACCGAGGGCGCGGACACGCTGGCGCAGATCCTCGACAGCTCCGGGCACATCGTCGACGCCACTCCAGTCGTCCGCCGGCGCCCGGTGCTGACCCCAGCCGAGCTGCGCCGCGCTCTGCGCACGACGATCACCCTGGATCGCACGGGAGTCCTGCCCGAGAACGCTCGCGCGCGGCTGCTCGCGACCCCCGTCCATGCGCAGGGCCAGGACCTCGTGGTGGTCGTCGGCGATCAGATCGAGGATCGCGACAACGCGCTGCGCAGCCTCGCCGGCCTGCTGCTCGTCGGCGGCCCGATCGCGCTGCTGCTCGCGTCGCTGGCCGGTTACGGCGCGGCCGCGGCTGCGCTGGCTCCGGTCGAGCGGATGCGCCGGCGCGCCGCGGCGATCGACACCGCCGACCCGGGTGCCCGCCTGCCGGTTCCCGCTGCGGACGATGAGCTCGGGCGCTTGGGGGGGACGCTGAACGCGATGCTCGAGCGGCTCCAGACCGCCTTCGAGCGCGAGCGCACGTTCGTCGCCGACGCCAGCCACGAGCTGCGCACACCGCTGGCGATCCTCAAGGCCGAGCTCGAGCTGGCGCTTCGCAGCGGGCGCTCGCGCGAGCAGCTCACGGCCGCGCTGCGCTCCGCCGCCGAGGAGACCGACCGCCTCGTCGGGCTCGCCGAGGACCTGCTGGTGATCGCGCGCGCTGACCAGGGACGGCTGCCGATCCGCCGCGCCGACGTCGCCGTCGGCGAGCTGCTCGATCACGTTCGGGCGCGCTTCGCGCGGCGCGCCGGCGAGCAGCAGGCGCAGCTCGAGCGCGGCGCCGGCGGCGACCTTCACGTCGACGCCGACCCGCTGCGCCTCGAGCAGGCGCTGGGCAACCTCGTCGACAACGCGCTGCGCCACGGCGGGCGGCACGTCGAGCTGGCGGCGGAGGAGGACGACGCGGCGATCCGCTTGCACGTCCGCGACGACGGCGCCGGCTTTCCCGACGGCTTCGCCGAGTCGGCGTTCGAACGCTTCTCGCGAGCGGATGTCGCGCGCGGTCGCGGCGGCGTGGGGCTGGGGCTCGCGATCGTGGCGTCGATCGCGCACGCCCACGGCGGGAGCGCGGGCGCCGAGAACCGCCCGGACGGCGGGGCCGACGTGTGGCTGGCGCTGCCAGGAGCCCGGCCGCAGCCGGGCTCCTGAGCGGCAGCTCCGCCTAGTTGGCCGCCTGCGAGTCAGCGGGGTCGCTCGCGCTCCCCGACTCGTTGTCGGGCTGCCCCGCGGCCTCGTCCTGATGGCCGGGCTCGGACGCGTTCTGGTCCGGGCCCTCGTTCTGGTCCTGGCTTCCGTTCTGGTCGTTCTGGTCGTTCTGGTCGTTCGTCTCGGCCGGATCGCTCTTCTCGGCCGCGTCGTTCTGCTCGGCGCTGTTCTCGTCCGCCGGGTCGGACTGCGCGCGCTTCGCGCTGCGGTGGGACTTCGCCGCCTTGTGGCTCTTGGCCACCGCATGGTGCTTCGTCGCCGACTTGCTCTTCGTCGCGGTGGTGCGGTGCGAGGCGGCGCCCGCGAGCGCCGAGCCGCCGAGTGCCAGCGCCGCGAGTGCGGCGACGGCGACCAGGATCTTCTTGAGCTTCTGCGTCAGGTGAATCAGCTCCTTGTGGTGGGGGACAGGACGCCGGCGGCACAGTAGGAGCGGGCGATGAGCCAGGCGTGAGACCGCTCATGGGACGTTCATCTGCACCGTCCACGCTGTGGTCATGCGGGTCCTGATCGTCGAGGACGAGATCAAGCTCGCCGGCCTGATCCGGCGCGGCCTGCGCGACGACGGGCTGGCCGCCGACGTGGCGGTCAAGGGCGAGGACGCGCTGTGGATGGCCGGCGCCACCGAGTACGACGCGATCGTGCTCGACGTGATGCTGCCGGGGATCGACGGCTTCGAGGTCTGCCGGCGCCTGCGCGCCGACGGCGTCTGGGCGCCCGTGCTGATGCTCACCGCGCGCGACTCGGTGGAGGACCGCGTGCTCGGCCTCGACGGCGGCGCCGACGACTACCTCGCCAAGCCGTTCTCGTTCGCCGAGCTGGCCGCGCGCCTGCGCGCGCTCGCCCGCCGCGGGCCGGTCGAGCGCCCGAGCGTGCTGCGCGCGGGCAACCTGCACCTGGACCCGGCGTCGCGCCGCGCGTGGCGGGGAGACGTCGACCTCGCGCTGTCGGCGAAGGAGTTCGCCCTGCTCGAGACGTTCCTGCGCCGCCCGGGCCAGGTGCTCGACCGCTTCCAGCTGCTCGAGCACGCGTGGGACTACGAGTACGAGAACCGCTCCAACGTCGTTGACGTGTACGTGCGCTACCTGCGCGAGAAGGTCGACCGACCCTTCGGGGTCGAGTCGATCGAGACCGTGCGCGGCGCCGGCTACCGCATGCGTGCCGACGGAGGCAACGGGGCACAAGAGCATTCGTGACCGTCATCGCGTTCGACGTCAACGAGACGCTGCTCGATCTTCGCGCGCTCGATCCGCTGTTCGAGCGCGCCTTCGGCGACGCCGCGTTGCGGGGCCAGTGGTTCGCCCAGATGCTCCAGGTCGCGTTCGTCGGCACGATCACCGGGCGCTACATCGACTTCACCGCGGCGCAGCGCGGCGCGCTCTCGATGCTCGCGGCGCGCCTGGGCCGCGAGCTCGATGACGCCGACGCCGAGGAGATCATCGCCACGATGTCTCGCCTGCCGCCGCATCCCGAGGTGCGCGCGGCGCTCGAGCGGCTGCGCGACGCCGGGCTCAGGCTCGTCACCCTCACCAACTCCACCGCCGAGGTGGGCCGCGCCCAGCTCGAGTTCGCCGGCCTCACCGACTGCTTCGAGCAGGCGCTGTCGGCCGACGAGGTGCGCAGGCTCAAGCCCGCGCCCGAGGCCTACGCGCTGGCGGCGCAGCGCACGGGCGTCGAGCTGGGCGAGATCCGCCTGGTCGCGGCGCACGCGTGGGACGTCGCGGGGGCGCTCGCCGCGGGCTGCACCGCGGCGTTCGTCGCGCGCCCGGGGATGGTGCTCGGCCCGGTCGGCGAGCAGCCGGACATCGTCGGCGCCGACATCACCGAGGTCGCCGAGGCGATCCTGCGCAAGCACGAGTGATGAGTGGGATAGTGGAGCGATGCGCACACTCCGCTCGCTCCCGCTCTGCGCCGGCCTCGCCCTGACGCTCCTGCTCCCCGGTGCCGCGCTCGCGGCCGAGCCCGAGTTCGGCCCGGCGATCAAGCTCAAGGACGCCAACGGTCAGACCGAGCCGCGCGCGGCGGTGGCGCCCGACGACCCGCGCTACGTCATCACGAACGGCCCGGGCCGCGACTCGGTCGTGCACTCCTCCTCCGACGGCGGCGCGAGCTGGCAGCCGACCCAGTCCAAGCCCGCCAACGGCGCGCGCCCGACGATCGACGTCGACATCGTCACGACCCATACCGGGCGCATCATCGCCTCCGAGCTCGACTTCCAGGCGATCTCCTTCATCACGTCCTACTCAGACGACGGCGGCAGGACCTGGAAGCAGTCGACCGGCGGCTCGCAGACCGGTGACACCGACCGCCAGTGGCTCGCGGTCGGCCCGGACGACCAGAAGACCCACCAGCCGCGCGTGTACCTGCTCTACCACGACCTCGCGGCCGGCACCGCGCAGCACAACATGTTCGTGACGACCTCCACCGACGGCGGCGCGACCTTCGGCGTGCCGGTGCCGATCACGCTGCCGCCCACCGAGGCCTACCAAGACCTGCAGTGCTCGGACTCCGGCGGGCCCTCCAACCTGCTCGTCAATCCCGACACCGGCCGGCTCTATGCGGTCTGGGGCACGCGCACGGCGCCCGTCGCCGGCGGCTGCGGGGCGTCCGTCTTCGGCCCGTTCGAGGTCAACGTGGTCGGCGCGACGCGCGTCTGGACCGCGACCTCGCCCGACAACTCGCCCGGCTCCTGGACCACGTCGCTCGCGGTCGACGACTCGACCAAGAACGCAGCCAACGGCGGCAAGGAGCACCTCGTCGGGATGCAGCTCGCCCCCGGGGCGCTGGACTCGGCCGGCAACCTCACCGTCGCCTATCCCGAGTCGCCCAACGCCTACCCCGACTACAACGGCGCCGCGATCAAGGCCGTCACGCTCCCGCCCGACCTCTCGCGCCGGTCCACGCCGGTGACGATCGCCCCGGCCGGCGGGGCGGGACACGTGCTGCCCCACATCGTGGCCGGCGATCCGGGCAAGTTCGACTTCGCCTACTTCACCGGCGTCGAGCGCCCGGGCCTGCGGCCCGCGTGGTACATGACCGTCGCGCAGACGCTCGACAACGGCGCGCACGTGACCGAGAAGCGCCTGTCGAACATCCCGACCTACACCGGCACCGCCAGCGAGCTGATGGGCGCCTGCGGCTCGGGGCCGGAGCAGGGAGTGCAGAACGGCTTCGTGTGCACGCGCTCGACCGACGTGTGGGGCGTGGCGCTCGACAACGCCTGCCGCCTGACCACGACCTGGCCGACGAAGGACAACAACGCCTACGCCGTCACGCAGAAGGACCCGGCCTTCGCCGCGCCGGGCTCTGACCCGGGGACCTTCGTGGCCACCCAGACCGGCGGCCCGGCGGTCTGCACGTCGCTCAAGCGACCGACCGGCCCGGCGGTCGGCGCCGGCGGCAAGCGCGTCTGCCAGGACCGTACGGCACCCGTCTCGCGCTTCGACCGCCACCGCACGCGGCTGACCCGGCGCGCGCTGCGCCTGCGCGGGCGCTCGAGCGACCGCGGCTGCGCCGCGACGGCGTCGGTCGCCGGGCGCAGCGGGAAGGTGCGGCGCGTGCGCGTCTCGATCGCGCGTGCGCTGCGCGACGGCCGCTGCCGTTTCATGAGCGCGAAGGGGCGCTTCGGCAAGCCGCGCTCGTGCGCGCGCACGCTCTACGTCTCCGCCCGCGGAGCCACGCGCTGGCAGCTGTCGAAGCGCGTGCACCTGCCGCGCGGTGCCTACAAGTTCTGGGTCCGCGGGATCGACAGCGCGGGCAACGTCGAGCACAAGCGCGCACGCGTCAACTTCCTGCGCCTGCGCGTGAAGTAAGGCTTCCGACGCCGCGAGTGCGGCGCTGCACGGCGGGTAGGGCGGGGGCGCAGCACGTCCCCTCGCCATAGGAGCCTTCCCCTGATGAAAGCCGTCGCATGGCACGGCCGGCGCGACGTCCGCGTCGACACCGTCCCCGACCCGACGATCCAGCAGCCGACCGACGCGATCGTCCGCATCACCTCGACCGGTCTCTGCGGGTCTGACCTGCACCTCTACGAGGTGCTCGGCCCGTTCATCGACGAGGGCGACATCCTCGGCCACGAGCCGATGGGCATCGTCGAGGAGGTCGGCTCGGAGGTCACCCACATCAAGGCCGGCGACCGCGTCGTCATCCCCTTCAACATCTCCTGCGGGCACTGCTTCATGTGCGACCACGGGCTGCAGTCCCAGTGCGAGACCACCCAGGTCCGCGAGGCCGGCTCGGGCGCTGCGCTGTTCGGCTACACCAAGCTCTACGGCCAGGTGCCGGGCGGCCAGGCCGAGTTCCTGCGCGTGCCCCAGGCCCAGTACGGCCCGATCAAGGTGCCCGAGGGCCCGCCCGACGAGCGCTTCGTCTACATGTCAGACGTCCTGCCCACCGCCTGGCAGGCGGTCAAGTACGCCGGCATCCCCGAGGGCGGCTCGCTCGCCGTGTTCGGCCTCGGCCCGATCGGCGACATGTGCTGCCGCGTCGCCCAGCACCTCGGCGCGGAGAAGGTCATCGGCATTGACCTCGTGCCCGAGCGCCTCGAGCGCGCCCGCGCCCGCGGGGTGCAGACGATCGACGTCAACGCGGTCTCAGACGTCGGTGACGCCGTGCGCGAGCTCACCGAGGGCCGCGGTGCGGACTCCGTGATCGACGCGGTCGGCATGGAGGCCCACGGCGCCCCGATCGGCAAGCTCGCCCAGCAGCTCGCGGGCTACCTGCCCGACGCGATCTCGACCAGGATGATCGAGAAGGCCGGGATCGACCGGATGAGCGTGCTGCACGGCACGATCGACGTCGCCCGCCGCGGCGGGATGGTCGACCCGATGCCGCTGCTCGTCATGTTCGACAAGCAGCTCACGTTCCGCATGGGCCAGGCCAACGTCAAGCACTGGATCGACGACATCATGCCGCTGCTCACCGGCGACGACGACCCGCTCGGGGTCGAGGGCTTCGCCACCCACAAGGTGCCGCTCGACGAGGCCCCGGCCGCGTACGAGACCTTCCAGAAGAAGCAGGACGGGGCCGTCAAGTTCCTCCTTCAACCGTAAGGGCTCAGGCGCCCCGACCGCTCGCGGCCGGGGCGTCCAGCCTCTCGCGCCGCGCGGTCGCCGAACCCGTTGAGGGATCGACCTCGACGAGGTCGGCGGCGAGCGGGGCAAAGCGCGGGCGCGCCTCGTAGCTGAAGCGCGCGATGCCGATCTTGTTCTTCTCGGTCAGGTTGCCGGTGCCGCCCGCGCCGACGCTGCCGCCGTTGAGCACGGTCACGCCCGGGAAGCGGGTCACCAGCCCCTTGTGCGTGTGGCCGACGAACAGGACGAGGGGGTCGACGGGCGGGTCCTGCTTGAGCTCCTCGATGGCCTTGGCGGCCAGCTGCGGCTCGTGGACCATGACGATGTCGACCTTGCCGCGGAGCGGGCGCATCCAGTCGGCGAAGGCGTCGAGCTGGGCCTGCGCCGGCACCTTGTCGAAGCGGTCGGCGAAGTCCTGCGCGCTGCGGCGCTCGAATGGATCGCTGTAGCCGGCCACGCGCACCCCGGCGATGTGATGGACGATCTGGCCGTCGGTGCTCCCGTCGGCCTTGCGTCGCCCCGTCTGCGTGAGCACGATCGCGCCGGCGCGCACGACCGAGCGCATCAGCGAGTCCGAGTCGTGGTTGCCCGAGACCGCCACGAACGGCTTGCCGGTCCTGACCACGCGCTTGATCAGTGCGGTTTCGAGCGGCGTGCCGCGGTCGGTGAGGTCGCCGTCGAAGAACACCGGGCCCTTGGACGCCGTGCGTTCGAGGATCGGGATCGCCAGCACGTTGTTGTGGAGGTCCGACGCGAGCGTGAGGCGCGGGCGGCCTTCGATTCGTGCGCGATTCGCCGGGTCGACAACGAGGCGCGCGAGCCCGACCAGCTGCGCGTTGAGCTCCTCGTCGAGCGCCTTGGTCGAGCGCTGCACAGACTCGACCGCCTCCAGCGCCTTCGGGACGTCAGAGCCGAACGCGTAGTACTGCGGCTTGTCGATCGGGCCGCGCGGGGGGAGCAGGACGACGAGCGCGACGGCGAGCGCCCCGGCGGTCGCGAGCGCGACGGCGAGCGTCACGCGCAGGCGGGGCGCGTTGCGCCCGCGGAGGGCGAGCGCCGTGAGCGCGCCGAGCGCTGCGGCGCAGAGCGTGACGATGGCGATCAGCATGCGCAGAAACGAGGCGAGCCCATCGCGGGCCTGCGCTCTCGCCTGCACGACGTCCACACGGCCGCCCGCCGCCACCTTCTCGACCACGGTGCGGTTTACCGTGCGCACCTCCGCGCGCACCCGCGCCGGAAACCGGATCGCCTCGAAGCGCGCGCCCCAGTCCACGAGCGGCGCGTAGATGTCCAGCGCGCCCTTGTGGCCGGGCGAGACCGAGAGCTTGACGATGCCGACCGACAGCGTGCGGTCCTGGCTGAAGGAGACCATCGCGAGATAGCCGCCCGCGAGGGTGGCGAGGACGACGGCGACGAGCGCGAGCGCCGTCCTGATGGGGCTGGTTCGTCTCACGTGCGCGCGAGGAAGTCGCGCAGGGCTTGGGTCGTCGACCAGAACGCGAGCTCGTCCCAGGGGAGGTCAGCGGGCGCGAAGGCTTTGACCTCGGTCGCCTCGTCGGTGGTCTGGGGCTCGCCGAGAGCCGCCGCCGAGTAGACGATGAGCACCACGCGGTCGTCGGACTTTGAGTAAACACCGATGAGTTCTTGAAGCTCGAGGTCGATCTCCAGCTCCTCGCGAGCCTCGCGCCGCGCGGCAGCCTCGACCGACTCACCCAGGTCGACGAAGCCGCCCGGGAACGTCCACAAGCCCTTGCCCGGATCGAAGCCGCGCCTGAGCAGGATGATGTCGCCGGTGCCCGTGCACGGGATCGCACACGCAACGGGCTTCGGGTTGTAGTAGGCGCCGTAGCCGCAGTGCGGGCAGGTGATCGAGCGCGGGTAGGCGATGTCCGCCGGCTGCGCGCAGCGAGGGCAGTACTTCGCTTCGGCGAGCGCCGGGTTGAGCGTCACGCGCGCATCTCCCACAGCTGCTGCTCGGTGAGCGCGCGGTAGCCGAGGCGGGCGTAGACGTTCTGGCCGAGCTTGGAGGCCTGGAGGGTGGTGGTCTGTTGCCCGCGCTCGCGGGCGTGCGCGAGGGCGGTTGCGATGAGCGTGGCGGCGTGGCCCTGGCCGCGGTGGTCGGGGAGCGTCGCGACGAGGGTGACGAACGCGTCGTCCTCGACGTCGAGCAGCACCATCACCGCCACGATCTGATCGTTCTGCTCGACGCCCATGGCGCGCACGTGGGGAGGTAGCGCGGCGTCGAACGCGCTTCCGGTCATCTCGGGCTCGCCGTAGGCGATGGTGTTGACGCGCATGACGGTGTCGAGATCGACCTCCGTCGGGCGGGTCGCCGCCGCTGTTTTGGGGAGCGCGAGGTGATCGAGCGGGGTGGCCATCAGGACCGGGGTCGCCTCGACGACGAGCCCTGCGTTGGTGAGCGCCGCAGCCGCGACGTCGTTGTCCGCGTCGACCCAGGCGCCCCATTTGGGCGTGCCGGCGTAGAACTCGGCGAGGTGACTCAGCGCACGCGGGTAGTCCGCATGCCGGCGCAGCACCGCGGCGTTGAAGAACGGATCTGGCACGCCGGGCACCACGCTCGCGACGATCCCCTCGCGCTCGTAGATCCGCCCGCCCTTCGCCGCTCGCCCGAGGAAGCGCTGGAACTCCGTCGCACCCGCCCACACGCGGTCCAGGAGCGCGTCGTCGTCCACCAGCGCGAGGGTAGAAGATGTCCCGATGACCCACGCCGACGCGAGCGCCAGGACCTTCGCCGCCGCCGCCGCGCGGCTGATCGGCGAGCCGTGGGTCGATACCGGCACCGGCTTCGGCTCGAACCCCGGCCTCCGCGTCGAAGGGAAGATCTTCGCTGCGCTCGTCCACGGAGAGCTCGTGGTCAAGCTGCCGCCCGAGCGGGGCGCCGCGCTCGTCGCCGAGGGCTCGGGCGAGCCGTTTGTCGTCGATGCTCGGAAGGTGAGCGACTGGGTGAGCGTCGCCCGGGTCGACGAGGAGTGGTGGAGCGCGCTGGTTGGCGAGGCACTCGCGTTCGCGCGCGGGTGACGGCAGGCACCGCGGCGGTTACGATCGACACCATGCCCGACCGCCTGTACTTCACCGACTCCGACGAGGCCAACGAGCTGATCGCAAGCGACCCCCTCGCTTTGCTGATCGGCTTCGTCCTCGACCAGCAGATCACCGTCCAGCAGGCCTTCCTGGGGCCTTTGGTCCTGCGAGAGCGAGCCGGCACCCTCGACGCCGCTGAGCTGGCCGAGCTCGACCTCGAGCCGATCTTCCGCGAACGCCCGGCGATCCACCGCTACCCCGGCTCGATGGCCAAGCGCGTGCGCGACCTCTGCGGGTTCGTCGCGGAGAGCTACGACGGCGACGCCGCGCGAGTCTGGACCGACGCCGAATCCTCGGAGGACCTCCGGGCCAACCTCCTCGCCCTGCCCGGCTTCGGTGACATGAAGGTCAGAGCCCTCGCCTCCGTTCTCTCCCGCCGCTTCGGCTTCGACCTCGCCGAGCCCCTCGTCCCCACCCACCAGACCCTCGGCGACGTCGACTCCCGCCAGGCGCTCGACGAGTACCAGGCGGCTAAGCGGGCCTACAAGGCGGAGCGAAGGGCGGCGGCAGAGCAGCAGGCCTGACGTCCAGTGGGGCGCCCGATCCCCCGCAGCGTGAGCTACCCTGCGGGTTCCCGCCCTCTTAGCTCAGCTGGTAGAGCACTTCCATGGTAAGGAAGGGGTCATCGGTTCGAGTCCGATAGAGGGCTCTCGAGAAAGCCCCGCTCAGGCGGGGTTTTTGTTTGCCCGGAGGCGAGGGCGGCGGGCGCGAAACGCTTCGTGGGCCGTATTTGGGCCGCATGCCTTTCGTAAGTCGACCCGGTGGCGAGTCGGAATGGGTCGGTTGGACGGGCGCGCGCGTCCAGCAAACGATCGCCTCGAGGGCGGGCGCGGGCGGTTTGTGCCGCGGGGCCGTCGCGTTTGTGGGACAGTCGTAGCGCCCGGCCAGCGCCTCGTCGGCGGCGTCGCACAGATAGAACGCGACGCTGTCGTGAGCGGGACAAGCTCCCGGCGGCGCTCTCGCTCACCATGCCGACCGGCAGGCAGAGCAACATGCTGAAGCCGTCGGGCTAGACTCGCGCCGATATGACCGACGCCAGCGTCGCGCCTGAGAACCTGGAGGCGACCGAGGCCTGGAACGGCCCCCTGTTCGACATCTGGCAGGACTTCCAGGCGGTCGTCGTCTCGAACGCGAGGGCGCATGGCGACGCCGCGCTCGCCGACCACCGTCCGGAGCGCGGTGACCGCGTGCTCGACATCGGCTGCGGGCTCGGCGACTCGACCGTCCAGCTCGCCGAGCTGGTCGGTCCGCACGGACACGCGCATGGGGTCGACGTCGCGGAGCGGATGATTGCTGGAGCGCGGAACGACGCTGCGCGGGCGGGCGTGGAGAACGTGAGCTACGAGGTCGCCGACGTCCAGGTCGCTCAGTTCGCCGACACCTACGACTATGCGTTCGCCCGGTTCGGGACGATGTTCTTCGCAAATCCGGTGGCGGCGCTTCGTAACGTGCGCCAGGCCCTGCGGCCCGGCGGGCGCCTGAACATCGTCGTCTGGCGACGCAAGCTCGACAACGAGTGGCTGCACCGGGCCGAGACGATCGTCGCGCAATTCCTCGACCGCCCGGAGGAGTACGACGAGCCGACCTGCGGCCCCGGCCCGTTCTCGATGGCGAACCCGGAGACCGTGACCGACATCCTGGAGCATGCGGGATTCGCGGGCGTAGATCTCAAGCGCCAGGATCTCGTGATCAAGACTGGCGACACCCTGGAGCACGCCGTGGACCTCGCCATGTCCCTCGGCCCGGCCGGCGAGGTGCTGCGGCTGTGGGGCGACCGGGCCGACGAGATCCGGCCCAAGGTCCGCGCGGCGCTGCTCGAGGGCATGGCCGACATGGTTCGCGATGGCGCCGTCTACGCCGACTCCTCAACCTGGGCCGTGCGCGCCGTCGCCCCGGACTAGCGCCGCACTTCGAGAGTGAGCTCACGCCCCTCGGACCAAACGAGTACGTTCGGAGCGTGGCCCTTGCTAGACCCACCCGTTTCCTGACGCTCGCTGCCGTCACCGTACCGCTCCTCGTCGCGGTTTCTCCAGGCGCGGCAGCCGAGAAGCTCCCGCGGTTCACGAGCCCTGCGAAGTTCAAGTCCCACCGCATCGTCGAGGGAATCTCGATCGGCGGCGTCAAGGTGGGGATGACCAAGTCGCAGGCGATCGCGGTCTGGGGGAAGCCGGACGGTGAGTGTCGCCGCGTGGCCCCATACGACCCAGGCGACCGCCGCAGAGGCTGCTCGTACGGAGGCTTCACCAAGACGCGAGCGGGAGTCCAGAGTGGAAGGCCTTACGCCGGGTTCACCGTTCTTCCCTCGGGCAAGGTGACCTCCGTGTACCTCCTGCTGATCAAGTGGCCGGGAAGAGATCCGAGCCTCAAGCGCGAGTACGACATGGCCGCTCCCAAGGTCCTACCGTTCAAGACCGCTAAGCACGTCGGCCTGAGCTCGACGATGACGGCGACCCGCGCCGCTTACGGCATCTCCATTCCGCAGAACCTGCCGGACAACCGGGTCAGCGACTTCCTGAGCACTGTCGTCGTCAGGCATGCCAACGCATGCACCGTCTTCTCCGCGACAGATTCAACTCCCGCGTTTTCATCCGTCAGTTCGATCTCGGTCACCGCCGCCGCGTTCTGCCCCCCAGACCCGGAGCCGATCGAGCCGGCGAGCTAGAAGCCGGCGAGGTCCGGGTTGATCGGGGGCCTCGGATCGTCGCGCGGCGGCTCGGCGGGACCACGCTCCTCGGTTCCGCGCGGCTCAGGGCGCGGCGCGAGGCCGGGGACCTTGAGCCTCACCTTGCGACCGTCGCTGGTGGTCAGCTCTGAACGCCTGGGGTCGAGCGGCTCGCCGGGGATCGGGGTCATCGGTTCAGACTACTCCCGATCAGGGCTGCCTCTTCCAGCTCCGTGACGTCGCTGTCGCCTGTCTCCCTGGATCGTGGATACGAGCCAGCCACATGCCCTTCGACCAGTGCGACCGGTTCCTTAGCCTCGCCGACCTCCTCCTGATCGCCGAGTTCCACATGGGAATCGAGGCTTACCAGGTCGCGCGTATAACGGTCATTCCAAGAGCCGCGGCTGACCGGCGTGACACCCCTGCTGATCGGCTCGCGGCGCCCGTCCTGGCGCGACAGCACGTATGCGCCGGCCGCTTGAATAGGCACCACGATGTGCGTCGACGGCCCTTGCCTCCCGGGCCGCGACGTGAGACGGTCGGCACCTGAGCTTCGCGAAACTCGGTCGCGGCCCAGCGAGCAAGGAGGCCTGTGATGGGTCGGACGATGCGAGGTGCCCTCATGGCGGCGCTCGTCCTGGGCGCGGTCGCGCCCTCGACCGCCGACGCGAGCGTCCAGGTGGCCGCCGGCGGCGGCCACACGTGTGCGATCAAGATCGACGCCACTCTCGTCTGCTGGGGCTTGAACGACTACGGGCAGGCGAACCCGCCGACCGGCACGTTCGGTGCCATCAGCGCCGGCAGCCGGCACACGTGCGCGCTAAGGACGGATTCCACGGTCACCTGCTGGGGCAAGAACGATGACGGCGAGGCGACCCCGCCGACCGGGACCTTCGCCTCGGTGAGCGCCGGGGGCGACCACAGCTGCGGCGTCAGGACGGACGCCACGCTCGCCTGCTGGGGGCGCAACACGCAGTCGCCGCCGCCGTGGTACCTGGCACCGACGGGCAGCTTCACTGCGGTCGCCGCCGGCAATACGCCGGGCTCGACGTGGAGCTGCGCGATTTCGAGCACCACCGACATCGTCTGCTGGGGCTACAACAGCTACGGCCGGGGCAACCCGCCCGCCGGGAGCTTCCGCGACATCGGTGCCGGGGCCGACCACGGGTGCGGGCTCAAGCTCGACGACACCCTCGACTGCTGGGGTGGCTTCAGCGACGGCGGCGCGCCCATGTCCGAACCCCCGCCCGGGCTCTTCACCCAGATCACCACGGGCTACGACCACTCGTGCGCGATCCGCGACGACGCGACGCTCGCCTGCCTGGGCGACAACGCGTTCGGGCAGGCGACGCCGCCCGCCGGCACCTTCCGCTCCGCCAGCGCCGGCGACTTCCACAACTGCGCGGTCAGGAGCAACGGCGCGGTCGCCTGCTGGGGCTCGAACGCCTTCAACCAGGTCCGCCCGCTCCCGGCGTCCGTCACGCAGCCCGCAGCCGACGTTGGCCCGAAAGGGCTCGACTTCGGCAAGCAGCCACAGGGCACGGTGAGCGCGCCAAAGGAGGTGACGGTGACGAACACTGGCGCCGCCGACCTCGAGATCCTCGGCGAGAGCTTCCACGGGGACTTCCCCGGCGACTTCTTCATCGGGTCCTCGACCTGTCACCGGCCGCTGCCCGGTGGCGAGACATGCAGCCTCTGGGTGCGCTACTCCCCGAACGCCAAGGAGGGGTCGCAGGCGAGCCTCGTCCTTGACACCAACGCGTCGCCATCGGTCTACGCGGTGGAGCTGACGGGCACCCCCGGATCGCTACCGCAGGGCCCGCAGGGCAACCCCGGGACGAACGGCACGGACGGGACGAATGGCACGAATGGCACCAACGGGGTTGACGGCACCAATGGCACCAATGGCGTCGACGGCACGAATGGGGTCGACGGCACGAACGGCACCAACGGAGCCGCTGGCGCGAACGGTCCCGCGGGTCCACAGGGCGCCACCGGCCCCGCCGGGCCGCAGGGCCCGAAGGGCGACCCCGGCCCCGGTCTCACCGGCGCGACGATCTCGTGCAAGCCGGCCAAGGTCAGTGGCAAGAAGGTGCGCGTGCGCTGCACGCTCAAGCTCGCTGTGGCCTCCCAGGTGAGGGCGGCGCGCGTCAGCATCCGCATCCGCGGCCGCGTCGTCGCGCGCGGGACCGGGCTCGCCGCTCACGGCGCGGTGCGCATCCGACTCCCCGCGGGCATCCGCCGAGGCTCGCTGCGCGTGGTCACGATCGACCGCGCCGGCCGGCTGCGGGCCGTGAGCAGGGAGGTCGGCCGCTGAGGCCGAGCGCGCTGACGATCAGCGGCACCGGCGGACGTCGAAGACGCGCTCGACGACCACGGTCGCCGGCGTTCGGCCCGTGCGTTGGTGCCTGGTGACGCAGCGCGACGATCCGCGCCGCTTCGCTCGTCGGGGCCGGGAGTAGGCCCCGTCTAGCTGATCCCGCGCCCCGCCATGGCATCAGTGTGCCCGACTCGAGCGGCGGTGGCCTCGGTGCCCGGATCGTGCCTTCACCGCCCGGCCCACGCTCCGGCTGCCGGCTGGAGTGTCGACGCAGGAGTGTTCCTCGCGCTCTACCACGCCGCCGGCGACCCGGCGCGCGCCGTCGACTTCGACGAGACACCGGAAGGACACGCGCTCGCTAGACGCAGACGGCGCACTTGTGGGCATCACGATCGTCAACGCGCGGGCCCTGATCGACCAGGATGGCTCGATCCGGATCACCCTGCCGGAGACGATCTCCGCCGCGGACATCGCGCCCGCACTCGCCGGCGCCTGACAGGCCCCAGAAGGTTCAGACGCGTACGACTGCCGCCGCAGGGAAACCGGTGAAGCGGCGTGCGGGCGGCTTCAGAGCGCCCGCACGGGTCTGCAGCCTAGGCTCCTCGCGTGGAGATCTCCCACGAGATGCGGCCTGAACGCTTGATTCGGCCACGATTGCTGCCCAGGGGTCCGAGGTGAGCAGCCGATATCGGCACGACCCCGAGCACCCCGCGCTCGTGAACAAGCTGGGCCGGCCAGAGCCGACACGGCAACCTCGCTACGGCAACCGTCTCTATTGCATGGTGTGGGCCGACCAGGACCTGTTCAAGGTCGGGCTGAGTTCCGGCCGGAACGCTCGTGACGTCTCTGCGGTCCGGAGCATCCACAAGTACTTCGACCACGCGGGCGTCACTCCGGGGAGCTTCATCGAGTGGCGCGCTGAGCTTCCGGCACTAGAAGGTGCGGCGTGGGGTGACTGTCAGCGCGTCGAGATGGTTGTTGCCACTGCGGTCAAACGGCGGTTGGGAGCTTCGGCGGCTGGAGCCGTGGGACTCGAGTGGTTGACGCGCGAGGATCTCCAACTCGTCGCGTGGAAGGACGAGCTGACGGCCGCTGCAGTCGAGGCGCTGCCGTTCAGCGGTCTCGAACCTCGAGTCGAATGGTCGGAATACACCCCGGGTCGTGCGAGCGATACGCAGATCTCCGGCGCCCCGCAGCGGGACGCATGGCGAACAACGCGTAACTGGCGTGGCCAGTGCGCGATGAAAGAATGCGGGGCCGCGCTCACTGATCACGCGGCCCTGCAGGACGGCTTCCTGTACTGCTCAGATGCTCATGCAGCGCTCGACCTTGTCCGCCGGGCGACCGGCCGCCGAGAGGAGTGACGCGTCGAAACGTACCGAGGTCAGCGCGCGAGCGCTCGGGCGTCGACCCCCTGGATGTCGGAGAGGCCTCGATTGTGAGGAAGGGGTCATCGTTCGAGTCCGGAAACCCCGTCGAGCCCCCGGAGTGCGCGACCAAGGTGAAGGTCGCAGTGGCCGGTCGCGATCAGCGCAGCGCTGGACGGTGAGTTGCCTACGTCGGCGATGTGGTGGCGGTCGGTCTTCCCCGAGCAGCGCGCGGTCTGGCGGGCGAACAACAGCGGGCCGAACATCGCACCCCGCCTGATCACCGTGGAGCACGACAGCGCCTACCGCACCAGCCGCGCCACCGCCACGCTCGTCGCTAAGTCTCATCTGTCCGGCCGTTGGCCGCAGCTAAGCCCGCGGAGCGTCGGTGCCGATCAGCAGAGGGACAGATCCACCCTGTCACACGGCTCGGTTCCCAGCAGCGGACCTGACCGAAACACCGAAGGAGACCCGATGACCGCAGTGAGCGAAGACCTCGCGCGCTACCGACGAGCCGCCGAAACGAAGCTGAAGAGCTATGTGGACTCCGGGCAGTCGCTGCCGGAGTACCTGCTCGACCGCCCGACGCTCCCTGACCTTTGCTGGACGGACGAGCCCCGCGAGAAGAGCGAGTCGCGTCCGGCCTTCATCGCCCGCGTCGCCGGCTCGAAGTAGTCGGTGACCGAATAGCAGGTGGAAGCGGTTCGCCGCATGATGAACCGTCTCGCCGCGGAGGACCAGGCGAATAAGGCGCGCGTCCACTAGGCCAAGGCCGGGAAGACGTTCCGCGGCACCGGCAACCAGCTGGCGAAGAGCGAGAAGGGCAGCGCAACGCCGACCGGATGCGAGGCGATCAATGAGCAAGCGCACGCCGGTCCGACAACTAGGTGTAGGACCCAAAGAGGTTGTTCAGCCGCTGGATGGGAGGTTGGCGGCGGATGGCTTGGTGCAATCGAGGGTCTTCTTGGAAAAGTGCCGGTCGGTGTTCTGCAAGCCCTAGCCAGCCCACAGCCGAGCCCCCAGACCCGAAGCCCGCGCGATTGGCCGGCCCACGGCAGTCCGGATCGAATCCTCCGTTCCGGCCAGTATGAGCCGACTCCGGGCACGCGTCACGGCGGTGTAGAGCAATTCGCGAGTGAGAATCGGCGACATCGGATCCGGAAGGACAACAGCGGCCGTGTCGAACTGGGACCCCTGACTTTTGTGCACCGTCATCGCGTAGACGGTTTCGACCGCGGCGAGTCGGGTGGGGCTGAAGGTGACGACCTCGCCTTGGCGCTCGAAGGCTGCCGTCGGGCGGCCGGTGCTCTCGGACCTAACGACCACACCCGTGTCGCCGTTGTAGAGCCTGACGGCGTGGTCGTTCTGCGTCACGAGCAGTGGACGGCCGACGTACCAGTGGCCATCTGAAGCGAAGCCGGGGACCTCAGCCGCGAGCCAGGACTCGATGCGTGGCATCCAGGTTGCCACGCCGTGGGCTCCGCGGCGATGGGCGCAGAGGACGCGGACTGCGCCGAGTCGCTTGAGTGCCGTTTCGGCGTCGCCCTCGCGTGCGGCCTCGATGACAGCTCGGCCGGTGGCCACGGCACCGTCGCGGATTGGTCGCAGGTCATCGAGCGCGAGCGGATCGGCTGCGTCTATCGGGATCCAGAGGATGTCCTCAGGCTCGTCAGTCAATGCGCTGATCGCGCCGTCGGCGTCCCCGATCCGGATCGCCTCCGCGAGCCGCTGGATGCCGCCTCCGAAACGGTGGATGCGGCGAAGGACCACGATGCCGTCGCCGACGCTGACCCCCGCGGGGGGATCGATGGCGTCCACGCTGACTCCGCTTGCCTCGGACACCGCGGCTCGCGTCTCGAGGCTCATGCGTAGCCCCTCCGCGGCTGGCCCCACGATGTCGCCGAGGACGGCGCCGGCCTCGATCGAAGTGAGCTGCCCGGGGTCGCCGACGAGGATCAGCCGGGCGTCGGGTCGGACGGCCTCGGCGAGCCGGGCCATGAGCGAGAGCGAGACCATCGAGGTCTCGTCGACGATCACCACGTCGAAGGGCAAGCGGTTTCCGCGGTCGTGGCGGAAGCGGCTATGGCTTCCCGGCTTCCAGCCCAGCAGGCGGTGGAGGGTGGAGGCGTTGAGGCTCAGCAGGCGGGCTCGGATCGCCGGGTCGACGTCGAGCCGCCTGGCTTCCTCGTGGACAGCGTCCTGGAGCCGGGCTGCTGCCTTTCCGGTCGGTGCCGCAAGCGCGACCAGCGGAGGGGCGGCTCCAACCGCAGCGGCCTGTTCTTCGAGCAGGGCGACGATGCGGGCGACGGTCGTGGTCTTGCCGGTGCCCGGGCCGCCAGCGACCACCGCGAGCCGGCGGAGAACCGCGGCGGCGGCGGCGAGCTTCTGGTCGTTGTCGGCGTCGTCCCCGGTGAACAGTCGCGAAATTCCCGACGCCAGGACGCCGAAGTCTGCGGGCGCCGCCTTGGCCAGCGCCTCCAGGTCGCCTGCGACCTGCTGCTCCTCAGACCAGTAGCGGTCGAGGTAGAGCCCGCTGCCCGACAGCCGGAGCGGACGGTCTGCGCCAACCAGCGGACTGGATGTGACCCGCTCCACCCAGTCAGCAGGCTCGGGCCACGGGAGCGCTGCGAGGTCGACGGGTTCGTCGACGTCGACGGTCGCCGTGTGCTGAATCGTCGCGAGGTCGACGAAGACGTGTCCCAGCCGCGGGGCGCGCACCGCGAACGCCGCCGCCAGCACCACCGCGTCGTCGCTCACGCCCGCGAGCTCAGCGAGTCTCTGGGCCACGTGCACATCGGCTCCGACCAGCACGCCCGCCTCGTTGAACTCGAGCAGCAGCCCAGACGCTGACCGCGCGATGCGGACGTCGAAACGGTCGCGCTCGGCGATCTCGCTCACGCCGGCTCACCCCGATCGAGCGCGTCACTCAGAGCTTCGACCAGTGCCGCCGACGGCTGCCAGCTGAACACACCGCACGGCCCCCCGTCCACCACGGGCGTGTCGGGTCCGCTCATGCCGCGGATGAAGAGATAGAGGACTCCGGCGAGGTTGCGCTCAGCCGAGTAGCCGGGCAGCCGCCAGCGCAGGTAGCGGTGCAGCGCGACGACGTAGAGCAGCGCTTGGAGCCCGTAGTGGGAGTGCTCCATCTCGGCGACCAGCGCGGCCGGCCGGTGATGCCAGGCGGTCAGGTCTTCGCCGCGGGGGGCGAGCCAGTTCGTCTTGTAGTCGACGATCGCGAAGCGGTCCCCGTCGATGCGCATCACGAGGTCGATGCTTCCGGCGAGGTAGCCGCGCACCGTCGCCCGCAACCCGGAGTCCGACAGGCGATCGGCGTAGCCCGCGAGCCCGTCGCCGGGGCCTGCGTGCGCGCGCAGGACCTTCGCGATCGCCGACAGGGTCAGCGTCGGCCCCGGCGGCGCATCGCCGCCGACCAGCGGCAGCTCGAAGTCGAGCTCGTCGAGCCGATCTGCCTTCGCGACGTCGCGCAGCCTGGCGCCGTCGACTGCCGGCCCCAAGGGTGTCTCGACCGCTGCGCGAAGCCCGGCCACCACCATGCCGACGTCGCCGAGCTCGACTCTCCGTCGTGTCTGGGCAGTGTCGACGCTCAGCGCGATCTCGGCGTCGAGATCGGGTGCGGCGAAATCGCTGAGCTCGAACACGGTGTGCACGAGCGTTCCTACTTCGACGCCCACCGACATCTCGGCGAGCAGCGACGGAATGGCGCGCAGGTCCTCCGACACCCCACCACCGTCCACAGAGGGCGCAGGCGCGAGCGATTCGTCGTCGACGACCGGCTCCTCCGGTTCGCTGGCGACCCTCGCCTCGTAGGTCCCGGCGGTGATGCCGCTGAACGACGTCCGGCGCCACCACTGGTCGAGCTCCCGATCGAACACGGACGCGGACAGCTCGCCTGTCGCAGACGGCAGCCCGACCCAGGGCCGGACGGCGGTGACGACGGATGGGCTGACGCTCACGGATCCGGGGGCCTGATCTCGCAATTCGATGAAACGCGCTGTCGCCGCCTCGTCGCTCGGCACCGAGTCCGACGAGGCCGCCACGTTGCCATCCCCGTCGGTGGAGAACAGCAGTCGCGTCAGCGCGGAGTTGCGGCTGTCGAAGGACCCGGCCCACCAGACGACCGCCTGGTGCTTCGCACGGGTCAGAGCGACGTAGGCGAGCCGCAGATCTTCTCCGCGTTGCTCGTCGATGTTCTGGCTGACGTGGCCGCCCCATTGGGGGCCTTCAAGGCCGACGTCGATGGTCCGCCTGCCGTCGGCGTCGTGAAAGGTGACCGGAGCGGGACGATCGTTTCTTGGCGTTGGCGACGGCTCCCACAGGTCCGGGTAGTAGACGACGGGGAATTCCAGGCCCTTGCTGCGGTGCACGGTGAGGACCTGGACCGCCTCGGCGTCGGATTCCAGCCGGCGGCTGCGCTCCTCGTCGCTGGTGTCCTGGGCGGCCTCGAGCACCCGCTGGCGCAGCCAGGACGTGAGGGCGGTCGCGCCCATCTGCTCGGTCGTCGCGGCGGTGTGCAGGAGCTCCGCGACGTGGCGCAGGTCGGTGAGCCGGCGCTCCCCGTTGACGAGGGCCAGCACCCGGCCGGGCAGGCCCTCCTCGAGCGTGACTGCCTCCGTCAGCGACGCGACGCCCTTCTCGCGCAGCACGCGCGCCCAGTGATGCAGCCGGCGGTGCACCGCCTCCCAGGCATCGTCGTCGGCCTGCGCGACCGCCTCGGTGCTCCAGCCCAGGAACAGGGTCAGTGCGGCAGAGCGCGCGCGGGGCGGGTAGGCGGGTCGTTCGATCGCCTCGAGCAGGCGCAGCCACTCGCGCGCTGGATCGGTGGCGAAGACGCTCCCCGCGCCGTTGATCACCGCAGGGACGTCGATGGCCTCGAGCGCGTCGCGCACGCGCGCGGCGTTCTTGTTGGTGCGCACGAGCACCGCGATGTGCCCGGGGCGCACGTGGCCCGAGTCCTTGATCTCCCCTCCCGAGTTCAGCAACGACACGACGTCCGCCGCGACGTCGCGGGCGACGTGCTGCCGCGCGGACTCGAGGCGGGCGTAGCCCCTCGGCGTGGTGCCCGTCCCGTCGCGCGGCACGACGCGGACGCGCAGCGCGGCCGGGTCGGGAGCGTCGGTCAGCCGCGGCGCGCGATTCCCGGGTGCGGCGGTCACCTCCCGGTAGACGATTCCCTCGTGACCGAGCTTCGCGCCGCCGAACAGCGCGTCGTACGCGTCGAGCAATCCTTGGTCGCTGCGCCAGTTGGTCTGCAGCGTGGCCTGTGCGCCGGCGGTTCGCGCCGCTTCGATGTAGGCGTAGACGTCGGCGCCGCGGAACGCGTAGATGGCCTGCTTCGGGTCGCCGATCAGCACCAGCGTGACCTCCCCGGTCCCGAAGGCGGTCTGCATGATCTGCCATTGCACCGGGTCGGTGTCCTGGAACTCATCGACGAGGACGACGCGGTAGCGGGCGCGCAGCCTCGCCGTCGCGGCGGGGCCGCCCGGTCCCGCGAGCGTGTCGTTCAGGCGCGTGAGGAGATCGTCGTAGGTCATCACGGCCATCCGCCGCTTGCGCGCGTCGAGCTCGGTGCGAGCTGCTTCCGCGAGCCGCACGCGCATGGCGGCGATGCTCTGCTCGGGAGCGTCCGCGGGCTCGATGGGCGCATCCGGGTTCTCGATCGCCGCCCGCGCGATCTCCATCGCCTGCCCGAGGGTGAACTGCGGGCTGCCGTAGCGATGGAAGCGACGGACGTAGAGGTCGTCGACCACCTCCTGTCTCAGGTCGGAGATGTCCTCCACGAACGTGGTGTCGGGCTCGACGTCGCCGACCACGCCAAGCCCGCCGAGCACCTCCTGGCAGAAGCCGTGCGTGGTGGCGATGGTGGCGGAGTCGAACCCAGCCAGCGCCCGGGCCAGGCGCTCCCGGCGCAGCCGGACGTCGGCCTCGTCCCCGGAGGCCAGGAGCGCGACGACGTCGTCATCCTCCGGCAGGGCGCCCGCCAGGGCGCGCTCGAGCCCGTGCTCCGCGCTGACCAGCCGCTCGCGGACGCGTTCGCGCAGCTCACCGGTGGCCATGCGCGTGAAGGTCACCATGAGGATCTGGTCGAGTGGCACAGCCTCGGCGACGTAGCGGGCAGCCAGCGCCGCGATGGTGAACGTCTTGCCGGTGCCCGCGCTCGCCTCCAGCACGGTCACGCCGGTCGGGAGCGGTCCGCAGACGTCGAAGGGGAGCGCGTCGTTCATCGGTGGTCGACCTGCTCCCAGCCGAGCAGCCCGTCCCACAACTCGCGCGCGTAGAGATCGAACCCGGGCGTTGCGAAGAGCTCGTCGAAGGTCAGGACACGCCCGAAGACGAGCTGGTGCTCGAGCTCCTGGTCCTCCTTCGGGAAGTTCCACGCGGTGGTCCATTCCTTCTCGGCGGCCTTGAGAGGATCGCCGCCACTGCGGTCCGCGCGGGCGTAGGCGGCCGAGGTCATGCAGGCGATCGGCAGCGGCTCGTTCATCCCCTGGTCGTAGAGCTCGACGAGCGTGCCGAGGTGCCCGAGCGCGGCCTCCGGCTCGAGCCGAGGCAGCCGCACGATCGTCGCCACCGCGTCGTGGCCGGCCCCGTAGGTCGCGCGGCCGACCGTCGCGGCGGTGAACGGGCGGTCGGGGTGGGCCGCGGTGAGTGCGAGGAACCGCACCCATGCCGCGAGGCGGTGCCTGGCGTTCACGCGCGAGTAGGTGACGGTGCGGACAAGGTCGCCGCAGACGCCGGCGACGGTGCCGCTGAGTAGCCGGTCGCCCGGGAGCTCGACGCGGATGTCGACGGAGCCTGGATCGGCCGCCTGGGGCAACAGGCTCGCTGCGTGTCCGAAGACCTGCTCGACGACCGGCCGGATCTGCTCGATCACCGGGTCTGAGAGCTTGCCCGGCGGAAGACCCCCGCGAGCGCGCTCGGCGGCCTCGGCCGCGTCCGTGGTGGCGCCGGCGAGCCGAGCGGTGAGCATCCGCTCGCCGATCTGCCATTCCTCGAGCTTGTCGAGCTCGACGGGCAACCCGTCGGCGATCTCATCCGAGTAAGTGCCCACGCCGAAGCCCAGCCGCTGGCGCAGGAACGCGCGCACCGGATGGCGCACGAAGCCGACGAGGTTGTCGAGCTCCACGACGGCGTCCGCATCGTCGGGCAGCGGGGCCGCGAGGAACGGCCTCGGCTCGCTGCGGTCCTCACCGACTGCGCGGGCGCCGTCGAGCGTCACGCGGTCAAAGCTCCACGGCCCTTCACCGCCGAGCTCGCCGGGTGTGAAGTTGCGTGCGTCGAACGGCTGGAGTGGATGGCGAATGAGGACCTGAGCGCGAGCGTCGCCGCTCACGGTCCGGTCGATGATGTCCAGCAGCTCTCCGACCGGCACCGCCGGCGGACGCAGCGCGTTGGTGCGCACGTCGTTGCCCGTGTAGGTGACGATCAGCCGGTCGCTCGCCGCCATGAGCGCGTCGAGCAGCATCTGGCGATCCTCGAAGCGCGGGTCGCGCTCGCCCACATGGGGGTCGGCGAGCATGAGGTCATCGCCGTCGCGCGGCGCCTTGCGCGGGAAGGCGGAATCGTCGAGTCCGAGCAGGCAGACAACCCGGTGGGGGATCGAGCGCATGGGGACGAGCGTGCAGATCGTCAGATGGCCGGTGCGGAAGTTCGCGCGCGTCGGACGGCCCTGGAGGCGCTCGGCGAGCAGTGCGCGGATCTCGGGCAGGGAGAGGTTGATGCTGTCGGCGCCGGTCGCCTCCTCCGCAACGGCATCGAGGATGCGCTGGAGCTGGGCGCGCTGCCACCCGTCGCGCTGCGAGGTGGCGGTGAGCGCGTCGGCTGCGGTAGCGATCGCCTCGACCCACGCGCCGATCGACTGGCCGGTGGCAAAGGTGTCCACGGCGGACTGCAGGCGATCCACGAACTCCGCCATCCGGCCGACGAGGTCGATGGCGCCGCTCTCCACGTCGTCGGTCGGGAGGACGCCCTCGAACAGGCGGTGGCCCTCCTCGGTCATGGTGACCCCGACCAGCATGCGATTCAGGCCGGCGTTCCAGGTTCCCGCGTCGAGGTCGGCGAGCTTGAACACGCCGCGGTGCGCTGCGTCGAGCCCCCAGCGGATCCCGCTTGTCGCGACCCAGTCGCGCATCCGGGCGAGGTCCTCGTCGTCGAGCCGGAAGCGGCGGCGAACGGGTTCGCGGTCGGCGAGGTCGAGGACTTCCGAAGCGGTCAGGCGGCGCCCGGCGAGGTCGATCAGCTGCGCCACGACGCCGAGCACGGGATTGGTCTGGCGCAGCGAACGGTCGGCGAGGCGGACTCGAAGGTCGGGCTGAGCGATCCCGTCGGGAAGTTGTTCGAACCCGTCGTCGTCGTCGGTAACGGTCTCGCCGGCGCCGAACGTTGCCTGGATCAGCGGCGCGAAGGTCTCGATGTCGGGGCACATCACGATGACGTCGCGCGGCTGGAGCGATTCGTCCTTGGCGAGCAGGTGGAGGATCGCGTCGCGGAGGACTTCGACCTGCCGCGCGCGTCCGTGGCACGCGTGGATCTGGATGCTGCGGTCGCTGGGGCTCAGTTCTGCGCGAGTGTCGGTGTCGCCCGGGAGCGGAGTGCCGGGTGGTGAGCGGTCGGCACGCACGTCGGCCTGGAGGGTCGAGAGCAGCGTGTCGCCGGCGAGCTCGACTGCGTAGTGGTGCTCCTGGTGTCCGTGCGCTCCCAGGACGAGCTGCATCTCGCGCGCGTCCTGGCCCCACGATGCGAGCAGCCGATTCTCGGGGAGCAGGGCGGTTGAGTCCTCGGCCCGCCGCTCGACCGGAGGGTGGGTCGCGACCTTGTCCCAGAGCGTCGGCGACGGGTGCAGGAGGAAGAGGTGGACGTCGCGGCCCGTTGATAGCGCGCCCAGCACGTCGAGGTAGCCCTTGGGCAGGCGCGTCAGCCCGAAGAGCGAGAGGCGGTCGGGCAGGTCGAGCAGCTTCGGCGTGGCGACGAGTCGTTCGCAGGCCGCCTCGATCCGCTCGGCCGGGCTCGGCTCGTCCAGCCGATCGCGCAGCCGCCGCCACAGCTCTACCTGCCAGGCGGTGTCGTCGGGAACGTCGACCTCGCCGAGCGCCCATCCGCGGACCGTCTCCGGGCGGTGCAGCGCGTAGCGGTCGAACAGGTCCGCGACGTGTCGCACGGCTGCAAAGCGACGCGCGCGGCGGGCGGTGTCGTCCTCCTCGCCCAGGTGCTCGGCCAGGCTGCGCAGCCACGGCTCCTCCAGGCTCTCCCCGACGACGTCGAGGAGCGGCCACACGGCACGTTCAGGGAGCCACGGGTCGGCGTCGGGATCGACGTCCGTCGCGACCGCGACCGCGTCCCTGACGAGAGCTCGCGGGAAGGGAAACGCGACGTTCGCGCAGATCCCGTCGGAGCGGCCGGGTGTCGCTCCGAGACTCGCTGAGAGCTGCTGCGAGAGCCAGCGCTCCATGCCCCGCGTCGGGACGGAGATGACCTCGGGAGTGAACGGGTCGGCCAGCGGCTCGAGCAGCAGCTCGCCGAGGGCAGTGATCAGGCCGTCGGCGCGTTCAGCGCGGTGAATATGGAGCATCAGGGTGATCAGTCGATGACGGTGCCGCGTCCCTGACGAACAGGTCGTCCATCCGTCGCTGCATCGCGACGCCGGACGCCCGGAACGTCTTGCACATCGCGACGAGATCGTTGCCGTGGCGCCCGTAGGCCTGCAGCATCAGCCACTGCGGCATCAATAGCCCGGCGGCAAAGCGGCTGGCTTCCTCTTCGATGTCAGGGACGCTCGGGCGCTGATCCTCCTTGACCGACGTCGAGCGGCAGAAGAGCGAGCGCTGCAGGTCGCGGTGAAGCTCCCAGTGCCCGAGTTCGTGGCCGATCGTGAAGCGGCGGCGTGTCGGCCAGACGCGAGCCTCCTCGGCGTTGACCCAGATCTCCCCGCGCGCGGGGAGGAGCAGTCCCGAGAGCGACTGGCCGGGGTTCAGCGGCGGTGCGCCCGGGGCCGCACTCATGTCGGCGACGTCGCGCACGAGCAGGCCGTACACCGAGTCGGCGATGTCCTCTACCGGGACGGGCAGACTCTCGCCGTCCCAGAGCCACTCGGGCACGGAGGCCAGCACCTGCGCAGCCCGCTCCTCCACGGGGTCCATCCGGCCGGATCCTAGTTCGTGTCAGGCGAGGCCGAGTGCGGTGGCGACTCGGTTCACGGTGCGCCATGCCGCCGGCGAGCGGCGCGGCGGGCGGGAGAAGAGCCGCTCGCTGAGCAGTTCTGCGAGGCGGCGGTCGCCGCATTCGATCGCGAAGGCCAGCACGCGATAGGGGTTCGGCAGGCTGGGCATCGTACGGGAGGTCGGCCTCTTGGGCCTCGGCCTGACGGAACTCAGCGGCCTCCGAGAAACAGGTCGTCCACTTCGTCGTGCTCCTCGTGGTCTGCTTCTGGCGTTGGAGGCGCCCCGGGCGGCGCCATGGCGGCTTGACTCTCCAGGTCCGGGATCGCAGTGCGCGCGAAGAGCGCGTCGCCTGCCGCTTGGCCAGGCGATCGGGGCGTCAGCGCCTCGGCTGCTTCTCGTAGACGCTCGCGCGTGGTTCCGACGAGGGCAGCCAGAGCGTTGAGCACGCGGTCCGAGACGCCGCTCGGCTCGAGCGTTCCTTGCTCCATTGCGTGGTAGTAGCTCGCCACCTTTGCCTCGCGATCCGCGACGCCGAGTTGGGCGGCCAGACGGCGGACGAGATCGGCGCGCTTGATCCGCGCGGCCTGTCGGAGCCGCGGCAACACCACGGGCCAGGCGCCGGCCTGGCCTCCGAGGGACTGCTCGAGGTCGTCGACCAGCGCCCGGGCCGGAGACGCGGCGAACGCGATGGCGTCGAACGTGCGGCGTGGCGCCCGATCGAGATAGGCGTCGAGCAGCGCTTCGAGTTCTCGCCGGTCGGCTCCGTCGAGCTCGGTCAGGTACGCGTCAGGGTCGGGCTCGCTCCCGGCTTCGAACTCGGCGATGAATCGCTCCCGGAGGCGTTCGACGTCGCTCATCGGTTCACCCATTGTCGTCCTCGAGCAACTCGCGCAGACGTACCCGGAATCGGCGGACGATCTGGTAGGCGTTGTCGGGGGTCATGTCCTCGATCTCAGCGCAGGCGTCCGCGGCGCTGCGCGCCTCGAAGACCACGATCTCGACCAGGCGCCGGTGGTCTTGGCGCAGCTCGTCAAGCGCGGCTTGGATGACCATCTGGGTCTCGACGTAGCCGGCCGCGTCGGCGGTCGCCGGCTCCGGCCCGGGGTGCTCGTCGTCTGTGTCGAGCGGATCGGTCGCGATCGTGCGGGAGCGCTCGCGGTCGGCGATCGCGCGGCGGAGGATCGTGTTCAGCCAGGCCTTGAATTCGCCCACCGAGTCGCCGGCGAAGCTCGAGGTGATGGCGCGGGCGATGACGTCACCGGCGGTGTCCTCAACCACGTGGGCCGGCAGCTTCATCCGCAGCCGGGCGACGACGATCGACCAGTGACCGAAGACGAGAACCTGCAGGGCCGTGCGCGCGGAGTCGGTGTCACCTGCGGCGCGGGCGTCGCGCAGGTATGCGAGCAAGTTCTCGTCGGAGAGGCGGTCGAGTTCGTGCTCCGGGCGCGGGCGGAAGGCCAAGTCTGGAGAGTCGCAGGCTGCGGCGGAATTCTGACGCGCCGCTTGGGTCGGTGGGCGCGGAACCGAGGTCTGGTCAGTCGACTGAAAGCTGAGATGAGGGCTGCCGCAGTCGAGCACCCCCGCGGCGCGGTCGAACAGGAGACCGTGGGGCGCGATAGCCGACGGAGACTTCGCGAAGCCGACACAGTTTCGGCACGGTTCGGTCTTGCTGCTCCATTGAGTTGGAGAACCTTCGCTGCGTGCTCGCTGACCAAACCATCCGAGGGAAGGTGCACCAGTTCGACCGTCCCGTCTGGGAGCCGCTCGTTGCTCTCTTTGGGGAGGATCTCGCCGGGTGGTTCATGTGGATGTGCGAGATCGAACTTGAGGACCAGTCCCCGTTGCACTCCTACAAGCACAGCGCGACCCGCAGCTATCTCTACCTCACGGAGGATGGCCGGGCCTTCGTCTATCAGTCGGACGAGAGCTACGAGGAGATCCCGGTGGGGCGGGCAGTGTTCCTTGCGCACGCAGGGTGGGAGCGGTTGCTCCCACCTCCGCCTCGTCTATGCGCATGACCTACCCCCGCCGCCGGCTCTTGCGGTGCCGGTCCGCCTCGCTCAGCTTCGCGGTCCGCGACGCGTCGTCGGTCCTGGCCCGCTCGGCGAGGTCGTAGAGCACGAGGGCTTCGAGTTGCAAGCCCGCGTCGTCGGAGTCAGCCAGGGGAGCGGCCGCGGCGGCAAAGAGCTGGCTCGCGGCCCCCACGTCTCCTGCCCGCAGCGCGTCCGCGCCCGTCTGCTTGTCGCGCTGCGCCTGCTGGAACGCGCGCTCGGTGGTCACGACGGGGTTGGCCACCCGGCCTGCGGCCTCGTCGCCCGGCACGACGTTGACGTTCACCGGGATCGCGACCTTCTGCGTGTTCATCGTCGCCAGCTCAACCCACTGCAGCTCGAGCTCGCAGACCTGGGCGAGGCCGAGGGCGGCCATCGCGGGGACCTCGATCTCGAGCAGGAGCTTGCGCTGCTCGCCCGACACGAAGTCGCCGAGCTCGACCATGAAGCCGTCCTCGACGCCGGACGTCGGAAGGTCGTTGAAGAGCGTCACCGACTCGACGGCGCCGCTCGGGCGGACGGTAAGCGACGCGGCCTGGACGACCTGGTCGAGCAGCCCGTCGACTTCGGAGGCGAGTGCCGCGGCGGCGGTGTCGCCCTCCTCGGCGAAGTGAGTGTTGCCGGCGCCGCCGCGGGCGAGCGCGGCGAGCAGGGTCTCGTCGTAGCCGAGGCCGAGCCCGATCGTGGAGGTGGTCACGCGGTGGCCGCGGGCGTCGGCGGCGACCCCGCCGAGCGCGTCGCCGTGGGTGATGCCAACGTTGGCATGGCCGTCTGAGAGGAGCAGGAGGGTGGCGCCGCCATCGCCGGCGACCCGCCGTGCCTCCTGCAGGCCGCGGAGGTAGCCGCCGCTGAGGTTCGTGGTTCCGCCCGGGTAGATCGAGTGGATCAGCGCGCGGACGACGGCCTTGTCGGCAAGCGGCGCGGCCGGGACGGCGACCTGGACCTCGTCGTCGAACACGACGAGCCCGAAGTGGTCGGTCGGCTCGAGCCGGCCGACGAGGTCGATGAGCGCGTCCTTGGCCGACTCGAGCGCTCCGCCGGCCATGGACCCGGAGCGGTCGAGCACGACCTGGAGCGTGCTGGGTGGACGGGTGCGGGAGCGCTCAGCCGCGGGGGCGGCGAGCTCGAGCAGGACGGAGATCTGGTCCTGCGCTTCGATGGCGACGACGTCGAGGTCGAGTGTGGCGTTGAGGTGCATGGAGAGGGGAGTCGACGCCATCGCTTCTGATCTGACATGCACGCTTTCCCTCTCTACCTGCCATTGGGACTGAGGCCGGGCGAACCCTCTGTCCCTTTTACGCTGGCGGCGGCGTGAAAGACAGCCGCGTCCAGACACGCGTCACACGGCCTGACCCTTGGGGGGTCGGATCGCGTCCGCGAGCGAGACGCCGCGTGCTTGCGCCCGGCGGACGTGCTGCCACGCCGCCCGGGCTTCGCCGATGCCGAGCGCGAAGAGCGCGAGGGAGAGCGCGGCCGAGAGCAGGCACAGCGTGCACCATGCCTGGGCAACGGTCGTCTGGACGATCACCAGCGCGACGGATGCGAGGAGGCCGCCGGACAGCACCGCGCCGAGCGCCAGGCACGCCCACGGGAGGCTGCGCCACCGGTCACGGCCGCCCAGCGCGAGCAGCACGAGCTCGGTGGCGTACGCGGCCACGCCGGCGGCAGCGTCGGGCACGGGGGCCGTGAGCTCGAGCACCGTGCGGGAGTCGAAGAAGGGATCCCACACGTGGCCGAACGCGTGGACCTGGAAGAGCGTCAGGTAGGCCGCGACGACGAGCCCGATCGTCGCCAGCGCGGCCAGCATGCCGCGACGCCGCCACGACGTGGGGTTCTCGTCCCAGCCCGGAGGAACGTCGCGTTTCCCGGTCGCCCGCGGGCTCGCCACTGAGTCAGGCAACCGCGACCTCCTGCGGGGCGATCCTCTTGGTTGCCAGTCGCTCACCGAGTCGCGACGCGAGCGCCATGATCGTGAGGGCCGGGGTGGCGGCGCCCTGGGTCGGCAGGAAGGTTCCGACGACGTTGGTCATGCCGAGCTCCTCTGCTCGTGGTAGGCCACCGCCGCGCTGACGAGCGCTGCGTGGGTGAGCGCCTGCGGGAGGTTGCCCCAGGCGGTCCCGTCCTCGGACGCCTCCTCCGTGAGCAGGCCGACATCGTTCGCGAGCGCCATCAGGGCGTCGAGCCGCTCGTGAGCCTCATCGAGCCGGCCGAGGCGCACGAGTGCGTGCGCGCGCCAGAAGGCGCAGGGCAGGAACGTCTGCTCCTGCTCGACGAGCGCCGTCGTCCTGTAGACCAACCGGCCGCGGCCGAGTTCGTCGTCGATGCAGGCCAAGGTGGAATGCCAGCGGTCGGGATCGGCAGGCGTGTAGCCCATGAAGACGCCCAGGAGGACCGCGGCATCCAGACCTGGGCCTCCGGGCGTCGCGAGGTAGGTGCGGCGCTCGGTGCAGTAGTGCGCCGCCTCGACGCGGTCGCGGACATCGCTCGCCGCGCTGCGCCAGGCCGCCGCGTCACCCTCGAGATGGCCGGCGTCGGCGAGCTCCGCGGCGCGGGTGAGCGCCACCCAGCACGCCATCTTCGACCACGTGTGCGCGCGGTCCGGACTGGTCTCCCATATCCCGGCGTCGTCGCGAGACCAGATCGTGGCGACGTGGTCGGCGATCTGGACGAGCTGGACCGCCAACCCGTCGGGAAGCGTTCCGCCGCGGCCGAGGAACAACGCGCAGCTCTGCAGGACGTCGCCGGCGCTCCCGTGCTGTCGCTGGGCGAAGGCGCGGTTGCCGATCCGGACCGGCCGGGCCCCTCCGAAGCCGGTCAGCGTGGTCTCGCGCTGGGCGGCGTGCGTCCCGCCGTCGAGGCGATAGAAGGGTTGCAGGGTGGGCAGCGTCTGGGCTATCGCGCCCGACATCCACCGCAGGTACGCGCGCGCGGTCGCGTGATCGCCGACGGCGGCGAACGCGTTGACGACGAAGGAGCCGTCCCGGAGCCACGAGTAGCGGTAGTCGTAGTTGCGAGGGCCTCCCGGTTGTTCTGGCAGGCCCAGCGTCGCGGCCGCCGCCAGCGCGCCGGTCGACTCCCGTACGAGTACGCGCATGGCCAGGGCGGAGCGCAGCACGATCTCCGTCCACGGGCCGTCGTATTCGAGCTGACCGGACCACGTCCTCCAGGCGCTGACGCTGTCGCGGAGCGCGCCGGCCGCGTCGTCTGCTGACGTCGGTTCGGGTGCGGTTCCGAGGCTCACCGTGTACCGCTCGCCGGGATCGAGCCGGCGTGTGCCGGTCGCTTCGACGCCGTTCCAGTCAACCGCCTCGGCGCTGATGGTGACGCCCGGCCCTGCCCCGGTGATGCGCAGCCCGGAGCCGACGCGCTCGGCTCCTTCTGCGAGCGTGACGCCGTCCCCGAACCTCGGCGCGACCGTCCAGGCCATCCGCACGCGCCCGTTCCGGCACTCCGCTTGGCGCACCAGCAGCGGATCCTCCACGGAGCGCCCGGGGCCTCCGACCAGGGCGTCCGTGACCACCACCTCGCCCTCGGCGGTGCTCCAGGTCGTCTCCAAGACGTTGGTCGCGGCGATGTAGCGACGCCGCGACGCGGCCGGCTCCGAGGGCGCGAGGGTGAAGTGGCCGCCGCGCTCGGCATCGACGATCCGCGCGAGCGTCGGCGTTGCATCCAGATCAGGCAGACACAGCCAGTCGACGGCACCGCCGGAGCTGATGAGCGCGGCCGTGCGACCGTCTCCCACCACCGAATAGTCTGAAACTCCGGAGTGGTGCGTGGTCGGCACGCGAGCGTCCTGCCCATAATCGGCCTCGCGAACTCGCTTTCCCGCGCGCGAGTTCGGGGCGCGAGGAGGCCGGTTCCGGCTCAAGTCCGAGTCAGGGTGGGCCGACACCACTCCAGACATGGATCCCGCGGAGCATCTCCCACGTTTCCCGCGCGATGAACGCGGTCCGGTCGTGCTCTGCGTCGGGTTGCTTCTGCTGATCACGGGGCTTCGCCTGGCCGTGGACAACCCGATCGAGGCGGTCGGCTTCCTCTATGTCATCCCGATCAGCCTGCTGGCTACAGATCTCGGCCTGCGCGGCGGATTGATCGCCGCCGGGGGCGCCTTGCTGCTCACGATCGTCTGGGCGATCGTCCAGGACGTTCCGCTCGGCGTTATCGGGTACGGGGCCCGGGCCGTGACGTTCGTGGGCATCGGCATCGTCGTCGGTCTTCAGTCCCAGCGCCGGATCCGGATCCAGGAGCGGAGCGATCGATTGATCGTCAAGCTCGAGGCGACGGCGCTGCGTGACCCCCTAACCGGGCTGCCCAACCGCCGGGCCTGGGACGACCGTCTGAAGCGGGAGCTCAGCGGCGCCGCTCGTTCGCAGCAGCCACTGCGCGTCGTTGTGGTCGATCTCGACCGTCTCAAGCAGATCAACGACCTGCACGGGCATCAGCAGGGCGATCGCCTGCTCCAGCGTGCCGCACACGCCTGGGCCGGCGTCCTCAGGCCGTCGGACTGCCTCGCGCGACTGGGCGGCGACGAGTTCGTCGTCCTCCTGCCCGACTGCGACGCCGCCACAGCATCGGACATCACGCAGCGACTGCTCGCCAGTGTGCCGTTCGGCCAGACCTGCTCGGCCGGTATCGCGACGTGGGATGGGGACGAGCCCGCCTTTCAACTCGTACACCGCGCAGACCAGGCGATGTATGCCATCAAGGTCGCTGGCGGTGGCGACCTCGGGGTGGCGCCCGCGCCGGAGGGGATGTCACTCATGGATGGCGTCTGCGACTGACGTCTCCGATCTTCACATGTCAGTCAGGCCGCAGCCCGAGCCGATCGACCTCTCGCGCGAGCGCATCGTCGAAGGTGAGGACGCCGTCTGCGGTCGCGTCCTGCGCGGCGAGCAGCACGCAGCAGTCGGGCATCTTCAGGCCGGTCTCGGCACGCAGCATCGCGAGTCGCGCCGGCGCATCCGCGCCGAGAGGGATCCCCGCAACCTCCAGCTCGGCCACCGCGGCGCTGGCGGAGTCGAGACGGCCGCGGCGAGCGGGACCGACCAGCACTTCGGCGAGCGTGATTGGGCTGCAGCCGAGCTGCCGATCTGCGATGTCGAGCAGCACTTCCCCTGCTCGAGAATGCAACGCGTCGTGATCGTCGAGATGCGCGATCAGCACGCTGGCGTCGACGACGATCAAGAAGGCCAGTCGTCGCGTATGCGCGCGAGGTCGCCGCGCTCGTAGGCGCCGGTCAGTGCGCCGCTCGTGCGGCGGATCGCCTCCCGTCGGCGCGTGGCGTGCTGGTCGCGATCACGGTCGATGACGTCGTGACCCTGCTCGACGAGCCGGAGCAGCAGTTCTCGCCGGGAGCGGACCTCCGGCCAGCGTGCGGCGGCGGCGTCGAGCGCTGCCGCCACCCGATCGGTCTCCGTGATCGTGAGCCTGGGACGCGTCGTCGGCATTCCACAAGTGTAACACCGAGCGCGGAGGTGCAACACTCTCCATTACGGCGTGAGCTCGACGACCGGGCTGACGGGCTCGTAGTCGCCGTCGACCAGCGCGGCGTTGATGACCTGCGTCGCGCCGAGCCGGTAGCGGCCGTAGCCGAAGTGGATGTGGCCGCAGACCATGAGCCGCGGTTGGATGCGCTTCAGCGCCTCCGTCAGCGCCGTGGAGCCGAGGTGGGGGTGACCGTCCGCCTCGCCGCGCCGCCGTGGCGCGTTGAAGGCCCAGTCGTAGAACCACGGCTGCCCCGGGGTGCCCAGAGCTTGAGCCCGAACAGCTCGATGTTCAGACGCGCACGACGTCGACCGCGCCGAAGCTCGTGAAGTCCGCGTCCTGGGTCCACACCTCGGCGCCGTAGACGATGGCGGTGGCGGCGATCCACGTGTCGTGCACGCGCGGCTTGCGGCCGGCCGCGAGCTCGCCGGCCGCGAGGCGCGCGTAGGACGAGGCGACCCGGTCGTCCGCCGGGAGCCCCGCCGTCTGCTCCCGCACGCGCGTGAGGGTGGCGAGCCGCTGGGCCCGGCTGTCCGAGTCTCGGGCCACGAGAACGCCGAGTTCGAGCTCCGCGAGCGTGACGATCGACACGCTGACCTGGTCGGGAAGCGGCCGGCGAAGTGGGCGACCCTGTTCGACGGCGATGAAGACCGAAGTGTCGAGGATGGCCCCGGCCGTCACCGGGGCTCCACTGTCTGGCCGCGGACGGCGGCAAGGTCGTCGAGTAGCGCCGCGTCGGCGGGGCTCTCGCTCAAGATGCGCTCGATCGCCGCGCCGCTCGCCCACCTCGGTCGGTCGAGCGGGACCAGCTCGGCGACCGGCCGCCGATTCACGCTGATTCGCAACCGCTCCCCCGCTTCAACCCTGCGCAGCACGTCGGCCGTGTGATTGCGCAGATCGCGCGACGAAACATCGGTCATGCTCCGAATGTATCACAACTGCTACGCCTTCCACACACGATTCGTAAGCAATCTTGATCTCCGCCACAGGAATGGTCCCCACCCTGGACTCATGGGTCGAATGGAACTTGTTCCGGAGCGCAACACGGATGGCACCGTCGTGCTCCGCGCGGTCGGGGTCGGACCGGTGGAGCGGCTGCGGCGATTCCTGCGCCGGCTCACCGCCAGCTTCTGATCGGCCTCACACTCGCCGCGCGCCGACGTAGCGCGAACCCCAGTACGCCCCGCTGATCGTGTGCTCCATGACGCCATGGGTCGTGGCCGAGATCGCGGTGGAGCTGGAGGTCGCGATGCCCACGTGCGAAGCGCCGGGGCCGCTCGCGTTGAAGAACACGAGATCGCCCGCCTGGATGCTCGCGCGGCTGACCGGCGCGCCCACGCCGAACTGCGCGAAGCTCGTGCGCGGCAGCGTGATGCCGGCCTGCCTGAAGGCGTAGACCATCAGACCGGAGCAGTCGAAGCCGCCGGGTGAGATACCGGCCGAAGCGTACGGCGTGCCGATCATCGCGCGAGCGGCGGAGATGGCCGAGCCGCCGCCTCCGCCCGCCCTCGGCGCCGGTCCGCCCGCGCCCGGCAGCCCGAGCGCTGCGAGCGTCGCGGGCCCGACCACGCCGTCGACCTCGAGGCCGTTGCGAGCCTGGAACGCGCGCACCGCGGCCCGGGTCTGGGGGCCGTAGCCGCCGTCGGCCGGGAGGCCGAGCTTGGACTGGATGGTGATGGTGACCTCGCGGGAGGGTGCCGGCCCGCCCGAGCCCGACGAACCGGACTGACCCCCGCCGCCCCGCAGCGCCGCCTGCGTGATCGGCCCGACGACGCCGTCCACTTCGAGCCCGTGCCCCGCCTGAAAGGCTCGCACCGCCCGCCGCGTCTCCGCACCGAACACCCCGTCCGCCGCGATCCCGAGCGCGCTCTGGGTCGCCACGACCGCCGGCCCGCGGTCGCCCTTGCGCAGCATCCCCTCAAGCGCCGTGGCCGTCGCGTGGGTGTGCGCGGTCGCGGTCTCCTGTGCAAGCGGCGCGAGCACGGTCGTCGCCGCCAGCGCCAGGCCGACCTTGCGTGCGACCGGGAGGTTCGCCCGTCGTGCCGCCTCGCGCTCGCGGCGGTGCTTCGAGCGCAGCAGCGACCGCTCCCACAGCTCGTGACAACCCAGGTCCCGCCGGCCCGGGGGGAGGGCGAGGATCGCCCAACCGTCGTCGTGCACAGCCTGGCTGAGGCTCATCTCGTCCGTCCCCTTCATCCGGTCGGCCTACGAGGTGAGCTGACGGGCTCGCGCGATGCGCTACGCCGCTGAACACGGCGATTCGCCCCAGGACCGGCACAGAGCCGATCCGAGTGGTTCCCCCGCTCCCGCAACCCTGAGGCGACGGGACTCGGCCTATGTCTGAGGGCGTTATGACACCAGATCTGCTGAATGGATGCGGTACAAGTCGCGGCGGATGCAAACGCGACCGATACGCCTCGCCCCGACCAGCGACGTCTGGTGGAAGAACGCGGTCGTCTACTGCCTCGACGTCGAGACGTTCTTCGACTCCGACGGTGACGGCTGCGGTGACGTCGCCGGCCTGATCGAGCGCATCGACCACGTCGCCGAGCTCGGCGCCACCTGCCTGTGGCTGATGCCGTTCTATCCCACGCCCGGCCAGGACGACGGCTACGACATCACCGACTACCTCGGCGTCGACCCGAGCCTGGGCGACCTCGGCGACCTGGCCGAGGCGATCCGGCACGCGAAGGACCGCGGGCTGAGGGTCCTCGCCGACCTCGTCGTCAACCACACCTCGATCCAGCACCCATGGTTCCGCGCGGCTTGCGCTGATCGCGAATCGCCCTTCCGCGCCTACTACCTGTGGTCCGACGATCCCGCACACGAGAGCGGGACCACCGAGGAGAACTGGACCTGGGACGAGCAGGCGGCGCAGTACTACATGCACCGCTTCGCTCCGTTTCAGCCCGACCTGAACATCGTCAACCCGGCGATTCGCCACCAGATCGCGAAGATCGTCGGCTTCTGGCTCACGCTCGGCGTCTCGGGCTTCCGCATCGACGCCGTGCCGTTCATGTGCGAGGAGGTCGGGGACGGCCATCCGGACTCCGGCGAGGGAAAGCGGTGGCTGCATGCGCTGCGCGAATATGCCGGGCGCCGCCGCGGCGGATCGATGTTCATGGGCGAGGTCAACGTCGCGGAGGACGACCTCGCGTCCTAC
The DNA here is from genome assembly GCA_038238015.1 of Solirubrobacterales bacterium. Classification (GTDB taxonomy): domain Bacteria; phylum Actinomycetota; class Thermoleophilia; order Solirubrobacterales; family Solirubrobacteraceae; genus DASQFQ01. The sequence continues at coordinate 43,581 of JBBRYA010000005.1, forward strand.
TTCGAGGACCAGGGCGACGCGCTGCACCTTCAGCTGGGCTTCCTGATCAACCAGCGGCTCTGGCTCTCGCTCGCCCGCGGCGAGGCGGCTCCGCTGGAAGACCTCATCCGCACCCTGCCGATCCCGCCGCGCGACGCCGGCTGGGCGACCTTCCTGCGCAACCACGACGAGCTGACGCTCGACAAGCTGGAAAAATCAGAGCAAGAGGAGGTCTTCGCCGCCTTCGGGCCGGAGAAGGACATGCAGATCTACGGTCACGGCATCCGCCGCCGCGCCGCCTCGATGCTGGGCGGCGACGGGCCTCGTCTGCGGCTTGCGTGGTCGCTGATGTTCTCGCTCCCTGGAACTCCGGTGATGCTCTACGGCGACGAGATCGGGATGGGCGAGGACCTGGCGCTCGACGGGCGCATGAGCGTGCGCACGCCGATGCAGTGGGCGCCGGGCCCGGGCGCCGGGTTCTCGACCGCGGCGCCTGACGAGCTCGTGCGCCCGCTCCCGCCGGGCGCCTTCGGGCCGGAGAACGTCAGCGTCGACGCGCAGCGCCACAGCCCCGACTCGCTGCTCGCGTTCATGACGCGCCTGATCCACTCCCGGCGCGAGACCCCGGAGCTCGGCTTCGGCGTGAGCACCCTGATCGAGAACGAGCCGCCGGCGCTGTTCGCCCATCGCTGCGACTGGCAGGACTCGAGCGTGTTCACGGTCCACAACCTCTCGAGCGAGACCGTCGCGGCGGAGCTCGACCTCGGCGATGACGTCGAGGGCGTCGAGGACCTGCTGGAGCTGCGCGACCACACGGTCGAGGGCGGCAAGCTGCGCGTCGAGCTCGGCGCCTACGGCTACCTCTGGCTGCGCGCCCGCAAGGCCTGAGCGGCGCCAGCGGTCAACCCGGCCGCCGCGGCGCCCAGCGCGCGCCGGTGCATCGCCATCCAGAGCTGGGGCGAGCGGGCGTGGGCCTTGTCGTCGAAGGCGCCGTGCGCGCCTGGATCGCCGGGCGGCGGCGCGAACAGGTTGTCGGTGCGCTCCTGCGGGTCGATCGGCTGCTTCGCCTGCTGGGCCTTGATGTTCGTGCGCCCGAGGTAGCGGTCCATGAGCCCGGAGGCGAAGCGCTCGCCGAGGATCGTGTAGACGGTCGGGAAGCCCACCCACAGCTCGCGGCGCGGGTGCTCGGCGGCCCAGGCGATGGCGCGCGCGGCGACCTCGGGCTGGTAGATCGGCGGCACCGGCTGGGGGTGGTGGTGCACGCGCGTCCGGACCCAGTCGAACTGCGGCGTGTTCACGCCCGGCAGCTGGACGAGCGACACCTTGACGTTCGAGCCCTCGTTCAGGAGCTCGGCGCGCAGCGAGTCGAGCGCCCCCTTGACCGCGTGCTTGGACGCGCAGTAGCTCGCCTGCAGGGGGATGCCGCGGCGCGAGAGCGCGGAGCCGACCTGGACGATGACGCCGCGGTCTCGCTCGCGGAAGCGGCGCAGCGCGGCCTGGATGCCGTGCATCGAGCCGAGGTAGGTCACCTCGGTCACGCGCTTGAGCTCCTCCGGCGTGCAGTCCCACAGCTCGGCGAGCACGGCGGCCATGGCCACGTTCACCCACACGTCGATCGGTCCGAGCTCGGCCTCGATGCGCGCGGCGGCGGCCTCGACCGCGGCGGCGTCGGCGACGTCGGCGGGCGCGACGCAGGCGCGCCGTCCGGCCGCCCGCACCTCGGCGGCGGCCGCGTTGAGCCGTTCCTCGCCGCGGGCGATCAGCCCGACGTCGGCGCCGCGGGCCGCGAGCTCGCGCACGGTTGCACGGCCGATGCCCGCAGAGGCACCGGTGACCACGACGACCTTCCCCTCAAGTCCCATGGCGGATACCTGCCCAGCAGGGCACGGCTCTAGTCGCCGGAGACGAGTCGCGACGCCCTCACCCCGCGTGAGCCGCCAGTGACCCCTTGCTCTCCTCGCCCTGCGCCAGGGCCTCGTACACCACGATGTCCGGCGGCTCGGAGAGCAGCTCGTCGGCGCGCTGGAGCACCGCGGCGATGTGGTCGCTGCCGAGGTGGGCGTTGAGCTTCTCCTGGGACTCCCAGCGCTCGACGAATGCGAAGCGCGTCTTGTCCGCGGCGCCCTGATGCAGCGAGTAGAGGATGCAGCCGTCCTCAGCATGGGTCGGCGCGACGAGCCCTCCGAGCGCGTCCCGGGTGTCGTCCTCCTTGCCCTCGCGGGCCTTCATCGAACCGATGACGACGATCTCCGACATGCGACTCCCTCGTGTGGCTCAACCGTGCGTGCATGCTAAGACCACGAGCCATGAGCGATTACACGGTCGTCAGCGCGGACGCTGTCGACGACGTCTACACCGGCACCACCGTCCCCGGCGAGTTCCGGCGCCTGACCGACGCCCTGGGCTGCGAGCAGGTCGCGCTGACGCTGATCCGCGTGCCTCCGCACAGCGACTTCGAGCAGGGCACGGGCCACTACCACGAGGGCCAGGAGGAGCTCTACGTGGTCACGCGCGGGACGCTGACCATGCGCTTCGGCGACGAGATCCAGGAGGTCGCAGCAGGCTCGGTTGCTCGCGTCGCCCCGATGACGCCGCGCTCGCACCGTAACGAGGGCGACGAGCCGGTCGAGATGTGGGCGGTGTCGCGCAAGATCGAGCAGGCTGACGCGACCAAGCTCGACGACTTCTGGGAGGCATCACCCGACGCGGCGCAGGAGCGGCCGGCGCCCGCAGGGGGCGCCGGCCACCCAGACTCCTAGACCCCCGCCATCTCCCGCACCTGCGTCAGGCGGATGTGGTTCCCCGACGGGTCGCGGAACGCGGAGTCGATGCCGTAGGGGCGCTCCTCGGGCTCCTCGCTGAACTCGACGCCGCGGCCCTTCAGCTCCTCGTAGTCGGCCCTGCAGTCGTCGGTGGCGAGGAAGATCGTCCCCGCGAAGCCCTTCGCCATCAGGCTGCGCGTCTCCTCGGCCGTCTCGGTGTCCATGACGGGCTCGCCGGGGATGGCCATCAGGACGATCGTGACGTCGGTCTGGCCCACGGGGCCGACCGCCAGCCAACGGAAGTTGCCCATCTCGGGCACGGTCACGTCGGAGCGGACCTCCATGCCGAGCTTCTCGGTGTAGAAGGCGAGTGCCTCGGCCTGGTCGTGCACCCACAGCTGTGCGCTGGCGATCCTGTACATGGTGGTCCTCCTGGGTCGACTGATCTGGTGTCGACCACGCTAGCCCTGCGTCGGCACCGTGTCTTCTCGAAACGTGCGGCGTTGCGGGCGGCTGTAAGCGCGTAGGACGCAGGTCGGGACCAGCGCGTGCTGGGCCGCGGCCGGGAACTTCGCGCGGTAGGCGGTGGGGGAGGCGCCGAAGGTGCGCGTGAAGCTGGTGGTGAAGGAGCCGACGCTCTGCAATCCGACCGAGAAGCAGATGTCCGCGACCGAGCGGTCGGTCATCCGCAGCAGCGCCGCGGCCCGCTCGAGGCGTCGGGTCAGCAGGTAGGCGTGGGGCGACTCGCCGAACGCGCGGCGGAACTCGCGGCTGAAGTGCGCTCGCGAGAGGCCGGCCGCGTGGGCGAGGTCGTCCACGCCCAGAGGCTCGAAGTAGCGGGCGTCGGCCAGGTCCTTGGCTCGCAGGAGGTGCCGGGCGGGCGGGACGAACGCCATGCGCCCCCTACCCGGCCAGCCACTTGCGCGGGTTCTCCTGGAACACGGTGGTGAACGCCGCGTCGTCCCACACGCCCTGCTCCTTCAGCCACGGCAGCACCTCGTCGAAGACGAGCGTCATCGACCAGTCGCGCACGAGCCCGGCCTCGATTAGCCCGGCGATCGCCTCCTGAGGGAACCAGTCGATCGTCGCGCAGAAGTCCTGGGAGATGAAGATGCGGTCGGCGTGGCCGCGGCGCAGCAGCTCGGCGGTGGTCGCGTTGCGCTTCTCCAGCGGCAGGTAGAGGTCCAGGCCGTAGCGATCCAGGCCGATCCAGACGCCGGCGTCGAGCAGGCCCTGGATGTAGTCGAGGTCGTCGGTGTCGCCGGTGTGGGCGATCTGGATCTTCGACGGGTCGACGCCCTCCTCACGGAAGATCTCGACCTGGCGCGGGCCCGTGTTCGACGCCGGCCGCGAGTGGGCCATGATCGGCGCCCCGGTCTGCACGCTGGCGCGGGCGACGGCGCGGTGGATCTTCTCGACGTGCTCGGTCACGCCGGGCTCGTCGGCGGCGCACTTGAGGAACGCGGCCTTCAGGTCGGTGCCCTGGATGCCCGTCTGGATGTCCGCCACGAACAACTCGGCGATCTGGTCCTCGGAGCGGTTCTCGAAGTAGTGGGGGAGGTAGTCGTAGGTGTAGATGCCGGTGCAGGGGACGATCTGCACGCCGGTCTGCTCGGCGACCTTCGCCATGAAGTGCACGTCGCGGCCGCCGAACATCGCGGTCGGGTCGACGATCGTGCGCACGCCGCGGTCCTTGGCGGCGTTGACCGCCTCGAGCGCAGCGGCCATCTCCGCGTCGGCGTCGTACTGGCCGGGCCAGTTCTCGGCCACCGCCTCGTCGCGGAAGCGGACGTGCTCGTGGATCAGAACGGTCCCCAGCTCGCCGGCGTCCACCGGGCCCTGCACGGTCTGTACCTGCGCCATCGGTCCTCCCTCTCGTCTCAGCGGAGCGGCTCGCCCCACTCGGTCTCGTCGCGCAGCTGGGCCTTGAGCACCTTGCCGCCCGGATTGCGCGGCAGCGGCTCCTTGCGCAGGGCGACGTACTGCGGCACCTTGAAGTCGGCCACCCGCTCGCGCGCGTGGGCGAGCACTGCCTCGACGTCGACGGGCTCCTCGCCCGCCGGCACGATCACCGCGCCGACCTTCTCGCCCATCATGTCGTCGGGCACGCCGAGGGCGGCGACCTCGCCTACGCCGGGCGCGCCGGCGACCGCGCTCTCGACCTCGATCGAGTACACGTTCTCGCCGCCGCGGTTGATCATGTCCTTCTTGCGATCGACGATGTAGAGCAGCCCGTCCTCGATGCGGCCGAGGTCACCGGTGTGCAGCCAGCCGTCGACGAAGGTCTCGGCCGTCTCCTCCTCCTTGTTCCAGTAGCCCTGCACGACGTTCGGGCCGCGGACGAGCAGCTCGCCGACGCCGGTGTCCGGGTCGGGCTCGTCGATCGCGAGGTCGCAGACGGGCATCGCGAAGCCGACCGAGTCGGCGTGGTCGGTGGCCTCCTCGTGCGGGAGGTAGGTCGTCAGCGACGAGGTCTCCGTGAGGCCGAAGCCGTTGCCCACACGCGCCTTGGGGAACGCCTCGATGATCTTCTGCACCGCGGTGGCGGAGATCGGCGCGCCTCCGTAGGAGACGTACTTGACCGCGCTGAGGTCGGTGTCGGCGAACGCGGGGTGGCGGGTCAGTGCGTGGTAGATCGCCGGGACCGAGGTGAGCATGTCCACGCCCTCCTCGCCGGCGGTGCGCAGGAAGCCCTCGAGGTCCATCGGGTTGGTGGAGACGTACACGCGCGCGCCGAGCTCGTGGCAGACGATCAGCTGGCTGTTGCAGCCCGTGACGTGGAAGAGCGGCACGTTGATGATCGTCGCCAGGTCGTTGCCCGCGTCGCGGTCCACGCTGATGCAGCGCACGGCATTCTCGCTGTTGGTCAGGAAGTTCGCGTGCGAGGTCATCGCGCCCTTCGGGAACCCGGTGGTGCCGCTCGTGTAGAAGATCGCCGCGAGGTCGTCGGGGCCGAGGTCGTCGACCGTGACCGGCTCGCCGTCGGGCAGCTGCTCCCCGAACGTGAACGAGGCGCCGGAGTCCTCGACCACGTACTGCACCTCGGCGTCCTTAAAGCGCGTGTTGACCGGCACGACGACCGCGCCCGCGAGCTGCGCGCCCCAGAACGCGAGCACCCAGTCGAGGCCGTTGGGGAGGCGCAGCGCGACGCGGTCCCCGCGCTCCACGCCCTCGCCGCGCAGCCCGCCGGCGACACGCGCGGCGCGATCCCAGAGCTCGCGGTAGCTGACCTTGTCGCCGCCGATCTCGGCGACGGCGAGGCCGTCGGGGTCGCGCTCGACGGTGGCGCGCAGCATGTGCACGAGCGAGTCGGGCCGGCCGCTGTAGCGCGCGATCCCGTCGTCGCCGCGCTCGACGCCGGTGGTGTCGTAGGGGTTGTCCCCTCGGGGTGCGGGCTCGGGCATGTCAGCTCTCCTCTGCCGGTGCATGGTCGCGCAGCTCGCGCCGGGCGATGGTCAGCTTGTGGACCTCGTCTGGCCCGTCGGCCAGGCGCAGCGTGCGCAGGTGGGCGTACATCGAGGCCAGCGGGAAGTCGTCGGAGACCCCGCCGCCGCCGTGGACCTGGATCGCGCGGTCGATCACGCGCAGCGCCATCGCGGGCGCGGCGACCTTGATCGCGGCGATCTCGGTGCGCGCGTGCTTGTTGCCGACCGTGTCCATCAGCCACGCGGTCTTCATGGTCAGCAGGCGCGTCATCTCGATCTCGATCCGCGACTCGGCGACCCAGTCCTGGATGTTCCCGCGCGTCGCGATGGGAGCGCCGAAGGTGACGCGGCTGATCGCGCGGCGGCACATCAGCTCGAGCGCGCGCTCGGCCGCGCCGATCGCGCGCATGCAGTGGTGGATGCGGCCGGGGCCCAGGCGCGACTGGGCGATCAGGAAGCCGTCGCCCTCGTTGGCGACCAGGTTGGCGGCGGGCACGCGCGCGTTCTCGAAGCGCAGCTCCGCGTGCCCCTCCTGGTCGACGTAGCCGAAGACCGGGAGGTTGCGCACGACGGTCAGCCCGGGCGTGCCGCGAGGCACGAGCACCATCGACTGCTGCCGGTAACGCGGACCCTCGTGATCGGTCTTGCCCATCACGATGAAGATCTCGCAGCGCTCGCGCATCGCGCCCGACGCCCACCACTTGCGCCCGTTGAGCACGTACTCCTCGCCGTCGCGCTCGATCGAGAGCTCGATGTTGGTGGCGTCGGAGGAGGCGACGTCGGGCTCGGTCATCGCGAACGCCGAGCGGATCTCGCCGTCGAGCAGCGGCTGCAGCCAGCGCTCCTTCTGCTCGGGCGTGCCGAACTCGGTCAGCACGCCCATGTTGCCGGTGTCGGGCGCGGCGCAGTTGATCGCCTCGGGCGCGATGTGCGAGCGGCCGCTGATCTCCGCGAGCGGCGCGTACTCGACGTTGCGCAGGCCGGGGCCGACCTCGGGGTCGGGGTGAAACAGGTTCCAGAGGCCGCGGCGCTGGGCCTCCTGCTTGAGCTCCTCCATCAGCGGCGGGTGCGAGTGCGGGTCGCCGGATTCCTCGCGCTGGCGCTCGTAGACGGCCTCGGCGGGATAGATCCGCTCGTCCATGAACGCGGTCAGGCGATCCTGGAAGTCGCGGCAGCGGTCGGTCAGCTCGAAGTCCATCCGCGGCACTCTGCCACGCGTCAGACCCGGTGTGCCCCCACGTAGTGCGAGCCCCAGTAGGCGCCGCTGATCGAACAACACCAGTTGGGCTGGATGGATGCCAGCGCATACGTTTCGTAAGCGATCGTGATCTGCGCCTCAGGAACGGTCCCCAGCCTGGGGTCATGGCTTGCGTCCGAGTTCATTCCAGAGCGCAGGGGGGACGGCAGCGTCGTGCTGCGCGCCGTCGAGGTCGGGCCGGTCGAGCGGCTGCGGCGGCTGCTGCGCCGCCTGGTCGCCGGTCCCTGATCGAGTGTCAGTGGTGGGAGGGCTGCGTGCGCCACAATGGCAGCGTCGCGTCCCGTCGTTGTCAGGAGGAGCCCATGACCGACACCACAGCCCAGTCCGTGGCCACCGAGGTCGACCAGTGGCTGGCGCGCTTCGAGCAGGCGCTAACCGAAGGCGACAGCGCCGGGGCGGCCGAGCTGTTCGGGGACGAGAGCTTCTGGCGCGATCTCGTCTCGTTCACCTGGAACCTCAAGACGGTCGAAGGCCCGGACGAGATCCGGGACATGCTCGAGCACACGCTCGGGCACACCAAGCCGCGCGGCTGGCGCGCCACCGAGCCGCCGGCCGCCGCCGAGGGCGTGACCGAGGCGTGGATCGAGTTCGAGACCGAGGCGGGGCGCGGGCACGGGCACCTGCGACTCAAGGACGGCAAGGCGTGGACGCTGCTCACCGCGCTCGACGAGCTCAAGGGCCATGAGCAGCCGGCGGGACCCGCGCGGCCGAAGGGGATCGAGCACGGCGCGAACCCGGACCGCGAGACGTGGCTGGAGCGCCGCCGGCGCGAAGCGGAGGAGCTCGGGCATACGACGCAGCCCGAGGTTGTGATCGTCGGCGGCGGGCAGGGCGGCATCGCGCTCGGTGCCCGCCTGCGTCAACTCGGGGTGCCGACGATCATCGTCGAGCGCAACGAGCGGCCCGGGGACTCTTGGCGCAAGCGCTACAAGTCGCTCTGCCTCCACGACCCGGTCTGGTACGACCACCTGCCATACATCAAGTTCCCCGAGCACTGGCCGGTGTTCTCGCCCAAGGACAAGATCGGCGACTGGCTGGAGATGTACACGCGGGTGATGGAGCTCAACTACTGGAGCTCGACAACGGCCAAGAGCGCGCGCTACGACGATCAGGCCGGCGAGTGGGTCGTGGTGGCCGAGCGTGACGGCGCGGACATCACGCTGCGTCCGAGGCAGCTCGTGCTGGCGATGGGGATGTCCGGCAAGCCCAACGTGCCCGAGATCCCCGGGACCGACGTCTTCACCGGCGAGCAGCACCACTCCTCCCAGCACCCGGGGCCCGACCGCTACAGCGGCAAGAAGGCGGTGGTCATCGGCTCCAACAACTCCGCGCACGACATCTGCGCCGCACTCTGGGAGGGCGGCGCCGACGTGACGATGGTGCAGCGCTCCTCGACGCACATCGTGCGCTCGGACACGCTGATGGACGTGGGCCTGAGCGCGCTCTACTCCGAGCAGGCGGTCGCCGACGGGGTGACCACGGAGAAGGCCGACATGATCTTCGCCTCGCTGCCCTACCGGATAATGCACGAGTTCCAGATCCCACTCTACGACGAGATGCGCGAGCGCGACGCCGACTTCTACGAGCGCCTCGAGAAGGCGGGCTTCGAGCTCGATTGGGGCGAGGACGGCTCCGGACTGTTCATGAAGTACCTGCGGCGAGGGTCGGGCTATTACATCGACGTAGGAGCCTCCGAGCTAGTGGCCAGCGGCGATGTGAAGCTGCAGTCGGGCGCGGTCGACCACCTCACCGAGGGCGCCGTGGTGATGGCCGACGGCACCGAGCTGCCGGCCGACCTCGTGGTCTACGCGACGGGCTACAAGTCCATGAACGGATGGGCCGCCGACCTGATCTCCCAGGAGGTGGCCGACAAGGTCGGCAAGGTGTGGGGACACGGCTCGGACACGGCCAAGGACCCCGGCCCGTGGGAGGGCGAGCAGCGCAACATGTGGAAACCCACCCAGCAGGAGGCGCTGTGGTTCCACGGCGGCAACCTTCACCAGTCGCGGCACTACTCGCTGTATCTGGCGCTCCAGCTCAAGGCGCGAGCCGAGAGCATCGACACGCCGGTCTACGGCCTTCAGGAGGTCCACCACCGAAGCTGACGTCTGCTTCGGCTCGCACGCCTTGACCGCGCCGCATGCAAGTGGTTGGGTCGGCTGACCCGACTCAAGGAGGACGCCATGAAGGCGCTTCGGACGGTCCTGTGCGTGCTCGCCGCGCTGTTGACGACCACGGTCGGCGTCGCCCGCGCCGACGGCGCGGGGGACGATTCGGGATGCGGGCCTGTGCATGCCGTCGGCGTCGGCCAGGACCTCAGCAACGGCAACACCACGGCGACGATCACGCGCGGCGGGGTGCTGAACGGGACGACCGCCGCACACTTCGACATCACCGGTGGCTCCTACCCCGTGTTCAAGATTTCGGGGACGATCGTCTTCACCACCAAGCACGGCACGCTGACCGCGAAGGTCTCCGGCACCTTCGACGTCTCCACCGGCGAGTTCTCCGCCACCGGACCGATCTCCGCAGGAACCGGGAAGTTCGCTGGGGCGACCGGCACGCTCACCTTCAGCGGAGTGGAGAACCTCACCACCGGGGCGTTCACGGAGAAGATCTCCGGGACCCTCTGCCGCGGGGAGGGGGACTAGGACCAGCGCTGAAGATCACCTACTTCGTCATCTCGAGAAGGTCGGGGGGAGCTGGATAACCCCGCCCGAGGTGGCGAGGCGCTTCGCCGACAGCGACGAGGTGCTCGGCTCGATGGGCCGCGCGGTCGGAGGCCGAAAGCACTACTGGTAGCGCGGGGGCTCAGGCGCTGAGCGCGCGCCGCAGCAGCGCCACCGTCTCGGCGAACGCCCGGTCCGTGATCTCGGGGTCGTAGCGCTCCCCGACGTCGCGGCCGAAGGCGTGCTCGGCCTCGTACTCGCGCCAGGTCAGCTGCGTGCCTGAGGCCTCGAGCCGCTCGCGGATCAGCTCGCGCCCCTCCGCGGGCGTGTGGGGATCGCTCGTGCCCCAGATCATCAGCAGCTCGCCCTCGATCTCGTGCGCGCGGGCGAGCGAGCCCGCGTCGGCGTCCGCTCCGAGCGCGCCGTCGTGGAGCCCGGTGGCGTACCAGCACGCGGTCGCGCCGACCTCGGGGCGCAGCGCGGCGCGGAACGCGAGGTGCCCGCCGGTGCAGTGGCCCGCCGCGCCCAGCGCGCCGCCCGCGACCGCCTCGTGGCGCGCGAGGAACGCGAGCGCCGCGGCGTTGTCGGCGTCGAAGTCCGCCACCGGCGTGGTCTCCGCGTCGCGCTGGCCGCGCACCTTGCCGTCGTCGTCGAAGCCGAGCACGGTCCCGGCGGGCTCGATGCGGTGGTAGATCTCGGGCGCCGCGACGACGAAGCCGTAGCCGGCCAGCCGCACCGCCCAGCGCAGGGTGGGCTCCGTGAGCTGGAAGATGTCGGAGTAGAACACGACGCCGGGATGGGGCCCTGGAGCTCGCGGCGCGGCGAGGAAGGCGCGCATGGTCCTCCCGTCGACGGGGATCTCGACGTACTCGCGCGTGAGGACCATTCGCTGCATCCTCGCGCACTGAGCTAGCCTCGCGCCATGGCGAAGAAATCCGCGGGGCAGTCCATCAGCGCCCTGCTCCGGGCCCCCGAGGGCGCGATCGACCTGCGCGACATGGACACCCGCGCGACGCCCGGCTTCGACGGCGGTAAGGCGAAGGCGAAGAAGGCGCATCCGAAGCTGGCCGCGCGCGTCGCGACGCTCCAGGAGCAGCTCTACGCGGAGGGGCGCCACGGCGGGACGCGCAGCGTGCTGCTCGTCCTGCAGGGGATGGACACCTCGGGCAAGGGCGGGACGGTCGCCCACGTCGTCGGCCAGTGCGATCCCTCGGGCCTGCACATCGCGACCTTCGGCCGGCCGACGCCGCAGGAGCTCAAGCACGACTTCCTCTGGCGCATCCGCCGGCAGCTGCCGACCGCCGGCAAGATCGGCGTCTTTGACCGCTCCCACTACGAGGACGTGCTCGCCGCTCGCGTGCGCGGCGTCGGCGACCAGCGGACCTGGTCGCGCCGCTACGCGACGATCAACCGCTTCGAGAATGACCTCGTCGCCGGCGGCACACGGGTCCTGAAGTGCTTCCTGCACATCTCCGCCAAGGAGCAGCGCGAGCGGCTGCTCGCGCGCCTGGAGGACCCGACCAAGTACTGGAAGTACAACCCGGGCGACCTCGAGGACCGCGCCCTGTGGGACGACTACACAGTCGCCTACTCAGACGCGCTCCAGCGCTGCAACACCGAGCCCGCGCCCTGGCACATCGTCCCGGCCGATCGCAAGTGGTACCGCAACTGGGCTATCACGCAGCTGCTGACCGAGCAGCTCGAGGACATGGCGCTGAGCTGGCCCGAGCCCGACTTCGACGTCGAGGAGCAGAAGCGGCGCTTGGCGGCGGCGCCGTAGGGGCGCGGTCATGGACCTGGACGCCGTCGAGATTCGGGTGCTCGGGTGCCTGATCGAGAAGCAGCGCACGACGCCGGACGTCTATCCGCTCAGCCTCAACGCGCTGCGGGCGGCCTGCAACCAGTCGACCAACCGCGATCCGGTCGTCGCCTACGGCGAGGACGAGATCCGGGACGCGCTGCACCGGCTCGGCCGGCGGCGCTGGACGCGGCTGGCCAGCGCGGCGCGCGCGGCCAAGTACCGGCACCTGCTCGAGGACGCCCTCGGCCTCGCGGCCGGCGGGCAGGCGCTGCTCGCCGTGCTGATGCTGCGCGGGGCCCAGACGCCGGGGGAGCTGCGCCAGCGCGCTGAGCGCCTGCACGCCTTCCGCGACCAGGACGCGCTGCAGGCGACGCTCGATCGGCTGATCGAGCGCGAGCTCGTCTCCCGCCACGCCCGCCGGCCGGGGCAGAAGGAGGAGCGCTACGCGCACCGGCTCAGCGACGACCTCGAGGACGCTCCGGCCGCGGCACCGGCGCCCCCCATGCGGGCAACGCAAACTGACGATGACCGCCTCGACCGCCTGGAGCGCGAGGTCGCCGCGCTGGCGGCTCAGGTGGCCGAGTTGCGCGCCGCGGCGGCTCGCGACACCCGCGAGCACGTCGGTGGTCCGACTTCATCCGATTGACTTGGCGCCTTCGCGGGCACCCCTGCAGGGTCCTGTTGCATGAGCTGGAGGTAGGGACTCGTGATTGTTCTCGGACTCATCCTGTTGATCATCGGTCTCCTCGCGGGGATCGGGATCCTGTACACGATCGGGATCATCCTGATCGTCGTCGGTGCGCTGTTCTGGGTGCTCGGCTCCATGGGCCGCGCGGTCGGTGGGCGAAGGCATTACTGGTAGCGCGTACGACATCGTCCTCTTCGGGGCGACGGGCTTCACCGGCGGGCTGACCGCCGAGTACCTCGCCCGTCACGCTCCGGAGGGGACGCGCTGGGCCCTCGCCGGGCGCAGCCGCCCGAAGCTCGAAGCCGTGCGCGAGCGGGTCGCGAAACTCGACCCGCGCTGCGCGGACCTGCCGCTGCTGATCGCCGACGTCACCGACGAGGCGTCGCTGCGCGATGTCGCGGAGTCGACGCGCGCGGTCATCACCACGGTCGGGCCCTACCTCAGCTACGGAGAGCCGCTGGTCGCCGCCTGCGCGAAGGCCGGGACCGACTACGTCGACCTGACCGGCGAGCCCGAGTTCGTCGACCGCATGTACCTCTCCCACCACGAGGAGGCGGTGCGCAACGGCGCGCGGATCGTGCACGCCTGCGGGTTTGACTCGATCCCGCACGACCTCGGCGCGCTGTACACCGTCGAGCAGTTGCCCGAGGGGGTGCCGCTCACGGTCAAGGGCTACGTCCGCGCCGGCGGACGGCCGTCCGCGGGGACGTTCCACTCCGCTATCACGATCTTCTCGCGCCTGCGCCAGGCCAATGCCGCGCTTGCCGAGCGCAAGCGGGCGGAGCCCAAGCCGGATCGCAGGGTCCGCTCGGCGGGCGAGAAGCCCCACCGCGAGGCCTCGCTCGGCGCGTGGGCGCTGCCGCTGCCGACGATCGACCCGCAGATCGTCAAGCGCTCAGCCGCGGCGCTCGAGCGCTACGGGCCGGACTTCAGCTACGGCCACTACGCAGCGGTCGAGCACCTGCCGGTTGCGATGGGCGCCGTCGCCGGAGTCGGCGGGCTGTTCGCGATCGCCCAGATCCCGCCCGCGCGCGACCTCCTGATGGGCCGCATGAAGTCGGGTGACGGGCCGTCGGCGGCGCAGCGCGAAAAGAGCTGGTTCAAGGTGCGCTTCGTCGGCGAGGGCGGCGGCAAGCGGGTGCTCACGGAGGTCGCCGGCGGCGACCCCGGCTACGGCGAGACCTCCAAGATGCTCGCCGAGTCGGCGCTGTGCCTCGTCCACGACGAGCTGCCCGAGACCGCCGGCCAGGTCACCACCGCGCAGGCGATGGGCGACGCGCTGATCGCTCGCCTGCAGCGGCGCGACATCAGCTTCAGCGTGCTGTAGCGAAGATCCGCGTCCCGTGGCGGGGCGAGAACGTCACGTTGCGCCGCGCGATCCGCTCGGGATGCGCGGTGGCCGCGCGCGGCGCGCGACTGCGCAGGATCGTGCTGAGCACGACGCGCAGCTCCATCTCCGCGAACGCGGCGCCGAGGCAGCGGCGCACGCCGCCGCCGTAGGGGATCCAGGCGTAGGTCGACGGCGCGGTCTCGAGGAAGCGCTCGGGCCGGAACGCGTAGGGCTCGGGGTAGAGGTCGGGGCGCGTGTGGGTGAGCCAGATCGCCGGGGTCACGTCGGTGCCGGCCGGCAGGCTGACGCCGTCGACGCGCAGCTCGCTCGCCAGCCGGCGCCCGGCCAGCGGCAGCACCGGGCGCAGGCGCAGCGACTCGGCGATGACCGCGCGCAGGTAGGCCTCCTCGCCCTCGTCGAGCTCGGTGCGCAGGCGCGCGAGCGCCTCGGGGTGGTTCGTCAGCAGGTCCAGCGTCCAGGCCAGCGCGGTCGCCGTCGTCTCGTGGCCGGCGACCAGGAGCGTCAGCAGCTGGTCGCGGACCTCGCTGTCGGGCATCTGCTCGCCGTCCTCGAATGTCGCGCGAACGAGCAGCGAGCAGATGTCGTTGCGCTCGGCGGTCGCCGCCTCGTCGGCGCGGCGGTCAGCGATCTCGGCGAGCAGCAGCGCGTCGATCTCCTCCTTGAGCGCCTGCAGCCGGACCAGCGGGTCGGGCGTCCCGAGCCGGCGCGAGAGCAGGACCGAGAACTGCAGGCTCGCGGAGGCGGTGGAGCCGAGGAGATCGGCCAGCAGCACGTGCAGGCGCTCGCGCCGCCCGGCGTCGGCGACCCCGAAGACGGCGCGCAGGATCACCTCGAGCGTGATCGCCTGCATGCTCGGGTGCGCGGCGAACGCCTCGTCGGCCGGCCAGCGCGCGATCTCGCGCTCGGTGGCCTCGCGGACGATCGGCTCGTAGGCGCGCATGCGGTCGCCGTGGAAGGGCGGGAGCATGACCTTGCGCCGCGAGAGGTGCTCGGCGCCCTCCAGCAGGAGCACCGAGCGCGGGCCGACGATCGGCTCCAGCGACAGCGCGCGCCCGGGCGGTAGCCCGTGGGCGCGCTCGGAGTACAGCGCGCGGATCGCCTCGGGGTCGGAGATCATCACCAGCGGCGTCTGAAAGCCGAGGAAGCTGACGCTGAACACGTCGCCGTAACGCCGGCGGCAGCGCTCGAGGAACGCGATCGGGCGCACCAGCCAGCGGATGGTCTGCAGCGCGGGAGGCTCGGCCGGCCCGGCGGGCAGCGCGACGCTCACGTCGCGTCCACCGACTGCAGGAACTCGAGCCAGAGCGCCTTCCAGCGCGCTGCCGCGTCGATCGGCGGCGCGTGCCCGCTGCCCTCGAACGTCTCCATCTCGACGCGCCCGCCGGCGTCGCGGTAGCGCTCGAGCACGGTGCGGATCTGGCTCACCATCGGCTGCGGTGGATAGACGTCCTCGCCGGGCCATCCGGGCACGGCGCCCAGCTGCCCGAGCGTTCCCATCTCCCAGCGCGACCCGTCGGCGACGACGACGTCCTCGGAGCCGTGGGTCCACAGGATCGGGGGCTTGGGGTCGAGGGCTCCGATCGCCGACCAGTTGCAGTACTTCGGCGACAGCGCGTTGAGGATCCCGCGCGTGCCGGGCGCGACACCGGGCCAGTTCTCCGACGGCGTGGAGTCCCCCGGGTAGCCGTCGTCCCCCGTGACGGACTTGAGGACCTCCTCGACGAGCATGTCCTCGCGCTCGGGCGGCTCGCGGTGCTCGGGCTGCCAGTAGGCCGAGTTGATGACGTTGCGCGGCGAGGCCGGGGAGTCCGCCGAGCGGTCGCCGGCTTGCAGTGAGGCGATGAACTCCGGGTTGCTCGCGCCGCCTCCGGATCCCGCGAAGTCCGGGAAGCACGGCGTGCCGTCCGCGTGCACCCCGCCGTAGCCGTAGGGCGAGACCGGGTCGATCAGGGTCAGGGAGGCCACGGGCCGGCCCGCGAGCGCGTAGGCGGCGATCGCGGCGCCGCCCGTCGACCAGCCGGCCAGGTGGACCGGGCGCTCGATGCCGAGCGCCTGCACCAGCGCGAAGGTGTCGTCGGCCCAGTCGCCCAGGCCCCGGGTGGCGTCGATCGGTACCGGCTCGGTGTCGCCGAAGCCGCGCATGTCGGGGGCGATGAAGCGGTACTGCTCCGGCGCTCCGGCGAAGAGGTGCTCGTAGAAGCGGCTGCTCGAGAGGTTGCCGTGCACGCACACGACCGGGATGCCGTCCACCGTGCCCGCCTCGAGGTAGTGCGTGCGCAGCCGCCCGGTGTCCGCGGTGCGGGAGCTGACGCCGGGCGGGAAGGGGTGCATGGTCGTCCTCGTCTCTCCGCCGCTCTCAGCTCGCGGGCAGCTGGGCGTCGACCACGATCTCCACGCCGTCGCGGACCTTCAGCGCGCCCATCAGCCCGCGGTAGGGCTTGATCCCGAACTCGCTCTGGGTGAGCGCAATCGTCGCGGTGATGTGGCCGCCGCCGTCCGTCTCGAGCTCCGCGGCCACCGGGCGCATGTTCGCGCCCAGCGTGAGCTCGCCCTCCACGGCGATCCGGGCTCCGTCGGACTGCACCACGCTCGAGCGGAAGCTGATCGGCTCCCCCTGCAGCACCTTCTCGTCGATGTTCTTGCGGATCTCGCCGCGGTCCTTGTCGGTCAGCGGCTTCACGCCGCGCACGCCCTCGCGCACCTCCAGCGAGCGCGAGTCCGCGGTGAGCTCGATCGAGGAGGTCGCCGGATCCTCGGCCGCACGGAGCACCGCCTCCCACCGCGTGACCTCGATCGTGAGGTCGTGCCCGATCTTCGCGGCCACGCCCTCGCGGTAGGTCTTGACCTGCAGCGTGCCGTTGTGGGGCCCGAGCGTGTGGGTGCCGATGGGGAGGGTCATCGCCGCTGTCTACCCGGCGACGGGCTCGCCCGCACGGCTCGCCAGCCGCGGCGCGCCGATCGCGCCGCCGAGGTCGCCGCTAGATCGCCGCCGGCGCCGGCTCCGGAGCGAGGGTGCCTGCCCTGGAGATGAACTCCGCCCAGGGGCCGTTGCTCGACGGCGGGTCGCCGATGATCTCCCAGTTCGTGAACCAGCCGGAGCGCACGGCCGAGGCCGGCGTCGGCGCCTGCGTGATCAGGCGCTGCTCGAGCAGGGCGCGGATCTGCCTGCAGTTGTCGCGGATCGCTTGGACCGCGCCCGGGTCTGGGACCTGCACGAGCCCTGTGCTTCCGGCGACCGAGACTCCCGCGAAGATGAAGTTGGTGAACCCGCGGTTGGGGTCCAGGTAGCCCCCGCTGGAGGCCCAATGCGCCAGCTTCCAGTTCTCCAACCTCAGCAGGGTGATGCGATCCGACAGCTCGTGCGCGTAGGGCACTTGAGGCACGTCGATCGCGTCTGCGGCGCGCATCCAACCGTAGTCCATCGAGATCCGGATGAGCCCGGGATCGATCACCAGCCCGTCATGGATGTTGAAGGTCGGGCGGATGTCGGTGACCTTGACCCCGTCGCCCCACCCGTTGTAGGGGAGCACGTCATCGTCGGAGATCTCGTCGAGGGTCACGCCGAGCATCGATCGGAAGATGATCTCGCCGAACTGCCGCGTGGGGTTCGTCTCGAGCACCGTGGGGGCGGCGGAGAGCCGCAGCGAGTAGACCTCGTTGCAGCCCATGTCCTGTACGGCCACCTGCGCAGGGACCTGCTCGCGGATGCCCCCGTCGACGCACATGTGGTTGTTCAGCCGGACGGCCGGGAAGATGCCCGGCATGGACGCCGAGGCCATCGCGCCCTCGATGACGCCGGAGGCCGTCGCGGGCGGAACGGTGGCCGGCCGGCTGACGATCGCCCCGCGCTCCCGGATCCCGCCGGTCTCGTCGACCATGATGAGCTCGGTGCTCTCGAGGCTTACCGCCACAAGACGGAGCTTGATCCCGCTCTTGTTCGCGCGCGCCTGGTCGAACTGCACGCGCATTCGCGCCTCGATCGGGGCCATGTTGAGCAGGGCGGTCTGCCCCTGGCCCTTGAAGACCCCGACGAGGTCGGAAATGGCAACTGAGCCGGAGATCGCCGCGTAGGGCAGCGAGAGCAGCCCCTCGACCGAGAACGAGCGCAACGTTTTGCGGACCTTCGCCTTGGCGTTCTTGAGCCAGGGCTCCTCTCCCCACATGCTGGACTCGTCGGTGAGCGAAAGCCAGGTCTCGGCGAGGCGGCTGGCGGCGCTGCGCGCCGGGGTAGTCGCGGTCGCCTCGTCGTCGCCCATCACCAGGTCGACGGCGTTGACCGAGCCGACCGAGGTGCCCGCGATGGCGTCGGGCCGGAAGCCCTTCTCGTTGTACAGGTACAGCAGGGCGCCGACCTGGAAGTCGCCGCGGGTGCCGCCGCCGCCGAGCGCGAGGCCGCGGCGGATCGCCATCTCGAGGTCGATGGCCGACTCGCTCGTCCCGCAGGGGTTGCTGACGCGCAGCACATACTCGCCGTGCCACTTGCGCGTGCCGGGAACGGTCACGCTCGCCGTGCCCGTCGGATAGGTCATCGGAGCAGTGATGGGAGGCAACTCGTGCGCGGCGGAGCCCGCGATGGCGCGGGCCACGATCTCGACCTTCTTGGCGCCCGCCACCTGCCAGCTCAGCGTGATGTGCCGGCCCGGCCACAGCACTCTGGAAGGAGAGACGGTGAACGAAAGCACCTCGGGCACGCCGCCGGTGTAGAGATTCGCCTTGGTCCCGAGCGGAGGCGCTGCGACCGGCGGGGCGAGCTTGCTCACCGCGCCTTCGAGGCGCGCGGTCGCCGCCGGCCCGAAGCAGTCTCCGAGCTCGCCGACCGCCGTCGAGCCCAGCTCGCCGAGCGAGGCTCCGCCGCTCGTGTCGGCGTAGAGGATGATGCCGACCGGTCCACGCACGGCGCCATTCGGGATGCGGACCTGTATCTCGGTATCCGTCCAGGAGCGCACGTCCGTCTGGGCGACCAGTACCGGCCGGCTCCCTGCGCCGGTGAACACGACGGCGCCGCGACTGCCGTCGCCGAAGCCGCTGCCGAGGATGGTCATTGCGTCGCCGGGGCATCCGTCGGGAGGGTCGAGCGCGTCGATGGCGTCGCTGAGGTACCGGGGCGTGGCCGCGGCGACGGCGTCGCCCCACTTGGACATGGCACCCCTCACCGCGTTGACGCAGCCCTTGCGGCGCAGGCTCTCCGCCTTGAGGAGTAGGTCCTCCGGGATCCCCGGGGCGAACGGGTTGCCGTTCCTGGGGAGGTCGCGCCGCGGGGGGCCATCGTCCTCGCTACCGAGCAGGCCCCGTAACAGCCCGCCCGCTGCGGACACCGATGCGCCGACGCGGATCAGGTCGTCGAGCTGCTCCTGGGTGAACTCGCCGCCCGCGGCCAGTAACAGCGTTCCGACGAAGGCCGTATCCAGGAACGCCTGCTGAAAGTCGAGGAGCGCCGGCGAAGGATCGCGCCCGAAGAGGTCGACGACGACGTCGGACCGCGGATGGTTGGCGCGCAGCAGCGTGTTGACGGCCGACGTGATTTCGGCTGCGCCAGTGAGCTGCATGCCCTCTAGTCCGCCCCCCGCCTGCACCGGGATCGGCTCGCTCAGCTGCGCTCGGAGCGTGACGGCTGCCTGGGCCACCCGCTCGCCCATCGGCCCAGTGGCGACGATAGGTGCGAGCCCCTCCCTCGACGGGCTCGACGCAAGACGATCCATCAAGTCCTTCCGAACCGGCATGACTGTCCCTTCGAGCTGGTCAGCTAGGCGGGTTGGGAAAGGCTCCTTGCGACGGACGGCCTGGGCGGTCGTCTGCGATCGCCTTTACGTTCGCTCCCTGAACGGCACTCCGCGAGTAGCGTCAATGAGTGGGTCTGGCGACCCTCTCGCAAACCGGGTGCGACGTCAAGCCGCGGCGGGCTCGGCCGCGCGGCTGGCCAGCAGCGCGGCGCCGATCGCGCCGCCGAGGTCGCCGAGGTCGGCGAGCAGCAGCGGCGGCGGGCGCTCGTCGACGAAGACGTGCGGCAGCATCGCCTCCTCGATCCGCGCCCGGTAGGGGTCGCCGAGGCGCACGCCGAGCCCGCCGCCGAGGATGACCGCCTCGACGTCGAGCAGGTTCACCGCGCTGGCGATGCCCGCGCCGAGCGCCTCGATCGCGCGGTCCACGAGCCGCACCGCCATCGGGTCCCTGCGCACGAGCGCGCGCGCCCAGATGCCGCTGGTCAGCCGCTCGCGCCCGCGCTTCTCCATGATCGCGAACAGCTCGGTCTCCTCGCCCTTGCGCACGAGGTCGCGCGCGTGGGTCTCCATCGCCGAGCGCCCCGCGTAGGCCTCCATGCAGCCGCGGCGCCCGCAGGGGCAGCGGTGGCCGCCGACCTTCACGACCACGTGGCCGATCTCGCCGGCGGCGTCGCGGCCGAGCCAGAGCTTGCCGTCGAGCACGATCCCGCCGCCGACGCCGGTGCCCCAGAAGACCCCGAGCATCGAGTCGTACGGACGTCCGGCGCCGAGCTCGGCCTCGGCGAGCGTGGCGACGTTGACGTCGTTGCCGAGGGCGACCGGCGGGCCCAGTGCCTTCTTCAGCGCGCGGGCGAGCGGGAAGCTGCCCGCCCACCCCGGCAGGTTGCGCGCGCCGGTCACGGTGCCGGCAGCGTCGTCGACGTCGCCCGGCGAGCCCACCCCGATCGACTCGAGCGCGCTCGTGTCCACCCCCGCCGCCGCCGCGCCGCCGCGCAGCGCCTCGGCGATCTCCTCAGCGACCCCGGACGGGTCGCCCGACGTCGGCGTCGGCCGGCGCTCCTCGCCGACCACGGTGAACTGCTCGTCGACGACGACGGCCTGGATCTTGGTGCCGCCGAGGTCGACTCCTCCCCGGAGTCTCATGCCTGCATTGAACCTGATCGGCCAAGCGCGCCACACTGGCTGCGTGATCGTCCACGAGCACCTCATCGCAGCTCACCACATGCACCTGCAGCTCCGCCACCGCCCGAAGCTCGGCTACGTGGGCCTCTGGGTGGCCGCGTTCACCAGCTGGATCGGGCTCCCGGGGCCAGGCGAAGCGGCGCTGGTCACCGCCGGGACGTTCGCCGGCCGGGACAGGCTCGACCTCGCGTCGGTGCTGTTCGCCGCGTGGACCGGGTCCCAGCTCGGCGGCGTGGCCGGCTGGCTGGTCGGGTTGCGGGGCGGCCGCGCGGTCGCCACCGCTCGCGGGCCGCTGCTGCACGCCCGCGAGGCGGCGCTCGACAAGGGCGAGCGCTTCTACGAGCGCTTCGGGACGCTCGCGGTGTTCCTCACCCCGTCATGGGTGGCCGGCACCACCGGGATGAGCTGGAAGCGCTACCTGCCCGCCAACGCCGTCGCCTCGCTGGTGTGGACGCTGCTGTTCGGCCTCGGCGCCTACTTCGTCGGCCCGTCGGTCGCCGAGCTGGCGACGGACCTCGGCTTCGTCGGGGTCGCCGTCGTGATCGTGCTGGCGATCGTGGCCGCCGTCGCGGCGCGGCGCGCGCATCGCCGCCGCGCCGCGGCGGCGGCGCGCAGGCGCTGACCGCGCGCGGGTCAGGGCTGCCAGCGCTCTCCCCGGCGCACGCGCTCGAAGCCGATCCAGATGACGTTCACCGCCGTGGCGACGACCTGCTCGCGCGCGACCTCTGGGTGCTCGCTCCACCAGATCGCGAGCCCCGCGAGCCCGCTGCGCATCGTCTCCGCCGCCATCTCGAGCGCGAGCGCGCCGGCGGAGCCCGCGATGTGCTCGGCGCCGGTCTCATGCCCGAGGATCGCGCCCAGCGCCACGCGCGTCTCGTCGCGGACCCGGCGAGAGGCGGCGTCCACCGCGGGCTCCTCGACGGTCTCGCGGAAGAACACGCGCGCGGCGTAGGGGTGGGTCTCGACGTAGCGCGCCCACGCGGCGATCGCCGCGGGCACGCGCACCTCGGCGGGCTCGTCGGTCAGCAGGTGCGTGCGCCAGACCTCCAGCAGCTCGTCGCGGGTGTGCTCGAGCAGGTGCGTGTGCAGCTCGCGCTTGGAGGCGAAGTGGTCGTAGACCACCGGCGGGGAGACCCCAGAACGCCGCGCGATCTCGTCGATCGACGCGCCGCGGTAGCCGCGCTCGGAGAACACCTCGGTGGCAGCCTGCACGATGACCTCGCGGCGGGCGGCCGCGGTCATCCGGATGCGCTGGGGCTTTGACAACCTAGTGGTCGCTAGGTAGATTCCTAGTCACGACTAGGTTTCTACCAGGAGGTCGTGATGGCACCCGAGCTGATCGAGGATCCCGCCCTGCGGCAGCGCTACCGCTTCACCCGCGAGGGCGACGCCCTGAACGTCGAGATGTGGGTCGATCCGGGCGGCGGGGTCACCCCGCACGTGCATCCCGCGATGGAGGAGCGCTTCGAGGTGCTCGCCGGGCGGCCCGAGTTCCTCTCCGGCCGGCGCTGGACCGCCGCGGGCCCGGGCGAGCAAGCCGTCGTCTCGGCCGGCACCCGCCACGCGTTTCGCAACCGCGGCGAGGAGGTCGCGCACGTGCTCTGCCGGGCGACGCCGGCCTCGACGCTCGAGGCCTTCCTCACGGACGTCGCCGCGCTGTCGCAGGCGGGCGCGATCAACCGCCGCGGGCTGCCGACCAGCCCGCGGGCCGCGCTGCAGGCGGCCGCGCTGGCCGAGCGCTACCGCGACATGGTCGAGCTCGGCTTCCCGCTGCCGCCGCCGCCGGTCCAGCGCGTGCTGTTCCCCCCGCTCGCGCGCCTGGCGGCGCGCCGCGGGCTCGCCTAGCTGCCGCTGCGCTCCAGCACGACGATCGGGATCTCGCGGTCGGTCTTCTTCTGGTACTCGTCGTAGTGGGGCCAGATCTGGGTCATCTGCTTCCACAGCTCGGGCTTCTCGTCCGGGCTCGCGGTGCGGGCGCGGGCGTTGAAGCGGTCGTCCTTGATCTGGACCTGCACCTCGGGCTGATCGGAGAGGTTGAGGTACCACGCGGGCGGGTCGGGGGCCCCGCCCTTGGAGGCGACGATCATCGGGTTCTCACCGTCCATCCCGTAGATCAGCGGGGTGGGCCGCTGCTCGCCGGACTTGCGCCCGGTGGTGGTGAGGATGAGGACCGTTGAGCCCTCCCTCCAATCGTGACCGACCTCGCCGTCGGTCTCGACGTAGCGCTTGACGTGCTCCTGGCCGAAGAGATCTGACATGCAGGGCTCCTACCCGCAGTCCACGTTGACGTAGCCCGAGCGGAACGGGGCGGCCTCCCCCGAGCGCTCGTCGTAGGCGTGGCGCCAGACGCAGCCCGTGTCGTTGGTCAGCAGGTGGATCGAGACTGAGGTCTCCGGGGAGGTGGTCCGCACGCGATGGATGTCCTCGCGCGGCGGCAGCAGGGCGTAGAAGTCGCCGGTGGCCAGCGGCCGGCGCGCCACCGGCTCGGCGCGGCCGTCGCGCTCGGCGTAGACCTCCTCGTCCTGGGTGCCGCGGTAGAGGCCCACGAGGCCCCAGGCGAGGTGGTCGTGGATCGGCGTCTGCGAGCCGGGTGGCACGACTAGCGCGAAGAGCGTGAGTGAGCGGTCGCCGGCGCGATAGAGCAGCCACTGGCCGATGCCGCCGCCCATGCCGCTGCCGGCGTCCGGTGCCTGATAGCGCGGCGGGAGCCAGTCAGGGTCCGCGAGCAGCTCGGCAAAACCCGGGCGGATCGCCTCACACGCGTCCGCCGGCGAGGCCGCCGCCGCGATCTGCTCGCGCACCGCGCCGATGAACTCCCGCACCCGCGGGGTGTCGAGCAGGAACTCGTCCATGCCCGCAAGTCTCCCAAGCGCCTGGCACCCTGCGTGCGTGCCCGCCTACTGGCTCAAGGCCGTCGGCCACGCCCGCGGGCCGCTCGCCGAGGACTGGATCGAGCAGCGCGCAGAGCTGCTGCGGCGCACCGGCTTCCCGCGGCGGCCGCGGATCGTGCCCGGAGACCGGCTCGTGCTCTACGCGTCGGTATGGCGGCGCGTGTTCGCGATCTGCGAGGTCACGGGCGAGCCCGAGCCGCGCGAGCATCCACGCTGGCCGTGGACGGTGACGATCGAGACGCTGCTCGTCGTGCCGGTGCTCGAAGCCGCACCGCCGGTCGAGGCGATCGGCGTCGCCGCGCGCTCGATGAGCCAGCACTCGCACATCCGCATCGACGCCGGGCACTACGCGCGGGCGGTCGAGGCGATCGCGTCGATCGCCGCCTGAAAGCCCGGCGTGAAGAGCACCTCGTCGTCCTCGAGGATCGTCATCGCCTCGTATCCGCGCAGGCGCGCCGTCCACTCCGGCCCGGCGGCGCCCATCGCGAAGGCCGCGGTCGCGTACGCGTCGGCGCTTGCGAGGTCCGGGCCGGTGACCGTCACGCTGCGGACGCCCTCTGGCGGGCGGCCGGTGTGCGGGTCGGCGATGTGCTCGCCCCGCTCGTAGGTGGCCGAGGTGGCGACGGCGGCGTCCGACAGCGTGAGCACGGCGGCCAGCGCGTCGCGCCGGTGCGGATGGCGCACTCCGATACGCCAGCCCCCGCCGCGCACCAGCACGTCGCCGCCCGCGTTGATGCAGAAGCGCCGTGCGCCGGCCCGCTCGAGCAGCGCGGCGGCGCGGTCAACGGCCCAGCCCATCACGAGGCCTGACGGGTCGAGCTGCCCGCGTGCGCGCGCGTCGAAGAACCCTCCGGTGTCCTCGCGCAGGCGCTCGCAGCGCGCGAGCACGCCGCAGACCAGCGGGCCCGCGTCGCGCGGCGCGATCTCGCCGCGGTCCAGGCGGCTGATCGTGCTGGCCGGGCGGTAGGGGCTGAAGGTCCGGTCGACCCGCCGCAGCCAGGCGAAGGCACGGTCGAGCGCCACGTCGTCGGCCATGTCGATCGACACGGGCATGCCCATCACGTGCTCGATGCGGCGCTCAGCCACGAGCGGCCTCGATTGCCACCTGCAGCGACTGCTTCCAGCTCTCGCTGGTCTCGGTCGCGCCAGAGACGCTGTGGATCTTCGCGCTGCCCGCGCGCAGCGCCTCGCGGCGCAGGATCGGCTCGGCACGCGCGTTGAGGTCGCGCGTGTGCTGGTCGTAGCTGCTGAGCGAGATGGTGTCGACGTGGGTGAGCCGTCCCCGGGCCAGCGTCGCGCGGACCTGGATGATCGAGAACGGGGTGTGGATCTGCGTGCCGAGGCCCATGGTGGTGCCGGGCGGCAGCGATGGGCGCGGCGCGGGCTTGGCGTGGCGCGCCGGTCTGTCCCTGGGCTTCGGCGGCGGGTGCGTGTCGTAGCTCGCGAGCGCAACGACGACGACGGCGGTGACCACGAGGGCGGTGAGCGCGCGGAGCATCAGTGGGCGAAGCGCTCGGTGATGATCTGGCGCCGGGGGACGCCGGCGCGGCGGAGGTTCGCGCCCGTCGCCTCGGTCATGGCCGGCGGCCCGCAGACGTAGACGTCGCGCGCGGCGATGTCGGGCACCAGCTCGCGCAGGTGCTCGGGGGAGAGCAGCGAGGAGGCGGCTGGGTCGCGGTGGTCGCCGAGCACGTAGTGCAGGTCGGCGCTGCGGCGCCGCGCCAGCTCGTCGAGCTCCTCGCGCAGGATCAGGTCGCCGGCGTGCGCGGCGCGGTAGACGACCGCGATGTCGCCGGCCTCGCCGGGCATGTCCTCCAGCAGCGCGCGGATTGGCGTGATGCCGACGCCGCCGGCGATCAGCGCGACGCGCGGGTTGCGCCGCGCGGCGCTCGTGAACACGCCGAACGGCCCTTCGAAGGCCACGCGCGTGCCGGGCCGGATCGACCCGAGCCCTGCGCTGTACTCACCGAGGCCCTTGACCGTGATGCGCAGCCGCCGCCCGTCGGGCGCGGCCGACAGCGAGAACGGGTGCGCCTCCCACCAGTGGTCGCGGGTGAGGAAGCGCCAGGTGAAGAACTGCCCCGTGCGCGCCTTCAGCCGCTCGAGGTGCACGCCTCCGATCTCCAGCGAGCTCACGCCGGGGCCCTCGGCGATCACGCGCACGACGCGCAGCCGGTAGTAGGCGTTGCGCACCGCGGGGAGCCCGAGGCGGAACAGCACCAGCGCGCCGAGCGTCGCGACGTAGAGCCCGGTCCAGTACGCCTGCGCGGTGGGCGCGCCCACGAAGTCGCGCCCAGTGGCGATCTGGTGGCTGAAGGCGAGCGCGATGCCGAGGTACGCATAGAGGTGCACGAAGTACCAGGTCTCGTAGCGCAGGCGTCGCCGTACGATCACCAGCGAGGTGACCACGACCGCGATCAGCGCGAGAAGCCCCGCCACGGCGGTGATCACGCCTGGATAGCGGCGCAGCAGCCGGCCCGCCTCCGTCCACGGCGAGACGCGGTCGGCGAGCGTGAAGCCCACGGCGATCAGGCCGGCGTGGACGAGCAGCAGCGACAGGCACGCCTTGCCGTTGCGGCGGTGCCAGACGGTGAGGCGGTCGAAGCCGACGACGCGGTCGAGCGCCGGGATGCGCGCGAGCAGCAGCAGCTGGACGAGCGCGAGGTAGGCGCCGAGCAGGCCCGAGAGGCGCCCGGCGCTGGTGAGCGTGCTCGCCACGTTGCGCGCGTCACCGATCCCCCCGCCGCGCACCCACAGCCCCGCGACCACCAGGGCGTTGACGGCGCCGAGCGCGCCGAGCGCCCACGCGGCGGTGAGCCACCGTGAGCGATGGGCTGCGCGCGCCATCCCTGCAGAGTGCCTTAAAGAGGTGAGGCCGCCGCGGGGGGACGCGGCGGCCTCGAGGGCTGTAGGCCCGAGGTCAGCGGGGAGGAGGGAGTGAGCAGACCTGGGGGCCGAAGCTGGGTTCTTGCTTTGGGTAGGTGGATATTCCACCCTGCCTACGGACCTCGCCGTGCGGGGGACCAGTCAATCGAAGGTTGGGCGAGCCGTACCCCAGCGCCCGCGCTGCGCCGGGGTCGGCGGTGGCTGTGAGCACGTGGTCGATCCGCATCCCCGCATAGCATCGCGTCCCGTGGCTCCCCGTGCCGAGATCCCCGTGCAGGCCCGCGACGGCGAGGCGCTCGTGTGGACCGACGGCGCCTGCCGCCGCAACCCGGGCCCGGGCGGCTGGGCGGCGATCGTCGTCCCGCCGGGCGGGGCTGAGCCGGTCGAGCTATCCGGCGGCCATCCCGACACCACCAACAACCGGATGGAGTACACGGCGGCGCTCGAGGGCCTGCGCTCGCTGCCGGCCGGCAGCCGCGCGTGCGTGGTCACCGACTCGCGGCTGATGCTGGAGTCGATGACCAAGTGGATCGCGGGCTGGAAGCGCAAGGGCTGGAAGACGGCGGGCGGGCAGCCGGTGAAGAACCAGGACCTCGTGAGGGCGCTCGACGCCGAGCTCGCGCGCCACGCGCACGTGCGCTGGCACTGGGTGCGCGGCCACGAGACCGGCGCGGCGCACTCGCACAAGCGGCTCAACGACCGAGCCGACCGCCTCGCGGTCGCCGCCTCGCACGCCGCCGCCTAACCTCAAGGGGATGGCTCCCCTGACCGTCGACATCTGGTCCGATGTCGTGTGCCCCTGGTGCTACATCGGCAAGCGCCGCTTCGAGGCGGCGCTCGAGCGCTTCGAGCACCGCGACGAGGTGCGGGTGACGTGGCACTCCTTCGAGCTCGACCCGCACGCGCCACCTGCCACCGACCGGCCGGCCGCCGAGCGCCTGGCCGAGAAGTACGGCATGAGCCTGGAGCAGGCGCGGGCGATGCACGCGCAGATCACGGCGCTCGCCGCCGAGGAGGGGCTCGAGTACCACCTCGAGCGCTCGCGCGGCGGCAACACGTTCGACGCGCACCGGCTGATCCAGCTCGCGGCCGAGCGCGGCGTGCAGGACGCCGTGAAGGAGGCCCTGATGCGCGCGTACTTCACCGACGGCGAGCCGATCGCCGACCGTGAGGCGCTCGTGCGCGTGGCGCAGGCCGCCGGGCTCGACGGCGAGGAGGCGCGCGCGGTGCTCGCGGGCGACGACTACGCGGAGGCGGTGCGCGAGGACGAGCGCGTCGCGTCGCAGATCGGGATCCAGGGCGTGCCGTTCTTCGTGCTCGACCGCCGTTACGGCGTCTCGGGCGCCCAGCCCGCCGAGGTGCTGGCGCAGGCGCTCGAGAAGGCCTGGGCCGAGCGAGGGCTCGCCGCAGCCTGAGGCTGGGCTGAGCGGGTACCGCCCCGTCCATGGACTATCGCCAACTCGGAAGCTCGGGCCTGCGGGTCTCGACCCTCACGCTCGGAACCATGACCTTCGGCGGCCGCGACAACTTCGCCAACGTCGGCTCGACTGACGTCGCGGGCGCGCGGCGCCAGATCGACATGTGCCTCGATGCCGGTGTGAACCTGATCGACACCGCCGACGTCTACTCGCGCGGGCTCTCGGAGGAGATCGTCGGCGAGGCGCTCAAGCACCCGCGCGGGGACGTCCTGATCGCGACCAAGGCGCGCATGCCGATGGGCGACGGCCCCAACGACGCCGGGCTCTCGCGCCACCACCTGATCGCGTCCTGCGAGGCCAGCCTGCGGCGGCTGAACACCGACTACATCGACCTCTACCAGGTGCACGAGTGGGACGGCCAGACGCCGCTGGAGGAGACGCTGCACGCGCTGGACCAGCTCGTCGCCTCGGGCAAGGTGCGCTACATCGGCTGCTCCAACTACGCCGCCTGGCAGCTGATGAAGGGCCTCGGCGTCTCCGAGCGCCACCACCTCCAGCGCTTCGTCTCCCAGCAGGTCTACTACTCGCTGCAGGCGCGCGACGTCGAGTACGAGATCGTGCCCGCATGCCTCGACCAGGGCGTCGGGATCTTGGTCTGGAGCCCGCTGGCCGGCGGGCTGCTCTCGGGCAAGTATCGCCGCGGGGAGGACGGCCCCGAGGGCTCGCGCCACCTGACCGACTGGAACGAGCCGCCGGTGCGCGACGAGGACGGGCTCTACGCCATCGTCGACGCGCTGGTGGAGATCGCCGAGGGCCATTCGGCCTCGCCCGCGCAGGTCGCGCTGGCGTGGCTGCTCGGGCGTCCCGCGGTCGCGTCGATGGTGATCGGCGCCCGCACCGACGAGCAGCTCGCCGACAACCTCGGCGCCGCCGACCTGCAGCTCGGCGAGGACGAGCGCTCGCGGCTGGACGAGCTCAGCGCGCCGCCGCTGCTGTATCCCTTCTGGCACCAGGCCAAGACCGCGAGCGACCGGCTGAGCCCGGCTGACCAGTCACTGCTGGGACCGCACCTCTAGTCCCTGACCACAGCACCCATGAGAGGAGTCCCCGATGGAGCACGACGAGCACAACCCCGGCGAGCCCGAGTTCGGCGAGCACGACGACGACGCCCCCCACAACCCCGGCGAGCCGCAGTTCGACGACGCGGAGGCCGAGGAGGAAGAGGAGGACGCTGAGGAGTAGTGCCGCGCCGCAGCGCCGGCATCCTGCTCTATCGCAGCACCGGCGGCGTGCCGGAGGTGCTGCTCGTCCACCCCGGCGGCCCCTTCTGGGCCAAGCGCGACGCGGGCGCCTGGTCGATCCCGAAGGGCGAGCACGACGACGAGGAGGATCCGCGAGCGTGCTCGCTGCGCGAGTTCGAGGAGGAGCTCGGGTCACCGCCGCCCGAGGGTGAGCTCGTCGCGCTCGGCGAGGTGACGCAGCGCAACCGCAAGGTCGTCGCCGCGTGGGCGCTAGAGGGCGATCTCGACCCGGAGGCGATCCGCAGCAACACCTTCGAGTTGCAGTGGCCGCCGCGCTCGGGCCGGATGCAGGAGTTCCCCGAGGTCGATCGCGCGGCCTGGTTCACGGCTGAGCTGGCGCGCGAGAAGCTGATCCCCGCGCAGGCCGAGCTGGTCGAGCGGCTGCTCGAGCGCCTGGGCGCCGGCTGAGCTCAGCGAGGGGGGCCGAAGTAGAAGCCCTGTGCCAGAGGGCAGCCCATCTCCCTGAGCAGCACCGCCTGCTCCTCGGTCTCCACGCCCTCGGCGACGACGTCGAGGCCCAGGGCGGCGGCCATCGAGACGACGGACGCGACGATCGCCACGTCCTGGCGCCCCCGGCCGAGACTGGCCACGAAGGTGCGGTCGATCTTGATCATGTCGATCGGGAAGTCCTTGAGGTGCTGCAAGGACGAGTAGCCCGTGCCGAAGTCGTCGAGGACCAGACGCACGCCGAGCTCCTTGAGCCGTGCCAGGTTGCTGACCATCGCGGGTGTCACGTCCAGCAGGACGGTCTCGGTGACCTCGAGGCTCAGGGACGTCGGGGCGAGCCCGCTTGCCAGCAGGCTGGCGGTGACCGTGTCGACCAGGTCGGGCTCGGCGATCTGGCGAACCGAGAGGTTGACCGATACCCACGAGCCCGGCGCACCCTGTGCCCGGAGGAACGCCGCCGCTCGGTGGCACGCGTGCTCGAGCACCCAGGAGCCGATCGGGATGATCAGCCCGGACTCATCGGCCACCGGGATGAACTCCGCGGGGTCGATCGCGCGACGACCGAGCCGCTGCCAGCGCAGGAGCGCCTCGTGGGCGACGACGCTGCCGTCGACGAGCGACACGATCGGCTGGAAGACAAGCTCGAGCTCGCGGCGCTCGAGCGCGCCCTCGAGCTCGTTCTCGGTGCGCAGGCGCTCGAGCGTCCGGCGGCGCAGCTCCTCGTCGAAGATCTCCACGCGCCCTGGGCCCCGCTCTTTCGCCCGGTAGGCCGCAGCGTCGGCGTGGCCGAGCAGCGCGTCCGCGTCCGTCGTGGCGGCAGTGCCCAGCGCGATGCCGACGCTCGCCGAAGGCTGGTGCCTCGTCCCGCCCGCCACCACCGGCTCCTGCACCGCGGCCGCCACTCTGGCTCCGAGGGCGACCGCCGTCCGCTCGTCGACGTCCTCGCAGACCACGACGAACTCGTCGCCTCCGAGGCGCGCGACCGTGTCCGCCGGGCGCACCGTCGCGGAGATCTGGTCCGCCAGCGCCACGAGCAGGGCGTCCCCGGCGGCATGGCCGAAGAGGTCGTTGACCCGTTTGAAGTTGTCGATGTCGACGAACAGCACGGCGGCGGCGGTTCCCGCACGCTGGGAGAGCGCAAGGGCGTGCTCGATGCGGTCAAGGCAGAGCGTGCGGTTGGCCAGCCCCGTGAGCGGGTCGTGCAGCGCCAGGTGGCGCATCTGCTCCTCGACGGCAAGGCGCTCGGAGATGTCACGACCGATGGCCAGCAGGAGCGGCCCGTCCTCGGTCTCCACGATCCCCCAGCTCATCTCCCCGACGAACTCGCTGCCGTCGCGCCGCAGCCCGTGGGCTCGCTCGGTGAAGCTCAGCGGGTGCTCGAGCGCGAAGTACAGATCGACGTTGCGCCGGTAGCGGTCCCGCAGGCGCGGCGGCCACAGCATCTCGATCGGCCGGCCGATGAGCTCTTCGCGGGAGTAGCCGAACTGCTGCTCGGCGAGGGCGTTAGCGAACACGATCGTGCCGGCGCGCGAAGCGCCCACGGTGGCGTCGGGCAGGCCCTCGAGCACCGCTCGCAGAGCCAGCGACTCGAGCGCTTGGGCCTCGTTGTCCACGTCCAGCCGGGTCTACCCGTAGTGGTCACAGCTAGGCTCGCCGCTAGGGTCGAGCCATGAACCTTCGACCCTTCGCTCGCACCGGCGTCCAGGTGAGCCCGCTCTGCCTTGGCGCGATGATGTTCGGCGAGTGGGGCAACCCCGACCACGAGGACGGCGTGCGGATCATCCATCGCGCGCTCGACGCCGGGATCAACTTCATCGACACCGCGGACGTCTACTCGCGCGGGGAGTCCGAGGAGATCGTCGCCAAGGCGCTCGCCGGCGGCCGCCGCGACAACGTCTTCCTCGCCACCAAGGTCCACGGCACGATGGGCGACGACGCGAACGAGTTCGGCAACTCGCGCCGCTGGATCGTGCGAGAGGTCGAGGCGTCGCTCAAGCGCCTGGGCACCGACTGGATCGACCTCTACCAGATCCACCGCCCCGAGCTCGACACCGACATCGAGGAGACGCTCGGCGCGCTGAGCGACCTCGTCCACCAGGGCAAGGTCCGCTACATCGGCTCCTCGACCTTCCCGCCGTCGCGGATCGTCGAGGCCCAGTGGGCCTCGCGCGAGCGCGGCCTCGAGCGCTTCGTCTCCGAGCAGCCGCCCTACTCGCTGCTCGTGCGCGGCGTGGAGGAGGACGTGCTGCCGACCTGCCTTCGCCACGGCGTCGGCGTGATCCCCTGGAGCCCGCTGGCGGGAGGCTGGCTGTCGGGTCGCTGGCGCAAGGGCCAGGACGCGCCCTCCTCGACGCGCGCGGAGCGCATGCCCGCCCGCTACGACCTCTCAGACCCGGGCAACCAGCGCAAGCTCGACGCGGCCGACGCACTCGCGCAGCTCGCCGACGACGCCGGTCTGTCGCTGATCCACATGGCGCTCGCCTTTGTGATCCGCCACCCGGCGGTGACCGCTGCGATCATCGGACCGCGCACGATGGACCAGCTCGAGTCCCAGCTGGGCGCCGCCGACGTCGAGCTCTCCGAGGACGTGCTCGACCGCATCGACGAGATCGTCCCGCCGGGGGTCAACGTGAACGCGGTCGACGCCGGGTGGCAGAACCCCGACCTGGACCCGCGGGCGCGCCGGCGCTAGCAGCTAGCGCCAGCCGCGCCGCGGCGGCTGCAGCTGGCCGATCCAGACGCTGCGCGGGCGCTCGCGCTGGCTGTGATGCGCGATCCAGGCGACGATGGCGATCGGGATCGCGAGCGGGGCGATGAAGAAGCCCGCCATCAGCACCAGCGGGATGCCGAGCGCGATCAGCGTCAGCCACGCCTCGGGCGGGGCGAGGCTGAGCGCGGCGAAGATCAGCACGAGCACCGCGAGGGCGCCGAGCAGCGGGCGCCCGGCGCCGCCTCGCCGCGGCGCGGGCGCCACGGGCAGCGTGGGGAGATCGGCGGTGAGCGCGTCGAGGCGCGACAGGCCCACGGCCGCGTAGGCATCGTGCACGCGGGCATCGAGCTCCTCGCGGCTCAGGCGGCCGGCGGTGTAGTGGGCCTTGAGGAAATCGACGGCGCTTTCGCGGTCGGCGTCCGAGGCCCGGATGTCAGGCGAGAAGATCCGCATCGCTTACTCGCCGTAAGGTAGCGCGGCGCGCTCAGATCTGCAGCCCGGCAGGTAGCGCTTCTGACCGGGAGCCGGCGAGACGGGCGGCCAGATACTCGCCGGCGAGCCGCGAGCCCTCGGTGCTGAGGTTGTAGCTGTTGGCGCATCGCAGCCGCGGTTCGGCCAGGATGGGGTTGAGGTCGACGTGCTCGACGCCCGCCCTGCCGCAGGCGGCGCGGACGTCGGCGGTGACCCGCTCCGCGATCCGGCGCTGGACGGAGGGGCCTCTGATCCGGCGCGTGAAGTCCGGGACGAGCACACGCGCCGCAGGCCACGCCTCGCGGGCCACGCCGACAAAGCGCTCGAGGTCGTCGGTTCCGGTGTAGGGCAGCAGCTGGTGGCCGAACGCCCCCACGAGCGGGCGCATCGGGCGGAAGGCCGCGAACGCGTGGCGGCCGAGCCGGCGGCCGACGTCGTTGCGCAGGCGCAGGAAGCGCGGGGTGTCCGGGAGCACGATCCGCCGCGTGTAGATCCCGCCGATCGAGACGATCACGACGTCTGGATCGTCGGAGAGCCGCAGGTGGTGCCAGAGCTCCTCGGCGCGGGCGGGGAGGTGGTCGAACTGCGTGACGAAGACGATCCCGAACTCCATCGGCACGCCCTGCTCGAGCAGCCGCGCCGCGAGCGTCGCGGGCCACCCGACCGGCGTGTGGGTCCCGTGCGCGCCGTCCATCGCCCTGAACCCGCAGTCGCCGAAGTAGGCGACGCGCAGCGCCGGCTCGCCCGGCAGCGCGGTGCCGCTCCAGCGGCGCGTGGGATCGACGGGCGACGGGCCGAGCGCCGCGCGGTAGAGCGGCCGTAGGACCGACCGCGTTCGCTGTCTGGCTCGCGGGGCTCGCACGAGGGCGCCAGTCTAGGGTGTCGGCGGTGGCCCGAACCGGCGGACAGATACTCGCCGACCAGCTCCTGCTCCAGGGCTCCGAGCTGGCCTTCTGCGTGCCCGGCGAGAGCTACCTGGCGCTGCTCGACGGGCTCTACGGCCACCGCGAGCGCTTCCGGATCGTCAACTGCCGCCACGAGGGCGCGGCGGCCAACGCCGCCGACGCCTACGGCAAGCTCACCGGCCGCCCGGGGGTCTGCATGGTCACCCGCGGGCCGGGAGCGACCCACGCCGCGGTGGGCGTGCACACCGCGATGCAGGACTCGACGCCGCTGCTGCTCCTCGTCGGCCAGGTCGCGCGCCACGAGCGCGGGCGCGAGGCCTTCCAGGAGCTCGACTACGAGGCCGTCTTCGGGCCGATGGCGAAGTGGGCGCACGAGCTCACCGACGCCGCGAGCATCCCCGAGGTGCTCGCGCGCGCCTATTCGGTGGCGACCAGCGGGCGCCCCGGCCCCGTGGTGATCGCGCTGCCCGAGGACGTGCTCGCCGAGCAGGCCGAGGTCCCCGACGGGGCGCCCCACGTGGCGTATCAGACCGGCCCCGATCACGGGCAGCTGCGCCAGCTCGAGCAGCGCCTGGAGGCGGCTGAGCGTCCATTCGTGCTGGTCGGCGGCGGCCCCTGGGACGCCGAGGCGTGCGAGCGCTTCACCGCCTGGGCGCTCGCCAGCGGGCTGCCGGTGGCGGCGACCTTCCGCCGCCAGGACCTCGTTGACAACACGAGCCCGTGCTACGTGGGCGACGTCGGCATCGGCGTCAACCCGCGCCTCGCGCAGCGGGTGCGCGACTGCGACCTGCTGATCGTCATCGGCGCGCGGCTGACCGAGATCGAGACGCAGGGCTACACGCTGCCCTCGCCGCCCCCCCACACGCCGCAGCCGCTGGTCCACGTCCATCCCGACGCGGACGAGCTCGGCCGCGTCTACGTGCCCGACCTCTCGATCCTCGGCGGAGTGCGCGAGCTCGCCGCCGCGCTGCGCCCGGTTGACGGCGGGCGCTGGGCGGCCTGGACCGCGGCGGCGCGCGCCGACTACGAGGCCCACCTGCGCCACGCTCCCGCGCCGGGCGCCGGGGTGGACATGGGCGACGTCGTCGCGCACCTGCGCGGCGCGCTGCCGCCCGACGCGGTGCTCACCAACGGCGCGGGCAACTTCTCGGGCTGGCTGGCGCGCTTCTACCAGTGGCGGCGCTTCGGCACGCAGCTCGCCCCTCAGAGCGGCGCGATGGGCTACGGCGTCCCGGCGGCGATCGCCGCGCAGGTCCTACACCCGGAGCGCCTCGTGGTCGCGCTCGCGGGCGACGGCGACTTCGAGATGTACGAGGCCGAGCTGGCCACCGCGATGCAGGAGGGTCTGCCGATCGTGGTCATCGTGGTCAACAACTCGACCTACGGGACGATCCGCATGCACCAGGAGCGCCGCTATCCCGAGCGCGTGATCGCGACCGACCTGCGCAACCCGGACTTCGTCGCGCTGGCCCGCGCCCACGGCGCGCACGGCGAGCGCGTGCTCGACGCGGCGGACTTCCCGGCGGCATTGACGCGCGCGCGAGAGGCCGGCGGCCCGGCACTGATCGAGCTCGTCACCGACCCCGAGGCGCTGACACCGCACGCGTCGCTGTCGGCGATCCGCGAGAGCGCTGCGGCTCCGCGGTGAGGAGCGCCGCGGAGACCGCCGCCGCGGTGGGGGCGGGCGAGCTCGACCCCGTCGCCGTGGTGCAGGAGGCGCTCGACGCGATCGAGGAGCACGCCGCGCTCAACGCCGTGCTCACCGTGTGCCGCGACAGCGCGCTGGCGCGCGCCCGCAGTGGCGTGCGCGGGCGCCTGGCGGGCGTGCCGCTGCTGGTCAAGGACCTGATCGACGTGGCGGGCACGCGCACGACGTTTGGCTCCAAGCTCTACGCCGACCGTGTGGCGACCGAGACGGCTCCGTGCGTGCGCGCGCTCGAGGCCGAGGGCGCGATCGTGGTCGCCAAGACCAACCTCGACGAGTTCGCCTGGGGGGTCGGCGGGCACAACGCGCACTACGGCCCGGTGCAGAACCCGCTGCATCCGGGGCGCATCACCGGCGGCTCGAGCAGCGGCAACGCCGCCGGGCTCGCGACCGGCATGGGCGCGCTGGCGCTGGGGACGGACACCGGCGGCTCGGTGCGGCTGCCGGCCGCGGGCTGCGGCGTGGTGGGCTTCAAGCCCGAGCTCGGGACGATCCCGACCGACGGCGCCTATCCGCTCGCGCCGAGCTTCGACACGATCGGGCCGATGGCGCGCACGGTAGAGGACTGCGCGCTGGCATGGTCGGTGCTCACCGGGCAGTCCGCGCCCGAGGCGCGCGAGCACTCGGTCGCGACGCTCGAGCGCGCGCCCAGCCTGCGCGGCGACGAGCCCGACCCCGGGCCGGGCGCGCTCCCGGTGCCCGAGGGCGACGTGTGGCCCGTGTTCGACAGCGAGGCGCTCGCGTCGCACCGCGCGACCTGGCCGTCGCGCGCCGCCGACTACGGCGACGTCATCGGACCCAAGCTCGAGGCGGCGAGCACGGTCACCGCCGAGCGGGTGGCCGGCGCCTACGCGGCGCTTCACCTCTGGCGCGAGCGCGCCGCGACCTGGCACGGCGCCGACGTCGTGCTCTCGCCCGTGCTCGGCACGCCCGAGCTCCCAGAGGCCGGCGTGCACGAGCGCGAGTTCCGCTTCGCGTTCTCGGCGTTCACGCGCGTGTTCTCCTACCTCGGCTGGTCGGCGATCGCGATCGGCGACACGCAGCTCGCGGCGCGCGACTCGCGCACGCTGTTCGAGGCGGCGCTGGCGCGGGAGTAGTCTGGCCTGCATGGACGGGGCCTCCACGACGGTTGCCGGCGTTGCCGCGCCGGCCGTCGGCATCGACGCGCTCGAGCTGTTCGTCGACCTGCTCGCGCGCGTGGACCAGGACGGCTCCTCCGACGCGTTCTTCGGCCGCCTGTGCGAGGCGACGTGCGCGCTGACCTCGATGGACCGGTCGGTGATCTTCCGCTACGACGAGGCCCGCCGCCGGGTGCGCGCGGTGGGCACGCACAACATCCCGCTCGAGGTCTTCGAGCAGGCCCAGTTCACCGTCGAGGACGCGCCGATCGCCCGCCTCGCGCTGATGGAGGATCGGGTCATCGACGTCCCCGAGAGCACCGGCCTCGGGCTCCCCGAGCGCTTCCGCGGGCTGCTGCGCGACGGCCTGCTCGTGTGCACCCCGATGTCGGCCTCGGGACGCTGGAGCGGCGTGATCCTGTCCGATCGCGAAGACCGCCGGCCGCTGTCTGACTCCGAGCGCTACCTGCTGTGGACCGTGGGCAAGACCGCCGCACTGGCCACCCACGCGCACGTCGCCACGACCCTGCAGGAGCGCGCGCGCCAGCTGCAGGAGCGCATCGACCTCGCCCGCGACGTCCACGACGGCGTGGTCCAGCGGCTGTTCGGCGTGGCGATGGCGGTGTCGAGCGACGCCGAGCTCTCGCGCGCCGCGCGCGACCGCATCGCCGACGAGCTCCACGCCGCGCTGCGCGACCTGCGCGACGCCGTGCAGCGCCCGCTCGGGCGCACCTCGCGCCCGACCGAGACCACGCTCGTCGCCGAGGTCGAGCGCCTGCACCGCGAGCACCCCGACCTCGGCCTCGTGCTGACCGGCGACCCCGCCGAGCGCGAGGTGCCCGCTCACCTCGAGCCACTCGCGCAGTCGGTGCTCTCAGAGGCGGTCCGCAACGCCCACAAGCACGCCGACCCCACGCGGGTTGAGGTCGCGATCGAGCGCTTCGAGGGCGTCTGGGTGATGGAGGTGTCCAACGACGGCCTGCGCGGCGCGGTGCCTCCGCACACGGGCATGGGGCTGCGGCTGGCCGCGATGGAGGCGCTGCAGGTCGGCGGCCTCGTGGAGTTCGGCAGGCGCGACGAAGCAAGCTGGCGGGTCCGACTGGCGGTGCCGCTTGAGCACGCCTGAGATCAACCCCGGCCGGATCGCCGCCGGCGTGTCGGACGCCAAGCGCCTGCGGGTGCTGGTGGTCGACGATCACGAGGTCGTGCACTGGGGCTTCCGGCTGATGCTCGGCGAGCAGCCCTGGGTGGAGCGCTGCCTGAGCGCGCGCAACGGCGATGAGGCGATCACGCTCGCCCGCCGCTACGAGCCCCACGTCGCGCTCGTGGACCTGTTCATCGGGCAGGAGTCGGGCGCCGAGATCTGCGAGCGCCTGCGCTTCCTGACCCCGGCGACCAACGTGCTGCTGATCTCCGGGGCGGGGCGCATCTCGCCCAACGCGGCGCGCGCGGCCGGTGCCGCCGGCTTCATCTCCAAGGACTGGCCGGCCGCCGACATCGCGGGCGCGGTGCGGATGGTCGGCCTCGGCATGACGGTGTTCAAGCCCAACGAGTCGCCGACCGGGCCGCCGCTGACCGACCGCGAGCGCGAGGTGCTCGACCTCGTCGCGGGCGGCGCCACCAACCGCGAGATCGCCGACCGCCTCTTCCTCTCCCCGCACACGATCAAGGAGCACACCTCCTCGCTCTATCGCAAGCTCGCCGTGCGCAACCGCGCCGAGGCGGTGCAGAAGGCCCAGCGGCTCGGGCTGATCTCCTAGAGCTCGACCAGCGACGCCACGAGGCGGTCGAGCATCGCGCCGGGGTCGTCGCAGAGCCCGGTGTGGACCGGCGAGGTCTGGATCATGGTGCTCGCCGGCGCCACCAGCCAGTGGAAGCGCTCGGACTGCTCCAGCCGCGCCACCGCGCCGGCCTCCGGGTCACCGGCGGCCACGCGCACGATCGCGTCGAGGTGGGTGAGGACGTCGGCGGGGTCGAGGCTCGGATCGAGCGCCGCCAGGCGCGCCGGGTCGAGCGCGACGCGCGCGGCCAGGTACCCGCGCGTGCGGCAGAACAGCACGACGCCCGCGTTGACGAAC
The DNA here is from genome assembly GCA_038238015.1 of Solirubrobacterales bacterium. Classification (GTDB taxonomy): domain Bacteria; phylum Actinomycetota; class Thermoleophilia; order Solirubrobacterales; family Solirubrobacteraceae; genus DASQFQ01. The sequence goes on from JBBRYA010000005.1 coordinate 82,346, forward strand.
TCGCCGCGCTCGACGCGCGGGACCACGCGCACGATCGCGTACTGGAACGGGTCAGTTCCGGGCACGCTCGGCCTCCTGCGCGAACGCGCGCGGCGCGGCCAGGCGCCGGCACAGGTAGTCCACGTAGCGCGACGGCTCGATCCACCCTTCGGGGACGGCGCCGGCCGCCGCCTCGACGACCTCGCGCGTGAGCCGCTCCGACAGCCGCGTGTCGGCTTCGGCGATCGAGCCGGCGAACGGCAGCAGCACGTGATCGGCGATGCCTGCGAACGGCCGCGCGGCGTCGCGCTCGGGGTTCCACTCGGCGTGGTGGAAGTACAGCGACGCCCCGTGGTCGATCAGCCACAGGCGGTCGTGCCAGACCAGCAGGTTGGGATTGCGGGGCGTCCGGTCGACGTTCGAGACGAGCGCGTCGAGCCACACGACAGCGGCGGCGAGCTCGGGGTCGGGGCCGTCGCCCGCGGCGGCGCTGAACGGCAGGGCGCCGGGGAGGAAGTCCAGCGCGACGTTGGTCCCCACGCTGCCGGTGATGAGGTCCTGGATCTCGGGATCGGGCTCGGCCGCGCCGAGGGCGGGGTCGACCTCCATGGCCACGATCTCGGGGACGAGCAGGCCGAGCGCCCGCGCCAGCTCGCCCGCGATCACCTCGGCCACGAGCGCCTTGACGCCCTGGCCGGCGCCGCGGAACTTCAGGACGTAGAGCCCGTCGTCGTCGCCCTCGACGAGGCCGGGGAGCGATCCGCCCTCGCGCAGCGGGGTCACATAGCGGGTCGCCTTCACGGTGCGCAGCATCGCCCAAACCATCCCACGACCCCCCATGCGTCGCCTGTTCCCCCCCGGCCGGGGGGTGTTGGTCCACGCTGCTTGTGACCGGCGCCCGGCCGTGGACAAGGTGAAGGCATGACCGCAATCCTCTTCCCCGGCCAGGGCAGCCAGACGCCCGGCATGCGCGAGCTCGTCGCCGAGCGCGCCCCGGAGCTGCTCGCCCGCGTCACCGAGCTCGTGGGGGAGGACCCCTTCGAGCGCGTCGAGCAGAGCACGCGCTTCGCCCAGCCCGCCATCTTTTGCGCGTCGATTGCCGGCTGGTCCGCGGTCGACGCCGAGCCCAGCGCCGCCGCCGGGCACTCGCTCGGCGAGTTCGGCGCGCTGGTCGCCGCCGGCGTGCTCGGCGTCGACGACGCGCTCCAGCTCGTCGTGCTGCGCGGGCGCCTGATGGCCGAGGCCGACGACAGCGGGTCGATGCTCGCCCTGCTGGGCGGCACGCCCGAGGACGCGCAGGCGATCGCCCGCCAGTCCGGCGTCACCGTCGCCAACGACAACGCTCCCGGCCAGGTCGTGCTCTCGGGCGAGCGCGGGCGGCTCGCCGAGGCCGAGGAGGCCGCGCGCGAGTTCGGCGTCCGTGCGATGCCGGTCGAGGTCGCCGGCGCGTTTCACTCGTCCGCCATGGCGCCCGCCGTCGCGCCGTTTCGCGCGGCGCTCGACAAGGTCGAGCTGCATAGGCCGCGCTTCCCCGTCTACTCGGGCGCGACGACCGCGCGCTTCCGCGACCCGCGCGCCGAGCTGACCGCCGCGCTCACCCAGCCGGTGCGCTGGCGCGAGACCTTCCTGGCGATGATCCGCGACGGCATGGACGACTTCGTCGAGGTCGGCCCCGGCAACGTCCTGGCCAAGCTCGCCAAGCGGATCACGCGGACGGCGCCGAGTCATGCGTAGCGCCGCTGCCCTCGAGCCCGTCGCCGAGCGTGCGCCGGTCACGACGAGCACCGCGATCCTCGGCCTCGGCTCCTTCCTGCCCGAGACCGTGGTGGGCAACCTGCCGATCGCCGAGCGCCTCGGGATCGACGAGGCCTGGATCCTCAAGCGCACCGGCATCCGCTCGCGCCGCCACGCCACGCCCGACCTGCGCCTCTCAGACCTCGCCATCGAGGCGGGGCGCGCGGCCGTCGAGGACTCCGGCGTCGACCCGGCGGAGCTCGACTCCGTGCTGGTCGCCACCACCAGCGCCGACGAGATCACGCCCAACGCGGCTCCCTACGTCGCCACCGCGCTCGGCGCTGGGCGCGCCGTCGCGATGGACATCGGCGCCGCCTGCACCGCGTTCGTGACCGCGCTCAGCGTCGGCGCCGCCCAGATCGAGAGCGGCCGCGCGCGGACCGTGCTCGTCATCGGCGCCGACGTGCTGTCGCGCTTCGTCGACTACGACGACAAGCGCACCGCCGCCCTGTTCGGCGACGGCGCCGGCGCCGTGGTGCTCGGCGCCGACGGCGAGGGCTCGATCGGCCCGTTCGTGTTCGGCTCCGACGCGACGCTCGCCGAGGCGATCATCGCCCGCCGCGAGGACGGCGTCCTGCACATGGACGGCCACGCGACCTTCAACGCCGCCGTCGCCGCGCTCACCCAGTCCACGCGCGACGCGTGCGAGCGGGCGGGTGTGCCGGTCTCCGACGTCGACCTGTTCGTCTTCCACCAGGCCAACGGCCGCATCACCCGCGCGGTCGCCGAGCGCCTCGAGCTGCCCGACGAGCGCGTCGCCGACTACGTCGCCGACATGGGCAACACGTCGGCCGCCTCGATCCCGCTGGCGCTCGCCGCCGCGCGCGCCGAGGACCGCCTGCACGCCGGTGACACCGTCGTCGTCGCCGCCGTCGGCGCCGGCTTCACCTGGGGCGCGAGCGTCCTGCAGTGGGGCACGGCATGAGCCGCCCCGAGAACGCCACCGCGCTCGTCACCGGCGCCAGCCGCGGCATCGGCGCCGCGATCGCCGTCGCGCTCGCCGCCGACGGCTGGAACGTCGGCGTCAACTACCGCTCCGACGCCGAGGGCGCGCAGCGCACCGTCGCGGCCGTCGAGGCGGCGGGCGCCCGCGCGCTCGCCGTGCAGGGCGACGTCACCGACGCGAACGGCGTGGCGGACGAGCTGTTCGCCGCGCTCGAGTCAGAGCTCGGCCCCGTGCTCGCGCTCGTCAACAACGCCGGCGTGCGCGCCGACGGCCTGGCGATCTCGCTCGAGGACGACGAGTGGACGCGCGTGATCGACACCAACCTGACCGCCGCCTTCCGGATGACGCGCCGCGCCCTGCGCCCGATGGTCAAGGCGCGCTTCGGGCGCGTTATCAACGTCGCCTCGGTGGTCGGGCCGCGCGCGAACGCCGGCCAGGCCAACTACGCGGCCGCCAAGGCGGGCCTCGTCGGCCTCACCAAGACCGTGGCCACCGAGGTCGCCCGCCGCGGCGTGACGGTCAACGCGGTGGCGCCGGGCTTCATCGACACCGACATGACCGCAGACCTTCCCGAGTCCGTCCTGGACGCCGTGCCCGCCAGGCGCGCCGGCAAGCCGGAGGAGGTCGCCGCCGCCGTGCGCTTCCTCGCCTCTGACTCGGCCGGCTACGTGACCGGCACGACCCTGTTCGTCGACGGCGGCATGTCCGCCTAACCAGCAACCCGAAGGAGACACCATGCCCAGCACCATCACCCCCGAGGCCGTCGAGGCCACCGTGCGCGACACGCTCGCGCAGTTCGGCCCCGAGCCCACCGAGATCACCCCCGACGCGACGTTCGAGCAGCTCGACGTCGACTCGCTCGACCTCGCCGAGCTCTCCCAGGTCATCGAGGACGAGTACGGCGTCAAGCTCAAGGGCGACGACGTCGGCAAGATCAAGACGGTCGGCGACGCCGTCGAGCTCGTGGTGAGCCGCGCGTAATGAGCGACGTCGTCGTCACCGGGATCGGCGCCGTCACCCCGCTCGGGGTCGGCGCCCGCACCCTCCACGAGCGCTGGAGCGCGGGCCAGTCCGGCATCGAGGACGGCGAGGGCGTCGCGCGCGAGTTCGAGCCGCGCGACCACCTGTCGGTCAAGGAGGCGCGCCGCGCGGACCGCTTCACCCAGCTCGCGCTGGTGGCCGGCGACGAGGCGCTCGCCGAGGCCGGCTGGAGCGACGAGCTGCCCTATGACTCCACGCGGATCGGCTGCATCGTGGGCACCGGGATCGGCGGCATCGGCACGCTCGAGGGCAACCACGACGTGCTGCGCGACCAGGGCCCGCAGAAGGTCTCGCCGCTCGCCGTGCCGCTGATGATGAGCAACGCCGCGCCCGCCGCGCTGGCCATGCGCCACGGCCTGCGCGGCCACACCTACGGCATCGTGTCCGCCTGCGCGGCCGGAGCGCACGCGATCGGCACCGCCGCCAGCCTCATCCAGGCCGGCACCGCCGACGCGGTCGTGACCGGCGGCGCCGAGGCGGCGCTCACGCCGCTCTCCAAGGCCGCGTTCGCCGCGCTCGATGCCCTGTCTGACTCGGGCGTGTCCATGCCCTTCGACGCACGACGCGATGGCTTCGTGATGGGCGAGGGCGCGGCGGTGCTCGTGCTCGAGGACGGCGAGAAGGCGCGGGCGCGAGGGGCGACCATCCTCGCCACCGTCCGCGGTTACGGCGCCTCCTCCGACGCCTTCCACCTGACCGCGCCGGAAGCCGAGGGCGCGGGTGCGGCGCAGGCGATGACCCAGGCGCTCGAGAGCGCGGGCTTCGCGCCCGAGGACATCGTGTACGTCAACGCGCACGGCACCTCGACGCCGCTCAACGACCGCGCCGAGACGCTCGCGATCAAGAAGGCGCTGGGCGAGCACGCGAGCCGCATCCCCGTGTCGTCGACCAAGTCGGCGATCGGGCACCTGCTCGGCGCCGCCGGAGCGGTCGAGGCGGTGGCGACGATCCTCGCGCTGCGCGACCGGATCGCGCCGCCGACGCTGCACTACTCCGAGGTCGAAGAGGGCCTGGACCTCGACTACGTGCCCGGCGAGGCGCGGCCGCTCGAGATCAATGGCGCCCGCGCAATCGCGCTCTCGAACTCCTTTGGGTTCGGCGGGCACAACGCCGTGCTCTGCCTGGAAGCGTCATGACCACCGCGCTCGATCCGCGCACCGTCACGGACTCACCGCAGCCCGAGTTGCTCTCCCCGGTCGAGCGCCTCGAGGCCCTCTGCGACGACGGCTCGCTGACGCTGCTGCGCTCCGACGTCGTCTCCAAGCGCATGGGCGACAAGGCTCGCGCCGGCGACGGCGTGATCGCCGGCGCCGGGCGCGTCGACGGCCGCCCCGTGTTCTGTTACGCGCAGGACCCGTCCTACCTCGGCGGCTCGCTGGGCGAGCAGCACGCCGAGTCGATCATCCGCGTGTTGCGCCTCGCCGGCCGCGCCGGTGCCCCCGTCGTCGGCTTCATCGAGTCCGGCGGCGCGCGCATGCAGGAGGGCCTCGCCGCGCTGGCGGGCTACGGGCGCATCTTCCGCGAGCAGGTCGCGCTGTCAGGCCAGATCCCGCAGATCTCGGTGATCTGCGGCGCGAGCGCCGGCGGCGGCTCCTACTCCCCGGCGCTCACCGACTTCGTCGTCATGACCGAGCGCGCGACGATGTTCCTCACCGGCCCGGGCGTCGTGCGCGACGTCATGGGCGAGGACGTCACGGCGGCCGAGCTCGGCGGCCCGAAGGTCCACGACCGCAACGGCGTCGCGCACTTCGTCGCCCCCAGCGACGCCGACGCCGCGATGCTCGTGCGCGATCTGCTCGACCACCTGCCCTCCCACGCCGGCGAGCGCCCGCCGCGCTGGCGCTCGGCCGAGCCGACCGGACTGGACCCGTCCGACCCCGTCCCCGACGACGAGCGCCGCGTCTACGACGTGCGCGACGTCATCAAGGGACTGGTGGACGGCGGTCGGATGCTCGAATGGGCGCCGCGCTGGGCGCGCAACGTCGTCTGCGCGTTCGCGCGGCTGGAGGGCCGGCCGGTCGGCGTCGTCGCCAACCAGCCGCGTTACCTCGGCGGCGTCCTCGACGCCGACTCCGGCACCAAGGCCGCGCGCTTCGTGCGCACCTGCAACGCCTTCGGGCTGCCGCTGGTCGTGCTCGTGGATACCCCGGGCTTCATGCCCGGCACGCGCCAGGAGCGCGGCGGCGTCATCCGCCACGGCGCCAAGCTCGTGCACGCCTTCGCCGAGGCGAGCGTGCCGAAGGTCACCGTCGTCCTGCGCAAGGCCTTCGGCGGCGCCTTCATCGCGATGAACTCGCGCGACCTCGGCGCGGACTACTCCTTCGCCTGGCCGGGCGCCACGCTCGGCGTGATGGGCGCCAAGCAGGCCGTCGGGATCGTCAACCGCCGCGACATCGCGGCGGCCGAGGATCCCGAGATGGCCCGCGAGGAGTTCGCCGCGCGCTACACGGAGGAGCACCTCAGCGCCGGCACCGCCGCCGCCGAGGGCTACGTCGACGAGGTCATCGAGCCCACCGGCACCCGCCGCCGCCTGATCGAAGCACTGCACACCCTCGACGCGGTGGCCGGTCCGGCCACCCGGATTCGGAACATCCCCCTATGACACCGACCATCGACTGGTCCGGCCCCTTCGAGGCGCTTGAGGAGGGTCAGGTCTTCTCCACCGGCACCCGCACGGTCACCGAGGCCGACGTCGCGGACTTCGCCTCGCTGACCGGCGACGAGCATCCCCAGCACGTCGACCCCGAGTGGGCCGCCGGCTCGCCGTTCGGCGAGCGCATCGCCCACGGGCTGCTTGTCGTCTCGCTGGCCGGCGGCCTCGTGCCCTTCGACCCCGAGCGCGTCGTGGCCCTGCGCCGCGTCGGCGACGTGGTGTTCAAGCGCCCCGTGCGCCTCGGCGACACGATCTCCGTCCACGGGCGGATCGCCGAGACGACGGCGGTCGACGACACGACCGGGCTCGTCGCCCTGACGTGGGCAATCGCCAACCAGCACGGCGAGACCGTCGCGCGTGCGCGTGTCGAAGTCCTCTGGAGGGACGAGTCCACCGTCCTCATCCCGCTGTGATGCTCGCCGGCAAGAAGCTCCTCATCACCGGCGTCATCACCCGCGACTCGATCGCCTGGGAGGTCGCCCGCCAGGCCCAGGAGGCCGGCGCCGAGGTCGTGCTCACCGGCTTCGGCCGCGCCAAGCGCATGACCGAGCGCGCCGCGGCCCGGCTGCCCCAGCCGGCCGACGTGCTCGAGCTCGACGCCAACTCGCCCGAGGACCTCGAGGCGGTCGCCGCCGAGCTGCGCGAGCGCTGGGGCCGCGTCGACGGCGTGCTGCACGCGATCGCCTTCGCGCCGGAGGACGCGCTCGGGGGGAACTTCCTAGAGACGCCGCCCGAGAGCGCGACGACCGCGTTTCAGACCAGCGCCTACTCGCTGAAGGCGCTGGCGGCGGCGATGCTGCCGCTGATGGAGGAGGGCGGGAGCGTGGTCGGGATGGACTTCGACGCGCAGGTCGCCTGGCCGGTCTATGACTGGATGGGCGTCTCCAAGGCCGCGCTCGAGGCCGTCTCGCGCTACCTCGCCCGCGACCTCGGGCCGCGCGGCATCCGCGTCAACCTCGTCTCGGCGGGGCCGCTCGGGACGCTCGCCGCACGGGGGATCCCGGGCTTCGAGCAGCTGGCCACGGCGTGGGAGCGCCAGGCACCGCTGGGCTGGGACACCGAGGACACCGGCCCGGTCGCGGGCGCGGTCTGCTTCCTGCTCTCCGACCTCGCGCGGGCGATCACCGGCGAGATCCTGCACGTCGACGGCGGCTTCCACGCGATGGGCACGCAGATCGTCCAGGCGCGCGAGGAGGCGCTGGCATGAAGCCCGCCGTCCTGCTCACCGGCGCCACCGGCTTCCTCGGGATGGAGGTGCTCGCGCGCCTGCTCGCCGAGGGCGACCGCGAGGTGCTCGCGCTGATCCGCGCCGATGACGACGCGGCGGCGCAGGAGCGCCTCGACGGCGTCCTGCACACGCTGTGGGAGGACCCCTCGCCCTATCGCGCGCGCGTGCACGCCGTGCGCGGGGACGTGACGCAGGCCGGGCTCGGGATCGGCGCCCGCCGCGCCGAGATCGCCGAGCGCACCCACGCGGTCCTGCATTGCGCGGCCTCGATCGCCTTCGACCTGCCGCTCGAGGACGCGCGGGCGATCAACGTCGACGGCACCGCGCGGGTGCTCGACCTCGCGGTCGAGGCCCAGGCCAGCGGTGGCGTGGAGCGCTTCCTGCACGTCTCGACCGCCTACGTGGCCGGGCACTTCGAGGGCACCTTCCGCGAGCGGCAGCTCGACGCCGGCCAGCGCTACCGCAACACCTACGAGCAGACCAAGGCCGAGGCCGAGGAGATCGTCGCGCTCGCGCGCGAGCTTGGGCCCGCGATCGCGCGGCCGAGCATCGTCATGGGGGAGTCGGACTCCGGCTGGACCCCCGCGTTCAACGTCCTCTACTGGCCGCTGCGGGCGTTCTCGCGCGGGCTCTTCGAGAGCGTGCCCGCCCCGCCCGGCGCGCTCGTGGACGTCGTCCCGGTGGACTACGTGGCCGACTCGCTCGTCCACCTGCTCGACCGCCGCGAGGCCGGGGTGTTCAACCTCGTGGCCGGCCGCGACGCGTGCACGTTCCAGCAGCTGCGGGCGCTGGCCGCCGAGCACTTCGGGCTCCCGCGGCCGCCGTTCGTCGCGCCTGAGCACGCGGCCGAGGCCTCGGCCGCCGGCGAGCAGGGCGCGGTCTTCGTGCCCTACTTCGACATGCGGGTGGTGTTCGACGACGCCCGCGCCCGCGCCGTGCTCGGACCGGCCGGGATCGCCCCGCCGCCGCTGCTGAGCGACTACTTCGGCGCGCTGATGGACTACGCCGAGGCCGCGCGCTGGGGCAAGCGGCCGCTGTCGCGCGAGCAGGCGCGCGAGCGCGCCGCCGCCGTCCCGGCGTGAGGCGCCTTCTTGCCCGCGAGACCACGCGCGACCTGCGCTAGACTCCCTCGCCGACCTCGCACCGGTGCGGGGTTTTTTATCGCGCCGGTGCCCCTTGAAGCCGACCCCGGAGCTGCCCGATGGCCCGCGGAGATGTCCGGATCGCCGTCACCCTCGCCTGCGAGGAGTGCAAGCGCCGGAACTACCAGACCAATAAGTCCAAGCGAAACAACCCGGACCGCATCACGCTGCGCAAGTTCTGCAAGTGGTGCCGCAAGTCCACGCCGCACCGCGAGACCCGTTAGGGGATCGACGCGTGGCTCGTGACCGTCAGCGCGCGAAGCAGCGCCGCAAGCGCCAGGAGCGCTCCGGCAACCCCGCTCGGGGGGCCGGCGCCCGTGCGCGCGCACCTCGCGACAGCGGGCTGGACGACGCGTCGGTCGAGGACGCCGGCCTGGGCTACACGCCCGCCCCGGACCCGCTCAAGCACGCCTCCTCCAGCGTCGACGAGGCCAAGCTCGCCGAGGCGGGCGCAGTGCTCCCCGGCTACGAGCCCGAGTACGAGGACGAGGGCGAGGACACCCTCGAGCGCGCCCCCGACGAGGTCGAGCGCGATCTCGTCCCCGTTCGCGAGACGAGCGCCGAGCATGGCGACCAGCACGCCGCCGTGCCGCGCCCACACCGCGGCCGCGTCCTCTCCTTCCTGCGCCACAGCGTCGACGAGCTGCGCCGCGTGCAGTGGCCCAACCGCCGTCAGGTCGGCCAGGCGACGGCCGTCGTGCTCGGCTTCGTCGTCCTCGCCGGCGGCTATCTGGGGCTGCTGGACGCCCTGTGGAAGCCCATCATCGACGCCATCCTCTAGCTCCCCGACTCTGAGAGAAGCCCCATGTTCCGCTGGTACGTCATCAACACCTATTCCGGGCACGAGAAGAAGGTCAAGCAGAACCTCGAGCACCGCGTCTCCTCCCTCGGCCAGCAGCGCGCCGTGCGCCAGGTGGTCGTGCCCACCGAGACCGTGCAGGAGATGAAGGACAACCAGAAGATCTCCGTCGAGAAGCGCACCATGCCCGGCTACGTGCTGGTGAACATGGACCTCAATGAGGACTCCTGGCAGGTCGTCAAGGGCACGCCCGGGGTGACCGGCTTCGTCGGCGCCTCCAACGAGCCGATCCCGCTCACCCAGGCCGAGGTCAACCGCCTGCTGCACCGCGAGGAGGCCGTGCGCGTCCCCAGCCGGGCGCAGTTCAGCATCGGCGAGTCGGTCAAGGTCATCTCCGGCCCGCTGTCTGATTTCTCCGGCGAGATCTCCGAGATCAACGAGGACGCCGGCCGCCTGAAGGTGCTGGTATCTATCTTCGGACGGGAAACGCCCGTCGAGGTTGGGTATGACCAGGTGAAGAAGATCTAGACATGGCTAAGAAAGTGTTGACAAGCATCAAGCTGCAGGCCCCTGGCGGGCAGGCCTCCCCGGCTCCGCCGGTCGGTCCTGCGCTGGGCCAGCACGGCATCAACATCATGGAGTTCGTCAAGGCGTTCAACGCCCAGACCCAGGGCGACGCGGGCACGACGATCCCCGTGGTGATCACGGTCTTCGAGGACCGCTCGTTCACCTTCATCACCAAGACGCCCCCGGCCGCCGTGCTGATCCGCCAGGCGATCGGCATCGAGAAGGGCTCGGGAGAGCCCAACCGCACGAAGGTCGGCACGATCACCGGCGAGCAGGTCCGCGCCATCGCCGAGACCAAGCTCGGCGACCTCAACGCCCACGACGTCGAGCAGGCCGCCAAGATCATCGAGGGCACCGCGCGCTCGATGGGCGTCGAGGTGGTTTCGTAATGGCCAAGCACGGCAAGCGCTACCTCGAGGCGCGGGCGGCCATCGACCGCGAGCGTCTCTACACGCCGCACGAGGCGGTCCGCCTCATGCGCGGCGCCGCTCGCCCGAGGTTCGACGAGTCCGTCGAGATCCACGTCCGGACGGGGCTGAACGTCCGCCACGCCGACGAGCAGCTGCGCGGCACCATCGCGCTGCCCCACGGCCTCGGCAAGGACGTCACGATCGCGGTCTTCGCCCGCGGCGACAAGGCTCGGGAGGCCGAGGAGGCCGGCGCGGACATCGTCGGCGCCGAGGACCTCGCCGACCGTGTGCAGAACGACGGCTTCACCGACTTCGACATCGCGATCGCGACCCCGGACATGATGCCGGTGGTCGGGCGCCTCGGCCGCGTCCTCGGGCCGCAGGGCAAGATGCCCAACCCGAAGGTCGGCACCGTGACGATGGACGTCGCCAAGGCCGTCGAGGAGTCCAAGGCCGGCAAGGTCGAGTACCGCACCGACCGCACCGCGATCGTGCACATGGTGGTCGGCAAGACCTCCTTCGACGACGACAAGCTCCTGGGCAACTACCAGGCCGTCCTCGAAGAGCTGATCCGCGCCCGCCCCTCCGCCGCGAAGGGCAAGTACCTCCGCTCGATCGTCATGGCCTCCAGCATGGGCCCGGGCATCAAGGTGGACCCGTCGAAGGTCAAGGACCTCGTTGAAGAGGAGGCTGCTTCGGCCGCCTGAATTTGCTTTCGCCTGCCAGGCAAGTCGCCAGCGACTCGCCTTCGGCGACGTTACTTTCCAGAGACCCCCGGCACGCTTCGCGAGAAGTCCGGGACAGGAGGAATCGAGTTGGACAGAGAGCAGAAGGCTGCCGCCATCGAGGAGGTGGCGCAGCAGATCACCGAGTCGGAAGCGATCTACGCGGTCGACTACCGCGGCGCGTCCGTGCCCCAGGCGGCCGAGCTGCGCGCTCGCCTGCGCGAGGCCGACGCCACCTTCCGGGTGGTCAAGAACACCCTCACCGAGCGCTCCGCCGATCAGGCGGGCGCGGAGCCATTGAAGGCCTACCTCGTCGGCCCGACGGCGTTCACCTTCGTGCGCGGCGACGTGGCGCTGGCGGCCAAGGCGCTCGCGGACTTCCGCCGCACCTCGGGCCTGCTGACGTTCAAGGGCGGCTGGATGAACGGCGGGACGCTGAGCGCCGAGCAGGTGGAGGACATCGCTCGCCTGCCCAGCCGCCAGGTGCTCTACGGGCGCCTCGTCGGGATGGTGGCCTCGCCGCTGACCGGTCTGGCGAGCAGCCTGAACGGGCTGATCGGCGGGCTGGCTCGCCAGCTGTCGCAGATCGCGGACATGCGTAACGTCGCCGAAGGCGAGTCGCCGTCAGGCGATTCTCGCCTGGCAGGCGAAACCACCTCTCCCGAGGCCGAGGCTCCCGCCGCGGAGACGGAGGCCGAGGCTCCCGAAGAGACGCCGGCCGCGGCCGCCGAGGCCCCAGCCGACCCTGAACCTGCCCCGGCCGAGGACGCCTCGCCGGGAACCACTGAAACCGAGAAGGAGTAGACATGGCCAGCAGCACCCAGGAGTGGATCGACGAGCTCAAGAAGATCTCCGTGCTCGAGCTGTCCGAGCGCATCAAGGCGCTCGAGGAGGAGTTCGGCGTGTCCGCGACGGCCGTCGCGGCGGCTGCCCCGGCCGGCGGCGGAGGCGGCGGGGACGCCGCTGAGCCCGAGGAGGAGCAGAGCGCGTTCGACGTCGTCCTCACGGGCGCCGGCGACAAGAAGATCCAGGTCATCAAGGTCGTCCGCGCGGCGACCGGCCTCGGCCTGAAGGAGGCCAAGGCGCTCGTCGACGAGGCGCCCAAGCCCATCAAGGAGGGCGTCGACCGCGAGGAGGCCGACAAGCTCAAGGGCGACCTCGAAGAGGCCGGCGCGAGCGTCGAGGTCAAGTAACGTCGGCGAAGGCGCTCGCCCACCGGGCGAGCGCCTGGCAGGCGAAACCGTTTTCCCCGGGGGCTTGCGCCCCCGGCTACACTTCCCCCCGAGTCGGCCGATAGTCGCAGCCGTCCACAGCGCCCATCCCGCCACATACGGGACCGGGCCGGACGGGGTCCGTGAGCGCCGAACGCCCCTTACAGGGGTCTGCTTCGCCCTGTGCTATCTTGGCTGGTCGCGGTTTTTGATGCCCTCGGGCAACACCGCGCCTCTCTCCGCCGTCCTCGAATCCCCCTGAGGAGTCGCCGTCTTGGCTGCTGTTGACGCTCCCCGCACGCGCCGTAACTTCGCGCGTCTTGACAAGGTCCTCGAAGTCCCCAACCTCATCGACATCCAGAAGAAGTCCTTCTTCTGGCTGGTCGACACCGAGAAGGGGGGACTCCGCGAGACGATCGACGACATCTCCCCGATCGAGGACTACACCGGCAACCTCGCCGTGCAGTTCGGCGAGTTCACGTTCGATGACCCGGTGGCGTCGCTGGAGGAGTGTCGCGAGAAGGACCTGACCTACGCGCGCCCGCTGACCGTCACGGTCGGCTTCGTCAACCGCGAGACGGGCGAGATCCGCGAGCAGTCGGTGTTCATGGGCGACTTCCCGTGGATGACCGAGCGCGGCACCTTCATCATCAACGGCACCGAGCGCGTCGTCGTGACGCAGCTCGTGCGCTCCCCGGGCGCCTACCTGATGGAGCCCAAGGACCCGGAGAAGCAGGTCTTCATCGGCAACCTGATGCCGGCCCGCGGCTCCTGGCTCGAGCTCGAGATCGACAAGAAGGGCAAGGTCTTCGTCCGGATCGACCGCAAGCGCAAGCTGCCGGTCACCGTCCTGCTGCGGGCCATGAACTACAACCCGGAGACCGACGGCGCGGCGGAGGAGTCCGAGGACGACATCGCGCGCCTCGACGCCGAGATCGCGGAGCTGTTCGGCAACTCGCTCTACATCCGCAACACGATCGAGAGCGATCCCGAGGCGACCAAGACGAAGAAGGGCGCGCTGATCGAGCTCTTCAAGAAGCAGCGCCCGGGCGAGCCGCCGTCGGTCGACGCCGCCTACTCGCTGATGAACCAGCTCTTCTTCGACCCGAAGCGCTACGACCTCACGCGCGTCGGCCGCTACAAGCTCAACGCGCGCCTCGGCCTCGACATCGACCTCGAGACCCGTGTCCTCACCCACGACGACATCCACGCGCTCGTGCGCGAGCTCGTCTCCCTGCCGAAGTACCTCGGGATCCCCGAGGACGGCGAGGTCGAGATCAAGGACTACGCCGCCGAGGCCGCCTCGATGGCCCGCGAGCCCGTCGCCGACCACCTCGACGAGTACGAGCACTTCGGCAACCGCCGCCTGCGGACGGTCGGCGAGCTCATCCAGGAGGCCTTCCGCATCGGCCTCTACCGCATGGAGCGCGTCGTCCGCGAGCGCCTGACGACCGAGGACGAGGACACGATCACGCCGCAGACGATCGTGAACATCCGCCCGGTCGTCGCCGCGCAGAAGGAGTTCTTCGGCTCCTCGCAGCTGTCGCAGTTCATGGATCAGACGAACTCCCTGGCCGGCCTGACCCACCGCCGGCGCCTGAGCGCGCTGGGCGCGGGCGGCCTGACCCGCGAGCGCGCGCCGATCGAGGTGCGCGACGTGCACCCGACCCACTACGGCCGCATGTGCCCGATCGAGACGCCGGAGGGGCCGAACATCGGCCTGATCGGCTCGCTGTCGAGCTTCGCCGAGATCTCCGAGCACGGATTCATCACGACGCCCTACCGCGTCGTGGAGAACGGCGTGGTCACCGAGAAGATCGTCCGCCTGGATGCCACCCAGGAGGAGGAGCAGCTGATCGCGCAGGCCAACGTGACAGTCGATCCCAAGACGAAGAAGATCCTCGACAAGGAGACCGTCTGCCGCACCCAGGCCGGCCAGTACGTGACGGTCGCGCCGAAGGACGTCGACCTCATGGACGTCTCGCCCGAGCAGATCTGGTCGGTCGCTACGGCGATGATCCCGTTCCTGGAGCACGACGACGCCAACCGGGCGCTGATGGGCTCCAACATGCAGCGCCAGGCCGTGCCGCTGCTGAAGACCGACGCCCCCGTCGTGGGCACCGGGATGGAGCGCCGCGCCGCCCTGGACACCGGTGACGTGCTGCTGGCCAAGAACGCCGGCACCGTCGCCCACGTCGACGCCGAGACGATCGTCGTCGAGCACTCCGAGGGCCGCGACGAGTACCCGCTGCACAAGTTCTCGCGCTCCAACCAGGGCACGCTGATCCACCAGAAGCCGAGCGTCGCCACGGGCGAGAAGGTGCCCAAGGGCCACGTGCTGGCCGACGGCTCCTCCACCG